>NZ_JBHTHU010000006.1:0-582132 GCF_042676765.1 Mucilaginibacter calamicampi
GCATAACTCTTAGCTTTGGTTTGTAAAGCTAATCTGTTACCGAATTATCTGACCTTTACAATTGCGAGGTACGAAGCAATCGCAAGTAGAAAAGCCCGCATGCAAATTTCGCGATTGCTTCGTACCTCGCAATGACAACTATTTACAGTCTCTTTCTTAACATAAACATAACATTGCCCCCTGTAGCGATAGCAATCACCTTCCTCGTTTCATCAGCAAAACTAAAACGCAAATGAAAACTTTTATCTATCGCATTACGCTATTATTTGCAGGCATGGCCTTGTTTACCGCCTGTAACGACAAGAACAACAACCCCCAGCCCGAGCTGACCAACTGCACCGGCTGCCAGTTTCTGTTTACAGAAAGCGCAGACCTGGTGATTCCCGGTTATAATTTTACAAGCGGCGCTTATCGCATTTTTTGGAGCGAAGTTAAAAAAGGGCCTGTTACACAGAAAATGTTTTTAAAAGCGCCAATGCAAGGCAATAGTTTTGAACTGAACACCGCCGATATAGAGGCAGGTAAAATAAAAGTGCTTGACTTATGCGCCAATTGCAATTTGATTGAAATGATGCCCATTGGTGGTAAAGTAACGGGCGTAAATACCACCCCCGGTGTAGCAGCAGACAAAGCAAAATGGCTGATTGAAGCTAAGATTATCCGCCTGCCTGCCTTTGCATTTTCCAATATAAGGGATACGGTGTATGTTAAGCAGTACTTTACGGCAAACTTTGTGCTTAATTAGCATTTGATACAGCAATTAATTTCACTATCAAGCTAGCAGACAAAGGCTAACAAGTTAGTCGCCGCCACCACCACAGCCGCTGCAACCTGATCCGGAACAACCGCTGCAACCGCTATTGCAGCCGCTACTGTCACCATCGCCATGGTGGCCGTCTGAGTGGTGTGAACTATCGTTATAATTGTTGCTGCAGCCCGATCCGGTGCCGCAGCCGCTGTTACCATTGTTGTCCTTTAATTGGGAAAAAATAAAAAAAGCTGCTATTCCCGTTATAATATATATTATATAATCTGTTGACGACGCTTGAATAAACAATGCTGACGAAAACACAACTAATGCAAGCACCGCGATCTTAAGCGAAAATTTTGGTTTAGGGAGCAGCCAGTACCTACTTAAGTTAACACGCTTAAAATTAATATCGCTAAAACGCGTGTGGTTATCCTGCCAAATATCCGAAGGAGGGTTGTTACCGAATTTTTCTGTATAAAACTGATGTGAGAAAGTGTAGTATCCGTCAAATTTTTTCGCCTCGGTTTCACCTCCTTTAGTTGGATTGTGATGAATATCTTTTTGCAGCGTATTTTTGCAAAGATCTATCCAATACGATCGGGTAAAAGTAAGGTGCAGGTGCCAGGCCTGGTCAACAGGGTCAGAAGGTGTAACGCCACGGTCGCTAACACAACATAAAAAAATGAACCGTTTATACTCCTCAATAACCCGTTTGGCATAAACCAAACTCCAGCCGTTTTCGCGCGCTAAACGGTCTGAAAATTTAAATGCGGTGCCAGGTTCATCCAGTTGAAAGTGTTGTATGCGCTGCCACAGCATTTCTTCTTGTCCGGTCATTATATAGGATTAATAAGGTTTACTAAATGTAAAACTAGTTAAAATGCGCTTTTACCAAATTTATAATCCCTCCTGAAGCTATCTGCAAGCCCACACAAAATATTAAAAAGGCCATTAAACGGTTAATGATCTTCTCGTTGCTGGAGCCTATGTAGTTGATGAGCCGTTTGGTGTTAGCGAAAAATATAAATATCAGTATGCAGATCCCAATTACAGATATCAGCAATGCGCCAATATTAAGCATGTAATTATTGAATGATTTGTCGGCACCGTTAGCACTTAAGGTAAACAGCACGGCAATAGTACCCGCGCCGGTGGTCATGGGGAAGGTTATTGGGAAAAATAACTTTCCCTCTATGGCGCTAAAGTGTTCAACGTTAACATCGTTGGTTTGTGTTGTGGGTGTTTTCTTTACATCGTCACCATCAGATGCCAGCGACTCCCAGCCTATTTTACACATCATAATACCGCCCGCAAGTTGAATAATGGGGATAGAGATGCCAAACATTTCCAGTATCCAATGCCCGATCAGTAAAGTAATGGTGCAAATTAAAAAGGCGTAAAAGGTTATCATTTTTACCGCGTTAAGGCGCTCTTTGCGCGAAAGCGAGGTGAAATAAGGATTAACAATAAACGCCGTACCAACCGGGTTAACCACCGGGAACAGCGCCACAAAGCCAATAAATACCAGGTGAATAAAGGAGTTTAGATATTCAGGCATACAGGAGTGTTTAATAGAACTAACCTACAAAATAAATTCGGTTATGTTTAAAAAGTGTTGCAGGCACTACGTCAAAATTGGCAATTTATAAATTATTGTATATCAATTATTTAATGAATTTCTATAGCTAAATTCCCATACGAATATGTCTGTTGCAAAGTGTTGCATGTTTAAACTTACAATAGTTGTAAAACATTACATTTCAAATACTTGCAAAAAATGCTGTTGCAAGTGTTGCAAAGTGTTGCCTGTTTTTCTGCAACACGTTATCTGCTAACTTTTTTAGGATTTGGTAATAACATCTGCTAATTTTACCAATATGAACAATCTGCCGCCATTAGCCGAACGCATGCGCCCCAAAACCCTTGATGACTATGTTGGTCAGCAACATTTGGTGGGGCAGGGCGCGGTTTTACGTAAAGCCATTGAGAGTGGTGTGCTGCCTTCCATGCTGTTTTGGGGGCCGCCGGGCGTGGGTAAAACCACGCTGGCTTACATTATTTCTCAAACGCAGGACCGGCCATTCTTCTCGCTTAGTGCTATCAACTCGGGCGTTAAAGACATCCGCGAGGTGATTGAAACGGCCACGCGGCTACGAGATGAGGGCCATACGTTACCCGTGCTGTTCATTGATGAGATCCACCGCTTCTCCAAATCGCAGCAAGACTCGTTGCTGGGCGCGGTTGAGCGGGGTATAGTTACGCTGATAGGCGCTACTACAGAGAACCCTTCGTTTGAAGTGATCTCCGCTTTGCTGTCGCGATGCCAGGTTTACATTTTACAGCATCTGGAGGAGGATGACCTGATGGGCCTGCTGGACAAAGCCATGCGCGAAGACGAGGTGTTGAAAAAGAAGAAGATCAGCATAAAAGAGAATGAGGCCCTGCTGCGCCTCTCCGGCGGCGATGCCCGCAAGCTGCTCAATATATTTGAACTGCTGGTAAATGCCATATCCGGCAAAAGCATAGAGATAAATAATAAAGTGGTGCTAGACCATGTGCAGCAAAACATGGCGCTGTATGATAAGGCCGGCGAGCAGCATTATGATATCATTTCGGCCTTCATAAAATCAATGCGGGGCAGCGACCCCAACGGTGCTGTTTACTGGCTGGCCCGTATGATAGCTGGAGGCGAAGACCCGCTGTTTATAGCCCGCCGCATGCTGATATTGTCATCCGAGGATATTGGCAATGCTAACCCCAACGCCTTGCTGCTGGCACAGGCCTGCTTTAATTCGGTGAATGTAATTGGCATGCCCGAGTCGCAATTGATATTGTCGCAAACGGCTATTTACCTGGCTACATCGGCAAAAAGCAATTCGGCCACTACCGCTATAGGCACCGCGCTTAGTTTGGTAAAACAAACCGGCGATCTGCCCGTGCCGCTGCACCTGCGTAATGCGCCAACCAAATTGATGAAGAACATTGGCTACGGCAAGGATTACAAATACGCCCATAGCTATGAGGGTAATTTTGTGAACCTTGACTTTCTGCCTGATGCCATTAAGGGAACAAAAATTTACGAACCCGGTAACAATTCGCGCGAAATGGAATCGAAAGAAAAGTTAAAGAAACTGTGGGGAGACAGGTATAAATATTAGTACCTTAAGCCCATATAAACTGATCCCTCATGATATCAATTTTCCTCAGGCATGAACTAAAGGCCTTCTGGCGGTCAAAAAATACAGGTAAAAGTATAGGTGTGCGCATATTTATGGGCGTAATTATATTTTTGCTTCTTGGTGAAATATCCGCTATAGGTATATTCATGGATAAGTTTTTAGCTTGGAAATTTCCTAACAGCGATATCATTGTCAGCTTTTGCGGAATAATCCTGCTTTACCTCATTTTTGACCTCATATCACGTATGCAATTGCAAGAACTGCCTACGTTGCGGGTGCAGCCCTATCTCCACCTGCCGGTAAGGAAAAATGTTATAGTAGGATATCTGGCTTTTACTGCATTATTTTCGTTTTTTAACTTTTGGCCCTTTATACTTTTCTTTCCATTTATAATTAAGATCATTGGACCCAATGCTGGGTGGGGCGCTGCTTCGGCATTTATGATAGCTGTTGTAAGCATTGCCATTTTTAATAATTACCTGGCTTTGTATATTAAACGAAAGGCCAATTTGAACGGCTGGGTATTTCTCATTTCAACCGCTGTTTTAGCCTTATTGACTGCCGGCGATTTTGCTTGGCACCTATATGATATCCGCGGAATTTCCTATTCATTTTTTGGTAACCTGTTAAAATATCCGGTATTGGCTGTGGTGCCGGTAGCGATGGCTGCAGCCATGTATACGCTCAACTTTATTTACCTGAAGCAAAACCTTTACCTTGAAGAGCTGTCGCGCAAAAAGGCATCCTACAAAACCAGTACTGAGTATCCAATACTCAATCGTTTCGGGGCCCTTGGCGATCAGGTAGCTAACGAGATAAAACTCATTCTGCGTAACAAGAGGCCACGATCAGCCTTTATTATGTCGTCGGTGTTTTTGTTTTACGGCTTGATATTTTATAAAAACCCTGCTTTTACACATTTTGAATGGCCTAAAGTATTTGTAGGTATGTTTATGACGGGTTTTTTCATCATTAGCTATGGGCAGTTTCTATACAGCTGGCAGGCAGCTCATTTTGATGGGTTGATGGTAAGCAAAGTGAGCTTTAAAGATTTTTTAAAGGCTAAGTTCCTGCTTTTTACCGCGGTGGCTACATGTGCCTTGCTGCTTACAACTCCGTATGCCTATTTTGGATGGCGTACGGTACTTGTCCACTTTATAATGTACCTGTGGAACCTGGGGGTAAACATTTACATAGTACTATACTTTGCCAACCGCAACGCACGACGTATTGATCTGAGCAAAGGCGCGTCTTTTAACTGGGAAGGGGTGGGAGCCACGCAGATGTTACTTTCTTTCCCACTGATGTTTGCGCCGTATTTAATTTATATTCCATTTAGCCTGTTGCATCTAGCAAACGTAGGGCTGGCTGTTATGGCCCTTATAGGCATCGCGGGTATTTTATCCAGGAATTTCTGGATCGAAAAGCTGGTGCAGGACTTTTATAACAGAAAATATACCATAACCGAGGGTTTTAGAAATAAATAATATGATACAGGTAAAAGATATTAAGAAAGTTTATAATGGCGTTATTGTGGTTAACGTGCCGCAGTTGCAGATAAATAAAGGCGAAAGTATTGGCCTGGTAGGTAACAACGGCGCGGGTAAAACCACCTTGTTCCGCATGATGCTTGATTTAATAAGGCCCGAAGCAGGCGAGGTATTATCAGAAGGGAAACCCGTTGCCGGCAATGAGCATTGGAAGGAATACACCGCATCTTACCTGGATGAAGGGTTTTTGATTGATTACCTTACACCCGAAGAGTATTTTTACTTTATTGGTGGATTGCATGATCAAAGCCGTCCACAGGTAGATGAGTATATCGCCAGGTTCGGCGAGTTTTTTAACGGCGAAATACTTAACAAAGGCAAGTACATCCGCGATCTTTCAAAAGGTAATCAAACCAAAGTTGGTATTATATCATGCCTGTTGCAAAAGCCGCAGTTTTTAATGCTGGATGAGCCTTTTGCTAATATTGATCCTACCACCCAGTACAGGTTAAAGGAATTGCTTAAAGACATTAACAAAAGCCAGGGCGTAACTACCCTTGTATCCAGCCATGACCTTAACCACGTTACTGATGTGTGCGACCGTATACTGCTGATGGAAAAAGGCCGCATTATAAAAGATATGGCCACCAATGCATCAACTTTGGCCGAACTGGAAGAGTATTTTGCTATTGGCCAGTCTGCTCATCATACTACATTACCGGTTGACGAGGAAGAGAATCATTAATATTTAGTTGATTAGAGATTAGTTTATTTATGCCTGATATCCGCGCAGCAACTGTTGATGATGTAGAAACTATTCGCCAATTGGCTGATGCTATCTGGCGGCCAACCTACTCACCAATTTTGTCGCCGGAGCAACTTGATTATATGCTGGCGGAGATCTACTCGACAGAAAAAATTACAACGCAAATAACACAAGGCCAACAAACTTATTTATTGCTGATAGAAGATGGTGTTCCCGTTGCGTTTGCAGGCTATTCGCCCCGCGAAGAAGATGCTGATATTTATAAATTGCATAAACTGTATTGCCTGCCATCAACACAGGGTAAAGGTTACGGAAAGTTGTTAATAGACAAAGTTTGCGCCGATGTAATAGCTGCCGGCAAAAACATTCTTGATTTGAACGTTAACCGTTACAACCGGGCAAAGTCTTTTTATGAAAAGCTGGGCTTTGTAGTAGTTTACGGAGAGGACATACCCATTGGCCCGTATTGGATGAACGATTATGTAATGCGCAAGCAGTTATAATGTCTCCTGCAAGGGGATAGATTAAGATACGAAACAACTAATGTCATCTCGAACGCAGTGAGAGATCTATACACAAGCCAGTCCTGTGGCTCAACGCGTGTATAGATTTCTCGCTATTGCTCGAAATGACAAACTCTTTTAACTTGCTGATATTGGTGGAGATATAGGGATTTCTTAACTCAATATCTGCAAAAACTCCTTTTTATAATCTGTCGGCTTCTTCTTCATTTCATCCCTAAAATGTTTGTTAAAGTTAGATAACGTTTTAAAGCCTGTTCGTTCGGCTATTGCGGCCACACTCAATTCTGTTTCGGTTAACAGCTTACAGGCATGTTTAACCCGCAGCTCAGTAATAAATTTTGAAAAACCCTTATTATTTGCAGCTGCAAAGTACCGGCTAAATGAGGTCGGCGTCATACATACCAGATCTGCCAACTCATTAAGGTGTATTTTTTTGCGATAGTTCTTCAATATATACTCATAAACACTGCTCATTCTATCCGCTTCATCCTTTTTAAAAGGATCAATATATTCGTTATGCGATATAAAGCTATGTTCTTTGGTAGTGGCAAGCGTATTCAATATTTTTAATAAATGTATAAAGGCGGGTAAGCCGCTAAGGGTTAAAAGTTCCTTCATCATTTCAATTACCATGGTGCGCACCTTACCATGAAACTCTAATCCCCGCGATGATTTTTTGAAGAAGCTCCTCAGCTGCACCATTTCGTCCTTATCCATTAAATGTTCACCCAAAAAGCTCTCCTGCAGGTAAATTACAATACCGCTTACTTTTAAAGGCGTGTTTTTTTCAAAGTAAGTTTCGTCGCTTCGCCACAAATGCGGAAGGTTTGATCCGATGAGAATCAACTCGTTGGGTGTAAAATTTTTGATACTATCCCCTATAAACCGGGTTCCGGTGCCTTCAAGGGGTACAAATAACTGATATTCTGAATGCGAATGCCAAACCGGGTCAAAGTAATGCTCCTCCAGATATTTCACCGTAAATATCTGTGAATCAGGTATTGAGTGCTTATGTATGGCGGTCCTCATGTGCTATTATTGCATTTATGTGCACTAAAATAGTATATCAATGACAAAATACAGTCGGTTTTGGATAAAAAAAGAACGGATTAGATGTCCATATTTGTTCTATAGCTATATAATTATTAGCATAAGCCAATTTTAACCATTTCATGAAAAAATACATTGCAATCGCTGTGATCTGCCTGGTGGCAGTTGTCAGCTTTAAAGGTACATTCATTAAAAGCGAGGGGCCGCACAGGTTGGAGCTTTTGTTTTTAGGCCACACCCCTAAAAATCACGACTCAGAAAAACTTGCGGAGATCCTTTCTAAAGAGTATTTTAAAAGTGGTATTAACATCACCTATACAACTGATGTTAACGACCTGAACAATAACACGCTGTCTAAATATGACGGACTTATTGTGTACGCTAATTACGATAGGATCACAGATTCGCAAGCCGAAGCACTGCTATCCTTTGTAAAAAGTGGTAAAGGCTTTATTCCATTGCACTCAGCGTCGTTCTGCTTCCGCAATAATGATGAAGTGGTTAAATTAATTGGTGGTCAGTTCCAAACACACAAAACGGGCGAATTCCCGATGACCGTTGTTGATGCTAAGCACGAAATTATGAAAGGCTTAACGCCTTTTACTACCTGGGATGAAACCTATGTGCATACCAAGATCAACCCGGCTATACATGTAATAACAGAACGTGTTGAAGGCGATCATCACGAGCCTTACACCTGGACAAATACTTATGGCAAGGGCCGTGTTTTTTACACAGCTTATGGTCATGATGAGAGAACTTTTAATAATCCTGGCTTTAAGCAATTGGTTTACAATGGTATTTTATGGGCAGTAGGTAAAGACGCGGCTAAGCAATTGGCCAAGTTGAAAAAACCACAACCAGCCTATAGCGATGCAGCTATCCCTAACTATGAGAAACGTGACCCTGCCCCAAAACTGCAGGCCATCATGTCTCCTGAAGAATCTCAATTGTTGACACAATTGCCCGTAGGGTTTAAAATGCAGCTATTTGCACAGGAGCCTCAAATTGAAAAACCTATCGCTATGGCGTGGGATGAAAGAGGGCGCTTATGGATAGTTGAAACAGTTGATTATCCTAACACCGTATTAGAGAATAAAGATCAGGGTGCCGACCGCATTAAAATTTGTGAGGATACCAACGGCGACGGCAAGGCTGATAAGTTTACCATTTTTGCTGATCATTTTAACTTACCTACAAGTATAGTGTTTGCCAATGGCGGTGTAATAGTGGCCCAGGCACCTCATACCATATTCTTAAAAGATACCAACGGTGATGATAAGGCTGATATAAGACAAACCATTATAACCGGATGGGGCTTTAATGATACCCACGCTGTTGCTTCAAGCTTACATTATGGTTTTGACAACAACATTTGGGGTACTGTAGGTTACTCTGGCTTTAACGGCACTGTAGGGGGTAAACAAATGAGGATCAGCAATGCTGCTTACCGCTTTGCACCTGATGGTAAATGGATGGAGCATATGGGTAACCTGAGCAACAACACCTGGGGCGTTGGCTTCTCAGAAAATAATGATGTGTTTTATTCAACTGCTAACAACTCACACAGTGATTACCTGGGCATACCGCAGCGCTATTTAGCCACCACAGGGCTGCCTGCTGCTACCTCTATATTAAAAATTGATGGGCACTATGGCGTACACGCAGTTACTAAAAACCTGCGCCAGGTTGACGTGTTTGACGGATTTACCGCCGGTGCCGGGCATAACTTGTACACCGCACGTAACTTCCCTAAAGAGTACTGGAACCGTATAGCGTTTGTTAACGAGCCTACTGCACGGGTTATTCACCGTTCAATACTTGAAAAAGATGGATCGGGCTTTAAAGAGAAAGACGGCTGGAGCCTGCTGGCAAGTGCCGATGAATGGATGGCACCTGTACACTCAGAAGTTGGCCCAGATGGCGCTGTTTGGGTGGCCGACTGGTATAACTACATCATACAGCATAATCCGGTGCCTAAAGGTTTTGAGAACGGTAAGGGTAACGCCTACGTAAACCCACTGCGCGACCGTACCCACGGCCGTATCTACCGTATAGTTTGGGAGGGCGCAAAACCATCAGACATTAAAAAATTAGACAAGAACAATCCTGCCGACCTGATAAAAGGTTTGCAAAGCGATAACATGTTTTGGCGTATGACTGCTCAGCGTTTAATTGTTGAGTCGGGCAACAAAGCTATCGCACCTCAGCTTTACGGATTGATACGTGATACTAAAACTGACGAGATAGGCCTAAACCCAACTGCTATACACGCGCTTTGGACCCTGCATGGCCTAGGTTTGTTAGATGGTTCAAATGCTGAAGCGTTAGGGGTAGCCGAAGCCGCTTTGAAACACCCTGTAGCCGGTGTGCGTAAAGCTGCTGCAGCAGTATTACCTTCAACAGAAAGAACATCAAAAGCCTTATTAGGCGCAAACGTAATAACAGACAGTGATTTGAACGCACGCAGAGATATGATATTAGCTTTAGTTGATGTGCCGCAGTCTGACCAGATAGGCGCGTTGCTGCTGGCCGCTCAAAAAGATCCTGTAAATGCTAAAGACAAATGGATAAGCCTGGCAATAGAAGCCGGAATTGTAAAACATGTAAAAGGTGCAGCAGAGGGTATTCTTGCCAAAAACAAGGAAAATACAGAGATGGAAGCACTTGCCCGTATCCCTGCAAATAGGGTTCAGGCTGTGAAAATTGGTGTTATACAGAACGAAATGAAGTTTGACACCAAGGCAATTACTGCAAGGGCGGGTGCTATTATAGAAATAGAATTCACCAATCCGGATTTTATGCAGCATAATTTGTTGATACTGCAAAAAGGCACGCTTGAAAAGGTAGGTGCAGCAGCTGATAAACTGGCGCAGGATCCGAAAGGAATTGAACAAAATTACATTCCAAAAATGCCTGAGGTATTGTTCTCTACCAAGCTGATCAACCCTAACGAGACTGTGAAAGTAAGATTCAGAGTTCCGACGGAACCTGGTGATTATCCTTTCATTTGTTCCTTCCCTGGTCACTGGCGAATAATGAACGGTGTGTTGACAGTAACAGCCGCTCAGGGCCCTCCGGGACAAAGATAATTTCTGAACCTTATTACACTCAGACCTGTCAATTGAGCAAAACTCAGTTGACAGGTTTTAAACTTTAAAAACATAAATGGCAGCTCAAAGCAATACTTCGGCAACCACCGCAACGGCGGTTAAACCCGATTTGAAAGTATTTTACGCATGTTTCATCGCCCTGGTAACCACCGCCTTTGGCTTTGTGTTACGCGCAATTGTATTACCTACCTGGGGGCATCAATTCAATTTAACCCAAACGCAGCTTGGCGAAATATCAGGCGTAGGTTTATGGCCCTTTGCAATCAGCATTGTACTATTCAGTTTAATAATTGATAAAATTGGTTATAAAACCGCCATGATATTTGGGGTAATTTGCCACTTCACCTCTACTATAATAACCATTTTTGCTACCGGGTACTGGTCGCTTTACATAGGCACATTTATTGGCGCCCTTAGTGCGGGCACGGTAGAGGCTGTAGCAAACCCGGTAACGGCAACTATGTTTCCTAATGATAAGGTAAAATGGCTTAGCCGCTTGCATGCAGGCTGGGCAGGTGGCCTGGTTTTAGGCGGAATTATGGGTTTGTTGCTGGGAGAAAGTACAGGCTGGGAATACAAAATAGCCCTGATATTTATACCTACAATAGTTTACGCGGTGATAACATTTTTCTGCAAATTTCCTATTAATGAGCGGGTGCAGGCTGGTGTATCATACAAAGAAATGCTGCAGGAAGTTGGTGGATTGGGAGCCCTTATTATTACTGCATTAATTGTATTTCAGTTGGGTGCTGTAATTGGATGGTCGCCCACTGTAAGCGTTATAGCAACCCTTGTAATTGCCGCGGGCTTTGGTTGGTATACACGTAGTTTGGGGCAACCCTTGTTTGTGTTGTTTCTTTTAATAATGATTCCGCTGGCTATTACCGAGTTAGGTACTGATAGCTGGATAAGCGATCTGATGACCCCGGAAACGCAGAAGATAGGTTTACAGGCAGGCTGGGTATTAGTTTATACCTCGTTAATAATGCTTGTTTTAAGATTTTTTGCAGGGCCAATATCACACAAGTTTTCATCGCCGGGTTTGCTGGCCGTATGTTCTGCAATAGCCATAATCGGGTTATACTTACTATCCGGTTCATCAGGAGTAATGGTACTGGTAGCGGCATCCATTTACGGTATTGCCAAAACCTTCTTCTGGCCAACAATGCTGGGCATGGTGTCTGAGCGGTTTCCAAAAGGCGGTGCCTTAACATTGAATATTACAGGTGGTTTGGGTATGATAGCAGCAGGAGTTATCGGAGCGGGTATTTTGGGCTTTTTTCAGGATAAATCAATTGATCAGAATATCGCTAAATACGATGCCGCAAACAATACTGCCATACATAGTACCTATGTAACCGAGAAAAAAACAAGTGTTTTTGGCGATTATGCAGGAATAGATCAAACTAAACTTTCGGTAGCAGGTAAAGGAGATCAGGAGGTAGTAAAAACCATTCAGGATGGCGCCCGCAAGGAAGCGCTTAAAAGTGTACTGGTGTTCCCTATAATTATGTTTGTGAGTTTTGTGGGGCTGATAATATATTTCCGCACTAAAGGGGGATATAAAGCAATTACTTTGAAAAGACAGGAAGAGGATATTATTAAGATTTAAAACGAATGCCTTTAGATATAAAATTTGGTGTAAGTACCTGGTTATGGACATCGCCGTTTCAAACCTCATCTATTGATGAGCTATTCTCAAAAATAGCCGGAATGGGGTATGACATGGTTGAAATAGCGTTGGAAGATCCTGAATTGGTGGATGGTAATGCGGTAAAAGCCGCGCTTGATCATTACGGCCTTAAAGCCCTGGTTTGTGGTGCCTTTGGCCCAACCCGCGATTTAACGAACGAGGATCCGGCCATACATGAAAACTGCTTTAAATACATTGCGGCCTGCATGGATCTTTGCGTTTTATGGGATGTTAAGTTTTTCGCCGGGCCAATGTATTCTGCTGTGGGTAAGGCACGCATGCTGCCCCCCGAACAGCGGCAACAGGAATGGGACCTCGCGGTAAAAAACCTGCGCATTGTATGCGATATGGCTACAGAAAGAGGCCTGGAGATTGCCATCGAGCCGCTTAATCGCTTTGAGTCTGATCTGGTAAATACTTGTGAAGATGTGGTTAGGCTGATAGCGGATATCGATAATCCGGCAGCTAAAGTATTATTAGACGGTTTCCACATGAATATTGAGGAGCCAAGCCTGGAAGCTGCTATAAAATTGGCCGGCGACAAGTTATTACATGTGCAGGTGGCCGATAACTACCGCGGCACGCCGGGTACAGGCCAAACCAACTACAACGCGTATAGAACGGCGCTTGAAGAAATTGGTTATACGGGAGCCATATCAATAGAGAGTTTTACGCCAAATAATAAAGAATTAGCGCAGGCGGTTTGCATATGGCATCCTTTGGCCGAAAGCCAGGATAAGTTTGCCATTGATGGGCTTGCTTTTTTAAAGAAATGGGCGGCAGAGCCTGTAAGAATTCAACAATATAGTTTATAAAATTTATGCAAAAAAATACGATCAACGTTGCAATAGTGGGCCTGGGTTTCGGGGCCGAGTTTATACCAATTTACCAGCGCCATAAAAACGCTAATATGTACGCCATTTGCCAGCGCGATGAGAAAAAGCTGAACGAGGTGGGCGATGCGTTCGGTATTGAAAAACGTTATACTAACTACGACGAGTTGTTGCTTGACCCGGAAATTGACGCGGTTCATATTAATACCCCCATTCAAAACCACGCCGAGCAATCTATTAAAGCTTTACGCGCGGGTAAACATGTGGCATGTACCGTACCAATGGCTACAACGGTTGAAGAGTGCCGCCAGATAGTTGAGGCGGTTGAAGAAACCGGCCTTACTTACATGATGATGGAAACCGTGGTTTACAGCCGCGAGTTTTTATTTGTAAAAGAACTTTATGAAAAGGGCGAGTTGGGCAAGCTGCAGTTTTTGCGCGCCTCGCACCAGCAGGAAATGGCCGGATGGCCTGGCTACTGGGAAGGCCTGCCGCCTATGCATTATGCAACGCATTGTGTTGGTCCGGTAGTAGCGTTAGCGGGAGCCGATGCTGAATACGTATCATGCTATGGTTCCGGAACAATTGACGCGCATTTGATACCTAAATACGGATCGCCGTTTGCTATTGAAAGCTGCCATATTAAGTTTAAAGACTCTGATCTGGCTGCAGAAGTAACACGCTCATTATTTAATACTGCGCGCCAGTACCGCGAAAGCTTTGATGTATATGGCTCAAAAAAATCATTTGAGTGGACGTTGATCGAGCACCAGCCATCAGTAATTCATACCGGTGAAACGCCTGAGACGGTAACCATTCCTGACTACGCGCATTTATTGCCTGAAGAAATACAGGCTTTTACCACAGGCGGCGTTTATGATGGCGATAGCAATCAGCACCTTTCTTTCTTGCAGGGATCAGGTCATGGCGGTTCGCATCCCCACTTGGTGAATGAATTTCTATCGGCACTGGTTAATACCCGCCAACCTTTCCCTAACGCCAGGCAATCGGCCAATATTACATGCGTAGGTATACTGGCGCACGAGTCGGCAATGGACGGGGGTAAAAAAATTAACCTGCCTGAATTTACTTTGGCAAAATAAAATCTGAGGTTGGCCCGGGCATCTCCATGCTACGGGTCCATTTTAGTATAATCGGGTGTAAAGGGGCTTTCGGGCCCCTTTGCTATTAACTGATAATCCTGTTTTTCAATTAATTAGTATTATTTATTAAGCCTTTTTACCATAAATCATTAAGCTATTTTATAGTTGGTTACAAACATTTTACAAACTATTTTTAATGGGTGTTAAAAAAAATAAAAAAAAAGTTTATCGTTTGTAAGATATTATTACCTAATTTCGAATTATAACCAATTATAAAATACCCTTTAAGCTTAATTCGTGACACTGCTCACGTAGTTTGTCTTAAGTTTTGTTTGAATATGATAATTCAGGATATAGACGAAGCTATTAAAAAAGTTGTCTTTGAAGACGATCAGGTTGCCTTTGAAAAAATTTACAAAGGTTACTATACTCGTTTATTCAGGCTGGCATTATCTGTTGTAAAATCTGAAGATCTGGCAAATGAAGTGTATGATGATGTAATGCTTAACGTTTGGCAAAAAAGAAAAAACCTTGCGGACGTTAATAACTTCACGGTTTACCTGTATGTATCTGTAAAAAACGCCTCGTTGCGGCAGTTAAGTAAACTTGGCAAAATAAGTTATATCCGTATAGATGAGGATTTTGATATTCAGGACACTACCCCAACAATGCAGGAGGAAATGATGTCGCTAGAGTTGCTGGCTATAATAAATCAATCGATTGCAGAGTTGTCGCCACAATGTAAACAGGTTTTCAAGTTGGTTAAAGAAGATGGTTTGAAATATAGAGAAGTAGCCGAAATTTTAAACGTAAGCGTTAAAAATGTAGAATACCATATGGGTAATGCCCTGAGAAAGATCAGTGAAAACATATCTAACAGCAAGAAACCGGTAGCTCAGAACGCGTTTAAATCAATTATGTTCAATTGATTTATTACTATATCGTTGTAGTGTGTTTTTTACACATCCTTAAACGATATTCAACAAAAAAATATAAAATCTTTTTTTTACTAGGGTAAGGCCCATAAAAATGACTCCTAACAACAATGGTTGCTAATCGCATTTGGATATTGATAGGTAAAAAGGTTTCTGGTGAAGCCACTTTGCAAGAGTTGGAGGAGCTGCAGAGCCTTATAGCCAGTAGTGGAGATAGCGGTCATACCATTGATGAACTTGAGCAAACGCTGCTTACCGTTAACATCGAATCGCCCCATAAATCTGACGAAGAGATTGAAGAAAGGTGGAGCCAGTTTAAGAAGAAAATAGCCCCTGAGCCCGAAGTTATTCCATTGCAGCGCAATGGTAAGCGCAGATTTTTTTGGCTGGCGGCCGCTTCTATTTTGGTCCTATTTGCAATTACAATAACGCTGGTTAAAAATAATACTTTTAAAAGCGGCCTATTCGCAGATAACGTAGTTAAACCAGCCGAATCACCCAAAAAAATTGTCCTTCCCGATGGTTCAACAGTGTGGCTTAATGCCAAAAGCAAGATTACGCTGTCTAAGAAATTTGGTGTTAAAGAAAGAGGGGTTAGCCTTGTTGGCGAGGCCTTTTTTGATGTTGTGAGAGACGCTAAACATCCGTTTGTAGTTACAACCGCTTCAATGCATTTAAGGGTACTTGGTACTAGATTTAATGTGCGGGCTTTTACTAATGAGAAAAAATCAGAAGCAGCGTTAGTAAAGGGATCTATTGAAGTTACTTTGGTTAATAATCCCGACAAAAAATATATTTTAAAGCCTAGCGAGAAGATAACTGTGCGCAACAGCAATCTGCAAGCAGCAACAGCTTCCGGCGCTTTGGCTCAAAATGGTAGAATTATACCTATACCACTTATCATATTAAGTAATATTCATTATAAAGATCAGGATCCGCTGCCTGTAGAAGCGCAATGGATAGAAAAGAAGCTGGCGTTTGAGTCAGAAACGTTTGATGATATTGCAACGCGCATGGAGCGTTTTTATAACGTTTCTATCAATTTTCAGGACGAGTCTGTAAAATCATTGGTATTAACCGGGGTTTTTAAAGACGAAACGCTAAACGATGCTATGAAAGGTTTGCAGTATGCAAGCGGCGGGCAGTTTAAATACAGTTTTGAACGCAACAACCAAATAACGATTTACAGATAGAAATAACCAATTATACTAAACTTAAACCAGAAAAATAAGGAGAGATATATGAGATAAAAAAGCTTACCTACCCCTCAAAAGATAGTGCAAAAAAAAGCGGAAGGTGTTGGCGCACCCCCCGCACAATGGCTGCTGTCTTAACTACTTATAGTAAAAGAGAACATAGTTAAAAACCAACCAATCAAAATTATGAAAAAAAATATTTCTGACGCCCTACGGGTGCGAAATAAACGCATATTAAAGTTTCTCATTATGTCAAAATGTATCTTGCTGCTTGTCATAATCTCATCACTTCAGGGCTTTTCAAAGGGTTACAGCCAGGATAAGATAAGCGTCAAATTGCGTAATGTATCCCTTCAAAATGCTTTAAAAGAAATTTCAAAGCAATCAGAATATCGTTTCCTCTATAGTGATGCCGTACTTAATGGGTTTGGCAGTAAAGTTAACCTTGAGGCTACCGATGCGTCTATCAATCAAATTGTATCGCAGGTGCTTGCTAATAGCGACCTTAGCTTTAAAGTGAACGCAAACCTGGTTATAATTACTAAACCTGTTGCAATGGCAATTCCTATTAAGGGTAAGGTTACAGATAGTAAAGGCGTGGCAATGGCCGGCGTTACTGTATTTGAAAAAGCCAACCCGGTTAACGCAGTTGTTACTGATGGCGATGGTAATTATATCATCAACGTTGCCGACAGGACATCAGTTGTAGTTATACGTTATGTAGGTTTCATTACACAAGAAATAACTGCAGGTACTCAAACTACAATTAATGCTTCATTGGTAGAAGAAAATGCTACTTTAAATGAGGTTGTTGTTGTGGGTTACGGCACGCAAAAACGTGCATCTGTAACCGGTGCCATCAGCAGTGTTAAAGGTGCGGAATTGATCCAGGCACCTGTTCCAAACATTAGCAACTCAATTTTAGGTAGGGTTTCAGGTGTAACCGGTCGCCAGTCTAATGGTGGTCAGCCTGGTAGCGCTGGTAATACTACGTTTTCAATACGTGGCCAGAATACCACCGGCACTAACAACCCGCTGATTATTGTGGATAACGTTAGGCGTGATAACATTAACCAGGTTGACCCTAACGCTATAGAAACGGTGAGTGTATTGAAAGATGCGGCTGCTACTGCTCCTTATGGTTTAGGTGGTGCTAACGGTGTTATTTTAATTACCACTAAGCAAGGTAAAACCGGTGCCCCAACAATATCATTGAATGCATGGTATGGCATACAGAATCCTACTTATCTGCCTAACGTGTTAACTGCAGAAGATTATATGCGTTTAGTTAACGAAGGCTTGACCAACAATGGAGCCGCAGCTATCCACTCTCAGGATAAGATCAATACCTGGGATGCGAAGAGCAAGACAGATCCTGACCATTTTCCGCGTAACAACCCTACAGATATCATTAAAAAGAACGCGCCTCAGCAAAGTTACTCTTTACAGTTGTCAGGCGGTAGTGACAGGGTTAAGTACTATACCAATCTGGGCTTTTTTAACCAGCAAGGTATGTTCCCGCAGATTGATTACACCCGTTACAATTATACTGTGAACATAGAAGCTAAGGTTACTAATACTACAACCTTTTCATTAGGTATAAACGGATCAAATGAAGTAGACCGTGGTTTAGACCCGCAACACAATGCAGGTAACCTTTTGCGTTCAACGTACAAGTACATCCCGACTGATGTTTATAAATTCAGCAACGGATTATGGGGAGCTTCTAACGGCTTAAGCCCTTACGCTACATTGGCATCGGGTGGATATACCCGTGGTTACTATAACCAACAGCTGTTAAGCGCCAGCCTTGAGCAAAAGCTTCCGATAAAAGGTTTAAGTGTTAAAGCCGTTGTGAGTTATGACCCTACCAGCTGGAATCGTAAACAGTATCACAAACCGTTTTATTACTATAGCATAAGCGGCTCAGCTGCACCTTATACCTTTACTAAGGCACCATCAACATCAGAAGGTTTGGTGGCTTATACTTACTTGCAGGAGTTTTTTAACAAAGACCAAAGGTTTAACTACCAGGGTTATTTAAATTACCACGATACTTTTGGAAAGCATGATATAACCGGCTTGGTTGTAGCAGAAGCCAGAAATACCAGGTCTAATGATTTTAATGCCCGTATCAACAACTATTCGATAGATGTGGATGAACTTAACTTTGGTAGCTCAAACAGAAATGATTACATCATAGGTGGTACCTCAAGCACAACAAGCCAGTTAGGTTATGTTTACCGTTTGAGCGATACTTACGATAACAAGTACACCATTGAGGCAACCGGCCGTTATGATGCTCACTTCGCCTTTGCACCAGGTAAACGTTATGCCTATTTCCCGGCATTCTCTGCAGGCTGGATATTAAGCAATGAGGATTTCATGAAAAACGTTAGCTGGATAAATTACTTCAAGCTAAAAGGATCATGGGGTAGAACCGGAAACCTTGCCAATCCTCAGCAAAACTTCCAGTATGTTGACTCATACAACTTGGCTGCTGCTTATGCCTTTAATGGCACTGTAGTGCAAGGTACAACGCCAAATAATCAGGCTAACCCTTTGATTACCTGGGAAATTGCAGAAAAAACTGATATTGGTTTCGAATCGGTATTATTTAACGGAAAATTGAATTTAGACGTGGGTGTTTTCAAACAAAAACGTTCTAACATGTTGTTTACTCCGTCAAACACTGTTTCGCAAGAGTACGGTACCGGCTTGTCACAAATTAATGTGGGCAAGATGGAAAACTATGGTATTGAGATCACCGCAGGTACACAGCATAAGTTTGCCAATGGCTTGCAGTTAAGTTTAAACGGTAACTTTACCTATGCTAATAACAAAACTATAGAGATATTCGAGCAGTTGTCAACTTACAACAATCTTAACCGCCGCAGAACAGGACGCCAGCTTAACGCTCAGTTCGGTTACAAGTCATTAGGTTTGTTCCACTTATCTGACGACAAAAACGGCGACGGTGTTATCAATGCAGCAGATGGTTACAACGTAACGCAGTTTGGTACTTTAAAACCGGGTAACGTAAAATACGCGGATCTTTCTGGCCCGAATGGTGTACCTGATGGTAAAATAGATTCTAACGATGAAACCTTTATCGGTTATAATCCGCAGCCATTAATTACCTACGGTGCTACATTAGCCGCCAGCTGGAAAGGTGTTGATCTTAGCTTGTTCTTCCAGGGAGCTGCAAAATCATCTATCGGTACACAAGGTTTCTTAACCGTTCCGTTTAGCAATAACAGCAGTAATACCGGTTACGAGTTTTTTAACAACCGTTGGACACCGGCTACAGATATGACAGCCAAATATCCACGCACAGCTTCGTCTCCTTTTTCAAATGATACCCAAGGATCTGATTTCTGGGTTAGAGACGCAAGTTATTTGAGGTTAAGAACAGCTACTTTAGGTTATACCATTCCTTCATCTGTTGTTAAAGCGTTAAAAATCAAATCGGTTAGATTTTATGTAACAGGCCAAAACTTGTTGACTTTCAGCAAGCTTAATTTTATCGATCCTGAACTGGCTAGCAATACTGGCTCTTCTCCAGGTTCAGATACTGCAACGCCTATCCTAAGATCTTGGACGTTTGGTTTAAATGCAACTTTTTAATAAACATTTATTTAATTAATAAAGAAATGAGAAGTACAAAAATTTTGTTAAAAATAGCGTTAGTGACCGTGCTAACTACTACGTTTTCATGTAAGAAGTATCTTAATGAAAACCTGAATAAAGGCGCTGTTTCTGAGGAAGTTCAGTGGGAGTCCGAGAACAATGCTGATATTTTCTTAAACGGTGTTTACGGGCAGCTTGCCCCGATGCACAACACGCCTGATTATCTGGACAGTTTTACCGACGATAATGACGGCGGTAATTACTGGCGCTCATATCCGTGGAGACAGGGTACTAACGACGCGTCTTTTAACGGTGGATCGCCACAAGGTGATGGCCAGGGGGCTCCTCCGGGACAAACTAACGGTTCTTATGCTGTATGGTCTAACGCATACCAGCGTATCAGAAGATGTAATCAGTTTATGGAGCAAGTGACTGCGAATAAAAAAGGTGTTTTTAGCGCCGCTTGGTCTGCGAAAAGAATTGATGAAGCTAGATTTTTAAGAGCTTACTGGTATGCCATGTTATGGCAACATGTTGGTGGTTTACCAATTATTACCAAAACGCTTAACAATCAAGACGGATCTGAGATTTACTACGCACGCAGTACTTTTGAAGAAACCTTAAACTTTATTGTGAGCGAAATGGACGCCATTATTGCCAACAATAAATTAGTTGTTAAGTATAGTGCAGGTAATGCTGATGCAGGCCGCGCTACCTTAGGCGCAGCATTGATGATTAAAGGATGGGTGCAACTATACGCTGCCAGCCCGTTATTCAACTCTGGTGCTTACGTATTAGCTGATCCGAATAACTTTGTGCACTTTGCAACGGCTAGCCCTGCGCGTTGGGCAACAGCTGCAGCTACCTTCAAAAAGTTTATGGATACTTATACACAGTATAGCTTATTTAATAAAATGAGTGAGTTCTGGTGGGTAAATAATGAATATAACTCTGAAGTAGTTTGGGACAGGCAACAAGTATCAGGCGCAGGTGGCCAGATACAAAACAACGTTGACCAGTACGGCGGCCCGGTTTATATTTTAGGTGTATACCATACCTGGGGTAACTATAACCCAACTCAGGAGCTGGTTGATACTTACAGAATGGCAAATGGTAAACGTATAACAGACCCAACCTCTGGTTACGATCCGCAAAAACCATATGTAGGTCGCGAAAAACGTTTTTACGACTTTATAGTGTATGACGGTGCTTCGTACAAACAGGATTGGATGCCTACTACTGATATTATCTACACACGTATTGATAAAGTTAATCCTTCAAAGAACGAGATCGACTTTGGATCAACTGACGTTACAAATACCGGTTACTATTTCCGTAAGAAATTGAACAACCTGGCACCTGAAGGTGGTAACCAAAGTGGTCAAAACTATGTATACTATCGTTATGCAGAAGTACTTTTAGGTTATGCTGAAGCGCAAAACGAATCTGTGGCTACGCCTGATGCTAGCGTATATGCAGCAGTAAATGCTATCAGAACTCGTCCTGGAACTGATCTTCCTGCTCTTGTAGTTGGTACTTTAGATCAAGACCAAATGCGCCAGGAGATCAGAGATCAGCGTCGTATTGAATTCGCTTTTGAAGCAAAACGTTTCTATGACATTATGCGCTGGAAAATTGCTAAAACAGTTTTGAATGCTGAACTGCATGGTATGAAAATTACCAATACTGTTCCTGCTGATAACAGTGGTGTTTGGAAATATGAGTATGTTGACCTTGGTACTAATGCTCAGCCGCACGTATTTTCTGATAAAATGTACATGAATCCTGTACCTCAATCAGTTATCGATGCGAATCCAAAACTGAAAACACAACAAAATCCCGGTTACTAATAATTTATTTAACTGATCCACTGGGCGGGGCTGCTTTAAAAAAGCAGCCCCTTTTTTTTTGCTCTAATTTTTTGTCGTTATTGTTGATGTTATAACCTTATAAATGCAGGAAAGGCGTATACAACCAGGGGTTGTATTGGCGGTTTTTTAACTTATTTATATAATTAGAGAATAGGTTAAATATTGTAAATAGCTGGTTTGTAACGATTTAAATAATGCCCTGTATACAACAGATAGTGAATGGGTGCCCGTATACGGCTACACCACTAATTAGTAAAAGGACGCGGGGGAATTATTTTTTCAGGATATAGAAGTACATATTACCCCTAACAGAAAACCCAAGCGATTGATATAGATCAACCGCACGTTTATTATCATGTTTTACGTGCAGGTAGGGGATATCAGATGCTGCAAGGATGCGATTGATTTGATTTGTAACTAATTGCCGGGCATAACCTTTACCCGTATACTCCGGATGCGTGCAAACTGCGCTAATTTCGGCATAATTAAAAGCATGCATGCGTTGCCCCGCCATTGCTACCAGTTTATTATTATCAAAAACACCCTGGTAATGGCCAAAGTCAATTGTGCGCATGCCAAAGGGGCCGGGATTAGTTAACTTAGCCAGGTTTACCATCTCTGTACAATGGCTGGTTAGCAAAGTACTTACGCTGTGAGTGTGATCGTTTTTTACCGGAATGGTATTATGAATCATTTGAAGGCCATGTACACAGGCTACAATTTTCCATGGCGCGGGTATATTAAGCTGTATGGGAGTAGCAAATAAACTTATAGGCGTGCCTGCTAACATATGGTATAACTCCATAAAGTTTTGATCCGTACTTTCCCGAAGCGCTACAAAAGGAGAAACCTCACCGTTAAAATATTTTACCCTCTCATTTCCCTGTCCAAGATGATGATTGCCCGAATTAAGCGCATGCCAAACGGGGTTATTCAGCACAGCATCTATGTTACTTGCTGCTGCCAAACCGGGTATACAGGGTTACTTGCATAACATTGTTAATAGTATACGCTTTAGCCTGTTGCGAGTACTGGTTAAGGTAGCCGGCTTCCACGTCAACCTGTTTACTAAAGCGGTGCCCTATTCCAATAAATGCCCTGTTTTGATCAAAAAAGTGGTTATTTACCTTTTCTTTATTTTGCACATTAACAAATATTTCATTAGCCAAAGCCAGATAGGCACCATTGGTAAAAGGAGCGGTCTTGCCGTTAAATGGAACTACGGCTCTGATAAAATATCTGAAACGTTGAGAAAAAACGCTTTGCTGTGTAGCTGTTTCGCCTAAAAAGCGCTGTTCAAGCCTGAAGCGATGTGTTATTTGTGTATTGACACCGGCAGGTTGCGAAATTATTAATTGTTCAAATAAACGACTTTCCGGCCTAAAGGTCTTCACATCGCCGGAACGCCCGTTGGTGCCAATATAAGCATACCCTAAGGCAACATTCTTGTTGCCAAAGTAATAATTGATAGACGGTCTTAATAGTACCGTTTTAAGATAGTCGACATGATCGGCAGAGCGAAAATGTCCATCAAACGATGCCCCCCAATGCTTGTTGAACCGTTGCGTATGGAACCAGGACGACCAGGCAGAATGCTCAATGGTTTGCGCGGAGGCCGTACCAATAGCGGCTAATTGTATAAAGGCGATCCCTAATAGTATCCTGAATTTCATAAATGGAGGTTAATTGGATTAAAACAATGCGCAAGTATAGCAAACATCCTAAAAACACGCGCACTCATTAAAGTAAAAGTGTTTTTACTTGCTATTAAATATACCAAGCAGCTTTTCCAGCATTCCATTTGGCGCATCCTTTTTATCGCCGCAACCAAGTAAAAAACCATAGGGTTTAAGAGCCTCAAAATGATCACAGAATATTTTTATCATGCCGAAGATCGGCACTGCCAACACCATGCCCGGTAGGCCCCACACGGCCTCGCCTATAACAATCCCAACTATGGTGAATAAAGGATTTAAGTTTACGCCTTTGCCTACTACCAGGGGTTCTAACAAGTACGATTGTATAAATTGTACAAACCCATAAGTAATAAGAATGCCTGCTATCAGCCTAAAATCGCCACCTTGTACAACGCCTGCCATAACTGTAATGGCCGTACCCGTTAAATTACCTACAAAGGGTATTATCTCTAAGGTGCCGCAAAGAATTGCAAAGAAAATAGCGTATTTAACGCCAACTATTGAAAAGCCAATGGAATACATTATCCAAAGGGTTACGATCATTTGCGATAGCCCGATGAGGTACTGTTGCGACACTTCTCCGGCGCACTGCACCATATCGGCAACATTACCACGCTGAGTTGCCGGTACAGCTCTTTTAATAAACGTCATTAAATGATTGCGGAAGTACATTAACAGAAAAATATATACCAGCACCAATACTACGTTAACCAACCCACCGGTAATAATGCTTGTCACTTCGTTTAACAGCGTTGCCGAGCCTTCTTTGTTTACCTGTTCTACTATTTCCTTTTGCTGGTTTTTGTTAATGCCCGTACGTGCACTGATAAATTGCTGAACTCTCCGCATCATGCCGGCGAGCCGCTGCTCCATGTTATCCATGTCCTCCATTAACGACGATAACTGCCACGACAGCAGGCCTATTATTATTGTTATGCTTAGCAGCAGCAACAAAATGCATACTAAAACTGCAACAGCGCGGTTAATGCCTGCCCGTTCCATGCGCTTGCATAATGGTATTAGTAACATGGCCAATACCAGCGCAAAGGCCAGTGGCACCAACACCGGCTTAGCTATGTAGAGCACCGCGGTACCTGCAATAACAATAAACAGCACGTGGCTGATGCGGGGCAGATAGGTTAGTTGCGTTTGTGGCATTGCCGGGGTTTAAGATGCAGTTTTACTTAACGGTAGATCATTTTAATAAACATTATTATGCCAAACATGTTTGATACATGATAAAGCGTAAATTAATACGCTATTGAAAGTAACACCATATGAAAGTAAGCAATGTTATAATACCCGCTATTGTTGCCCTTGCGCTGGCAGCCTGCACATCAACCGGAAATGAAAACGGTAATGCCGACACAATGGCTAATAGCGATACAGTTAGCAAACCTACCGAGGTTGAGGCCGCCTCTATGTGTTTTTTGCGCACTGAGGGAAAAGACAATAAAGACACCACCAGCACTGAGCTTGTTATAAAAGATAACAAGGTAACAGGGCAAATGTACTGGCACCCGTTTGAGAAGGATAGCCGTAAGGGCGCATTAAACGGTACATTGAAAGGCGATACTGTTAATGCGGTATGGAGCTTTATGCAGGAAGGCATGCAGGATACCCTGGCTCTTCAGTTTTTGATAGCGGGCGATAATTTGATGCAAAAGCCACTTAAATTAAATACGCAAACAGGCAGGCAACAAACAGATAACGCGGCAGGGTTTACACTATTGCACCATCCGAGTGTTAGTTTGAAAAAGTAGGTGATTGCGCGTTTTGTCCCGCGTGGATGTGAGACAAAGTGGGACAAGTTGGGACAATATTTTTAGTAAGTAGCTGGAAATTATTGGTTTGCATTTTTTGCTTGGGACAAAGTGAGACTACTTATTCGTCAGGAAAATTAGCTGTAAAAATGAGTTAAATGGCTGAACTACAGGCATACTGCGAATTCTGGCTTTTTTGTCTCACCAAAAAATGATCTACGAAGCGTCGCCATCGTCATCAATGTGTTTGCGGCGCTTTATTTCAGACCGGTTTAACTCTTTTTCAAAATCTTTTTCGTCGGTAATATTCCGCCTTATAATCCATCCTACAAGGATCAATAAAAGTATCAGAATGGGCATTACCCACCAGTAATTTATAGCTGTTTCCATCGGTACATTTAATAGCGTCAAAATAGATAGCCGCTTTAAATATAAAATTACGCAAATGTTAATTTTTTACGAGTTAACAAACCAAGGTTTAAATTACGGGTTTAATTGAAAAGGTTTTGCGACATATTGGGATGAAAATGTATAAAAATCAGATATTAGAATGGATTATTAAATCTTCTTAAAACACATTCTTACCTCATGCAAACAACCAAAACCTATAACTCAGGAATTGATAACTGGCTCATCGCTGTTGCGGGCATTCCATTCGTGTTAGTTACAGGGTTGCTTTTGTATAAAGGGGATTGGGTTGGACTACTGGTAATCATTCCTATTATCGCCTTCCTTGTACATATCCTCACGGGCACTAAATACACTATTAATGGCACAACATTAACAGTTAAGGCCGGGTTTGTTGTTAATGTCTCCATTGATATCAATACCATTAAAAGTATTACCGAAACTAATAGCGTATTAAGCGCCCCGGCCAATTCATTAGACAGGATTGAAATTGCGTATAATAAATACGACAGCGTGGTTATATCACCTAAAAACAAGGCCGAGTTTATTAGTGATATATTGTCTGTTAATGATAAGATAACAGTTACCTATAGATCGTAGAGATTTAAAAAGGCGCTTAGGGCTGTACATAATTAAAAACTTAGTTAGTATATTGCGTTTGCAATTAGTTGATAAGCCTAAACTGTTTGCGCCCAATGCCGGTTACGCTCAGATCATATAAGTTTTACTGTTGCCTGTTGCTGCTATTTATGGTATGCGGCAGTTTATCGTTCGCGCAAGTTGTTCGCGGCAGGGTAATCGACTCGGCAAGCAGCACACCCATCCCTAACGCAAGCGTTTATTTAAACGGATCTTCAACCGGTACTACAACCAATGAGCAGGGTGAGTTTACACTGCGCGCCAAAGCAGGGAATGTTCCCTTAATAGTTAGCTGTATAGGTTATGAGTCTGAAACGATAACAAAATACGGCAGTGAGACTTTTACCGTGCGGTTAGTGCCCCGGGCTTTAATGCTAAATGAGGTGACGATAAATGTAGGCGGTATGTCGCGCGAGAAACAATTGGCGCTGTTTCTAAAGGAATTTATAGGCAGCCCGGCCGACGGCTGTACAATAACTAATGCGGACGAATTAAAATTTAGCTTTAGCAAAAAAGCCAACAAGTTAAGTGCAACTGCCGACAAGCCACTGCAGATAGTTAATAAACGAACGGGTTATAAGATCACGTACTTTTTAAAAACCTTTACGCATAACGACACAACGACACGCATATTAGGCAACTATTTTTTTTCGGAGGACACAGCAGGCTTAAAACAGGCAGAACTGCGAAAGATCTATAAAAATCGCGAAAAGTATTATTATGGTTCAAAAATGCACTTTATCCGTTCGCTTTGGGAGGATAACCTGAAGAAGAACAAATTTGAACTATACAATAACTTATATTACGGAGGCGTGTCCATCCCTGCCAGCCTTGTTGTTGCTAAGGTTCAGGGCCAAAAATATTTCAACTACAGCAACACTATATACATTGTATATCGCAATAACGTACGCAATGCAACGGCATTAAGGCTGGCACCGGCGGCGACGGAAGGTATTATAGACAGCGATGGTTATTACGACCCGGACTTTACCTGGGGTGGGGAAATGGCCGATCAGCGAATGGCGCAGCTACTGCCTTTTGAATACCATCCGGATGGGGAAAGCCCGCCCGAGAGCATGGATAACCCAGCGGTTAAACAACCTATGTTTGATTCGTTGCTTAACTTATATGCCGCTAAACACCGGTCGCCTTTGTTATTTATGCATTTTGATAAGAACGTATATTCTAATAACGAGAATGTGTGGTTTACAGGTTATTTGCTTGACTATATCGGCAATTACAAATACAAAACGCTGGGGCTGGCGCTTATAAAAGACGACGACCGGAGTGTTTTGATGGATGACAGGTTTGTGATAAAAAATGGTTTTTGTTTCGGTAACACAGTTATTCCCGACTCGGTAAGAGCCGGAACTTATACGTTTGTTGCGTACGGTAATTTATTAAAGAACAACCTGCCCGATATTATTTTTAAGCAGCAGGTAACTATTAAAACCGGCAGCCAGCAAACCTTCAACGCGTCATTAAATCCACTGGATACATCAGCCACCGGAGCTAACCAAAAGGTAATGTTGCTGGTCAATTTTAACGAAAAATCGCCGCCTTCATCTGTGCCTGTAAGTTATTACGTTGGCAACCCGGCGCAGCCCGTAACCACCGGTGCTGTTAAAACTTCATCAGGGCAATACATTTTTAGTATTCCGTCTAACTTGTTAACTGCCGGCAATAATAAGCTGCACGTGCAGGTAAAATATAAAACAGAAGTGCAGGACCTTAGTATGGCGCTGCCTGTACCGCCGCAACCTGCGCAGATAAATTTTTATCCCGAGGGGGGTAACCTGCTAAGCAATGTTGTTAACATAGTTGGTATAGAGGCAAAGACGGCTGCAGGTGCGCCGCTTAGTACGGAAGCCGCATTGTATGAAGATGAGCAGATCATCAGCGCCATTAATACCAATGGCAATGGCATGGGGAGATTTGCTGTAATACCCCAACCCGGAAAGAAGTACCGGGTACAGCTTAACGCAGGTAATAGCAAGAGTTATTATTTGCCCGGCGCTGTAAGTGGCGCGGGCTTATCAATAAAACGCGCTGTTGTTAACGATACACTGCTGGTTGATGTATACAGCGACGACCCATTGAGAAAGCTTTATTTGGTAGGCCACAATTACCGGCAAACTTTTTTTGAAACGCCTGTTGAACGGTTCCCCAACCAAAGGGTAAAAATATTATTGAATGGCATGCCGCGGGGTGTTATGCAGTTAACCCTGGTTGATAGCCTTGGTCGCCCGTATGCAGAGCGGATGGTATTTGCGCATTATACCGGCAAAGATAAGTTAGCCATAAGTGCGGACAATGCGGATTATGGTAAACGGAACAAGGTTAAACTCAGGATAAAACTTACCGGAGAGTCTACTAACGGAGCAGTTTCTGTGGCGGTTGTTCAGGAAAACCGCCTGGAACTAAAGAATAAAACCGACATTGAGAATTATATTTATTTAAACAATGAGATAAGTGACATACCTGTAAAGGACAGCTATTTTACCAATGCGGACCTGGACAGGCGCGACCTGGAAAATGTATTACTGATTAGAGGATGGAGCAGGTATAAATGGACCGATGTGTTGAAGATAAGGCCGGAGGACACATTATATGCCTCAAGGGAAATGGTTTTTAGTGGTAAGGTATCAAAGTATGCCGGTAAGTTTAAAAACGCGGTACCGTTAGTTACGTTTGCGCCTGCCAGTACTTATAGTACCGACATAAATGGCTTGTTTGAGCTACCTGATAGTAACTTAGTTACCGAGCCCGGCAAAAAAGTAGTTTTAATGGTTGCCGGCGGCACGCCTTCAGACTATAAGATCCAATTGCTGAATCCCTATGATAGCGTCAGCAGGCATCTCAGTACAATGATCAATCCGGTTCCATACCTCACTCCGGCGCAAGAGAATTCAAACCTTTTTAAATTAGCCTCAACAGAGCATGCCATTCAACTTAAAGAGGCCGTTATTAAAGCAAAAAAAGACGATTTTTTTAACCAAAGCTCCGCAATTGGACAATTTGGAACAAATAGCTGCGGCGATTATGTGTGTAGGTTTCATGTATTTAACTGTCCTAACCACCGAAACGAAAGTGATAACAGGCCTGCAATAGTTGGGGAAGTATATAATGGCAGAGTTTATATGGGTTGCAAGAATAGCTACCCGCTTATAAAGCAACCTAACTCGCTAACATTTAAAGGCATATATGCGGCCCAGGAGTTTTATCCTGCAGATTATTCTGAGATAAACCCAAGCCAGCCGGAATACGTATCAACACTATATTGGAAAGGCCAGTTAATGTTAAAAAAAGACGAAGCGCAGGAGCTATCGTTTTATACAAGTGATATAACAGGGGCTTATAAAGTGATTGTTCAGGGTATAACCGATAATGATGTTATCTACGGTGAAACCTTATTCAATGTAAATAAATGATAAGCCCGTATTAAAGCATCAGCGTGTGGTGTTTTGAGTGCCCCTTCTGTAAAAAATGGCGCTAACTACATAGGTTAGCGGCGTTTTATCGCCATAATTTCCACACAAAAACCAAATAGGCAGTGGTAACCCCTGCCCACAAAAGGAAGGCTTCAAAATGAGTTTCAGGAAAGCCCCGGGATTGGGATATAAATGCACCGGTGAGCAAGATCAATAAAATGGCTAAACCACAAGTCAATATTAACTTCCGGGCCTTATTCAATGGTTGAGGGGTTATAACAGCATGGGTTGTTGATACGGGTAATTCATCCGCAATAACTACCGGTGTAAATTCCAGTTGATTGGCCAATGCATCTAATGAATATTGCCGTGGCATTACCTCGCCCTTTTCAATGCGCTGCACCGACCGCAAACTTAGCTGGGTCATATCTGCCACCTGTTGCTGGGTATAGCCTTTTTTAATACGGCTTTGCTTAATTAAGCTGCCAATTTGCTGCGTATTCACCTTATCCAATTATGCCAATTACGTCATTTTACGCCATTGCCAAAAGGCGCAAATGGTGCACACTAAATATAAATACTTTTAGCAAAACTTATTTAAATGGCAGGCTTAATAGTTGAACTTATAATATCATGGGTATTACTCAAGTTTATTCTTCATCAAAATCTTTTGGTGCTTGGCTTTAAGATCAATAGCAAACAACTTATAGCCATAATAATAGGGTTATTTATACCGGTAGTTTTCCTGGTTATCTATTTGGTCGGTATATCCTTATGGGTAAAAAGCACTTATCGCTTAAACCCGCTTTATACTTTCGCTGCATTTAAAAATGCTTCGTCTTACGTATTAATATCGGTTATTTATGAAGAGTTGATTTTCCGCGGAGCGCTATTATACATATTGATAAAAAAGATAGGCACTCAAAAAGCTCTGCTCGTATCTGCAATAAGTTTTGGTATCTATCATTGGTTTACTATGGGGGTATTGGGCCAGGTAGTACCTATGCTGTTTGTTTTTACTATTACTGCTATTATGGGATATATTTTTGCATTATCCTTTAGCATAAGCAGAACCATCTTTTTGCCCATGGCTATACATTTGGGTTACAATTTTACTTTTATGATCGTTTTTTCGCGAAGTAACATGGGCGAGCAACTATTGATTCCGATGTTTAAAAATGACCCGGTAAAAACGGGAGTTGTGTTTCAAACAGTTACTACGGTAATACATTATATCATTTTCCCTTTTATTGTGTGGTTGTATTTGAATTATTTGAAAAAGAGAACGGCCAGTATACAACCAACATAAAAAAAGCCGCTGACGGATCAGCGGCTTTTTTTTAAATTTAAGTCTTAAATTATTACCGCAACTTAGCCAATGCCTCACGTACGCGTGGCATGGCATCTGCAATATCCTGGTAACTGCATGCACCAACAGATGCCCTGAACCAGGTAACTTCGTCGGCGGTGCCAAAGGCGGCAAAGGGCACAAAGGCTATTTTGGCTTCTTTAATAAGATAGAAGTTAATATCTGCTGATGTTTTTAGCAGTTGCCCGTCGGGTGTAGTTTTACCGGTGTAATCAATTTTGATAGTAAGGTAGATGGCCCCCATTGGTGCTATGGAATCAACGCTAAAGCCATCAGCTTTTAACTGTTGAAAACCTTCGTGCAACGTAGCCAGGCTTTTTTGAACGCGCTCTTTTATGGTATCCAGATAGGTGTTTACGGCCGCGTCGTCCATTATATACTTAGCCATGGCAACTTGTTCTGCCTTGGGCGACCATGCGCCCATATGGCCTACAATGGCCTTCATGTTATTAATAACATCCTCGGGCCCAAAGCCCCAGCCCACGCGCACACCTGTAGCGGCAAAGCATTTTGATGCGCCGTCAATAAATATTACGTAGTCTTTTAACTCGGGCCTTAATGTAACAGGGTCAAAATGCTGGTTATCGCCAAAGGTTAATTGCGAGTAGATCTGATCATATAAAAAATACAGCGGTTTTTCCCCGGCCGCGCGGCTCTTGTTTTCGGCGATTACCAGGTCGCAGATTTCTTCCAGGTCTTTTTTGCCAAACATGGTGCCCGTTGGGTTAAGCGGCGAACAAAGGGCCAGCAATGCAGCGCCTTTTATATGCGGGCGCAATTCATCAGCGGTAGGCATAAAATTGTTTTCGGCACGTGTTTGTACCATAATACCCTCTGCCTTTAACAGATCGCAATAATGGTTATTGTTCCATGATGGTGCCGGGAAAACCACTTTATCGCCGGGATCAACCACGGCCAGATAAGTTGAATAGATCAACGGCCTTGATCCGCCCGAAATTAAGACCTGGTTAGCTTTATAATCTAAACCCAGGCGATTCTTTAAAAACACCGATACACTTTCGCGCAGCGCCAAAACACCGTCGGCAGGCGGATAGTTGGTTTGATTGGCAGAGTAAGCCTCAACAATACCTTGTTTTAACTCATCAGGAATGGGATAGATGTTAGAATCGTAATCGCCGATGGTAAGGTTAGCAATATTCTGGCCCTGCCGTTTTAATTCGTTTATTTCGCCGGCTATTTTAATTATTTCAGAACCGCGCAGGTTCTCCGCTAAGGCAGATACTTTCATTTATTTAAGCTCAAAGGATAAAGCACAAAGCTAAAAGCTTTTTTTTAAGGTGAAAGGATAAAAGCGGAAAGACCAGGGAAATCGCTTTTAAACCAGGAGGCTCCGATGGAGCCATAAAACAAAATGCAATTGAGCTATAAACAGGAAGTTCCTCCGGAACTATGTTGTTTATATAACGGACTCCTTCGGAGTCGCCTGTTTGTAGAATAAATAAAGAAGGATACAGGGCTCCGTAGGTGCCTCCATAATACTCCGTGAAGTTTAAAAGCGATTTCCCTTGCTGAAAGACCAAAGCAAAAAGCCTCTCTAAAATGGGTATAAACAAAAAAGCTGAAAGGGACAATCTTTCAGCTTTAAACTCTTAGTGTTTCACCTAAGAAATATAAGGCTTGCGCAATTTAATAAGACGCACCCAGTGCATTAATTTCATCACGGGGTAAACAGGGTCAACCTCGTACCATTTAGCGGCGAAGTTGGAATTATTAGGGCGCTTATGATGATTGTTTTGAAACAACTCGCCAAGCATTAAAAAGTCAAGCGGTATGGAATTTTTTGATTTATCGCCATTGTCAAAATTAGAATAGCCGTATTTATGGCCGCACCAGTTTACAATAGCGCCATGTATAGGCCCCATCATAAAATGAATGGGTAATAATAAGAACATCCACCAATGCGTAGCAAAGGCAATGTAAAAGGCAATATAACCCAGGCCAAACAATATACGCGACAGGTAGGTAGAACCCCAGTAATCAAGCATGCGCCACTCGGGGTAGCTGCCTTTAAACTGTGCTTCGGGCTCTTTAAGGCGTTTTTCATACAGCTTATAGCTTTGCGCGGTGCGCCACATCATCTGGAAAACGTCTGTAAAAAAATAAGGCGAGTGCGGATCTTTTTCAGTATCGCTGTAAGCGTGGTGCTCCCGGTGCATTATAGCATAGGCGCGTGGATTTAAATAAGATGATCCCTGGCAAATAAACGTAAGCAAATGGAACATGCGCTCGTTAAACTTGGAGGTGCTGAACATTTTATGAGACGCGTACCGGTGCAGAAAAAACGTTTGGAAAAACAGGGATAGGAACCAATGCCCTATGAAAAATAAAAGAATAGCCACTAATTATTTGTATTGTTAGTATTATAATTAACGGCAAAGATACGATTATAGTTTTACCGATATTGAAGTAAATCAAATAATGATGATTATCATTTAATTAACTCCAAATCAAATAACCCGGCCAAATGCTTGTAAGACTGTAGCCTGTCATCAAAGTCTTCGGCAATGGTAACGGCTATAATTTCGTCAACATTGTAGTTTTCTGCCAGTATGGTAAGGCGTTCTTTTACCATTTTAGGTGTGCCTGCAACCACCCGCTGGCGGTTGTAACGTATGCGGTCCTGCTCGTTCAGAGTATATTGCGCGTCCTTCACATCTTCGTAGCCTAATGATGTTATCCCCGCGCCGCGTTCCAGTTGGATAAAGCGGTGGTCCATAATGGCTTTGTGCTGCGCGATCTTTTCTTCGTCTTCAGAGCAGAAAACAAATATGGCCATGTTAACCTGCGGTTGGTCAAGATCAAGCGAGGGCTGAAAACGCTCCCTGTACTGCTGAACCGCAGCGGGCCCGCCAACCGGGTTAATAAAATGCGCGAAGGAAAAGCCCATGCCAAAGTGCGCGGCAAACAAGCCACTTTGCCCGCTCGAGCTAAGCAGCCACATATCGGGCACGGTTTTTACCTGCGGGATAGCGCGAACGCGTCCCTGCGGTGTGCCGGGTTCGCCGGTATCGTGAAAGTAATTTTGAAGATCATTCAGCTGCTCCATAAAATCCTGCTCGCTGAAATGATTGGAAGGATTAAGCAGCGATGCTGTAAGCCGGTCTGTACCCGGCGCGCGGCCCATGCCCAGGTCAACCCGCCCCGGTGCCAATGCCTCCAGCATCCTGAAGTTTTCAGCAACCTTTAAGGCGCTGTGGTTCGGCATCATTACCCCGCCCGAACCAATTCTGATGGTTTTGGTCTGCGATGCCAGGTAGGCTATTAAAACCTCGGGCGTAGAGCCTGCCAGGCTACCGGTATTATGATGTTCTGATACCCAAAAGCGGGTAAAGCCCAACTCTTCGGTGTATTTTGCTAAAGCGATGGTTTCCTGAACAGCTTGCGCCGCAGTAACCCCTTTGCGCACCGGCGACTGATCTAAAACGCTTAGCTTTAATTTTTTTGCTTCCATATTATTAATGAACGCAAAGTTAAGCGTAGCGTTTGCTGATGGGTACCCGTGAACGTTTTATGGCATTAGGGTTACAGACCACTTTACTTAATAGAATATTCTGTTAACTCTGAATAGTCAGACCCCCGGGTAGACATATTACGAATCTCGATAAGGCCTATTCCTTTAGCTATATAAAAATCGGAAGTTTGAAAATCAACGTAAGGGCCCCCTGATACACTTTGCGTTATATTTAACTGTGAGTGGATCACGTTTGTATATTGCTTTCCTGATACAGTTCTATTTATCCCTTTTTCAATAATTTTTCCAACAATTTTTATTGGATAACCATAAGTTACGCCTGAGTCTTCCCATGTTTGTCCAACTTGAAGGTCGTCTTTTAGATATCGGCTCTTCTCAATTACCCCTGTTAAGGCACCCATCATTAAATAGTCGCCATTATCATGGTAAAAATAGTTACCATAGTCGTGTGTGCCTTTAATTGCGGTGGCCTTATAATATAATAATGAATTTGCTGTCAAAGTTTCACCTGTCATTGTAATGGTCATCGTAGCAGTTACACCAACATTGGTAGAATTGCTTTGATTATATTTCCAATAAGAGCCAGTAGCAACGGGTTGGTAGCTGTCTTGTTTTTCGTCGTTAGCCGGCGGGTTAGTGCCTGATTTCTTGCACGATGTAATTATAAGGGCTACAACAGCTATAAGTGATAAGGTTCTTTTCACGAAGTAAATAATTAGGTTGGCTTTAAAAAATCAATCCTTAAAGTGATATAAAAATACCACCTCGCCTGTATAAGCGGGTTTCTTTTCGCCCTCAATCTCCATAGTAACACCTATGGCAGCTTTGGTTATGCCACGCAGGTTTACAATAGAAGCTAATTTAGCTATGAGCCTTACCTGGCTGTTTACTTTAACGGGTTGCGCAAATTTTATATTATCAATAGAATAATTGATCTCCATTTTAAGGTTCTGTACATCTGCAATCTGATGCCAGAAAAAAGGCAGTAATGATACTGTTAAATAGCCGTGCGCTATGGTAGCGCCAAATGGTCCTTCATTTTTAGCGCGTTCTTCATCCACATGTATCCATTGGTGGTCCAAGGTGGCCTCGGCAAATTGGTTTATTTGCTGCTGGGTGATGGTGTGCCAGGCTGATGTGCCTATTTCTTTGCCCAAAAGAGCTTCAAACTCGCTGTAGTTATTAATGATTACCATGAGGTTTTTCAGGTTTATAATATGGTTTGTTACCGTGTTATACCGGCAGAATTAAATTGAAGATCGTATAATTTACGGTAATAACCATTTTCTATGCGTAAAAGTTCTTGATGGGTGCCTTCTTCTTTTATTTCGCCATGATCAAGCACTATAATCTTATCAGCATTTTGTATGGTTGATAAACGGTGGGCAATAACAATAGCTGTGCGCCCCTCCATCAGTTTATCAATCGCTTTTTGTATCAGTATTTCCGTCTCGGTATCAACAGATGAGGTAGCTTCATCCAAAACCAGTATAGCCGGATCATAAACCAGCGCGCGGATAAAGGATATTAGCTGTGCCTGCCCGGCAGATAACGTTGCCCCACGCTCCATTACGTTATAATCATAGCCCCCGGGCAGGCGCATAATAAAATCATGCGCGCCTACATCTTTTGCTGCCGCGATGATCTGTTCGCGGGTAATGGCCTGGTTGTTAAGGTTGATATTATTGGCTATGGTATCACTAAATAAAAACACATCCTGTATAACAGTAGCTATCTGCGATCGTAGATAATTAACCTCGTATTCATTGATGTTGTGCCCGTCAATCGTCACCTCGCCTTTGCCAATTTCGTAAAAGCGGTTCAGTATATTTATGGTTGATGATTTGCCTGCGCCCGTGGCCCCCACCAAAGCCAGTTTTTCGCCTGGATTAACTTTAAAGCTGATGTTTTTTAGCACCCAGTTATCATCGTTATAGGCAAACCAAACGTCTTTAAATTCAATTTGGCCGCTTAGTCTGCCGCTTTGTAGTTGCCCGTTGTTAACTGCCACTTCATCAGTATCTAAAACCTTAAATATCCTGTCGGCACCTACCATGCCCATTTGCAGGGTGTTAAATTTATCAGCCAGTTGGCGTATGGGCCTGAACAACAAGTTGAGCAGTATAATAAACTCCAATATAACCCCTGCTGTTACCGGCTGACCAGAAGATGAGATGGCGGTTAGCTGCTGATCTGTAAGAATGCGTTTACAGCCGTACCAAACCAACAAACCCATACATATGGCAAACAAAATTTCAACCACCGGGAAGAAAATGGAGTAATACCAGTTAGAGCGAATATTGGCATCGCGATATTTTAAGTTAACTGCCCTGAACTTGCGCATCTCCTGCTCTTCGCGGGCGAAGTTTTGTATAATGCTGATGCCCGAAATATGCTCTGCTAAAAAAGTGTTTAAACGCGCTACCTGCGTACGCACTTCCTGGAACGACGATTTTATAGCCTCTTTAAATATATAAGTAGATGCAAAAAGCAAGGGCATAGGTATAAGGGTGATCAGCGCCAGTTTCCAGTCTTTTACCAGCATAGCCACCACAATTGCTACGACCAGTAAAAGATCGCCGATAATGGAAATAAGTCCCTCGGCAAAAATATCTGCTATTGTTTCCAGGTCTGATACAGTACGGGTTATGAGCATGCCAATTGGCGTACGGTCAAAATACTTTAACCGCAGGCTGGTAATATGGTTAAATACATTTATCCGCAGGTCGCGGATAACAGACTGCCCCAAAGTATTGGTAAGGTACGTTTGATAATATTGAGCGGCGGTTTGTATAACTAATAAAGCCAGCATGATCTCTACCATCAGCAGCAGGCCGTCATAATTGTTCACCATTATATAATCATCCAACGTTTTTTGAATGAGTAATGGCAGCGCCAGTGCGCTTACCGCCAAAAAGATGGTAAGGAAAGCCGAAACAATAAACGTGACACGATACGGCCCCACGTATTGCATAATACGCTTAAGCAATTTCCAATCGAAAGCTTTGCCGGTAATACCCCCTCCGCCCCCTGAAGGGGAAACTTTTGAGGTGTCTTTTGCTTTTTCGTCACTCACATCCCAAATGTAGGTTATTGTTTAACTAATATAAAATATCCCACTTTAGTTCCCCCTTTAGGGGGTTAGGGGGCTAATACTTCACCTCCGTTAAATACAACCCACAGGCAAGTACAGAAGTACCGGCGTTACTGCGGTTCTTGCTGTTAATAATTTCGCGTACACCTTCGGGTTCAATTTCCTTACGGCCAACCATCAGCAGCGTACCAACAATTGCGCGCACCATATTGCGTAAAAACCTGTCGGCAGAGATATGGAATACAATTCCGCCCTCTGTTTCCACCCATTCCGCACGCGTTATTTTGCAGTTGTTAGTTTTTACCTGCGTATTTGATTTACTGAAGCAACTAAAATCGGTATACTCCCTTATAATGTCAGCGGCTTTATTCATCAACAAAATATCCGGCTTGTCGCGTATTAAATAGGAATATCCGGCTTTAAATGGGTCTTTCAGAAAATGGATGTGATATTCATAAGAGCGTAATGTTGCATCAAACCGGGCATTGGCATCTGCCGCTACAGGGAAAATTTGTTTTATCGCGATATCCGTCGGAAGAAAATAATTAATGCTCCGTAGCACTTTTGCGTAGTCTATGGTAAATGGTCCATCGTCAACAGATTTTACATCAAAATGCGCAAAAAACTGACTGGCATGAACCCCTGCATCTGTACGGCCGCACCCTGTGGTATAAACAGGTTGCCTTAAAATAGTTGAAAATGCTTTATTCAAAACCTCCTGAACACTTACAGCATTCGGCTGCAACTGCCAGCCATGGTAATGGGTACCATCGTAACATAGTTCAATAAAATAGCGCTGGGTATTCACGCTGCGAAGTTAGCTATTAAAGATTAGTGATTAAAGATTGAAGATTAGTGTTTTGATGCGGCGAATTTTAGCTATTAAAGATTAGTGATTAAAGATTGAAGATTAGTGTTTGATGCGGCGAATTTTAGTATAAAAGATTAGTGTGTTTATAGGCCCAATCTTTATTAATTAACTAAGATTAGACAACAGACAGGCCCAATCTTTAATCTTCAATCACCAATCTTCATCACATCAACTAATATACTCCTTATAAATAGCGTCAAACAATACCTTGTTTTCTACAGCCAGGTCAAAAGGGTGGTCAAAAAAGGTATTGCTGTAACCAAGTGATTTAGCTAAATTTTTCAACACCTTAAAATACGTTATTTCAATACCCTCAATTATCTGCAAATAAAACAGAATAAATACGTCTCGCTCTATTGGAGTTTTACCCGATTTAATTACAGAAATATAGGCTTCCAATGTCATCCCCTTCATGCCCAGTATGCTTATTTTAGAAGGCTGCTCATTGATCATATTATAAACAGAATCCAGTTGCATCATTTGCGTTACGGTGTCGTCCTGGCATTCGCGCAGTGCAAGCTTAAGCTGATTTAAAGATGCTATTTCTACTACCTCTGCTAAAAAATCAAGCAGATGTTTTTTTCCAAAGTAAATGTTATTTAAATGCTCCAAAAAAATACGTTTCAAGTGGGCATCGGCTAAAACAACGTCTTTAGGTGTTTGCGGGTCATTAGGGCTTTCTGGCATGACAATAATTGTGAACGCATAAATTTAATATTATTGTATATTATAATGCACACTTGCCAATAATAAATATCAAAGATGCTATGGCAAATAATTTATATTTGCCATACGATAAATTAACCCACTATGTTGCAAAGAATACAAAGTATATATCTTCTGTTTGCCGCGCTGGTAATTGCAGCGCTGTTTGTTTTTCCGCTGGTGCATGATGTATATGTTGACGGGCAATCTGTTACCATAAAAGTTACCGGCATTTACAATTCTGTAAATGGCCAGAGCACGCAATTGCAGGCTTTTACGCCGCTAACCATTGCAACGGTTGTTGTGGCGCTTATACCCATAGCAATTATATTTATGTACGGCGATCGCAAAAGGCAAATTATGCTGTGCTACGGTGCCATGGGTGTTATTTTAGCCTATAGCTATTGGGTATCAACAACTGTAAAAAATGCTATTGGCGGGGCCAACTTAGAAATGTCTAACTACGGGATAGGGATAATTCTGCTTTCGCTGGCCATATTCTTAATTGTGTTTGCGCAAAAAGCAATTCAGAAAGATGAGAAGCTGGTGCGTTCTGCTGATAGATTGAGGTAGGGGATTTCGAATTTCGAATGTTCGATTTCGGATTTATTGTTTAGCTGCTTAGACCGACTATATGAAAACCTGGATAAGAGTATTGTTTTTTTGTGTTGGCTGTACGGCTTTTATAGGCTGCGACAGGGTGACCAAGCAGCTGGCTAAAGAACACCTGATGTACCAGGAACCGCGGTCCTACCTTCACGATACTTTCAGGTTTGAATATGCCGAAAATACAGGTGCTGCCCTGGGCCTGGGCGATAGCTTACCAAAAGTGCTTAGTTTTTGGTTATTAAGCATGGTGCCGCTGGCCATATTAATAGTGTTGTTTGTGTATGTAGTAAGGCAGTTAAATAAACTCGGGTTTCTTAAATTATTTTCCTTCTGCCTCATCCTAGCCGGCGGATTAGGCAATATAATTGACCGTATTGTTTACGACCGCCACGTTACTGATTTTATGAATATGGGCGTAAGTAATATCCGCACGGGCATTTTTAACGTTGCCGATATTTGTGTAACGGCCGGTGTTATTGGGTTGTTTATTGCTTACAATAAAAAGGATAGCGGGTTGTTGAAGCCGGATTTGGCAGGTGAGGAGCTAACGTAAGGGTTTTTGACGAGCACCTCGTATATTGATTAGCTCTATTTGTTTTTTACGAAACTGTACGCGATAAGTAAGAATTGTTAATTTATTTATCGGACCGCGATATAAATTTTTTTGATTAGATTTTTGCAGTATCTCGGGATGTGATGAAAGTGTTGCAAAAAAACTTTCTGTGTCAGAAATAAAGTTTTTGATTTCTCTGTCAGACCAGTTATCCTGAAGGTATCTGACGATGTTATGATAGCCTTTTTCAGCTCGTTTAGTCCAGACTATTTTGAACGCCATTGCTGATACTTAGCCATAACTTCCTCATGCGAAAATACATCACCTCTGTCAGCTTCTGCTATGCCTTCTTCTATCTCAGCTTTTTCTTCCTCATTAATCTGATCCCACCAGTCTTTAGTTTGATCGTTTTTTAGCGCTATAAATTTGGTTAGCACCGAAGGCTCGTTCATGTCTACAAGCCATTTTATGAGACTTAATTTTTCTGCCTGAATGTCCATACTCAAAAATACAGAATAAAACATAAAAAAATCAACTAACCCGTCCTAATAATACCGGGCCTTCCCTTCAATCTTAACATATGGTTCAGTAAAAAAGCCATCTATAAGTGCATTGAACCAATCCTTTTGATAAACAGGCGTTGAATGGCCCGATGCTGGAATTATCCATAAATAGGAGTTAGGGATGGCTTCGGCAATCAATGCTGTATGTTGTACCGGGATGGCTTCATGATCGCCGCCTATTATCAATACCGGAACAGTTATTTTATGTAATTGCTCCGGCTTTATATGCGGGTGCACAAGCAGCATATGGTTAACCTTATAGGCGTTCCTAACCCCCGGCGCTTTGCGGCTTTTTTTCATCGAATCAAGCAGTTGTTTATCTGTTTGCAAAATATCGTTATAAACAAAGGGGTGTAAGGCGGTTGTATCAGGCCATAAATTGGCGCCGGTTGCCGCCAGCTTTTTAACTTTATCAGGATGGCGCATTGCTAACAAAAGGCCGTTGATGCCACCATCGCTCCAACCCACCACGTAAGCTTGTTTAAGTTTTAAATAGTCAAGCAAAGCGTTAAAATCATCGGCCATCATTTCATAGCTTAGTGAGTCCTTGGTATCTGTAGACTTTCCTTGCGCGCGGCTATCTGCCAGTATCACTTTGTGCTTTTTAGAAAAATAGGCTACCTGGTTCTCAAATGATTTCATTGAGCCGCCATTGCCATGTATAAATAGCAAAGGCTCGCCGCTGCCGTAAATTTCATAGTACATGTTAAAGCCCTTGATGGGCGCATAATTGCCCGCGAGCCCATTATCACCATATTTTACAACCGGGTTTTGAGCAAATATTGTTAACGACAGCAACATTGCAAGGGCAATTAAAGGGAGTGATTTAACAGGCATGGTCTTTCTTTTTGTAAATATACTTAATGTCATACTAAACACACATTGCCGCGCCCCTTTGAAATACGGAATAATAACCCTACCTTTGCGCCCGATTTGGCGATGTAGCCAGATACGTTATTTTAAATCATGAACCCATTTATTAATCTGGGAATCCGTCATGATATTGTTAATGCCATCTCTGAGTTAGGCTTTGAAAACCCTACTCCAATCCAGGAACAGTCAATCCCGGTATTGCTTACAGGCAGCAACGATTTTGTCGGATTAGCCCAAACCGGGACCGGTAAAACTGCTGCCTTTGGCCTTCCACTTTTGGAACTGTTGGATTTCGAAGAAAATCATCCCCAGGCGCTTATTCTGTGCCCAACGCGCGAACTTTGTTTGCAAATTACTAACGACATTAAAAACTACGCCAAAAACATGAACAACGTACACGTTGTTGCCGTGTATGGTGGTGCAAGCATTTCTGATCAGTTACGTCAAATTAGACGCGGCGTGCAGATTGTTGTAGCCACACCGGGCCGTATGTTAGATATTATTAACCGTAAAGCGGTTGATTTTTCGCAGGTGCAGTATGTAGTATTGGATGAAGCTGATGAAATGCTCAATATGGGCTTTCAGGAAGATATAGACAATATCCTGTCAACTACGCCAGACGAGAAAAAAACCTGGCTGTTCTCGGCCACCATGCCTTCTGAAGTAAGGCGCATCGCCAAAAAATACATGGATAACCCTTTTGAGTTAACCATGGGCGAAAAAAATACAGGCAACGCCAATATTGAACACGAGTATTACGTAGTGCGTGCCCGGGATAAATACGCAGCATTTAAGCGTATTGTTGATTTTAACCCTGAGATCTTCGGTATAGTATTTTGCCGTACCAAAATTGAAACGCAGGAAATTGCTGAGGCGCTGATAAAAGACGGCTACAATGCCGACTCTTTACACGGCGACCTATCACAACAACAACGTGATAAAGTAATGAAACGCTACCGCGAGCGCAGCCTGCAATTATTAATTGCTACTGACGTTGCCGCGCGTGGTATTGATGTTAACGACGTAACGCACGTTATTAATTACTCCTTGCCTGATGAGATTGAGAATTATACCCACCGTAGCGGCCGTACAGCCCGTGCTGGTAAAACAGGTATCTCTATCGCTATCATTAACTCTAAAGAGTTAGGCAAGATTCGTCAGATTGAGCGTGTTATAGGTAAGAAGTTTGTTAAAGCAGAGATCCCAACAGGATTTGATGTTTGCGAAAAACAACTATTCGCGCTGATACACAAAGTGCATAATGTTGAAGTGAACGAACAGCAGATAGAGCAATACATTCCGCGTATTATGAATGAGTTTGCTGATCTGAGCAAGGAAGATATCATAAAACGTTTTGCTTCATTAGAGTTTAACAGTTTCCTGGAGTATTACAAGAATGCACCGGATCTGAATGCACCTGCTGACGACCGTATCGGCCGTGATAGGCCTGAGCGCGGCGAACGTGGTGAGCGATTTGCCCGTGAAGGAGCTCGTGGTGAGTTTACCCGTTTGTTTATTAACCTGGGTTCTGTTGACGGCTTTAGCCGCGGCGACCTATTAGGTTATATCTGCAATACTGCTAAAATAAGCGGCAAAACTGTAGGTAAGATAGATGTTAAAGGTGTATACTCTTTCTTTGAAGTACCGCATGATGATGTTGCCAAAACGCAGGAAGGCTTTAAAGGCGCTGATTTTCAGGGTCGCGAAGTTAGGATAGAAATATCTGGCGAAGGCACCAGCAGTACCCGTAGCGGCGGCGATCGTCGTGAAGGCGGCTACCGTGGCGGAAATCGCGAAGGTGGTTTCAGAGGCGGCGACAGACGCGAAGGCGGATACCGTGGCGGTGAACAACGGGAAGGCAATGCCGGCGGTGGTTACCGTGGCGGTGAAAGACGTGAAGGTAGCGGCGGTTTCCGCGACTTCTCCGGCAAACGCCGCGAAGACAGACCGGAACGCAGAAGACGTTTTTAAGTTTAGTTTTTTTTATAATGAAAAGCCCGCTGATAATTATTGGCGGGCTTTTTCATTTTATAACTGACTACATCCAGCTCACTAAAAGAACTGCTGTAATTATGTGAATGGCTATTAAAGCGTAGGTTTTCATGGTGATAAAGGTTTTAAACCTGTTATGGCTTAGTTGTCCTCATTTGCGCTTTGGTAATAAACTGGCGATGGCCTTTCTTGTCGACATAAAAGTACCTGCCATACTCGTCGCTGTAAACCAACTCCCCGGTTAGTGCCCAATGGCCCTCGTAGCGATTGTTAGCAACGGCGGCTGCACCTTTAGATGCAACTTCAGAAGTTTTTTGGCCAACAGCCTTAGCGCCGGTAGCGGTTGCATTGCCTACATCTTTGGCCGCAGTTGCGGTTGCATTGCCCACATCTTTAGCGGCCTTTCCAATTTGTTTGGTTACGGGTTTTTTCTCCTGGGCAAAAGTGGTGCTTTCTGCAGCAACAAAAACGGCTGCCGACAGTAAAGCTATTTTAAAAGCATTTTTCATGGTAGTGTTATTTATAACACACTAACACAATTTCTCTGCCAATTGCTTCATTTCAAAAACAGGGGAGCGTTTTTCGTATAAAATAGCATAAACAGCCTCGCAAATGGGCATGTTAACCTTGTATTGTTTGTTGATCTGGTGTAGGCAATTTACTGCATAATAACCTTCAGCTATCATGTTCATTTCCAGCTGGGCCGATTTAACCGTATAGCCCTTGCCTATCATATTACCAAAAGTGCGGTTACGGCTAAACTGCGAATAAGCGGTAACCAGTAGGTCACCCAGGTAAGCAGATTCTTTTATATCACGATCAATAGGGTGAACAACATCCACAAAACGCAATATTTCGCGTATGGCATTAGATATTAATACGGATTGAAAGTTGTCCCCATAACCCACCGCATGGCAAATGCCGCTGGCAATAGCATATATGTTTTTTAACACCGCGGCATACTCGGTGCCCCATATATCGTCAGACGTAATGGTTTTAATATAGCGGGTGTTTATCATCCCCGCAAATTCCGCTGCAAAATCAGCATCACCAGAGGCTACGGTAAGATAAGATAGTTTCTCTAAAGCTACTTCTTCCGCATGGCAGGGGCCGCTCAAAACGGCAAAGTTTTCTGTTGTTATGCCGTAGGCTTTTTTAAGATACTCAAATATAATAAGGTTCTCATCAGGCACTATACCCTTAATTGCCGATATGATCTTTTTGCCTTTCAGATCTTCGGCCGTTATATCTGCCAGCGCTTCCTTTAAAAACGCCGCCGGCACATTGAGTAATACCAGGTCGACACCTGTAATAAGGTCGCGTAAATTGCCCGAAATGTTTTGGGGAGCAACTTTTATTTCAACAGAACTTAAGTAATTAGGGTTATGGCCAAATTTATGAATATGCTCAACAGCTTCGGCATTACGCATCCACCAAAAAATTTCTTTGGGGGTAATGTTATCAGTTAGCATTTTAACGTTGGCCGTAGCCCAGCTACCTCCGCCAACAACCAGTATTTTATTTTGCTTTTGCATTAATATGTCCCGGGCAAAGTAACAAAAAATTGTGCATATGTATTGCGGACGTATGTTAAGCACTATGCCTGCGCCTGCAACCTTATTAATGCATAAGTTGCTTTAAAGCGATTATGTTTTTCTCTATCCGGTTTTTTTCTGACCGAACCTTTGTAAGCTTCAATGCGGAGTTGAGGTGTAGCAAAGCCTGCGCGTTATCAATCTCTTTGTAAAGGTGGCCCAAAAGCGAGTGGTAAAGCGGATTGCCTGTCAGTTGCGTAAGTTTTTCGGCTTCAATAATGGCAGCAGCGTTGCCTTTTGCTTTGGCCAGTGCATACGTGCGGTTAAGGGCCGCCATTGGCGAGTACTCCATTATCAGCAACTTATTATACAACTGTAATATGCTCTCCCATTTTTCGGGCGATGGTGTTTTGCGGGTATGCCAGTAAGCAATTGCCGCTTCAATGTGATAACGGCTCAGTTGGTCGCCATGAGCGGCCCGTACCAGGTAATTGGTGCCCCGGGTTATCAATTCATCATTCCATAAGCTACTGTCCTGGTCGTCATATAAAATGATCTCGCCTTGCTGATCCGTCCGCGCATCAAAGCGCGACGCGTGCAGGCACATCAACGAGAATAAGGCATTCACTGCCGGTACATCTGTTTGACTGTTTTCTATTAAAAGATAATTAAGCCGCATAGCTTCCAGGCACAGTTCCTTGCGCAAATTAGTATTGCCGTTATTAGAATAATAGCCCTCATTAAACAGCAAATACAGGGTGAGCAAAACCGTTTCAAGTCTTTTGTCTATCTCGTTACCTGCGGGGAAAGCAATTTTTACTTTAAGCGTTCTTAGTTTTTCTTTGGCCCGGTGCAGGCGCTTGTTAATGGTTTCTTTGTTGGTTAGAAAGGCGTCTGCAATTTCATCAATACTAAAACCGCAAAGTATGCGTAAAGCCAAACCTATCTGTGCTTCAGTGGGTATAACAGGCTGACAAATGGCAAACATCATTTGCAGCTGACTATCGTTGATGTTTTTTTCTGATAGATCTATTTCCCGTTCGTCATTAAAATGTTGCTCGTTTTGAAGAGCAGGCTGAACTTTCTGATTGAAAATTGCATCCCTTTTTAAATGGTCTTTGGCCTTGTTTTTTGCAACAGTGTACAGCCACGCAGCGGGGTTTTCTGGCGGGCCCTTTATTCTCCAGTTTTCTGATGCTGATAAAAACGTTTCACTAACAATGTCTTCCGCGGTTTCAATGTGCTCAAAGCCAAAATAACGCACAAGCACCGCGGTGATCTTGCGGTGCTCGGTGCGAAATAAGCCGGATAGAATTGCTTCGTGATCCATAAGTAGTTTGATGCTTAGCGTTGCATCGGCATAATTTGCCTAACCTCAACGCAGCCACCGGTGGCTATAATAGGGCAGCCCTTTGAAAGCTCCACTGCCTCGTCTAAAGACGACGCGCGAATAATAGTATAGCCACCAATAGTTTCCTTAACCTCAACATAAGGGCCATTGGTAATTATATTATCCGGTCTTAATACTTTGCCATCCGGGTTAAGGCGGTTGCCCGGGTTAGCTAGTTTGTCCTGGGCGGCAAGGCCACCCATCCAGTCCATCCAGGGTTGTGTAATGGCTTGTAACTGTTCCGGGGTCATTTGCGCGTCGAAGTTCGCGTCGCGGTGAAAGATCAATAAGAATTCATTCATGTTTTTAGAGTTTTAAAGGTTAATAACCCAATGACGCTTTACACCGACTAAATTGGACAACACCATCAAAATTTTTATATACCAAGATACAATTATAAAGTCTCCCCTTAAGGAAGATCTAGTGGGCTTGCAAATAATCCTTTAAACTCGTTCCCAGAATATAGGTCCATCCTTTAGCAAAACTATCTCTCGCGAATGATGAATTATCCTGCGGAAAGCTCTCTATGCCTGAGTGCGTTAGTTTTACCTTAGTTTGATGCCCTTCGTCAAAGAGCTCGATGCTTACCAGCGAATTTCCCGGATAATCCGGGTAGCGCCAGCTGTAGGCAATTTTGCGTTCAAAAACTGCCTCAGTAACCTCGCATTCGTGTTCAAAACGTACACCTTTGTCCTCACCCCAAAAATGAAAGGTAAAGCCTAGCTCCGGCTTAAAATCATCAACATCAAAATACCAGGCTTTCATTTTTACCTTATCAGTAAGGGCCTGCCAAACTGCATTTACCGGCGCATCGTAAGTGCGTTCAATTATAAAAGGTTCTGTTTTCATAACTGTAGTGTTTATTTTAATAGCTTGTTATTGATTTTTGTTTTCCTGTTCCTTAGCCAAAAAGTCACCTAAAGCGTCTAATTTTTCGTTCCAGAATTTTTGGTATTTCGCTGTCCAGTCGGCAACTTGTTTCAACTGTTTAAGTTCCGCATGGCAGTAGCGCTCGCGGCCCTGCTTTGTAACGGTAATAAGCCCGCACTCTGTTAAAATTTTAATATGCTTTGATATGGCGGGGCGGCTTATCTTAAACTGATCGGCCACGTTGTTAAGGTTAAGCGTTTGCTGCGATAACATGCCTATTATCTCGCGCCGCGTAGGGTCGGCAATGGCCTGGAATACGTCTCGTCTCATGAGTGTTTAAATTAGTAACTGATCGGTTACAAATATATATGTAATCACTCGGTTACGCAAAATATTATTTAAAATAAATAATCGTCAGTTTTAAATGTAATTGCAGCAGGGGCAATACAGCATTGTAACATTTCTATAAGGCACATATTTAGTGCCGCTTTTATTATGATTTAAGCGATAAAATTTGTTTTTTTGGCAACGACAAATTCCGTGTTAACTGCGGGATAAACCAATTGTATTAATTTGCGATAGTTTGTATGTACTATTTTAGGGCGCGTAACGTTACTTAAACCCTGATACCCGCAAACGATTGCACCAATTTTTAACCAAATTAATTTAAATTGAAAAATAACTCTATTTACAAAGCGGCTTTGGGCGCAGCAGCAATAGCCCTTATAACAGGTGTTGTTATGGCCTTTGGCGGAAACGGCGCAAATGCCGGTCCGGCATTTATTGCATTTTTTCTGTTATTGGCAATAGGTGTAAAGGTGAACGCCGCACTCGGAAGATTCACTTATACCATATTAATATTCGCATCAACCGTGGCCGCGCTTTACTACCCGGCGTTTTTTACTAACTGGGGCGATTTTAAATTATCCCTGTTATTGATACCACTAATTCAGGTAATTATGTTTGGTATGGGTACATCCATGGGGGTTAAAGATTTTGTAGGCGTTGTTAAAAATCCACGGGGCGTACTTATAGGTGTTGTAAGTCACTTTATTATTATGCCGGGCGTTGGTTTTCTATTGGCAAAAGTTAGTGGCCTGCCGGTAGAAATAGCTGCAGGTATTGTTTTAATAGGATGCTCACCCAATGGTATGGCTTCCAACGTAATATCATACCTGGCAAAAGCCAATCTTGCATTATCTATCACCATTACCGCTGTTTCTACTTTATTATCGCCATTTGTAACTCCGTTATTAATGGGTTGGTTGGCAGGAGCCTTTGTTAAAATAGAGGTTACAAAAATGATGTGGGAAATTGTTAAAATGGTGATACTGCCAATTGGTGCAGGTTTGATCTTTAACGCCATCTTTAAAAAGCAGCAAAAAATTATCGACGTTATTATGCCAATCATATCAATGGCTGGTATTGTAGTAATTATTACCATTATAGTAGCAGCAGGTAATAAAAACCTGTTAACTATAGGCCCGTTATTGCTGTTATTGGTACTTGTACATAATCTTTGCGGTTATACCTTCGGTTATTGGTCTGGCAAACTGTTCAAAATGAATGAGCGCGACTGCCGCACTATGGCTATTGAGGTGGGTATGCAAAATGGTGGTCTGGCAACAGGTATTGCTCAAAGCATGGGCAAAATGGCAACAGTGGGTTTAGCGCCTGCTATATTCAGCCCATTAATGAATATTACCGGTTCCATACTGGCCTCGTACTGGCACGGTAAAAAGCTGGACGATGCTTCTGTTGAGGCAGCAAAGCATGATACCGTTACCAAGCACTAAGAAGAAATAGAAATATTAAAAAAAGAGTTTGCCGGACTAAAATGCTTTAAAAACGCATTTTATGTTCGGCAAATTTGCATATAGAATCCAGCAACTCACTTAGTTCTGTACCTTTTTCGGTAAGCGTATATTCAGTTTTTGGCGGCGGGCCTGATAAATGATGCTTGTGGATAAGCTCATGCTGCTCTAATACTTTCAGCCTGTCGGCTAAAATGTGGTCGCTAATAAACTCCAGGTCTTCCTTTAAGCTGGTAAAACGGTTATGTCCCTCCTCAATACTGAATAAAACCTCGGTCATCCAGCGCTTGCTCAGCAAATAAAGCAACTCGTTAAGGGCGCATTTTTCTTCCAGAAAAGTTTGATTCTGGAAATTGGTGGAACTTAATTTTCTCTCAGACATACAACACTATTTAATAAAAATGAATCAATCGGTTTAATGGCAAACAAGGCTAAAATCCTTTATTTTTGCGATGGCGATAAAGCTATAAAACATAATGCTTTAGAAAGTTTGCGTATCGTAAAAATTTCGTATCAATAGTCCTGTTATTCAAAGCTAACTTATTTATTAGCAAAGGGCAATTTTTTATCAGTTGCTTTATGGCTAATTTTACCTACCAATCAACTTATATGAACAAGAATATTTTCTGGGGATGCTGCGTCTCTGTTTTAGCCATCGGCGGTTTATTATCATTCAAAATATTAGGCACAGGCGCGGCTGATAATGCGGGCCTTACCCTGCCACAAGGTTTTAAAGCTACTGCCATTGCAGAAAATATTGGCAGCGCAAGGCACATAGCTGTTACCCCACAAAATGATATTTACGTCCATTTGGCACGCCCGCAAAACGGCAAAGGTATAGTTGTATTGCATGATAACGGAACAGCTAAGGCTGATGTTAAAACCAGTTTTGGCAATTTTGGCGGTACAGGTTTACGCATAAACAATGGCTACCTGTATGCTTCCTCCAACACCACAGTTTACCGTTATAAACTGAATGCTAATAGCGAAGTAACCAACCCCGATGCCCCCGAAGTGGTGGTTAGCGGCCTGGTATCAAAAAGAACGCATGAGGATAAAGCTATGGCTTTTGATAACGCGGGTAACATGTATGTAAACATAGGCGCTTATTCAAATATATGTTCAGAGCTTGATCCCGATAAAAAAGGCTGCCCTATCTTAGACTCGGCAGGGGCTATTTGGCGGTTCAGAACAGACAAGCTTAATCAGAAACAATCTAACGGTGTTAAATTCGCTTCGGGCTTACGTAACGTTGTAGGGCTTGACTGGAATCAGCAAGCCAATCAACTGTTTGTTATGCAGCATGGGCGCGACTTGCTTACCGTTTTGTTCCCCAAACTTTATACAGCCAAGCAATCGGCCGAACTGCCATCAGAAGCTATGTTTGCTTTAAAAGAAGGCGATAATGCAGGCTGGCCGTATGTTTATTATGATCATCAGAAACAAAAGAACATGATGGGCCCCGAGTATGGAGGCGATGGGCAAAAGGAAGCTGATCCTAAATACCTTAAACCGGTAGTAGGTTATCCGGGCCACTTAGCGCCTGTTGGCTTAATGTTTTATACAGGCAACCAGTTTCCTGCTAAATATAAAAATGGTGCTTTTATAGCATTCCACGGATCATGGAACCGGGCGCCAGAGCCTCAAGAAGGATTTTTTGTTGTTTTTCAGCCATTTAAAAATGGAAGGCCTGACGGACAATGGGAAATTTTTGCTAACGGTTTTGCAGGAACTGCGGAGCAAAAAGCAGCAGGCAGGGCAGAGCATCGCCCGGTTGGCCTGGCACAGGCAAATGATGGCTCCATCTATGTAAGCGATGACAGCAAAGGATTCATTTACAAGATCAGCTACCAGAAATAAATAATGAATACAAGAATAGCCGGAGTATTGCTGGTGATAATTTTTTCGGTTTGGGCCGGCAATAGTAAAGCGCAGGTTAAAAAGCCTGCGCCCACCCGGCCTCCTGCGGCCGCAACGCTAAATAAGGGTAAAGAGGTTTATACCAATACCTGCCTGCCCTGCCATATGGCCGATGGCGGAGGAGTGCCAAAGATGAATCCTCCATTAGTTAAAACTTCCTTTATATTAGGCGACAAAAGCAGATTAATAGGCATTGTATTAAATGGTTTTAGCGAAGACATTGAAATAAACGGTGAGCGGTATTCTAATATCATGCCGCCACAAGTGCAACTAACAGATGTACAGGTTGCCGATGTATTAACCTACGTGCGCAATAGCTTTGGTAATAAGGCAAGTGCTGTTACCGCGGCTGAAGTAAAGGCGGTAAGGGCAGGCAAAAAGTAACTTCGAATTTCAAACAATACTTCATTATTCATAATTCGATATTTAAGGATTGCTCCTTTTTATCAGCTCTTTCTCAATTGCCTTGAGCGCTTTCTGCTTTTTGGCAACGGCGGCTTTCTTTTGCTTTAAAGCTTCAGCCTTTAACAAAGCTTTTTCTGTATGTGTACGCTCGTAATAGCGGCAAAACCAGGTTAAAGGGCATATTTCGCATTTGGGGCTGCGGGCCACACAAATGTAGCGCCCATGCAAAATAAGCCAGTGGTGTGCTATGGCAAGGGTGTCACCGGGGAGATATTTTACTAACTGTTTTTCTACGGCAAGCGGCGTGCGCGCGTTGGTGGTAAGGCCAATACGGTCAGCCACCCTAAACACGTGGGTATCTACCGCAATAGCAGGAGCATTATAAACAACTGAAGCGATAACATTGGCGGTTTTGCGACCAACACCGGGCATTTTTTGCAGGTCGTCAATTTCAGAGGGCACTTCGCCGTTAAAATCATTTAGTAAAACTTTGGCCATGCCCAACAAGTGTTTGGCCTTGTTGTTAGGATAGCTTACGCTGCGTATGTACGAGAAGATCTCCTCCACGCTGGATGCCGCCAGGCTCTCGGGCGTGGGGAAGCGTTCAAATAGCGCCGGCGTTATTTGGTTAATACGTTTATCAGTACATTGGGCAGAAAGAATAACTGCTATAAGCAGTTGAAAGGGATTGCCATAATGCAGTTCGGTTTCGGCATCGGGCTGATTTTTTGAGAAGTATTCAATAAAATGGCGGTAACGTTCTGAGCGTAGCATAATCGCGGATTAAACCGGAGCGCTAAAATAAAAAAAGTCCGGACATGAATGCACCATCTCCGGACCCAATGCTATCTTTTGACCTTCTTACCTAAGACTTCTTGAATAATCAAGCAGGTAATGGATGGTTTGCAGCTTTGGCTTTTTAGCTAAAAGTTCAAGATCTGCACGAAGCGAATGATAAAAGAGCAGGTCATCAGCATTTAAACTTTCTGTAGTACTCATTTTTTCCTCCTCGCTTTGGTTGTCGATAGTTTTTAAAAAAGTAAAGGTTTCACCCATAAGCATTTATTTGATCAGTTAAGTAATTATACGATTTATAACGGTGTGGTGTTTCAATTATTTTACGCAAGATGAAATTTTAATGAAATTTCTGAAGTTTTTTTTTCAGCTCTGCCAATGCTGTAAAACAGGCTGTTTTTGGCTGTAAAAAATATGCCTCAACAATAGGAGGATACAATAAGAGGGTGACGCCCCTAGTAGTATGATTTTTTTAATAAAAAAGAACAATATATATAGGTAATTTGTTGTTTAAGTATGATGTTAGTAGTGGTATTTTGTTAAATTTGCAGCATCAATTATAAGCATGAAGCTTTCAAAAGTTAAGTACTTATTTGTTTTTTTATGCCTGTTTTGTCTGATGGAGAAAACAGGTATTTCTGCTATTTCTTTGTGTTCGCATATAAAAGTGATGATTAGCGCGCCGCAGGCAGAAAAGCAAGCAAGCGAAAACAGCGAAAGCAGCGAGGCTAAACAGGTTGAAGTAAAAGAGTATTGGGCCACCCATCATGAAAATGCTTTTATGCCGGTGCCTGTATTTGCCAAAGTAACACTTTATCCCCGCGAAACATCTCAGCGCCATTATAACTGGTGCCCACCCGTGCCAACGCCCCCGCCCAACTTTAGTGTTTAATAAATAGCATTTGTTAAACTAAATCATGCACCCTATAGCTGCATGATCAATTTTTATTATTAAACATTAAAGACACATGAATTCATATATCAAATCAGGCTTTGTTATGCCTGTAATAGCCGCATTATTTTTAGTAATTAATACCTCAGCAAGCAACGCGCAGCAGGTATCTGATAAAGACATCAAGAAAAACGCCACGCCGGTAAGCAACTCTTTAGCGGCCTTGTCGCGCCTGGAGCCGGTTACTTACCAGTTTAACCGCGAAGAGTTTAAGCAGTTAAACCTGCCCGCCGGAACCCAATATGGTTTTATAGCCGAAGATGTTAAGCAGGTGTTGCCAAGCGCCGTTAGCACTGATGCAAAATGGTATACCGCCGGTAAAAACAACCAGCGTGCCGTCACTGTAAGCACGGTTGATCTGGAAAAGATAGTGCCCCTGTTGGTAGGCGCGGTTAAAGAGCAGCAGGCCGAAATTGAAAAGCTGCGCGCCGAGATACAGGCCCTTAAAAAGTAAGTTTTTAGTTTTGTTTTAGTAGCCCCGGGAAACCGGGGTTTTTTGTTGGCCTGGTTTCAAAAACAACCAAGCACGGCTAAAAACGAGAAAGCAACCTCGTTTACCGGGGTTGCTCATATCTCGCAAATCACAATGTATTAATCTTAGTTCTTAAGGCTCAACTCTTTTGTAAGCATCATTTTGCGCAGGTTGTTCAAAGCGTAACGCATACGGCCAAGTGCTGTGTTGATGCTAACATCAGTAATGTCGGCTATTTCTTTAAAGCTCATATCGCCAAAGTGGCGCATAATTAAAACTTCTTTTTGTTCTGACGGAAGCAACTGTATTAACGATTTAAGGTCCTTATGCGTTTGCTGGCGCACCATGCGGTCTTCCATGCTTTCATCATAGTTGCCTAACACTTCAAAAATATCAAAGTCATCGCCGTTGCTCACCATAGGCGCACGTTTTTCGCGACGGAAATGGTCAATAACCAGGTTATGCGCAATGCGGGTTACCCACGGTAAAAACTTACCTTCCTCGTTATACTTCCCGGCTTTTAAGGTGTTAATAACCTTGATGAAGGTATCCTGAAAAATATCTTCAGCCAAAAAATCATCCTTAACAAGGAGATAGATGGAAGTGTAAATTTTGGTTTGATAACGGCGGATAAGCTCAACAAGTCCTCCCTCTTCGCCGTTTATGTACAGATGGATTAGATCCTGGTCACTTTGCAATTGAAAATCCATAGAAATTACTACTACTTTAAATTAATTAGCTTAAATTTTGTTAGTATAGTTTATTCTATAGACTGATCTCCTCTCAATTAGTTAATTACGTACATCAAATAAAACAAATTTCACTTTAAAAAACAAATAATTTTTTTGTGTCATAATAAAATCTATAGTAGTTTGTTATTTGGATACTGCTAAAAATTTTAGGATTTTTGCGTTTTGAAATTCGACCATGGTCAACAGACCATAGACCATGGCACAGTCGTTGTTAGCACTCCATCGACTATGGACCATGGTCTATCCACTAAAAACAAACATGACCGAAGCAGATAAAGATCCTAAAAAGCATATCATAATAAAGGGTACCCGCGTACACAACCTTAAAAACATTGATGTTGCCATCCCCAAAAACAAGCTGGTGGTGGTAACTGGTATGTCGGGTTCGGGTAAGTCGTCGCTGGCTTTTGATACCTTGTATGCAGAGGGGCAGCGCCGCTATGTAGAAAGCTTATCAGCTTACGCACGGCAGTTTATGGGCCGCATGAATAAGCCCGATGTAGACTACATCCGTGGTATTGCGCCTGCTATAGCCATTGAGCAGAAAGTTATTACATCTAACCCGCGTTCAACTGTGGGTACCTCTACAGAGATATATGACTATTTAAAGCTGCTTTTTTCGCGCATTGGGCAAACCTTTTCGCCGGTATCCGGCGAGGTGGTTAAAAAAGATTCGGTTACTGATGTGATCAACTTTATTATGGCTCTGCCGGATGATACGCAGGTTACCCTGCTTTGCCCCCTGCATCCGCATAATAACCGCAGCATAAAAGAGGAATTGGCTGTTTTAATGCAAAAGGGTTTTGTAAGGGTTGAGCTGGATGGAAGTATACAAAGAATTGAAAGTTTGCTGGAAGATGCCGCCATGGACCATGGACCATTGACCATAGACCATAGCCTCCGCATTGTTATAGACCGTGTTACCAAAGATGCAAGCGATGAAACTATAAGCCGCTTAGGCGACTCGGTACAAACCGCTTTTTTTGAAGGGAAAGGCGATTGCTATGTGCGCTTTAAACAGCCGGATGCTGACGAGGAAACAGAACGATTTTTCTGCGACCGCTTTGAGCTGGACGACATCCGCTTTGAAGAACCTACCCCCAATTTCTTCAGCTTTAACAATCCATACGGTGCCTGTAAGCGCTGTGAGGGCTATGGTAAGGTGATTGGCATAGATGAGGATTTGGTTATCCCCGATAAAAGTAAAACCGTTTACGAGGGCGCTATAGCTCCCTGGCGAGGCGAGAAGATGCGCGAGTGGAATGATCAGTTAATAAAACACGCGCTAAAATTTGATTTCCCTATCCATCGCCAATACAACCAGCTAACCGAAGCGCAGCAACAATTGCTTTGGACAGGCAACCAATATTTCCGCGGGCTTGATGAGTTCTTCAAGGAAATGGAAGCGCAGACTTACAAGATCCAATATAGGGTTATGCTATCCCGCTATCGCGGTAAAACCACTTGCCCGGATTGTAAGGGAAGTCGTTTGCGTAAGGATGCTACCTATGTTAAGATAGACGGCAAATCTATAACCGATATAGTTTTAATGCCTTTGGATAAGGCGCATGCTTTTTTTACCGGCCTGCAACTAAACGATACGCAGACCAAAATAGCCAAACGCCTGCTGGTAGAAATTACCAATCGCTTAGGCTTTTTAAACGACGTGGGTTTAAGTTATTTAACGCTTAACCGTTTATCAAACACACTATCAGGCGGCGAGTCGCAACGGATTAACCTGGCGACCTCCTTAGGCAGTAGTTTGGTGGGTTCTGTTTATGTTTTGGATGAACCCAGCATTGGTCTGCATCCGCGCGATACACAGCGGTTAATAACCGTTTTAAAATCGCTGCGCGATGTAGGGAATACCGTTTTGGTAGTTGAGCACGAAGAAGAGATAATGAAAGCCGCCGACCATATTATTGATATTGGCCCCGAAGCCGGCACACATGGCGGCGAGCTGATATTTACCGGCACTTATGATGAAATTATAAGCGACGAAAAGAGTTTAACCGGCAAATATTTAAGCGGCAAAGAAGAAATAGCTATACCAACCCGCCGCCGTAAATGGAATGATTTTATTGAGATAAAAGGCGCACGCGAGAATAATCTTAAAAATGTTTCGGCTAAGTTCCCCTTGGGGGTGTTTACGGCTGTAACAGGGGTGTCGGGTTCGGGTAAAACAAGTTTGGTTAAGCGCATTTTTGCACCTGCCTTACAAAAAACGCTGGGCAACTATACCGGCGAGCAAACCGGCAGTTATGACGCTATTGAAGGCGATTATAATAAAATTGAACAGGTTGAACTGGTAGATCAAAACCCGATAGGCCGTTCATCCCGGTCTAACCCCGTTACTTATGTAAAGGCTTGGGACGATATACGCAACCTGTTTGCCGCGCAACCCAAAGCAAAGGCGGCAGGATTAAAACCATCGGCATTCTCTTTTAATGTTGAGGGCGGTCGCTGTGATGTTTGCCAGGGCGAAGGCGAGGTGAAGATAGAGATGCAGTTTATGGCTGATATTTTCTTGACCTGCGAAACCTGCGGCGGCCAGCGATTTAAACAGCACGTATTAGATGTTACTTATAATGAAAAGAATGTTAGCGAAGTGCTGAACATGACCATTGAAGATGGACTGGAATTCTTCGCTAAAGAAACCAAGATACTGGCTAAACTTAAACCACTGTTTGATGTAGGTTTGGGTTATGTACAGTTGGGGCAATCGTCAAATACCTTATCAGGCGGCGAGGCGCAGCGTATTAAGCTGGCGTCCTTCCTGGTTAAGGGCAACAACCCGCATAAAACACTCTTTATTTTTGATGAGCCTACTACCGGGCTGCACTTTGCCGATATAAAAAAACTCCTCAAATCATTCGATGCGCTGTTGGAGCACGGCAACACCATTATTGTTATAGAGCACAACATGGACGTTATTAAATGCGCCGACTGGGTAATAGATATTGGCCCGGAAGGTGGCGACAGGGGCGGTAGTGTTGTATTTGAAGGCTTGCCTGAGGATTTGATAAAGGTAGAAGGTAGTTATACCGGGGAGTTTTTGAAGGAGCGGTTTGCTGTTAGTTGATAGAGATTACTCAAGAATACCGACCTTCGCAAAAGATCTAAAAAAAATGTCGTCAGAGCTGAACAACAAAATTACCGAAAAGGAAAATCTTCATCCGCGCAACAGCCACAGGGCAGGGTATGATTTTAAACAACTTTGCAAAAGCAGCCCGCGGTTAAAAGCGTTTGTATTACTAAATCAGTATAATGATGAAACGATAGATTTTAGTGATCCGGAGGCAGTTAAGGCTTTAAACAAAGCCTTGTTAAAACATTTTTATGGTGTTAGCCATTGGGATATCCCGGAAGGCTACCTCTGCCCGCCAATACCTGGGCGCGCTGATTATCTACATTATGTTGCCGATATATTAGCCGAACTTAACAACGGTAAAATACCCACAGGCCATAAAATACAGGTTTTAGACATTGGCATGGGTGCCAATTGCGTTTACCCATTAATTGGCAGCCATGTTTACGACTGGCAATTTGTTGGTACCGATATTGACCCTGTTGCTATTAGTTCGGCACAAAACATTGTAACGTTAAATCCGGAGTTTAAGGATAAGATAGAATTTAGGTTGCAAGCCAACAGGTCGCACATATTTGCCGGCATGATCAAAAAGCACGAGGGTTTTGACCTAACCATGTGTAACCCGCCCTTTCATGCGTCCATGCAGGAAGCACAGATCTCTACCGCCACCAAATGGAAAAAATTAGGTTTTAGCAAACAGGCAACGGCTTTAAATTTTGGTGGCCAAAAAGCTGAGCTTTGGTGTTACGGCGGCGAGGCAGGCTTCATCCGGCGTATGGTTGAGCAAAGTACCGTGGTTGGGCAGCAATGTTTATGGTTTACAACCCTGGTATCAAAAAAAACTACGCTGCCCATTATTTACAAAGCTTTAAAAAACGTTAACGCCTTAGATGTTAAAACCATTACCATGGCACATGGCCAAAAAGTAAGCCGTATTGTGGTCTGGACATTTTTAACCCCGGCAGAACAAACTACCTGGAGAAATAAATTTTGGCAATAACCGCTAAAGAATAACGTAGGCAGGCAGGACGTAAAGGAACCTCCACCCGCCTAACCCTCACTTCACCTCTACAGGTAAAAACGAATAGTTATAACGATATACGCCGTCGTTAAAGGTAAACGTAATGATAAATTTTTCTGTTACCGGTTTGCCATCAACGGTTGCGGGCTCCAGCAAAGGCAGTTTTTGTAGTTGCCGTGACAGGGCTCTAACAAACACATCGTTCTGATAGCTTTGCGGAATCAGATTAATGATCTTGCCAATGGTTGATATTTCGCCTTTAAATACCAACTCATTAAAGCCAAGTCGCCTTATGTCCACGTTTTTAAAAGCTTCGGGCATTAATTGCTCAATCTCGGTGTTAAAGCTGTTAAAACCGTTATAATACTTGGCGGTTATCACCTTTTTAAACATTGACGTGCCGTTGCAGTTGGTCAAAGATATACGCATAGTTTCGGCATGTGTAAACGGAAGCAGATCTGGCGCAACTAAAACTATACGAGAGGAATCCTTGTACGCGCCTATAACCCCGTTGCCTTTTTGAAAAGCGCCGTTTTTATAGGTCTCGGTTAACAGTGTTGTTTCTTCGCCGGCATTGGTGTTTATCGCTTTCCATGTACCGTCTGGTTTACCATTGAGCAATTTTCCTTTCCAATGCAGATCACCAAGCTCTGCCCGGTAATTGCCGGTGCCGTTATCAACGGTTTTGTTGCCTTTTTCATCCCATGCATCAGTTATTTTAATATTAGGGCCGTTAGCTTCAAATGTTAGCCGGGGCTTATTATTGTCATAAAATATCTCCCACTTACCGTCATAAACGCCATTTTTAAAATTGCCGCGCGCCTGCAGGTTGCCGCTTAAAAAGCGGGCTGTAAGCGGGCCTTCTTTTAACCCATTTTCGTTATAAACAACTTCGGTTAAAACCAAACCGGGGTTGGTTTTGCTAACATCTTTTACTTTCCCCTTAAATTTACGCTGAGGCATCTCTAAACGTGCGTAGCGTACAACACTTGCGCAACTGTCTTCAATAAGCTCAAATTTGTCGCTTAATGATAAGTTTACACTATCTCTGTTAATAAATTTAAAGTTTATGTTGCGCATAACAGTGTTGGTTTTAACAAACTGCGCGTTTACCAGGTTAGCGCAAAACAGCAAGCCGGCAAGTACAATAAAGGGTCTCATAACAATTGGTTGGTTAGGTTGATTTTGAGGCAAATTAATAATAAATATTATTCGCAGCAATAGGGGTTACGCCTGCATAAATATTGCGTAGTGCTTGCATCCTGATAAATGCTTTGGAAACTACGCAACCTTATTGTCAATATAAAAAGTAATATAGCGGCAGGCAACATTTATACCTATATTAGCTTTGATGAATAGGCTTAGCGATTACCTGTATGTGTTTATGCTGTGTGTTGCCTTATCATCTTGCAGGTCAAACGATGAAAAGCATACCAAAACGGTATTCAATCTCAACCTTGATGAGGGCCTTACCTCTTTAGATCCCGCCTTTTGCCGTAACCGCAATACTATCTGGATGGATAACCAGTTGTACAACGGTTTGGTGCAGCTGGACGATAGCCTGCAAACCATCCCCGCTATAGCTAAAAATTGGGAAACATCTGCCGATGGTTCCATCTACACCTTCCACCTGCGTAATGATGTTTTTTTTCATGATGACGCGCATTTTAGGGGAGGTAAGGGCAGGAAGGTAACAGCTGCCGATTTTACCTATAGTTTTTCAAGGCTGATAGACCCTAAGGTAGCATCATCAGGCTCATGGATCTTTAGTGATAAGGTTACCGGCAAGGAAGCTTTTGAAGCCGTGAATGATTCTACCTTCCGTATTACATTAAAGCAGCCCTTCGCGCCTTTTTTAAGTATGCTAACTGCACAATATTGCTCTGTGGTGCCGCATGAGGTGGTGGAGTTTTATGGAAAAGATTTCCGCAGTCACCCGGTTGGTACGGGGCCATTCAGGTTTAAATACTGGAAGGAAGGCGAAACGCTTGTTCTGCTAAAAAACGAACAGTATTGGGAACGCGATGCAAGCGGCAAGCACCTGCCTTATCTGGATGCTGTACAGGCAGGCTTTATCGACGATAAGCAGACCTCCTTTCTGGAGTTTCTGAAAAAGAAGCTCGACTTTTTAAATGATATTGATGGCAGCTACCGCGACGATATCCTTACCAAAACGGGCAACATCACCAAAAAATACGAAGATAAATTTCAACTAAGCACCGGTCCGTTTTTAAATACCGTGTACCTGGGGATGCTTGTGGATACCAATTTGGCCATTGTTAAAAACTCGCCCTTACGTAAGTTGAAAGTAAGGCAGGCAATTAATTGCGCTATAGACAAGCGTAACCTGATTAAATACCTGCGCAACGGACTGGCAAGCCCCGGCCAGGCAGGGTTTATACCCACCGGTATGCCCGGCTTTGATGCCCAAAAAGCGCATGGTTACAACTATAACCCTGCCAAATGCCGCCGTTTGCTGGCGGAGGCCGGTTATCCTAACGGCAAAAACATGCCCGTTATAACCCTTAACAGCACAGTAGCCTACCATAACTTAATTGAGTATGTGCAAGGGGAGTTGGACCGCGTAGGCATTAAAACCAATGTTGAAGTGGTGCATGGCGCAAGCCTGCGCGAAATGATAGCCAAAAATGGTATCAACTTTTTTTATGGTAACTGGATAGCAGATTATCCGGATGGCGAAAACTACCTGTCGGTGTTTTACTCAAAAAACAAGATCCCCTTTGGCCCCAATTACACCGGATTTAATAACAGGAATTTAGACAGGCTATACGAATCATCATACCATATAAAAGATGATGCACAACGCCACGCCGTATACCGGCAAATGGATAACCTTATAATGGACCAGGCACCCGTTGTCGTTTTATATTATGATAAGCGTGTTAACTTGTATCAGAATAATATATCGGGCTATAGTGCCAACGCGCAAAATCAACTCACCTTAAAGCGGATCAAGAAGATCAATTAAAGCGGCTAAGCCATCCGCATAAATATAAAAAAGCTGGAGCCTTCATTAGGGCTGCTTTCAAAGCCTATTCGTCCGCCCTGGCGCTCAGTAAACTCTTTGCATAACAAAAGGCCAAGGCCCGCGCCGCGTTCATTGCCCGTGCCAAAGGTGGGCTCTGCTTTCAGCGTAAATATGCTTTTCATTTTTTCGGCAGGAATGCCGGTGCCATTATCCTTAACGCTTATTTTGCATTCGGTTAATTCTACGTGCGCCTCAATATTAATAATACCGCCCGCAGGTGTAAATTTAATGGCATTATTAGCCAGGTTGCGCACTACCAGCTGCAGCATATCAGCATCGGCAATAACATTAACCTGAGCCGGAATTTTGTAGTTAAGCGATATGTTTTTTGACAGGGCCAGCATCTTTTCCATCTCCATCGTGCTTTGCAAGGCTGTTAGCAAATTAACAACTGTTAAATTAACGGTTGCGCCCTCCATTTGCGTTTTAGACCAAAACAACATGTTTGATAACATATCCATAGTGATACGCGTTGAGGTAAGCAGGCTTTTCTCTAACAACACGCGCTGATCAGCATCCACACTATTATCATTAAGCAGTTCAAGATAGTTCTGAATATTTACCAGCGGCGCACGCAGGTCATGTGATATGATGGACATCAGCTTGCTTTTCTCGGCGTTACTTTGCTCTAACTGGGTAGATTGAAGTAGTATCTGTTCGTTACGCACCTCAATAGCCGCGGCTTTTTCTATTACAAGCTGGCGCTCTCTTTCGTAACTTCTGCGGATGAACTTTATAATGATATAGATGGCAATAGCCGGAATAGGGAAGGCGGTAACCCTGTCTATAAACTGCCCTTTGCCTGCTTTAAAAGGGTATTGCACCCATTCTGGATAGTAGTACTCTAACACATGCAGGGTAAGGAAACAGGCTATATAGATAGTTAGCCACAAGCTTTGCTGGCGGTACGGAACCACGGCAAATACCAGTAAAAGGTAAGCCGGCCATATCAGATCGGTTGATCCGTTAATGCCTGCGTTGGTAAAATAGTTTACAGAAAAAATAATGATCCCGGTAAAGCCAAATATTACACTGCTATGCTCTTTGCCCTTAAACCGCGAAATATAGAATTGCCAGGTAAAAACAGCTACAAAGATGATACCTGATAAGGAAGCTATATGCAGGCCCGCAAAAAAATTATAAGGCACATAAAAAGCGCACAGTATAATTATGCAAATAGTAATAGAGTGAAAAATACGGCTCTCCAGCGAAAAAGCTGCTGGGCTACCTATAAGCTCTACCCATAGCTCATTCGCTTTCTTAAAAACAGGAATGCTATGTGTAACCTTTGCTGGCATATAATGGCCCCGGGATGTTAGCTTAAAAATAAGTAGTAGATGTGTTGTTAACGCAGCAAATTATTTATTAGCGTGCCGCGTAGCCATAAACTTACAAAATATTAGTCAATACGATAAATATATAAGGCTTGTTACCATCAGAAGTAATAGGGCGATAATTTCGGCATGTAAAAAAAAAGATACGAATGCGATTTCGTTACAAATTTTGCTATTAAAACCCGCGATTACGTACCAATCAACACACATTTTACGCATCCATAAGGTTATATTAGCACTACCAATAAGCTGTAAAGCTACCTGCCAATTTACACCAACAGTACTGATATTATTTACCGTAAAACTATACTATATACATAACGCTATGGAAAAAGAAGTTAAAAAAGAGCCTGAAGGAATTTCGCGCCGTAAGTTTTTGGAGTCGACAGGTAAAGTCGCGGCAGGTACAATATTGTTAGGGGGCTTTCCTGCAATTGTGCCTTCATCAGTGTTTGGTAAAAGCGCGCCGAGCAACAAAATTAACGTTGCCCAGATAGGGTGCGGCCGTATAGCACGTGTACATGATCTGCCATCTACCTTAAAAATTGCCGATGCCCGTATTATGGCCGTTTGCGATCTTGACAGCAAACGGGTGGATAGTACTAAAAAGTTTATTCAGGATGAATATGCCAAAAGCACCAATAAGGATAATTACATGGATGTTAAAACCTATAGTAATTACCGCGACCTGTTAGCCAATAAGGATATTGATGCGGTTATAATAAGTACACCCGACCATTGGCATGCGCAGTTGGCTGTAGAAGCTGCTTTGGCCGGAAAGCATATTTATTGTCAGAAACCTACATCGCTAACCATTGAGGAAGGGCGCCAGATGAGCGATTTTATCCGCAAAACAGGCGTAGTGTTTCAATTAGGCAGCCAGCAACGCTCTAACGACCCATGGCCGCAGTTTAAACGGGGCTGCGAGTTGGTGCGCAATGGTTTTATTGGCAAACTGCACACAATTAAGGTGGGCTTGCCCGGCGACCCCGCAGGTGGCATAGCAACAGAAATGCCTATCCCCGCTAACTTTAACTATGATATTTGGTTAGGCTCAACTCCTTATACTTACTACACACAGGACAGGGCGCATCCGCAGAACTCCGTTACCGCCAGGCCGGGTTGGTTACGCTGCGAGCAGTTTGGCGCGGGGATGATTACCGGATGGGGTGTGCATCACCTGGATATTGCGCATTGGGCAATGGATACAGAATACTCGGGTCCGTTATCAGCAGAAGCTACTGCCGAGTTCCCTACGAAAGGTTTCTGGAACGTGCATGGCGACTTTGAAGTTACTATGAAATACAAGAACGACGTTAACGTTGTGGTTAGCGGCAAGTTCCCCAATGGTTTGCGTTTTGAGGGTACCGAAGGATGGGTGTTTGTATCGCGCGGCGATACACAGGTAAGCGCGTCTGACCCCTCATCGCCTAAAGTACCTGCCTTTGAAGCCAGCAGCGCGGCTATAACCAACGCGGTTATTAAACCCAACGGCATAAAGTTATATGATAGCCCTGAACAGCACAGAAACTGGATAGAAAGTATCCAAACCAAAAAGCCTAACATTAGTCCGGTAGAGGTGGCGCACCGCTCATGCAGTGCCTGCTTAGTTGCACATGCGGCTATGAAACTGCCACGCAAACTGATTTTTGATCCGAAGAAAGAATTGTTTGTTAACGATCATGAAGCCAACAAGCTGTTATCACGCCCGCAGCGTTATCCTTACGGAACAAGTTTTATAAAGGCGTAGGGTTATTAAGTTTTAGATAAAAATTGGAAGCCCTATGATGATGAATCATGGGGCTTCCAATTTAAAAAATATGCTGTCATTTCGAGCAACAGCGAGAAATCTATACACGTGCTAAGCAGCCAGGACTATCATTGTATAGATCTCTCACTATCGTTCGAGATGACATTGCTTAATTACTTCCCTGCCTTAGCCATTTCCAAAGCAGCAGTAGTAGTGTAATACTTAGCTATCATATTCGGCACCTCCCAGGCGGGCATGTTCTTGTTTTTAAAATATTCTAAAAACTTCTCCATTACACGTGCAAAATGCGCTTCGTGTCCTTCTTTAAAGCTTTCAGGGATGGTTACCCACCAGCCGTTTTTTACTTTTTTAAGTGCGATGCCCGGATACTTAGCCTGCAATTTCTCAATCTGCTGCTGTAATACCTGCTCCGTTAACGGCGATTGCCCTGCAGCTTGCTCAATGTAGAGCTCAGGTTTGTATTGTTGTTCTGCGCCTTGTTTAATTACCAGATTAGCCTTTGTGCCGCGCATAACCGAGTTGTGGGTGTCGCTAGTACCTTCAGGGGCTTTATAGTTCCATCTTACTGACACCCGCGCGTGTACACCGTTTATGGTATAACTCATTTCGCCGTTTGCGAATATCTTAAGCACGCTGTCCTGCACCACATCCTTTTTTAAATAACCCGGAAAGCCGTTAATACCGGTAATAGTTTTAAACTGGCTCAAGGTCATATCGGTTGGCCATCTTTTAGCAGCAAGCATATTAATATTCTTTATATCGATAGCTTTTTCCGGAAAGCACTCCCACTGCACCAGGTCAACCAGGTGAGTTGTAACATCAACAATACCTTCGCCCTGCTGTGCTACATCCATAAACCAGGGCGGTCTTACCAGCACCTTACCCGATACATATTTGTAGAAATAATGCACACTCTCTTTAGTCACCGCAGGGTTTTCGGCAGTGCCTTGTTCTAATTTGCCAAACACTTCGGGCAGCATAGAAAGTTCGCGCTGTAAAATGGTGGTTATTTCATAACGCTCAGTCATTATATCATACAGCAGCACATTGTTCTTTTTAGCACTCTCAAAGGCGCTTTTTAAAGTTTCAAAGCCTGCGCGGTCAATAGCCATAGGCTTATCGGCCAGTACATTAAAACCAGAGTCTACTGCTGTTTTTATATAACTTGTTTTCTTCCCGTTGTTGCCCGCCAGCACCACCACATTGCCTTTTTTCTGGCTTATCATTTCATTAAAAAAAGAGGAGCCGATAAAGATCTTCTCTTTCCAGTTAGTAGGATTATCAGCGCGGTGGTTATAGGCTGATATTCTATCCATGTGCTGTTGCAGATCATCACCTTCAGGCGCGTAAACCTGCACTACGCTGTCTACGTCAGGATACATGGATTTTTGTACTAAAGCCGCGTGAAAGTGCCCCGGATCAACGGTGATCAAATGTACGCTGAACGATGTTTTTCCATCTTTTTCAGACGAGCACGCCGCAAATAATGCAGCAAGTAATAAAACAGATATTTTCTTCATTTATTGGGTATAATTGGTTTATACTACGTCAATACGATGCTTGACAACTTCAAATTTAAAGTATTTTTCTGCAAGCGGTGCAGCAAGTTTACTAACAAAAAAGGATGGCCGTTTTGACCATCCTTTTTTGTTAGTAAAACTTGCTTACGCCTTTTTAGCGGCTTTCTTTCTTGTTTCGATGTACCCGGCTGCGCCTATGGCCAATACCAGCAATACTGAACCGGCTAATGAGATGCTCTCGCCGGTGTAGTAAGAAGCCGGGTGGAAAACAAACTCAATGTTGTGGTTGCCCACAGGGATCTTAGCGGCACGCAGCAGATAATCGGCGCGGAAGTATGGAGACTCTTTGCCATCAATGTACATGGTCCATCCGTTGTCATAATATATTTCAGAAAAAACCGCTATCTGTTCAACTGTTGAGCCGCTTTGATACTTTAAAGTATCGGGGCTATAATGCACCAGCTTGATAGTAGCAAGGGGATCAACCATGGTTTTGTCGCCCACCTGATTTTTATATTGGTCATTCACTATGGCCTCCTGCTTCGGATCAAAGCTACTGATGGCCTGCATCTCCTGATCGGCAGTTTTAGCATATTTTACGCTTTTAACAAACCATGCATTGCCGCATGCGGTTGAGTTAACCTGCATTTTTAGGGATTGATTACCTGGATCTGTAGATAAGATGTATTTAACATTCAACATATCCAAAACATCCTGGTTAACAGTTTTGGTAAACTGATTATCCAGTAACTCTTCAAATCGCTTTAAGCGCGCTGCCGAGTAACCACCAAATGATTTATAGTAAAAAGGGTTAAACGTATCGAATTTTACATTGGCAGTAGCATCAAATACTCTGAAATTAGGGTCGGTATCGCGTGACATAAAAGTATCAACTTCCCTTGGTTCCGGTTTGTTAGATGCTTGTTTTGGCGCAAAGTTCTCATCTTTCAGATAACGTTTATCAACCTGCCAAAGGTCAACCAACACCAGTACTAAAAATGCAAGCGACAATACGGTAACATTGATCTTTTGCTTAATATAAAGGAAAACTACGCCGAACGCCAGTGCTACAAATACCAGTGTACGGATTGCGTCCATACGGGCAAAGCTTATTCTATCCTGTACAATTCCATTAGCTATTGCTGATGCAAAACTGTTATCGCCCTTTAAGTATTGGGTAAGCATGTTAACCCCCTCTGTTTGGTCTGAAGGGCGGAAACTCAGAACTACCTCAGGTAGTACAGCCAATATTAATGCAATACCGCCAGTTATGTATAACGATAGCAAAGCCTTTTTTTGCAGAGCTTTTTTGTCAGTATTATCAATAAGTTCTTTTACGGCCAGTATAGCCAACAGCGGAAAGCAAAGCATGGTAACGGCCAAAATAGATTCAACCGCTCTGAACTTATTATATAAAGGGAAATAGTTAAAGAAAAGATCTGAAACAAATGGGAAGTTGCCACCAAAAGAAAGCAGCATAGTTAGTATCACAGTAAATAGTATCCACCATTTAAGGCGATCCTTCACAATGATCAATCCGAATACGAACAGAAAGCATACAACAGCGCCAAAATACCATGGCCCGCTGGTGGATGATTTGTTACCCCAATAGGTACCCAGGCCTTTAATAGCGCCCGCCCCAATCTGCCCCGCGTTTCTGGCTGCGTCCTCCACAGAAGCGCCTTTTGCTATAAATGCCTTAGCTGTAGCTGATTTCTCATCCAGTTCCAGCTTACCTGTTTCGCCACCGTAAGCGTTAGGCACTAAAAATGTAAGGCATTCGCCTACGCCCTGGCTCCATTGGTAGGCGTAATCTTTGGCCAGGCCGGTACTTGGTTCATCAGCTGATGATTTTAAGTTAGACTGGCCACGGATGGTATATTTTGCGTACTCTGCATTGCTCCATAACATAGATGCGTTTACCGCAACAGCAATACCCAAACCAATTGCCAAAAAGCCAATAGATTTTGCCAACTGCGGCATTGTTTTATTTTTTACGGCATGGTATACTTCTATAATAACCAGGATCAATATCGCCAGCATAAGGTAATACGTCATCTGAAGGTGATTGGCGCGTATTTCCATTGCCAAAAAGAAAGCAGTTAATGTGCCGCCTAATATGTGTTTTCCGCGTAGCGTTAAAATTATACTGGCTACTATTGGCGCAAAAAAAGCGATGGCAAACGTTTGGTTGGAGTGCCCCGCTACAATGTAAATAATATTGTAGGACGAGAAGGTAAATGCCACCGCGCCGGCTGCCGCCAGCCAGGGGTTTATTCTTAGCACTATGAACAAAAAGTAGGCCCCCGCTAAAAGGATCATAACCGTATCAATTGGGTTAGGGAAAATTGCTTTTAGCGCTATTATTACATGGCTGGTAATGTTATTGGTGTAAGGCACCCATATTTGAAAAGCGGGCATGCCGCCGAAGATCTGGTTGGTCCACAATATGGTTTGGCCTTTTTCTTTATAGGCATTTATCTCCGTTTGGGTTGATTGCGCACCGGTTACGTCGCCTTGCCCTAAGATCTTACCCTGAAATGCAGGCGTAAAATAAATAAAGCACATTATAAAAAATATGCCGATAATGGCAAAGTGAATGCCATTGCGCTTGAACCAGTTATTCATCTGATTGATTTAAATTGGAATTAATGTAACGCCCAAAAATAGAAATTTAAGCGACAATTGAAACTGCAAAGCTAAAAAGGATTTTTGCTTTAAATATTGCGTGTAAGAAAAAACAGACCAACAATACCCACCCAGGCAACTATATACACTATTATGTTAACCCGGGTATACTCTTCGCGGTTGCGGCGGATAATATAAACATTGTACCAAATTAACCCCGCCATTACTACAGCAAAAAACCAGCTGGTGGCACTTACGGATGTAAAAAGCACACTTGTTACAACGTAATTGGCAATGATCAGAAGGATAGATTCAGGCGTATTGTTATGCCTGCGCCTGCGTTTATATATTTCTTCGGGGATCATTTAACTTTAATTTCTTCGTATTCTACAAAGTCGCCTTCCGTATCCGGCACTTTGCTTTTGGTAGCTTCCTGGGGTATATAGTCTATATTGATCTTTCCGGTTGGCTTTTGCCCGTTAGGGCGACTGTTATTTTGCTGCCCTTGCTGCGCTTTATTTACCAGACTTTGAAAAAGCATGGGTAACAAGTAACGCAACAACGCGCGTATGATATATAAAATAACGATGGCTACTAACAGAAAACGCAGAAGTACTGACATGCGGGTATGCTTTAAATTACAAATATAGAATATAACGTGTAAAATACTTGCTTATGATTTTACACCTTATTTTGATGCCAGGCTGAGGGGATATGTTACATCAGCGGAATGTAAATATGCATATGTGAGGATGTGCAGATGTGCAAATGAAATCGTTTCTCTATCTGCGCAGTCAACATCTGCACATCAACCAAACTTCTCCTCCATCATTTTCTCTAAAGCAAACATTTCATCGCGCAGTTTGGCGGCACGTAAAAAGTCCATGTCTTTGGCTGCCGCAAGCATATCCTTTTTGGTGTTGTCGATGGATTTTTTCAGATCGGCTTTGCTCATGTATTGAACAATCGGGTCGGCTGCAAGAGTAAGGGTATCCGTTTCAACATACGCTTTTTGTACGCCGCCCTGGAAGTCCATAACCGATGTTTGCTCCATAATTTCGGCTTTGGTTTTGCCTACGGTCATTGGTGTAATACCATGCTCTGTATTATAGATGATCTGCTTTTCGCGGCGTCGGTTGGTCTCGTCTATTGTTATCTGCATCGAATCAGTTATCTTATCGGCATACATAATAACCCGTCCACGATCATTCCGCGCGGCGCGGCCAATGGTTTGTATCAACGATCTTTCAGACCGCAGGAAGCCTTCCTTATCAGCATCCAAAATACAAACTAACGATACTTCCGGAAGGTCCAAGCCTTCACGCAGTAAGTTGATGCCTATCAGCACATCAAAAACACCCAAACGCAGATCTCGCAGTATTTCTACCCTTTGCAGGGTCTTTACTTCAGAGTGGATGTAGCGGCATTTAATATTCAGGCGGTCCATGTATTTGGCAAGTTCCTCGGCCATGCGTTTGGTAAGGGTGGTTACCAGCACTCTGTCACCCATTTTAATGGTTTTATCTACCTCATCCAGCAGGTCATCCACCTGGTTAATGGCGGGGCGAACATCAATAAGCGGGTCAAGCAACCCGGTAGGGCGTATCACCTGCTCTACCACAACCCCGCCCGATTTTTCCAGCTCAAAATCTGCCGGGGTAGCGCTTACATACAGGGTTTGCGGTGCCAGGCGCTCAAACTCCTGGAAGTTGAGCGGACGGTTATCCAACGCCGCCGGCAGGCGGAAACCGTAATCAACCAATGAGATCTTACGCGATCTGTCGCCGCCATACATGGCACGGATCTGCGGTACGGTTACGTGGCTCTCGTCAATCACCATCAGGTAGTCATCCGGGAAATAATCTAACAAACAGAACGGCCTTGCGCCGGGCGCGCGGCCATCAAAAAAGCGGGAGTAGTTTTCAATACCCGAGCAGTAGCCTAATTCGCGTATCATTTCCAGATCGTAGTTAACCCTTTCTTCCAGGCGCTTGGCTTCTAAAAAGCGGCCATCGCCAATAAATTGTTTCTTGCGGCTCTCCAACTCTTCCTGTATGGCCCAGATAGATTGCTGGAATCGTTCGCGCGGGGCAACATACAGGTTGGCGGGATAGAGCACCATGTGGGTCATCTTCTCCACCGTTTTGCCGGTGCCTATATCAAAGGTGCTTAACTCCTCAATGTCATCGCCAAAAAACGAAATGCGGTAGGCGTGGTCCATGTAAGCGGGGAAAATATCAACAGTATCACCCTTTACGCGGAATGTGCCACGTTTAAAGTCGGCGGTGGTGCGGGCGTATAGTATCTCCACCAAACGGTGCAAAAAGGCATTACGGCTGATACGTGTACCTACCGCGAACTTAAATACCGAAGCCGCAAAATCCTCCGGGTTACCCATACCGTATATGCAGGAGATGGACGACACCACAATAACATCCCGCCGCCCGCTCATTAAGGCTGATGTGGTGCGCAGGCGAAGTTTTTCTATCTCCTCGTTTATTTGAAGGTCTTTTTCTATGTAGGTATTGGTAGTGGGGATGAAAGCCTCGGGCTGGTAGTAGTCGTAGTAGGATACAAAGTAGTTCACCGCGTTCTCCGGGAAAAACTGCTTAAACTCGCCGTAAAGCTGCGCGGCCAGTGTTTTGTTATGGCTTAAAACCAGCGTAGGCTTTTGCGTTTGTGCAATAACATTGGCAACGGTAAACGTTTTACCCGAACCGGTTACCCCCAAAAGGGTTTGGTAGTTTTCGCCGCCGTTAACACCTTCTACCAGTTGTTTAATAGCGCCGGGCTGATCGCCGGTGGGTTGATATTGCGAGGTGAGTTTAAAATCCATGTGTTATTTACAAAGATAAGTATTGATTTGCCTTTAGTTGTAAGTTGCAAGTTGTGAGTTGTATGTTTTGACAGGTGGCTTACAACTTTCAACTTATAACATACAACTTAACCGCTTGTTCAAAGAAACGACAGGGTAATGACAACGGTATGTCAGCAGGATAAATAATTAGCGTTTTGTCCCGCGTGTGTGTGAGACAAAGTGAGACAACCTGGGACAAAATTTTTGCTAAGTATTTGTAAGTAAGTAGCTTGCAATTTTATGGTGGGACAAAGTGAGACTACTTATTCGTCAGGAAAATTAACTGTAAAATGAATTTAACTTATTGATTATCAGTTATACTGTGAAAATGGCAAATTTTGTCCCACTTTTTTGTAAACCTATTGCAGGATTAAACAAAGTGCTAATCAGATAAAGCCAACGGCTTCTTCCTTTTCCCACCCCATATCTGCCCCGCATTAAACACCACCACCGCTCAGTTAGTCCGGATTTTCAAATCCAGAGATACTAGGATTTGAAGTCCTCGTAAACAGGATATAAATGCAATATACATGCGGATTGCAAATCCGCCGTGCTTCGGTCCAGGATGGAACATCCGGACCAACTGTATTACAAATAAATAATATCGATAATAAATTATATTAATTTTAATATCGAAATCTTGTGTTAGGTAATTGAAGTGTTAATTTTTTAATTTCTTTTATTTTATTGAAGGCATTGTAAAGCAACGCTCTTTCTGATTGCCCGGAAAGTACTAATGCCTGTAAATTTACCAATTGCTGTAAAGACGTTTCATTATCACGTGCGTAATAAACTAAATAGTTGAAATAGCTATTAAAACTTGCTCTCAGACTTTTTTCCATTTCGCAGTTCTCTATGAGAACAATAGCATAATCAATATTCATCGAAGGTATCATTATATTGATTTCATCTATTATGTCTTTGTATTCTTCCCATGGAAATTTGAGAATTCCTTGTTGGATAGCCAATAGATTCATATCTAAAGATTTTCGAAAACAGATGTACATATAAAATACATACATAACCAAGAAAGAGTTATCTACAAAAGTTATCTCATGCAACCCTCTTAAACTTCCAAAGTTTTTTAGATTAACATTGCCAGCGTCTTTTATAAGTATACGTGTAATATGCTTAATTTTCTCTGACGATATTGAAGATAAATTTTGAGACCTGTCACTGTTTCCTAAAAAAAATTTGCCGCCTAGCTTAGTAAGAAGATTTGCTTGCATTTCAGTATAGAATTTATAAGTCGCATCCATTCCCCTAAAATCGAAGTCTTTCAAAAATCTTGGATTATCGAAAACCTCGGCTGCTAAAAAATATTCTAAAATCGATTTATGAGAAAATTTAAACTGCCCGTTACTATTTCTGTTTAACAGCGACCGACCAGTCTTATCATCGATCGATAGAAATTCAAAGTCTAAAATTTTTCTTGATAACTCTCTTAGGTCCTCAATAGAAATGTAATAGCCTTGCCTTTTATCTCTTTCTCTATATAAATTAATAGCTAAGGAATTTGAAAACTGCCTCAATGCATCAGAGTAGTTAAAATTTGAGTGGCGATTTAATATTGCTGGTTTTTGTGCTTCCCTATTAATCCATTTATCTATTAAAACTTCATACATTTCATATGAAAAACGATAAACATGTTGCCCTGCGAGTAAATCGTCCACATATGTTAAAAGCATTGGCCTAAACATCAAACTTGGGCTCTTTTTAATTAGAGAATAAGCTCTCAAAAATTTAAAGATGTTCAAACCATACTTTTTGAAAAGATATTTTGTTATGTCTCTATTATCAAAGGCACTTAAATATAGTTTTTGTATTTTGTGCTGTATGTTTTCACCAAAAGTAATATCGTTGGTGTCGGTCGGTTCTTCATCCTTATGGGGGAAAAACTGAGTCCTGCAAGTAAAAACTACCTTCCTGAAGTCTTTTACGACGTCCAATATCTCTACCATTCTTGATTTGTAATCACGAATAGCCTTGATATCTTCATCAAATGCATCTAAAAGCAATATTGTGTTATTTTTGTCAGGTATTTTCGTTATTCTGTCAAGGGAGGTCTGAGAACCTAAAGGGAATAGAAATATATTGTATTTAACTTCATTGAATCTGTTTCTGCGCAATTTGTATTTTCTATAAAGATTCAACAAAAAAGCCGTCTTACCCATTCCCGTATCAGCCAGGATTATAAAATACTTCACCGGAGAATGATCCAATAATCCTTTTTTTAAAAATTCTGGCATTAGCTTAGATCTAGCAGCAGCGGCGTGTATTTTTCCCAATTCCTCACCTTCAGATGGTGTAATATTTTGAAAATACTGTGGAATGTAATAACGGGTGTATTTTTTTATCTCAGCGTAAGTAAAATCAGGATGCAGGTCTTTACTAACTAATTTGTTTATTCCCTTTTTTTTGAAATATTTGAAGCCAGTTATAATTGTGTTAACTACTAAGGCAATCATCGTCGCTGTGTAAACAGCAATCATGATACGGCTGGCGAATATGGCGGGAAATCCATAATCTTTCACCAATAAATCAAAAAAATCTTTCATCATAAGATTTGAGGTCTTATAAATTTAGCAAAAGAAGTTGAATTTCAAAAACTATTTAATTCTATCAGCAATTGATAAGGGATAGATAGCTATAAGAATATTATAAAACTAAACTAACTGAATTTCTCCCCGTCGCGTAAGTTTAATATGCGGATAAAAGAACGTATACATTTTCTGAATAAGTTAACACAAGCAATGTTTTACATTGGTCAGAATTTTAAATTATTGACTTTGATAATTTGAGATTCGCAATTCTCCTACATATCTTATTCCACAATCTTCCTTTTCCCACCCCATATCTGTCCAGCATTAAACACCACCACTGCAATAAACACCATCGAGTAACATACAATCTGCACTCCGCTGATATGCTCGTGATAAATAAAGGCTGCCAGTGTAAAACCAATAATAGGGTTAATGTTCAGCAGCATTCCTAATGTAGAAGAACCAAGGCCTTTAAGCCCGTACAAATTTAAAAGCAGCGGAATGATGGTAAACAGCACTGCTATTATCAGAATGTATATATAAAACTTTTCTGCTGTAGGCATGGGTCCGCCAAAAGCGGGGTAAAAGGGTAATAAAAAGATAGCCGAAAGCGTAATATGGAAAGTAAGCACCAAAAACCTGTCAAACCCAACATTGCGGCGTTGGCTAACCAAGTAGGCGGCATAGCTCAATCCAACTACACTGCTGTAAACCATGTCAATTATGTTGGCGTATGATAGCAGCACGCAGCTTAACAAACTTATGCCAACCGCCCCCCATTGCAGTTTGGTCAGCTTTTCGCGCAAAATAGACCAGGCAAGCAACGTTGTTAATACGGGGCAAACCAAATAAGCCAGCGCGGCTGCCTTTACACTTATGTGGTTCATTACATAAATAAAGCTGAACCAATTAAAGCTTAAAAGCACACTACCGCCTATATTGAGCCATAACGCTTTACGTTTTCCGTTAGCGGGCAATCCTTTATAAGTAGCAACGGCATCGTTAAATGCCTGCCTTTTAAACAGCGCCACAATAAGCAGCATTAAAAAAGCGCAGCTAAACACCCGGTAAAATAAAATGTCAACAGAGGGGTAAATAGCCAGCGGTTTTAACACCAGACTAAAAAAGCCCCATATTACATAAGCAACAATTGCCGATAGATAGTATTTACTGTTATTCAAGACCCTTGTGATGAATGTTTAAGCGGGCAAATATCTATAAATAGATCGGGTGTATTGACAGGGGTTTGTTAAAATTCGTTTGCCAAACTGAATAGTGTATGTACAAAAGCTTATATTTAACTATGCTTAAATATCTACTTCTATTAACTATCGCATTTTGTTCAAGTGTCGCAATTGGTCAAAGCTTAACAAACGTGCTAAAAATAGATAAAATGGCGCAATCAATAGATTCAGCAAAAAATCTGGGTCAGACAGTTCTTGATGGAACCATTGCGCAAAAAAGTAAAAGTCTTTTTATAAAGAAACTATCTGGTTATTTCTCAGAAACCTACTATTACAATAAGTACTCAAAGAGACTTCTTAGAGTTTCATATTATAGTTATTTAAAAAAGCATGAATATGAAGACTATTACTTCTTAAACGACAGCCTAATATTGGTAACCACTCAAATAGGCACAGGGACTAATAACAAGTATTATTTTAAAGAAGACACTATTTTTAAAAAAATGGGGTACGATACCTTAATAACGCCGCAATATTTTATAAAAAAAGCAATAAGATATTTGAAAGATTTTAAGGAGTTACCATTTAGCAAATAATCAAATGTTAGTAATCAAATGTTAGTCCGGATGTTCCATCCCGGACTAAAGAGACGAGGATTTGCCATCCTCGTAAACCGTTTAAAGCGTAAAATTAATGTGCGGCTGCGGGGGTGTGTTAATCAGCTTTCACAACACACCCCTACACCCCTCTCAAGAGGGGAATCGCACCGCCCTCCGCTTCTTTTAAATCATCCGAACACTGCTAAGGGAGCATGCGGACCAACATATGTTTTATTTAGATACTACACTAACAATAACCCTCCTGTAAGACGTCAGCGGCCTCATACCACTATCCGTCACCTCACAAATAACGTGAAAGCTTTTACCCGCAGCATCGGCCGGAATGGTTAAGCTTATTTTTGATGCCGTGTTGTTTTCTATGTTAACAGTTTGCTGGTACGTTCCAGCTTCGGTAAGTACCCACCAATTGTAGTTCAGCTTATCACCATCCTGATCGGTAGACGCTGATGCATCAAGCACAATAGTGTTGTTAGCTTTTGGCGATAACCGGATAGGAGCCATGCCCTTATCCTTATTAATCACCACAACCGGGTTGCGGTTGCCTTTGCCATCGCGTGCCCAATCCATCCGTGCTGCAAAGTTGTTATAGAGGGCGGGGTAAAATTTCTCCTCGTATTTTTTTGAGATAGCATTGGCAGGGGTATTCTTTTGGTTAACCCAGGCCGTAGTAACGCTATCCGCGCTAATGCCTCTCTGAAAAAAGCCGCCCCAGCCACCGCCCGATGGGTTTTCAGGATCATTCAACCCATTTGGCCATACATATAAAAACGAAGGGGTATCGCCCTCTACACCCCATTTAAACTTAGGATAGATGGTGCCTAACGCGCCGTGTCCCTGTATATCTTTAGCGTATTGATCCCAGTTTTTCTTGCCGTTATTGTTTTGAAAAAGCCAGGCAGACTCATCCCAAACAAAAAACAGATCATCAGCAAATTCCTTACGCATCCAGTAGTGCGAACTGGCATTGGCCTTAAAGCGGAACTGCACATGGTCCTGATCTGTAATGGTATAGATGCGCAGCTTATGTAAAAACTTTTTCAGTTCTGCCGGCGAGCGCTCTTTTTGTACTTTCCAGATTGCCTGTGCAACAGTATTCCCGCCACCCCATGCCAGCACCCATAACGGGCGGTCATCTTTTTCGTCGGCCATTTTAATGATCAGGTCGCTACCTGCCGAGTTGTTGGAATCACCGAGCGCTGTTACGCCCATTTTAGTACTGCCCAACACCGTGCGTGCACGCAGGTAGGCAGCGCTGGGCCAATAGCCCATTTGCTGCCGCGACTCGTCGGCTTTAAATGCTTTTTGCGCTGAGCGCTTTTGCAGGTTAGGCAGGTCCTTTTCGTACGCGTTTATCACGTCATGAATGATCTCGGGATGCTCCTTATCGCCGTAATCGCTCCAGCCTGTGCCGGATATTAGTCCCTCTATCTCGAACAGGTCGGCATGTGCAAGCAGGCGGATCATGGATTCCATATCGTCCGGCTCAATATCTATTGGCGCAATGTCTGTTAAAACAATAACGCGCGGTTTAAGGTTATTAATTGCGTTTACGGGTGCCTGGGCTAATGCTAAATTTCCGAAAAAAATGAGCAGGGCTATTAAACGTAATGAAGTTTTCATATTATCAATTTACATCCGCGGGTTAAATTATAAACGCCGGGTATTCCTTTAACAATGCTAATAAAAATTAAATTATTATGTGGCAGGAACTAAACAACAAACTTTACCGCTCCTTTACTTTTTCGGATTTTAAGCACGCGTTTAATTTTATAGAAAACGTAGCCGATCTGGCGCAGCAACATAACCACCATCCCACCTGGACAAATACCTACAACAAGGTAGAGATATGGCTGAGCACGCATGAGGCAGGCGATGTTATAACCGCTAAAGACCGCGCGCTGGCCGCAGCTATTGATGATATGGTGCTGGAAATGGAAGGTAAAAAAGAATAGCCATTACATAAGTACGCTCCATACATATACCAGAATGCTTGTTTTTTTACTAATATGTTGATTTTATGGGCTTAAAAGTAAAAAATCATTAAACGTATAGTTAAAAAAGCATAAAAATTGCAAGAGCTTGTGTATTTTAGCACGGTAAAATCCGGCGCGCAAAATGTATAAGAGATACATCTTAACTTTAATAGTGGTTTTTGTTGCTGTTAAAGCGTTTGCGCAAAACGGTTTGGGCGATCCGGTAATCTATAGAAATTTTATCTCGGGCAATTCTCTACATGGTGCTGAGATCCCCGGCTTCGTAGGTGGCACCGCCCCTTATAGTTTTTCAACAGCTGATATGCCGCCCGAAGGCTCATATACACTAATAAATAATACAAACACAGTATCGGCCTGGTGGCCCACGCTGGACCATACTCCCGGCGATGGCAACAACGGCTACATGCTGATAGTGAAAACAAGATCCGTCGGTTTCCAGGTATTATTTGAACAGGGTGTAGACAATTTATGTGCCGGTACTAACTACGAGTTTGGCGCTTTTATTGCAAATATATCGCGCAACCCGGGTGCGGTTACCCCAAGGATAAGGCTGCGGGTTGAAACTAATACAACTCCACGGGTACAAATAGTACCGGATCTGGCCATACCTATTAATTATAGTGCAACCGGAGCGGTATGGGCCAATCCAATTATGAATTTTTCGCCTATGGCGAACGGTTCGGTTATTGTCTCCATTATAAGCGAGACACCGGGAGGCGCGTCAACAGATGACTTAGCTATTGATGATATTACCGTTAATGCCGAAGGCCAGAAAATAGACGCCGCTTTTGATAATGGAGGCGATTATAGGCCCGTTTGTGCTGACAGTCCCACGTCTTTTTCGGCCACAGCAACAACGCCCACAAGTGGTAACGTTATAAAATGGCAGCGTAAATTAGACGACGGTGCCTGGGTAGACATTCCCGGCGAAACATCAACTAAAATAACATTTCTATCTGCAACGGTACCCGGCACCTACCGGTACCGGGCAGCATCTGCATCGCCGGATAAAATAGCCAAGTTTTCCTGTAGCGTAGTGACCAACGAGCTTACCGTGTGGGTGAAACCCCTGGTAACTGCGAGTGCCGGCTCGCAAAAGTTTTACCTGCGCGGCGGCACGCCTGTAATGCTTCAGGGAAGCAGTAACTCCGGCAGTTTTTTCTGGACGGTCGAGTCGGGTGCTGATATAAGTTCATTAAGCAGTTCAACGGAATTAACGCCTTTTGCATCGCCTAACCAAACTACCGTTTATGTTTTGCATGCAAGCGGCGATGCTAACACTTGCGGCCCGGATATTATAAGCAAGGTTACAGTAGCTGTTGCAGACGATATAATGCTGCCCAATACATTTACACCTAATGGCGATGGCATTAATGACAAATGGGTTATAGGGGGAATTAACAGCTATCAAAACCCGCTTGTGCAGGTGTACGACAGGAACGGGCAGCTTGTTTACCGGAGCGCCGGAGCTAACACATCCGCATGGGACGGTACTTATAAAGGCAAAAACGTACCTACGGGCAATTACTATTATATTGTTGATCTGAACACCAACGGAATTAAACTGACCGGTTCGGTAACGGTGCTACGCTGATCAGGCTTTTATCCCTAAGATATTCCGCAGGTAATTATCCATCATATCAATATCCACTACATCGTTTATAAAGCCAATATGCATATCGGGCCGTACTATAAGCGCTTTTTTATGGCCATCGCCAATCTCAAAAGTGCTTAAAACTTCCGCGTTTTTTGCAGATGGCGGCAGGTAGTAGAAATTAAGCCCGGGGTAGTTTTGGGTTATCCATTTAGCTAAGGTAAACAGGTCTATTTCTTTCAATTTACCAAATACCATTAAAGTAAAGCCGGGCTTAAGGCACCATTGGTGCAGGTCGGTCTCTTCCTGTTTTTTCTCATCAAATACCTTTAGGTAAGGCAGCCTGTCGCCGGCTTTTATGTTTTTGGCGGTACTTAGGTTCAGGTTTATTTTGCTGTCGCGATAACTTATATCCAGTTGTGCCAAACGCTTAAAAAACCATTCGCGAAATCCGGCTTTCTGCCAGGCAAAATTTATAATACGCGGCATAACCCATTTGCGGAAGAATGCAGTTAACCAGTTAACAGACATAATTATTTTAAAAAGCTTGTCGGTAGTATTAAGCAATGTTTTGGCAACCGGCATACGCTCGGCAGCGTAGCTGTTAAGTACATCTTCATTAAATTGTCCGTTTATTACACCTGCCAGTTTCCAACCCAGGTTATAGGCATCCTGCAAACCGGTATTCATGCCTTGCCCACCCACCGGCGAGTGGATATGAGCGGCATCGCCAATTAAAAAGCAACGTTGCTGTCTAAAACTTTCGGCCATACGGTGGTGCAGGCGATAGGTAGTGAACCAGTGTACCCTGGTAACATCAAAATTTACACCCGCGGTATCTTTTAAACCGGGCAATACATCATTAAGCGTTACCTCGCCGGTAAAGGTCATTTTTGGAGTAATGTTACCAATTACCCTATATCTGTTAGCCTCGGGCAAAGGGAAGAAGCCCGCCATTTTGTTTTGTGTTAGGTATAACGATACCTTTTCTGCATCAAGCGTTTTACTGTCTATCTCAATATCCGCCAAAAAATACGCGTTGGCGTAAACATCACCCTTAAATGGTATTTGCAATTGCTTGCGTACGGTGCTGTGGGCACCATCGGCACCTATAACCCAATCGCACAATAATTGGGTTTCTGTGTCGTCGCTGGTTATAAGGGTTACTTCTACGCCATTGCCCGTTTGCGTTAAACCGGCAAGGCTGGTGTCCCAGTAAACCGGGCAGCAATTTTGTGTAAGCACATCAAGCAGCATACGCTCGTTTTTGCTTTGCTGATATAAAAAAACAAAGGGAAAAGGCGTTTGCGAAGCCCCGATATTGGCAAATGAAAGGTCAATAAGCGTTTGGCCGTTTAAAGTGTAGGTTACACCGCCCGCCTGTTTACCGCCCGGCAGCACTTTATCAATAATGCCCATCTGCCGGTAGATCTCTAAAGACCGCGCCTGAACGGCCAGCGCCTTTGATTGATCTGTAGGCCCATGTTTACTATCAATAATAATAGGCTGAACACCGTACCTGAGCAATTGCGCAGCCATCATCAGGCCCGAAGGCCCGGCACCTACAATTAATACACTGGTTTTTTGCTCAGTTATTGGCATTTATACAGAACGCGCTATTATAAAAATGGTTGGTTTTTTATGCAGATCAGGTACCTGTTTCTGCCAGTCGGCAATGGTTTTGGTTTGCACCATTTCATCATCAGCGGTAAGGTTGCAGGCAATACACAAGCGTGTTTTAGGCTGAGCCGTTTTTAAAATATCATCTAAAAGATTATTGTTTCTAAATGGTGTTTCAATAAATAATTGCGTTTGGTCAAACCGCGCAGCAAAACTCTCTAACTCTTTTATCTTTTTTGACCGTTGTGCCTTATCAATAGGCAGGTATCCCAGAAAAGCAAAACTCTGGCCGTTAAATCCCGAGGCCATCAGCGCCAGTAATATAGAGCTTGGCCCAACCAGAGGCACTACTTTAATGCCACGTTGGTGTGCCGCAGCTACAATATCAGCTCCGGGGTCGGCAATACCGGGGCAGCCGGCTTCGCTCATCAGGCCAACATCCCTGCCGGCAAGCAAGCCTCTAAAAAAGGCTGCAATGTTATCGCGGTTGTGTTTGCCATAATCATGGATCAACAATTCGCTCTGCGGAGTTTTAAGGCCAGCCTCCTTTAAAAAACGACGGGCGGTTTTCTCATTTTCTACTATGTATTCTTTTATACTGTTTACGGTATCAACCAGGTAAGGAGTAAAGGTTTTGGCCGCAGCGTTTTCGGCAAGCGGCACGGGGATAAGAAACAGCGTTCCATTGGGCATATTGCAAAGTTGCGCTTTTTTTAAATAAAGTAACAGTTGCGCAATATTTACTTGCAGTATTTCACCGAGCGGTTATTATTAAGGTTAGCCCGCAATTAGGCAAATTATGCCAGATACTAGCGCCCATGGCCCGTTTACTATTTATGCGTTGTCAAAGCCTGCGCGATAATACATTTTTGGGCTACTAATCACAAAAAGCCAAAAGCCATGACACCGCAATGCAATCAACCCATCATCAATTATTTTCCCGCCATGCCGCTTCGTCCCTTTTTACGATGGTTTCGTAACACTTATTTAAATACACCGTCTTATCGCGGTACTTTAGCAGCTCATCAATGTAAAAAATCTATTATATATGTTAATTAATGTTAAAAATCATACCCGGCATACTAATTTACTAAAACCTTAGTTATATCTTTGTTCAACCAATAACCTAATATGAAATTTATACTTTACACAATTTTTTCTTTTTTACTATTGCTATCCTTTTCGTCAAAAGCGCAAAATGCTTTTTCAATAAAAGGTAGTGTGGCCGATACAATTGCGGCAAGTAAACTACACAACGCCTCTATACTTGCTTTGCGGGCCAAAGACTCCATAATGGTCAGGTATACCCGGGCAGATCAACAGGGTAATTTCGCAATAAACAATTTGCCCGAGGGTAAATACCTGTTACTTGTTACCTATCCGGAGTATGCAGATTACTCTGAGCCATTTACACTCGGCGCAGCCAGCCCGGCGCATGATTTTAAAAGGATCAGCATGTTGCTTAAATCAAGGCTATTGGCAGACATTATTATTAAGGCAACACCAACCGCCATTAAAATTAAAGGCGATACCACGGTTTTTAATGCTTCTGCCTACGTAGTGCAGCCCAACGCCAAGGTAGAGGACCTGATAAAACAGTTCCCGGGAATACAGGTGGACAAAGACGGCAAAGTAACCGCTAACGGGCAAACGGTAAGCAAGTTTTTAGTGGGGGGCGAAGAGTTTTTTGGCGATGACCCCACACTGGTTACCAAAAACATACGTGCCGACATGGTAAAGGAGATCCAGATGTTTGATAAAAAAAGCGATCAGGCGGCATTTACCGGGGTTGATGATGGAAAGAAAACCCTTACCATGAACGTGGTTTTAAAGGAAGATAAAAAGAACGGCTATTTTGGAAAGGTTGATGCGGGCGCTGGTACGCAGGGATTTTATTCGGGCCAGTTGATGTACAATAAGTTTCAGAATAAAGAAAAGTTTTCTGTAAACGCCACGCTATCCAACAACGGCCGTACAGGCTTAAGTTTTCAGGACGAGCAAAAGTTTGGCGATGCCGGTACCGTTACCGTTATGGACGGTGGTGGTATAATGATAACCACCAGCGGCAATGATCTGTATTATGATGGCAGAGGCCTGCCTATTGCGCGGTCAGGCGGTGTGCATTATGATAATAAATGGGGACCTAAAGACAAGAATATCATCAACACCAATTACAAAATAGGCCAGATGGAGGTAGAGGGAACATCAAACAGTATTAACCAAAACAATTTGGGTACGCAGGTGAATACTACCACTTCTGATCAAAAATTCAATACCAACGCCTTCAGGCAAAAGCTGGATGTTGCTTATACCATCAATATAGACTCTATAAGCAATTTAAAAGTAACAATGGATGCATCGCTCAGAGACTTAAGTTCTAATACAGACAGAGTTGACGTGATTGATGTGGATGGTAAACTGCAAAACAAAACAAACGCTACAAGTAGTTCAAAAACAGACCAGCGCGTTATAAATGCAAGTGCCTTTTATACCAGGAAATTTAAAAAGAAAGGCAGAACATTATCATTCCTTTTAAGTACCAATATAGACAGGGCTACCAAAGACGACTATCAACTTCAAATTGCGGAAACCTATAACCCGGTTACCGGCTTACTTGAAAGTACCCAAACGGTTAATCAATATAAACCTGCAAAAAGCAACACTACGGCATTTAACTCCAATTTTACCTATTCAGAGCCGCTAAGCAAGGCATTATCTTTGGTATTTAATTATGGTGTTAACGTAAATAACGGGGAGTCTGAAAGGTTGGCTTACAATCGTTCGGGGAGTGGACAGTATGATCTTTTCGATCCCAACTTCAGTAACGATTTTACTTTAAGTCAGCTTGCCCACCAAGGCGGTGCCATATTTAACTATATAAAGGGCAAAACAACATTAAACTTTGGTACCCGGGCCACTGACGTGCAGTATAAACAAACCAATGAGTTTACCGGTGGTGTGTTTGAAAGACACTTTATTAACTGGATGCCGCAGGTTACTTATCAGTACCGCATGGGTACACAGGCCACTTTATACGCAAGCTATAATGGCCGCACCCAGCAACCAAGCATTAGCCAGTTACAGCCAATACGCGATAACAGCAATCTTTTTGCGCAAACAATAGGTAACCCTGATTTGAAGCCGTCGTTCTCTAATAATTTTACTGCATATTATAACGTGTCTAAAGCGTTAACCGGTCAGCGCTTTTACATATCAGGTGGTTATGGGTTTACTACCAATGGATTTGTACCTAACCAAACAACTATTTTAGAGGGTGTTGATCGTGGTAAAACCACTACGCAAACAGTTAACATGCCTGATAAAACACCTTATAATTATAACCTGAGCGTAACATTTGGCCGCAAAATATGGGGAGATGTACAGGCTCAGTTAAGTGCATCAACCAACAACAACGTTGGTTACAATATGGTTACCAAGGTTTCGCAAAACGTGCCAACTACCCAACTTAATGAGTCTAAAAACGGTAGTTACTCGTTGAACTTTTCGCTTTCAAAATATGCTGCTAATAAGTACGACTTATATCTTTCAGGCGGACCCCGTTATAATATAGCAGAGTCATCATTACAAAAACAGAATAGTAACTCAAGAGGGTTTGGCGGAAACGCGTATTTTGGTTATTACCTGCCGGCAAAGTTCCAGGTGGTATCAGAAGCTACCTATACCTACACCGGTGCCGCGCAAGGTCTTGATCCCTTGTCAAGAACTATTTTAACCGCGTCAATATCTAAAATGTTTCTTAAAGACAATACGCTTAAGTTGACAGCATCAGCTAATGACCTGCTTAACCAGAACACGGGCTTTAACAGATCCATCAACGGAAGCATCATAAGTCAAAGTTCAAATACAACCATCAGAAGATACTTTATGCTAACCGTAGTTTGGGATTTTAACAAAATGGGTGGAGCTACAAAAAAATAATAAAATGAAAACACTTATAAATAGTTTAACACTACTTTTAATTGCGGTTTGCAATTTTAGTTACGCGCAGAACGCGCGCTTTACCACATCGGGTACCATTCAATTTGAGAAAAGCTCTAATACACATGCCATAGTACCGCGCATGATAACAAAAGACAACGAAGCGTTTTATAAACCCGCGTTTGAGCAGCAAAAAGCAACCCAGCCACAGTTTAGGGTGCTTAAGAGCGAATTTAAATTTGCCGATAACAAAACGTTGTTTACGCCTATTGCTCCTGAAACCAGGTATTCGGGAATATCGGTACCCATAATGGAGCAATACAGCACCGTTTATACAGATCTGGGAACGAATATAGCCACCAGCCAAAAGGAAATTTATGGCGATGTGGTATTGCTTACAGATACTGCCCGTAAAATTAACTGGAAAATTACAGACGAGACACGTGATATAGCCGGGTATCCATGCAGAAGGGCCAACGCGCTAATTATGGATTCTATTTATGTTGTAGCTTTTTATACCGACAAAATACCCGTTTCGGGCGGGCCCGAATCATTCAATGGTTTGCCGGGGATGATACTGCAGGTTGCATTACCGCATGAAAACATTAGCTGGGTTGCAACCAAAGTTACAGACATGGCAGTGCCGGCCAAAGAAATTGTAGCCCCTAAAAAAGGTAAGGTAACCAGCAATAAGGACTACAGAGCGCTGTTGGATAAAGTGTTAAAAGGGCAGGGCAATGCTGCCATTATGCAATTATATTACAAAGCTTTTTTACTGTAAAAACTCAACCCAAACCCTATAAGTAAAGCGCCCTGATGCAGATCGGGGCGCTTTTTTTTTAAAAGACACGTTATTAATTGATAGGAAGACCATCAGAACGTTGCCATTTTGATAAAACGACAAATAGCGGAAACCATCTCTCTGATAAAATGTTAAATATTAAGTTAAAATATTTAAACGAGGAGAAACTTTATGAAAAAGATCAGTGCAATAGCAGCAATAATAACGGTATCAGCCATGCTTGGAGCAGGGGCGATATCAGCCAGCCCAATGGTAAAGTTTAAAAAGCAAAATAGTGTTATGGTAACAGACACTTTGCCCGGAGACATTAAAAAACCGAGGCCCGGACAGGTAAATCCCTTGCCGCCGCAGGTAACGCCTAATCCGGTACCTTACCCCAATACGGTACCAACGCCACTGCCGGGGGTAACGCCAAACAACGTAACACCGGGCGTAACACCAACCCCGATGCCAGGAGTAAATCCAAATCCGGTAACACCCGGAGTAACGCCGGTACCAGCACCTATGCCGGTTACGCCTAATCCGGTTTCGCCCGGCGTAACGCCAACAGCAACACCTGGTGGAACGCCAAGACCATAAAACAAATAAGGCCCCGAAATTCGGGGCCTTATTTGTTTTATTTTAAAAGCCATCGCGCAAACCACTCTACGCTGAGCCAGGTATCCTCGGCATTAAAAACATGCCCCAAATTGGGTTGCACAACAATATTAATATTATTGCCTGCTTTTTGTTGTTTATAGGCATCGGTTGCTGCTGCAAAGGCTATTTGCGCGCCACCGTACGGATTATTGGCGTCTTTATCTTTGCTGAGTATTAACAGCGGGCGCGGGGCAATAAGGCGTAATAACGATGGGCAGTCAAACTCACCGGTAACGCCGGGCAGTATTTTGTTCCAAACTGCTGTAACATTAGCTGTGTTTAAGCCGGTATCGCCCAGATCGGCAGCTGCTTTTTTATGCGCATCGCTTATGGTACCGGCACGGCCCTGCCATTGATTATTGTCTAATACCCACTTAAAACTTTGCGCGGCAATGCCAACCACCACCACCTTTATGCGTGGGTCAACAGCAGCCGCCATATAGGTTTCCATGCCGCCCATTGATATGCCGCCCATGCCAATCCGGTCGGCATTTACATCAGGCCGGGTAACCAGATAATCAACCAGTTGCAGCAGGTCGTACGATGTATCATACAAAAACGGGTAAGCATGATGTGTTGCATCATTGGTTTTCCATGCCTGGTACGCAGCGGTAACATATTCCCTGCTTCCGTGCGCGCCGCCTTCTACGCGTTCGCCATGATAACGGGCATCAATTGATACGGCCATAATACCACGTTTAACCAAGGGCAATAACACAGCTTTAACTTCTCCGGCATCTTTACTCCCACCTGTGCCATGCAAAAAAATTACCACCGGAAATTTGGTTTGCCCCTTTATAACGGGCTTATAAATAACAACCGGCATTTTCTCGGTAGCCTCTGTGTAGATGCTGCCTTTTTCTATGTCCATACTATCGGTATGGGTAACAGTAAAGGATGGTTTAGCCTCAACAATTGGGCGTTGCAGCAGCGCTTTGAAATCCACAGCTACCTGTGCGGTGGGCGGGTAGGTGGGGGTTTGAGCCAGCACTACGCTTGTTTGCAGTAGCAGTGCGGCAATTATATATTTTAATCTTAATTGGTTCACAATGTTTTTGAGATTAAACTGGTGCGACTAAAAGTAAAAATACCGCATCAATTTTTTGCTTGATGCGGTACTAACTTTATGAATAGTAAAATTCGAATCCTCACGGTCATGCCGAATTTATTTCGGCATCCCACGGGACATACCCACCAGATGAGTCGTCCCTTGCATTTTATAACCCGTCGCTCGTTTACCTGAATAATGGGATGCCGAAATAAATTCGGCATGACGAACGGTTTTTTTTAACAGTTAATTATTCGTTAATCAACAGTTCAGACAACCATATTAACAATCCTGCCCTTCACTACAATCACCTTTTTAGGCTGTTTGCCATCCAGGTAACGCTGTACATCGGCGTTAGCTAACACAAATGCTTCAACATCCTTTGGCTCCATGCTTAACGGAATGTTCAAATTCATTTTGGTTTTTCCGTTGATGGATATCGGGTAAGCAAATTCATCTTCTACCAAATAAGCCGGGTTAAATTTAGGGTATTCAGCATAGGATAATGTGCCGGGAGCGTTACCTAACAGCACCCACAGCTCCTCGCAAATGTGCGGCGCGTAAGATGATAGCACAATTACTAAGTCTTGCAATATCGCACGTTTATTGCACTTCAGATCTGTCAGCTCGTTCACCGCTATCATAAAGCTGGATACGGAGGTATTAAACGAGAAACGCTCAATGTCTTCCTCCACCTTGCGGATGATCTTATGGAGTGATTTTAACTCGGCTTTAGTAGGTTCAGCATCTGATACTGTGAATTCCCATGCATCGTTATGGAACAAACGCCAGAATTTACGCAGGAACTTGAACACGCCCTCAATACCGTTGGTGTTCCACGGCTTGCTCTGCTCCAGCGGACCTAAAAACATTTCGTACATGCGCAAGGTATCGGCACCGTAACGTTGGCATAAGTCGTCAGGGTTAACCACATTGTAGTAACGTTTTGACATCTTTTCAACCTCTACTCCGCACAAATATTTGCCACCCTCTAAAATAAATTCAGCGTCGGCAAATTCAGGTCTCCACGCTTTGAATTTTTCAAGATTCAAGGTGTCGTTCTCTACAATATTTACATCAACGTGGATAGGAGATGTGTTGTATTCCTTTATTAAACCATGCGATACAAAAGTATTTGTGCCACGGCCTTCCTCATCTATTAAACGGTACACAAAGTTACTCCGACCCTGTATCATGCCTTGATTGATCAGTTTTTTGAAAGGCTCTTCTTCGCCAACTTTGCCAATATCCTTTAAAAACTTGTTCCAAAAGCGGCTGTACAATAGGTGGCCGGTGGCGTGTTCGCTGCCGCCAATGTATAGGTCAACCGCTTTCCAATAATCTATTGCTTCTGCGGAGGCAAAGTCTTTACCGTTCTGCGCGTCCATGTAACGGTACCAATACCAGCTGCTGCCAGCCCAGCCGGGCATGGTGCTTAGCTCATAAGCATACCCAGCCCCCTCTAAATCTCCCCCGGTAGGGGAGACTTTTGATTCCCCTGTAAAATGAGATTTGTCTCTATTTGGTAATGAGTCTAATTTGCTTTTTACTGTATCAAAAACCCTTTGTGGATCGCGCAATACTTCGTCGTTATTAAATCGTATGACTTCAAATCCAAAATGATTTAATACGGCTGTTCTATCGTCATCGGCTTCTTTATTTAGTTTGTGATGATGACCATCCAATTCTACGATGAGACCTTTTTCAAGAGAAACAAAGTCGGCGATGAACTGATCAATAGCATGTTGGCGTCTAAATTTATAGCCTGTTTGTTCCTTTCTTAGGAACTGCCAAAGTATATTTTCTGCTTCTGTGGGCTGATTACGATTTTCGCGACTGTAATCTTTTAACTGCTCGTAATAAACAGGATCGGCGGTTTGACGGTAACTGCCTGCCTCGTGCGCTGGCGAAGTCTCCCCTTCCGGGGGAGATTTAGAGGGGGCAGACTGCGGTTTATAACTCCAGCCGTCAGCTCTTGCCAATGGCGGTTCACCTGTTTCAGTAGGCAGATATTTATCAATTTCGGGGAGTATTAATGGCAACTCGCTTTCGTTTATCAAATGCGGCAAACCATCTTTAAAATAAACAGGAACCGGCTCGCCCCAGTAACGCTGGCGGCCAAAAATGGCGTCCCGCATCCTGAAGTTTACTTTTGCTTTGCCCGCACCCAGTTCTTCCAACTTGGCAACAGTTGCTGCGGTAGCTTCCTTGTAAGCTAAACCATTTATAAAATCAGAATTGATGTATTTTCCCTCTTTGGTTGGGTCGGCTTCATCAACTATATTTTGTGTGTCCAGTATCGGGATGATAGGCAAGTTGAAATGTTTTGCAAACAGGTAGTCCCGCTGATCTCCTGATGGTACAGCCATCACCGCGCCCGTACCATATCCTGCCAAAACATAATCAGCAATGTAAATAGGCACGCGGTCGCCGTTAAGCGGGTTAAGTACGTAACTGCCGGTAAACGCGCCCGATACCGTTTTGGCATCGGCCATACGGTCCAGTTCTGATTTCTTTTTAGTTTGGATGATGTAAGCTTCAATTTCGGCTTTCTGCTCAGGCGTGGTTAACTCTGCTACTAACTCATGCTCAGGCGCAATCACCAAAAAAGTAACCCCAAAAATGGTATCAACCCGGGTAGTAAAAACCTCAATGTTGTGAGTTGCGAGTTGTGAGTTGGGAGTGATTTCTATAGCAAATTTTACCGAAGCCCCTGTGCTCTTACCAATCCAGTTGCGCTGCATTTCTTTTAGCGGTTCGGGCCAGTCAATAGTATCCAGTCCTTGCAACAGGCGGTCGGCATAGGCGGTAATGCGCATACTCCACTGCATCATTTTCTTTTGCTCAACAGGGTAACCGCCGCGCTCGCTAAAGCCGTCTTTTACCTCATCGTTGGCTAACACGGTACCTAAGGCGGCACACCAGTTAACGGTGCTTTCCCGCAGGTAGGTAAGGCGATATTTTAACAGTTCTTCCTGTTTTGTACGGTCGTTAAAGGCTTTCCATTCATCGGCGGTAAAGCTCAACACTTCATCATCACAAACAGCATCAACACCTGCCGAACCGTTCTTATCAAAATGAGCAACCAGGGTATCAATCGCTTCAGCTTTATCGGCAGCTTTGTTGTACCAACTGTTAAATAGCTGCATAAATATCCACTGCGTCCACTTATAATAATCGGGCGAACTGGTGCGCACTTCGCGACTCCAGTCGTACGAGAAGCCGATCTGGTCCAGTTGGCGGCGATAAGTAGCGATGTTAGCCTCGGTAGTTACAGCCGGATGCTGCCCGGTTTGTATAGCGTATTGCTCGGCAGGTAAACCAAACGAATCGTAACCCATTGGGTGCAAAACGTTAAAGCCGCGTAGGCGTTTGTATCTCGAAAAAATGTCTGACGCGATATAGCCCAGCGGGTGCCCAACATGCAAGCCCGCCCCGGATGGGTACGGAAACATATCCAATACATAATACTTAGGCTTGTTGCTGTTATTTTCAGCTTTAAAGGTTCCGTTATCGGCCCAAAATTGCTGCCACTTTTGCTCTATATCCTTAAATTGATAATCCATGGGGTTGAATTCGCTGGTAATAAGTGGCGAAATTAAGAAAATCTGCTTTAGTATTTAGTTTAAATGGTATTGGAGCCTACTTGCGGCTGTTATTCACACACGCTTAATATTCAGTTATTAAAAGTCTGTTAATTTCCCGCCGAATTATAGCTATCATAAAAACATGAAAAAACTTCTGATTACTCTTATCGCGGTGTTAGGCATTTGCTCATTCGCACAGGCACAAAAATCAAAAGGCGTTGAGTTTGGCGCGGGCATTGGTTACAACGGTTCTACCATTTTGAGCGAACACAATGATAGGGCTGAAATCAGGTCGGGCTTCAATGCAGCACTATCCATAGACAAGTACTTTTCTGATAAATGGAGCCTTAAAGTAAAAGCAATTTATGACCAAAAAGGGAGCAATAAAAGCGAAGTAATAGATGACGATATAGTGGGATTCGCTGATATATCTGCTCATTACATTAGTGTACCGGTAATGGCTAACTGGCATTTCGGCAAAACCCGCAACTGGTATCTTAATGTTGGTCCTTACGCTGGGTTTTTGTTAGATGCCGAACGGTCAATTACCTATTTGGGCGTAAAGTACCCCCGGTCAATGACAAGTCAGTTTAATAAAGTTGATGCCGGCCTGGCTTATGGTGTAGGCGTTAAATTACCACTTTCCAAAAAACTAAAATTTTATGTTGAGTTAGATGGCCAAAACGGAGTGACAAACATTTTTGGATACAGAACAGACAACAGTTTTAACTCAAGGGGTAGCTTTAACGTTGGGTTAAACTATTAGGCTGCCGCGTTAGGACAAGAACATCAATAAGGACCGTAACGCAGGCTTATATTTGCCTCAACTATTACAATACCCTCAAAATTTATTCGTTAATTTGAGCATGAGGGTTTGTTTTAAGTACCTGGTATTGATATGCTGCGCGTTGCTGCCTTTATTAGGCAGAGCGTCCTCCATATTGATACCGATGGACGAAACGCAGAAAAACCACCTCAAATCATACGGCATAGCTTTCTGGATGCTGAAGAACGGCGGCGAGGTTAACTGGCTGCTTAACTACCGGGGCGGTAGCTTTATGGCGCAATACACCAGCACCATAGAAACCGAATGCAAAATACGCGGTGTTAGCTATGAGTTAGTGGGCGATGCCCAGGCCAGCGCCATTATAACCGAGGTAAGCGACCCATCCGTTAACATGGACCTGGTGAAGCTGGAGAAAGCGCCTAAAATTGCCGTGTATTCGCCTAAAAGCAAAATGCCCTGGGACGACGCCGTTACCCTGGTGCTTAAATATGCCGAAATACCCTTTGTTGTAGTTTACGATGAGGAAGTTATAGGCGGCGAGCTGCCCAAATATGATTGGCTGCACATGCATCATGAAGACTTTACCGGGCAATACAGTAAGTTTTACGCGGGCTATAGTACCGCAAGCTGGTACATTGAAGATCAACGTACGCAGGAGGCCATGGCTAAAAAGCTGGGCTTTAAAAAGGTATCAAAAATGAAATTGGCGGTGGCTGAGCATATCCGCGATTTTTGTTCGGGAGGGGGATTTTTGTTTGCCATGTGTGCCGGTGCGGAAACGTTTGACATAGCGCTTTCTGCTGCCGAAACTGATATATGCTCAACCATGTTTGACGGCGACCCCGCCGACCCAGCTGCGCAATCTAAACTGGATTTTACACAGACCTTCGCTTTTCAAAATTTCAGGCTGGATATTGATCCCTATTCGCATACGTTCAGCAATATTGATGTTAACCTCACCCGTACGGTTGAGCGCGCGGAGGATTATTTTACCCTGTTTGATTTTTCGGCCAAGTGGGATGTGGTACCCAGCATGCTCACGCAAAACCACGATAAAGTAGTTAAAGGCTTTAAAGGGCTTACCACTGCCTTTAACAAAAGCGTACTAAAGCCCGGCGTTATTATAATGGGCGAGATGAAAACCGCCGGCGAGGTGCGTTATATTCACGGCGAATATGGCAAAGGGCAATGGACATTCTACGGTGGGCACGATCCTGAAGATTACCAACACGCGGTGAATGATCCGCCGACTGACCTTAATTTGCATCCCGCATCAGCAGGTTACCGGCTTATTTTAAACAATGTGCTTTTCCCCGCTGCTAAAAAGAAGAAGCAAAAAACCTGATTTAAAGAATATTTACTTAGTACGGTTACTTATCAGATCAACATTCTGCATGTACGAACTGCCTACCGGCAACACCGCGCCGTTTACATTGATCTGGTGCCGCTCAATTTTTTGGACCTTGTTATGAGCCGCAATAAACGACCGGTGTACACGTATAAATTGATCAGTGGGCAGCAGGGCCTCTGCTTCAGTTATCGTCATGCGCGAAAGGATGGTGCTATCCCTTAAAACAAAAGTGACATAATTGCCCGTAGCCTCCAGATAGCAGATATCCTCAAAATTTACGCGCACCTGCTCATACCCGGTTTTAATAAACAGGTAGTTCTTCTTATCATTTACATTTTCGCGCAGCAAAAACAGCTCGTTAGCTTTATTGCATGCTTTGGTAAAGCGCACCAGCGAGAAGGGCTTAAGCAGATAATCTACCGCGTCCAGTTCAAAACTTTCCACTGCATGTTCAGAGTAAGCGGTGGTAAATATTACCATTGGTTTTTTATTAAGGCAGCGCATCAGCTCCATGCCGCTTATGTCCGGCATCTTTATGTCCAAAAAAAGCAGATCAACCGGTTCCTGCTGCAAATAAGCCATCGCCTTAAAGGCATCCGCAAAGCTGGCCTTAAGGTCAATAAACGGCACTTTTGAAGCATGCGATTGCACTACTTCTAACGCTAAGGGTTCATCATCAATGGCTATTGCGGTAAGCATATTCGTATTTTACAGGTCATGCTTGGCAATGACACCTTTTTTATTCCGTCATGCTGAACTTGTTTCAGCACCCCACATGCCAGGCACACGTTTATGTTTAATGGGCTGCCGAAACAAGTTCGGCATGACCGTTTGTTTATAATTGTACGTTTAAATATATAAATTACTTATTTAAAGCCATTGTGATACATCAAGACAAGTTAAAGAGATGGGAAAACCCGCTACAGCTTTAAGGTAAGGTGTACAAAAAACTCCTTTGTTGTTTCGCGTATCATCAGTTCGTGCCTGTCCGGATAAAGCAATTGCAGACGCTGTTTTACATTGAGCAACCCTATGCCGTTGTTGTTCTTTTCAGGGTCGGTACCAATTTTGGGGTGAACACTGTTATACACGTCAAAAAACAAATTAAGCCCTTCGGTATGCAGCGCTATTTTTATGTGGGATGCCTCGCGCAGGCTAATGCCGTGTTTAAAAGCGTTCTCTACAAACGGAATAAGCAGCATGGGGGCAATTTGTAGTCCGTTTACTGACTCCTCAATTTCTGTTTGTATTACAATTTGCGGCGATGTATGTGTGCGTAGTTTTTGCAGGGAGATGTAATTGTTCAAATAATCAACCTCGCGCATCAGCGATATTTTTTCCTGCATGTTCTCGTGCAGCATAAAGCGCATCATATCGCCCAGCTTTTGAATGCCTTCGCCGGTTCGCTCGGCATTTTCTTGTATGGATGTGCCATAAAGCGTGTTTAACGCGTTGAATAAAAAGTGCGGATTGATCTGCGAGCGTAAAAAATCAAGATTGGCTGATGATTGGCCTAACGCGGTTTTAAGGCCCGTTATTTCTGTACGGCCCATACGGTGGTGATAAATGAACCAGGTTACAGGCGCTACTATAAATGCATAACAGCCGGCAATAAGTAATACGATAAGCGCGAATGTGTTTACTCTATGAGAGTTATGTAAGGAGTACAAAAATATTACCAGACCCGAAATAGCAAGAGCCATTAATGTAACACGCGATAGATAGTTGCTTAAGCCCTTGTTTTGACTTTTTACCAGGGGGATGAGTCTTAACGACAAATAGATATACACCGGTATTACAGGCAGGAATAAAAATGCCTGTCCCTTAATAATTAATAATAGAAATAACCAGATGCCAAGCGCCCAATAGCTATCACGCCAAACCTTGTTTGAGTCTTTAATTTTTTCGGTAATTAAACTAACTACAAAAGCGCTGTATTTAGCATAGTTGTAAAGGGCATAAGCAACAAAAAACCACCATACGGTTATTAAACTTCTTCCCAAAAGCCTAACCATAATTTCATTCCGGTAGATATGTTTATTGTAGGGAGTTGGTACCAGCAAATAGCGTTTTAACCAAAGGTCTGACCACGCCCAGATAACAACCGTTGCCATAAATATTAAAATGCTAAACATTACATGTTTGCTAACAGAAGTATTAGTAATAAACTGACGGATGATAATAAAATGCCCAAGCAGATAAATGCCGTACAGCGTTGAATAGCGAAAGAACAAAGGCAGAAAGTAGTTTTCAAGGTATGAAATTTGGATGTGTGCATTTTCAAACGACCAATGCTCCTCAACCTCCCAAAAATTTTGGTTAATGGCTACGCTTACCAGGTTTAAAACAGAAAAGATAAATATCGCGGTAACTACCTTAAACTCTATTTTATTGTACTTATCTACATCAAAAGTATTTTCCATTGTTTACGGTTTAATATGCTGCAAGGTAAGCAGCCGCCTAATAGTTGGTAAACAGTTGGGATGAAAATGCTAAACTGTGGGATGAATTAATTTTGCGCAATTTATACACTAAGGGTGTATACAACCACAGGTTGTTTTAGCCTGTTTGTGTGCAAAATTTCATTTATAAAAAAATGCCTTTTAAGTTATATAATTGGTATACAATAACTTATATAATACGTGTATACAGCCCTGATATGGTGTATACAGCGTATACAGCTACGCCCCGAAGGGGTATTTTTTGTTTTTCTTCTTCTCCGCCTTATCTTTTTTCTTTTGTGCCCTGTCCTTTTTCTTTTGGTTCATATCGTCCATACGTTTATTTACCGAGCTTTCAGTTTTCTCGTCTAGACCCATAGTGGGTTTAAGCCCCTTTAGCATGGTTGTCCATACCGTTTTAAAGAAAGGAGAATCCTTAGGGCGGGAATACACCACGTTGAACGTGCGGGGTGTTTCGCCGGGTTTATCCGGGTTGTTATGTTTGATGATGAACAGATTGGCAAATAAGGTAGGGATCAGCTTACGCGAGTATAACAGATTATCTTCGTTAACCCTAAGCAGCCTAACCTTAACGTCGTTATATAAAAGCGCGATGTGGCCATGGGATATTTTGGCGTTTCCATATATATCAAAATCGTAGCTTTTTAGGGTACCCTCGGTAATTTTTACCATAGACAAAGGCATGGTTATTTTGTTAACGGCCTGCAGTGACATGGGCCCCAAATGGCCTTTAATGCTGTACGGCGCGCTACTGGCCCGCAAATTAAAGCGGAAGGAAATATTCAGCTTCCCTTTACCCATAAACCAGGTATTGATCTTTGCTGTGGCTATGCTGTCTTTGTTTAAAGCGTTTGGGTTGGTTGTAACATTACGAATGTGAGCGCTGGTGCCGGCAAAAACAATCGTTCCTGTTTTATGAGATTTTTTGCCCAATTCGCTGTAAGCAATGTTCAGTTTTTTAATGTCGATGGTATCTATCTTCAGATCGGTGTTAAGCTTGTAAAGCGCCACATTAGGAAAAGTTTCCAGCTTTTCTTTATAAATTTTGATCTTATTAGGGTTGTTATACAGATCAAGCACGCCGCTATTAATAACAATGCTTCCGGCTGCAAAACTGCGGTATTTGTGGTAGGATAAAAAGTCGAAATTATTGAGCTGCACCGAGTCAAGCCTCACCTCAAACTTATCCTTACGGCTTTTGGAGAAGAAAACATCGGCTTCTACAGGGTCAAACTTAAAACCGGTAATAATAACCTTTGCCGTTGCGGTAGATAGTTTTAGCCGTTTTAGCGAGTAGGTATAAAGCCCGTTTGCTGTTCTTCCGGAGTAATTCTCCACATCACCGGATACATCTTTGCAATATAACAAACGCGTGCGGTCTGTTTGCGTGGCCGAGTCGATAAGCAGGTCGTGCGCGTGCAGATTCATCTGTTTGATCTCAGATACTGCAACTTTATTGCCCGAATGATCATCGTATTTAAAGGAAATATTGTCCAGGAAAATATCGCCAACATGGGCAGATTTAAAGCTTTTTGATAGCTTTTGCCATGCGGTACGATGGTCTTTTTCGGTAGTGTCCTTTGTGTGATTAAGCGCGTAGCTTACCTGTATATGCGGCGAATTAATGGCAATACGACCAATGTCTATTACTTTATTAAAATACAGCTTAAACGGATGGATCTCTGACACCACAATGCGGCGGGCATTCAGTCTTATCAAATTATTAGGTGCAGTGCCCAGTTTCATCTTACGCCGGTACACCGCCGTGTCGGGTATCAGCGATACATTATACAGCATTACTTTGCCCTGCAGAATGTGTAGCTGAGCATCAGAAAAATCGGCACGGTATAAACTATCGCTGCCTTTTATTACGGCATTTCTTACTTTTCGCGCCAATACGGGCGACAGCAGCGTGTTTATTAATAAAGCCGCAACTAACAATAAAACAACCGGGATAATTATGGCTGCAGCAATTATCCGGCTGCGTTTGGTCTTTAAAAAGCTAATGGGCATAAATAGTTCCCGGATAGTTTGCTATATATTGTTTGTTAGTGCTCTTGCGTTTCAATTTACAATTTTCCTTCAACTTAATCATCTATAACAACTAAAATACGATTTTGTTAATTCTGCCAATCTGTCACGCTGTATATAAAATTTATGTATTTTTGCAGCTCAATTTTTATAAGCAATGATAGATTTGGTTCTTGCGGACAAAACACATGATGAGGGCAGACAGGGCGAGGCTTTAGTATTAGAGCCGGTTGAAGGTAAGAATGCCGGACGCAAACTTTATATAGAAAGTTATGGCTGCGCCATGAATTTTTCTGACAGCGAGATAGTTGCGTCAATTTTATCAGAACAGGGGTTTGAAACCACCGGCGATTTTAATAATGCCGATGTTGTATTTATAAATACATGCTCAATACGAGAGAATGCCGAAACCCGCGTACGTAACCGTTTAAAGGAGTTTAAAACTGCAAAAGCTAAAAACCCGGGAATGGTTGTAGGTGTGCTGGGTTGCATGGCCGAACGTTTAAAAGCTAAATTTTTAGAAGAAGAAAAACTGGTTGACGTTGTTGTGGGCCCTGATGCCTACCGCGACCTGCCGAATTTAATAGACCAGGTAGATGGTGGCCAAAAAGCGGTAAACGTTTTGTTATCCCGCGAGGAAACTTATGCGGATATCAGTCCGGTACGGTTGAATAGTAACGGCATTAACGCCTTTGTATCTATTATGCGCGGTTGCGATAATATGTGTTCATTCTGCGTAGTGCCCTTTACCCGTGGCCGCGAGCGTAGCCGCGACCCGCATTCAATTGTGAAAGAATGTACAGATCTGTTTAATGAAGGCTACCGCGAGGTTACCTTGCTTGGGCAAAATGTTGATTCGTATAAGTGGAACGGGCAGTTATCAGTTGACGGTGAGCAGTTAGCAGAGGACAATACCGCTACTGCAACTACCAACTTTGCTAACTTGTTAGAAATGGTAGCGCAGGTAAGTCCTGAGTTGCGCATAAGGTTTTCTACCTCGCATCCAAAAGATATTACAGATGAGGTTTTATATACTATGGCTAAGCACGACAATATCTGCAAGTATATTCACTTGCCGGTGCAATCAGGCAATAGCCGTGTACTTGACCTGATGAACCGCACCTACGACAGAGACTGGTATATTAACCGTATTGATGCAATTAGGCGTATTATGCCTGAATGTGCTATTTCAACCGATGTTATAACCGGGTTTTGTACAGAGACGGATGAAGAACATAAAGAAACCGTAAGCATGATGGAGTACGTAAAGTACGATTTTGCTTATATGTTTATGTATTCTGAACGCCCGGGCACCTTAGCGGCAAAACGTTATGCCGACGATATACCCGAGCCCGTTAAAGCAGCGCGATTAACAGAAATTGTGGCGTTGCAGCAGCAGCATTCGCATCATCGTTTACAGGCGCAGATAGGTAAGGTACAAAAGGTTTTGATTGAGGGTTTCTCTAAAAAATCAAAGAACGATTACGCGGGCAGAACAGATCAGAATGCCATGATGGTATTCCCAGTTGATGAAAGATTTAAACCGGGCCAGTACGTTAACGTAATAGCAGAAAGATGCACTACAGCTACGTTGATGGGGAGAATTGTCCCCCAAACCCCCTAAAGGGGAGTTACGGCTTGAGGATCACTATTAAACTATATAGATACATCTAACTATTATTCCCCCTTTAGGGGGTTAGGGCGCATGGAAATACAGGAAATAAAACAACGCTTCGGTATTATAGGCAACTCGCCGTTGCTTAACCGGGCTATAAATATTGCTAACCAGGTTGCACCTACTGATATTTCGGTATTAATTACCGGCGAAAGCGGTAGCGGTAAAGAGGTATTCTCGCATATAATACACCACATGAGCCAGCGCAAGCATGGGCCGTTCATAGCGGTAAACTGCGGCGCTATCCCGGAGGGTACTATTGATTCAGAACTGTTCGGTCACGAAAAGGGTGCCTACACAGGCGCCGTAGGCGAACGTAAAGGCTACTTTGAAACAGTTAACGGAGGCACCATTTTTTTAGATGAGATTGCCGAAATGCCGTTGGGTACCCAGGCAAGGTTGCTGCGTGTGCTGGAGTCGGGTCAATATATTCGTGTGGGTTCATCAAAGGTTGAAAAAACAAACGTGCGCGTAATAGCGGCTACCAATGTTGACGTTTATGATGCGGTAAAGAACGGAAAGTTTAGGGAGGACCTTTACTATCGTTTAAATACTGTTCCGTTGCGCATACCCTCGTTGCGCGAAAGGAAAGAAGATATTTACCTGTTGTTCCGCAAATTTACTTCAGATTTTACTGATAAATACCGCACGCCACCCATACAACTGGACGAAGAAGCGCAGCAGATCCTGATAAATTATGGATGGCCCGGAAACGTAAGGCAGCTTAAAAATATGGCTGAGCAATTGGCCGTGTTAGAAAGGGATCATCTTATTACGGGGCAAACGCTGCTTACCTATATTCCATCTGATGGCAACAACCGTAATTTGCCCATGCGCCTGGATCATCAGCCAAAGGAAGACTTTTCTGAACGCGACATATTATACAAAGTGCTGTTTGATATGAAGCGCGACATGGTGGAGCTGAAAAAATTAGTGGTTGATATGATAGAGCATGGCGGGGCATCAGCTAATTATGCTAACCACTCGCAAACGCTTACGCAACTTTACCGCGATATTGAGTTGCCTGTTGCAAACGAGCAACAATTTACTATCCAGCAACCCGTTAATACCATTAGTAAGATTACTAACGATGATGATGGTTTTAATATAACGCATCATGCCGAAGAGGTTGAAGAATCGTTATCGTTGGTAGAGAAGGAGTCGGACCTGATACGCAAGGCACTTAAAAAGCATAAGGGTAAGCGTAAGCTTGCTGCTAATGAGCTTGGAATATCTGAGCGTACGTTGTATCGTAAAATTAAAGAACTGAATTTGTAAGCTCATGAGCAAAAAGATATTATTGTTGTTAACAGTGTTGCCTGCGTTTTTTTTACTGCCGGGCTGTGCTTATAAATTAAATAGCAATGCTATTCCTGCCGAAATGAAAACGGTGAACGTGGCATTTTTTGAAAACAACGCGCCTTTAGTTGTGAGTAATTTAAGCTTAATGTTTACCGAAGCGCTTAAAGCACGCGTACGTACAACCACGCGCTTAAGCATTGTTAACGGCGAAGGCGACGCCAATTTTAGCGGTGCTATAACAGAGTACAGGAGTACACCTGTTTCAATACAGGCACCCAATACCAACGCGCCGCCTGTAGCAGGGGCGCAGGCGCTTACTTTAACAATCCGCGTTAAATTTGATTATCCGCCTAGTAAAGAGATCTCCTTTGATCAGCCTTTTAGCAAAAGCCTCAATTACTCGGGTAACCTGGCAGCGCAGGAGCAGGCACTTCTGCAAAAACTCACCAGCCAGATTATTGATGATATTTTTAACAAAGCCTTTAATAATTGGTAACAATTTTATAGCTTCAGCGGCGTGAACGAAAATACAGGAAATAGCAAGTATGGGGTTTTTTATGATCTGTTGGATAATCCGGCTGATCTGGCCCAATCAGATGCTTTTAATTTGCAACAGCTTATTAATGAATTTCCGCAAAGCGGCTTATTACGGTCAATGCTGGCTGTTAAGCGCGACGAAGAAGCCCTGCAAAGCGCCAGCGCTTACGTTAACCCCAAATTGCTTTATGTAATTTCAAATGCTTTTGGGTCACTTCGTGCCGTATCTGCCGAACAAATAGTAGTTCGCCAGGCGCTGGGAGAAGCCCAGCCGGTATTGCCATTACCAGAGAGTGTTGATCTGCCCAACCTGGATATAGACGAAACCAACTATTTCCATATTCCTATTGATGCTGACCTTGTTTTTATTGAGGATGAAAAAGCAGAGGATGTAACATCTTTTGATGAAAATCAGGAAAATGAAAATACAGGTGCTGAAACGGAAGGGGTGGAAAGCCCGGCCGCAGTAACCGATCAAAGTGACGAAGTTGATACCGAAGTGGTAGCCGAAAGCGAAAATGAAGAGGCAGCTGAAAATGAAACGGAAGCTGCGCCACCATCAGAAATTGATAGCGAAGTAGCGGAGGAAAACGAAACGGATGCTGCGCCATCGTCAGAAAATGATGCTGAGGTTAGTGATAACGAAGCAACTAACGAAAATGATGAGGAAGCGGGATCAGGTGCCCCGGCAGAAATAACAGATCAGCCGGAATCATCTGCAGAGCGTCTTACTGAAGAAGCAGAAAGCCCTGAGGGATTAGAACAAGAGGCTGAACAAGCGGAGGAGGAATCAGATGTAGCGCAATCTTTTGTGCAGGCAAATGAAAGCGATGCAAATAGCGATGCCGTCAATGATCACCATGACGCACCGCCTGCTGAACAAACTGACAACGCTGAAGTGGAAGCGGAAGATGCCGGAACAGGCAGCTCGCCAACACCGGCCGATCAGGAAATAGACGACGAAGTATTTGAAGAGATTGTAAGTATTGAAGATATAGGCCTTGAACAGTTAGCCGTAATAGATAAGGCCGCTGTTGAAGAAGAAGCGGAGCAGGAAGCTACACATGATCTCCAAAAAACTGAAGAAACAGCTGCCGGAGATAGTTATTTTGTATTTGAGCCTGCGCTTCCTGAAGATAGCGAAACCCATGCACCTGCGAATGTGACCACGCAGAGCGAGCCGGTTGGCAAAACCCATCAGAATGTATCAAGGTACAATGATGAGAAGATGCCTTACAGCTTTATGTGGTGGTTAGATAAAACGCGTAAGGAGCACGCGGCCATCTACCAGCCTTTTGCAACAGAAGGTAAGTTTCATACCGAAACTGTTGCCGCTGTAGAAAAACCGCAGCCTGCTGCAGACCATCTGCAGCAGCAATATGTTGAAAATATATTCGCGGTAAGCGCTGTTGTTAACGATTTGAACGTTATCCCGCCAAAAACCGATGCGCCGCCTGTTGAAACAAAAGCGGATAAGATAATTGAGAAATTTATTCACGAAGAGCCGCAGATAAAACATCCGAGCACGGTTAAGTTGGATAGCGAAAATAAGGCAAAGAAAAGCTCTGAAGACCGCGATGAATTGGTAACCGAGACGCTTGCCAAAATATATACCGAGCAAATGCTGTATCACAAGGCTATTTTAACATACAAAAAATTGATGTTGAAATTCCCGGAAAAAAGCCTTTACTTTGCAGGCCAAATTGAACAATTAGAAAATAAAATAAATTAATAAAGATATGTTAATAGTATTAGTGATCCTGGTGGTGTTTGTATGCGCTTTGCTGGGTCTTATCGTGTTGATACAAAACCCTAAAGGTGGTGGCCTTTCATCAAATTTTTCAAGCTCATCACAGTTAATGGGTGTGCAAAAAACAGGCGATTTTTTAGAGAAGGGTACCTGGATACTGGCTATAACTTTAATGGTACTGTCATTAGGTATAAATGTAGTAGCAAAAAATGGCCCTGCGGCTGGTGCTACTAACAAATACCAGGAGCAGATAAACAAGTCGCTTGATGCAAAACCAACAACAGCTGCGCCAAGTGCCGCACCGGCTTTCCCGTCGGTTACTCCACCTGCAACAACAGACACATCAAAAAAATAATATTTTTGAATACATAATTAAAAGGCTTTGGAAACCCCAAAGCCTTTTTTGTGTTATACATTACTGTCATGATGACACGCGGGGCGAAAACTTTTCAGCCTTAAAAAAAGCAACTTGCATAAAACTGACAATTAAACAGCTATTAATGCCAATTTTTGTTGTTTTTACTGCTTGGCATAATTGATGTGTAAAAGCAAGCACATAGAAAAACTTATATAAACTAAAAAATAGTATACATTATGTCATTAAACATTAAACCTCTCGGAGACAGGGTGGTAGTTGAAGCTGCTCCGGCCGAAACCAAAACAGCATCAGGTATTTATATTCCTGAAACTGCTCAGGAGAAACCACAGCATGGTACAGTTGTATCTACCGGTCCGGGTAAATATGCTGAACAAACCGGTAATTTAATTCCCTTGTCAGTTAAGGCAGGCGATAAGGTGCTTTATGGCAAATTTGCAGGTCAGGAAATTACCATTGACGGTAAAGATTACCTGATAATGAGAGAATCTGATATCTACGTAGTATTATAATTATTGAATTATTGAAGGATGAATTAGTGAATTCCAATCCTCAATGCAAAAATCAATAATTCTATAAATCATTAATTCAAAATTAAAACATAAATGACAAAGCAAGTTAAATATAACGTTGAAGCAAGAGACGCGCTGAAAAGAGGTGTAGACATTCTGGCTAATGCAGTAAAGGTTACTTTAGGCCCTAAAGGCCGTAACGTAATTATTGATAAAAAATTCGGTTCTCCTTCTGTAACTAAAGACGGTGTTACCGTAGCTAAAGAAATTGAGCTGAAAGACACCATTGAAAATATGGGTGCACAGATGCTTAAAGAAGTAGCATCAAAAACTGCTGATCAGGCTGGTGATGGTACTACTACTGCAACAGTGTTGGCACAAGCCATTGTAACTGCGGGTATTAAAAACGTAGCTGCGGGTGCAAATCCAATGGATTTAAAACGTGGTATTGACAAAGCTGTTAAAGTTGTTGTTGCCGATTTGAAAAAGCAAAAACAAGATGTTGGTGATGATTTCAGCAAGATCAAACAAGTAGCATCTATCTCTGCAAATAACGATGAAGTGATCGGTGAAATGATTGCTGACGCGATGAAAAAAGTAGGTACTGCAGGCGTTATAACTGTTGAAGAAGCAAAAGGTACTGAAACCGAAGTTAAAACTGTAGAAGGTATGCAGTTTGACCGTGGTTACCTATCAGCCTATTTTGTTACCAATACCGACAAAATGGAAGCAGAATTAGAGAATCCGTACATCCTTATCTGCGACAAGAAGATCTCTTCAATGAAGGAGATCCTTCCTATCCTTGAAAAACAAGTACAAACAGGCAAGCCATTGTTAATTATAGCTGAAGATCTGGAAGGCGAAGCGCTTTCTACTTTAGTAGTTAACAAGATCCGCGGCTCACTGAAAGTAGCGGCTGTTAAAGCTCCTGGTTTTGGCGATCGTCGTAAAGCTATTTTAGAGGATATCGCCGTTTTAACAGGTGGTACTGTAATATCTGAAGAAAAAGGTATCAAATTAGAATCAGCTGAACTAAGCGATTTGGGTCAGGCTGAAAAAATAACTATTGATAAAGATAATACTACTGTTATTAACGGTAAGGGTGATGCTGCAGCTATAAAAGGCCGTATCAATGAGATCTCTGTATCAATGGAAGCTACTACTTCTGATTACGACAAAGAAAAACTGCAAGAGCGTTTAGCTAAATTATCAGGCGGTGTTGCTGTATTGTATGTTGGTGCAGCTACCGAAGTTGAAATGAAAGAGAAAAAAGACCGTGTTGATGATGCATTGCACGCAACCCGTGCCGCTGTTGAAGAAGGCATTGTTGCAGGTGGTGGTGTAGCTTTCATCCGTGCTGTAGCAGCTTTAGCTGATGTTAAAGGTGATAACGAAGACGAGAACACCGGTATCCAGATCATCCGTCGTGCTATTGAAGAGCCGTTACGTCAGATCTGCGAGAACGCGGGAATTGAAGGTTCTATCATTGTACAAAAAGTAAAAGAAGGCACTGCTGATTTTGGTTACAACGCACGTACTGATAAGTTTGAAAACTTAATTGGTGCTGGTGTAATTGATCCAACTAAAGTAAGCCGTATAGCTTTAGAGAACGCGGCTTCTATTGCAGCTATGTTGTTAACAACAGAGTGTGTATTGGCCGACGATGCTGAAGAACAATTTAACGGTGCGCCAATGAATGGTGGCGGCGGCGGTATGGGCGGCATGATGTAATTAGATCAGGCTGTACAGTAAGCTGTATACAATAAAAACCCCTGTATGTTTTTACGTACAGGGGTTTTGTTATTTTATACCAAGCTAAAGTCATTGCTGCGTAAACAGACGGTCATCTGTTAATCAAATGATTAATTTTCGGCAAAAACGGCCTTAATCGTACTTATTTTTGTATCAGTATCTAAAACAAATAAAAGAGGCACAAGAATTGCCTGCATTTAAACATGAAACGATTAGTAGCAACAACAAAGCACGTACACTCAACGCTGGTTGATCTGGTACTTTTTAAAGTGCCTGAGTTGTTTGTAACTATTTACGGAAGGTAATTAATTACTTAACTTCGTGCCAGCAATGGAAAAACAGAAGTTAAGCTTACAATACCTTTACGATAAAAGCCTGGAATGGGCTATTAATCACGGCCCAAGTTTCACATTCGGAATCATTTTATTAATAGTAGGGCTTTGGCTCATTAGGGTGATAAGCACCCGCCTTCGCGACCGCATGACGCGGCAGGAGATACACTCTTCACTACAGCCGTTTTTTCTAAGTGTAAGCATAACCACTTTATATGTTTTGCTGATAATATTGGTGATGAATGTTATCGGTTTTCCGCTAACCATATTCACAACCATTATTGGTGGCTTTACTGTAGCGGTGGGCCTGGCGCTGTCTGGTACGTTTCAAAACTTTGCAGGCGGTATATTAATACTGCTTTTAAAACCATTTGAGTTAGACGACAGTATAAGCGCACAGGGGCAGGATGGCAGAGTAACATCTATACAGATATTTTATACCGTACTACTTACTGCCGATAACAAGACAGTGATCATCCCCAACGGAAAGCTGTTTAACGAGGTAATTGTGAATGTTACCCGCGAAGGCAAACGCCGGCTTGATTTTGAAGTGAAGGTGGGGTACGTGGTAGACGTTGACCAGGTTAAGGAGGTAATACTTGATACAGTTAAGCTACATAAATCCATCCTGACCAATCCTGCTATAAGGGTGGGAATTATATCGCTCGAGGTTGATTGCATACGGTTCGCCGTGAATGTTTGGGTAAAGCCATCAGATTTCCTCACTACCAAAATGGAACTTCAGGAAAACATAATTAAAACGCTAAAAGCTGCCGGAGTAAAGCTGCTCGGCACCTGATCATAATTTCTGGCGGGCTTTTATCTCCAGGTACTTGTTTATGGTATTTACGTTCAGGTTTTGCGGAGCGCTTAATATAGATTGTATGCCATGTTTGGCAAGTTCCTTCACAATAAGTTTTTTATCGAAGGCCATTTTTTCGGCAATGGTTTTTATGTAAATGGCCTCCAGGTCTTCCGCGTGTTCTTCGCTTAGTTTTTTCAACTCGGTGTTTTCAAAAAATACTACCAGCAATAAATGGAATTTGGCTATTCTTTTTAAATAAGGCAGCTGCCGGTTAAGGGCTGACATGCTTTCAAAGTTTGTAAAGAAAACCACCAGGCTGCGTTGTTTTAACACGCTGCGGATAGTTGTATAAAGCAAGCTCATATCCGTTTCCAGGTACCTGGTCTTCTCTTTATATAAAGCCTCCATTATTTTATTCAGTTGGGTGGCCCTTCTGTCGGCAGGCACAACTGTTCCCTTTTTTTCTGATATGGTTATCAGTCCTGCTTTGTCCTGTTTAAGCATGGCCACATTTAACAGGATAAGGCTGGCATTAATGGCATAATCAAGCAGGCTCAAACCCCCGAATGGCATCTTCATTACCCTCGATTTATCAATAACACAATACACATGCTGAGATTTTTCGTCGGTATAGGAATTGGTCATCAGGCTACCCTGTCTTGCAGTTGCTTTCCAGTTAATGGCCCGGTAATCATCGCCCGGCACATAATTTTTTACCTGCTCAAACTCAAGGCTATGGCCCAGGCGGCGTATTTTTTTAATGCCAAACTCATCCAATCGGTTGGATATAGCCATCAACTCGTACTTGCGCATTTGCAAAAACGACGGATAAACCGGCAGCGTTTGCGCCTGCTCAAAATTGTATCGCCGGTTAAGCAATCCCAGTGGCGAGCTAACATAGATCCTTACAGCGCCAAAATCATATTCGCCTCGTTTTTGCGGTTTTAAAATATAGTTTAACACTTTATTTTCGCGCGGTTGCAAGTGGGTTTTAAACCACACGTCGCGCTTTTGAAATTGAAAGGGTATCTCATCAATAACACCCACATTAATGGCAAACGGATAGTTATTCTCTATATAAACCCCAAGCAAATTATCGTCATTGTTGCTCAGTCGCTCGGGCGTATGGCGGCGTGAGAAGATGCCTTTGGACGTGCCGTACAGCATAATAATATCAACTAGAAGCACCACAACAAACGCCCAAAAGAACAGTTGCGGCACCACGCCCAACCACGGAAAAAAGAACGACAGCATAAACAGCACCACCGCGCATGCTATAACGATGAATAACCTGTTGGTTAAAAACAGGTTTGTATAGAACTTGCTGATGAACTTTTTCACGCCCGCATTTATCTTGGTACCTCTATTTTTTTGATTATTTGATGGATAACATCATCCGGTGTAAGGCCTTCCATTTCTTTCTCCGGTGTTAACATAATGCGGTGCCTTAATACCGGCACGGCTGTAGCAATAATATCATCCGGTGTAATAAAATCGCGGCCTTTTATAGAAGCCAGCGCTTTTGCCGAATTTATTACAGCCAACGATGCCCGTGGCGATCCGCCCAGGTAAACAGATTTATTGTTGCGTGTTTCGTGGATAATTTTGGCTGCAAATTCAAGGAGTTTTGGCTCAACATGCAGGCCCTTAACCTTTTTACGCAACTCCACAATATCATCAATAGAAAGCACTGGCTGTATGTTGCTTAACTGATCATTAGGTGTTTGCTGGTGCTGTTGCGTAAGTATAGTTATCTCATCTTCAAGCGATGGATATTTAACCTCTATTTTAAACAGAAAACGGTCAAGCTGTGCTTCGGGCAAGCGGTAGGTGCCTTCCTGCTCAATCGGGTTTTGCGTGGCCAGCACTATAAAGGGTTCCTGCATTTTATACGTTTGCCCGTCAATGGTTACCTGCCGCTCCTCCATCACCTCAAACAATGCCGACTGCGTTTTGGCCGGCGACCGGTTGATCTCATCTATCAGAATGATGTTGCCAAAAATGGGCCCGCGTTTAAACTCAAACGCATTGCTTTTTGGGCTGAAGATAGATGTCCCCAACACGTCCGAAGGCATCAGATCAGGCGTAAACTGAATGCGCGAGTATTGCGCGTTAATGGTTTTGGCTACAAGCTTGGCAGTTAAAGTTTTGGCTACGCCCGGCACACCCTCAATAAGCAGGTGTCCATCAGCTAAAATACCTGCAATAATAAGTTCTATAGTATCATGCTGCCCAACTATAATTTGCGCTATAGCGGCCTTAATTTGCTCAACAGCCTTGCTTAGTTGGCTAAGGTCTGTTCTTTGTTCAAATATTTCATCGTCCATGTTGCTCATATTTTTTGATAAAATTTTTCGATAAGGAGGTTCAATTCAATTAGTTCTTTGTCGGTAACCTTGCTTTGCTGGCCTATGTAATTAATATAACCAACAAGGTCTTGTATAAAAGCGGTGTCAATGCCGGTTTTCCATACCATACTCTCAATAAATTCGGCGTCAAGCCGCGTAGTTTTTAGCTGGTATTGTTCGCGCAGAAAGCTTAGCAGGTATAATATTTTTTTAAGCGCGATGTTGCTGTTGTCGCGCTTCTCGTAATAAACTTTTCCAACAACCTCAACAAAATCAACTGTTGCATTTTTTAGAGGATCAATTATCGGGATAATGCGTTGTCGCCTTTTTATCTCAAAAAAAACAAATAAAGCTAAGCCCCAAAAACTTATATAAAATGCCCATTGTAAGCTTGAACTGGCAAAGAAAGCTCTGAGTGGCGATCTGTCTATAACAATATCCCGGTTTTGAAATTGGTCCCAATAAATATTGTTGTTAGCCGGTAGGTAAGATAAAGCTGCCGATGCATATTCGGCCCCATTCCGGGTTAATAAACTGTAATTGGTAAATAGCTCGGGGTTAGCACAAAGCAGTAAGCTGCCCTTGCCAAAACGATAGCGCAGGTAGTTGGCGTTCCCCGCTTTGTTAAGGCTGATGATGGTTGCCCTTGCTGTATCATAGCTGTTAAAATATTGGGCGCTTATTTCTTTATCAAACTTATAGTACCGCGATTGCCTTAGTTGTTTATTAGTGAAATTAATTGCGGTTTTTGCATCGTCATCTTCAATGTCATTATTAAATTTTAGTCTGTCTGCTATTACACCGTTCCAACTGAAGGTGGTGATAAACACGTTATTTCCGGCCCTTATGCCTTTAAGCATTTGCTCAAAATCGGCTTTAGTAATGGTAACTGTTTTAGCAATAATGATGTAGTTGCCCGGCTTTGTACGTCCACGAAAAAAGTTGTACAAAGACTGATTAGTATTCTTAACCTGCGCACCCGGAAAAATATCCGTTAAACGCTCGCGAAGCGCATAGGTGCCAAACGGAATTTTATCGGCGGCGGCTAAAGTAGGTTGCCAGTTAACCGGCGCAGGTTTATTGTACTGAATAACCAGGTAAATGATCAGCAACGCGCTGCCTATGGCTAAATAGATCTTAAAGTCTTTCATCAGCGCTTAACTTTAAAATCTGTAAACAAATTATTTATCCGCCCAAAGGCATCGGCATCAATATTAAATTCGCCATACCAGATGTATTCAAACTGCCGGGTTAGCAGGTTAAATGCCAGCCGCTGGTCAAAGTCCCGCAATTCATTACTGTATTGACTATTAGTTTTGTTGATCTCCCAGCGTATCAGCCCCGCATCATTTAACTGCTTAAGGCTTTTTAAATATAATAGCCTTACCGCAAGACGATAGTTGCGTACGTTAATGGCTTTCTCCAGTTCATCGTCCATGTTAATTTCATGGATATTCTCGGTAAGCTCGCTATACGGTAATCCAGCCGAAGCGGCTTTGCCGCGTATAACTTTAAAGGGATCTACCCCAGCCAGTTTCATGATAAGGAAAACAATGCCTACGACGCCTAACGCCATAAGTAAATAGGTTATCCCTCTGGCTACTAAACTTTTATTTGTATTATCAAATAAACTCCAGAACCATCTTTCCAAACGGTCCCAAAACGATTCGCCCACATATCCCTCGTCGTATTGAAATTCCTTTTGATGCCGGTATTTTTCTAAGGCAGGTTGGTTGAATATCCTTTTATTGATATCTACACTGTCATGCTGTGCTACCAGTGGCTTTTTTACCTCCTTAACAGGCTTCGCGCAAAAAGCCACGCCCGCTTGCATACCAATAAAAAATACTATTAAATAAAGATAGCGCAGCATTAGTAGTCTTCGGCGGGTAAGTTGTTTTGGTCTTTATTATCGCCTATCTGGTTTATGCGCGCCATTAAGCCGGTGCCTTCTTTTTCCTCGTTAAGGCTAAAGTAACATAGTGCCAGTGTTATAATGGGCAAAATATACAATACCATAGCTAAATGGGTTAAAACGGCAGTTAGAATGGCCGCTATATTACCGCCCGGCCAGTGCAGAAGCTTAGCGAATTCGGTCCATAACGCGCCGGGTAATGAAAATATGGCTGCAGTTATGCCTACAATCACCCCCATAATAAATAGCGCGCCAAAGGTGGTCCACCAGTTGTCTTTTATCAACCTGAAACTTTGATTAAAGGCATAACCATAACTGCTGTTTTCCATTATCATAATAGGAAACATAAGGCCAAGTATAGGATAGAGCCATACACCTGGTATTAAACAAAACACCATACCTATTATCAATAGAATAGTGTTAAGTATAGTGCTTCCGAATATTTTAAAATAATAATATTTAAGATAGCCCCATACCTCCTCATTTGTTGCAGGAGTATTGCCTTTCTCTTTGTAAATAGTCATGTAAGACAATACGGTTACTACAATAGCGGTATAGGTAAGCAAAGTAAAAAAGAGCGTAATAAGAGCGGTTACACCTACCTGCGTAAACTGACTTACCCTACTTATAGGTCCCTCATATTGCCCTCCCTGAATGCTGCCCGTCAAATCGAGCATTTTTATTTGTTGCATGGCGCTTGCAACAATTGTGGCTACAATAAAGAAACCACAAAAGGTGAAATAACTCCGCAACAGCGGCTTAAAATTTTGCCGTAAAAACAAAAATGAATCGTTGATGATAGCGCTAAAATCGCGCACCTTGGCCAATTCAATATTAGGTTGTTTCATTATGGTGATATTTAGGTTTATATAGTTTTTTAGGATATAAAATTACGTACCAGATAATAAAAATTAACGAGGCGGTAAGAATAGATGCACTTAACCAAATTGGCATTTCGGTACGGCGCGTTATAAAGCTTTCTAAAAAAGCGGCAACAATAAATATGGGTACCAGCCCAATGGCTATTTTCATGCCGTCTTTAGCGCCCCGCTTTAATGACTCCATGCGCGAGAAAGTTTTAGGGAAAAGTATTGAATTGCCCAATATCAACCCAGCCGCGCCGGCAATAACAATAGACGAGATCTCAAGCGTGCCATGCACCCATATAACCAGTACAGATGCCAACCCCAGGTTTTTACTGAAGAAGAAATACTGGAATGAACCCAGCATAATGCCATTTACAAACAGCATATACACCGTACCTACTGATGCAAATATGCCGCATACAAAGGTTCTTAGTGCAACAAAAATGTTGTTTCCACCAATAGTCAGCCACATAAAAAACTCATTTTGCTGTTTGTATACTGCAAAAGGGTCGTTTTTTGCAATATTGGCCTCAGTCATATCCACATAGGCATCCCCCAAAATAATGCGCACAAAACTTTGGTCGTATTTAGCAGAGAGGGCACCCATCAGCGAAAAAGTAAGGAAGAACAAAAACGCGTAAAGCAACTGCCTGCGATAAGTATAAAATATCAACGGCAACTCATATTGCCAAAATGAAATAAACCTGTTGCTCTTTTCGGTTTTGTTTTTGTAGATGGATTGGTGCAAACCTGCCGCCAGTGAATTTAGGTAAGCGGTAGTTTTTGAGTCGGGATAAAACGTTTTGGCAAAGGCAAGGTCGTCTGTTATCTGAATAAAGCGGTCGGCCAATACATCGGGATCGTTGGAGGGCTCGTTTTCAAAGCTTTTCCATTTAGCCGTGTTTTGTTTAACAAATAGGGGTTCGCGCATTTATAATTAGTTTGCAGGGTTAAATTAGATACAAAATTTGTATCATTCAACTATTTATTGAATATTCAGCTAATAAATTTATCGCAATGCCAACTATCCGTATCACAACCTCACAGAATATAGACATTGACTATGAAGTAGCCGGCGTTGGGCCGCGCATAATAGCCCGCATACTTGATGGCCTGTTGTTTTTTGTAATTATTATGGCGGCTGTTATTGCCGGTATAATGAGCCATTTGGAAGATGTAGGGGCTATAATAGCTATTGTGATTTTCCTTGTGCTTTATGTTTTTTATGATCTGCTCTGCGAGATCTTTATGAACGGACAAAGCATTGGCAAAAAGATCATGAAGATCAAAGTTATAAGTCTTGACGGCGGAAGGCCATCTGTTGGGCAATATATGTTGCGATGGTTATTCAGGATTGTCGATTTTTCGCTTACAGCAAGCCTTTGCGGACTAATATCAGCCGCGGTAAGCGAAAAAAATCAACGCGTAGGCGACATGGTAGCGGGCACTACTTTGATAAGTACCCGCCAGGGTACTAAAATGCGTGATATTGCATTTACACCGCCCGAAGATGAAAATTATACGCCGGTTTTTGCAGAGGCAGTACAGCTAACCGATAAAGATGTAGCTTTGATACACGAGGTATTGGCCAGCTACATACAATCAGGCAATAGCGTTATTTTATATAACACCGCCACCAAGCTAAAGCAGGTATTGAATGTTGAGACCAATATGGACGACATGCGGTTTTTACAAACGCTTATTAAAGACTATAATCATATTGTAGCTACCGCAAGCGCTGCCGATTTATCGTAAGCAATATGCCATAGCTTAAACCCGTAGCTTATCAGTACCAGCCAACCAACTATTACAAAAAAACTTTTTTTGAGCAGGCCTTTTTCGGTATCCAGCTTAAAAAATCTGTCGGCCAGGGTATAGATGATGAAGAGAAGCAAGGGAATGGTTGCCGGATAAAGGCGGAAACTTTCGCTTAAATTGCCCTGCATTAGTGCCAGCACAGATCGCTGAAAGCCGCAGCCCGGGCAATCTAAACCGGTGAAATATTTGAATGGACAGGGAAGTAAATGATCCCGCAGCCAGCTAATAAAAAGCGGTTGACTGCGGGATATATTTATAATGGCAGAAACTATAACCATTAAACCTGTGGCGGGTTGGGATTAAAAGAATCATGCGGAGGCATACCGGCAAATTTTGCTTCGCTTGCTGATGGTCCTAAATAAGGATAATTACCAAAACCCAGTATCGGATAAAATATCATCGGTAGTATCAAAAGGCCAATTGTAAATCCTTCGCTTTGACCAAAACTTTTAGCCAATAAGTTAACCAGCCAGATAAGAATTACAATGTTTACGCATGGAACCAGCAATAAAATTATCCACCAAACTGGTTTGCCAACAATCTCCAGTAACACTATATAGTTGTAGATGGGAATAATTGCCGCCCAGCCTGGTTTACCGGCCTTTTCGTATATTTTCCATTTTCCTATTACAGAAATTATCCAAATGATAAGAAAAGGAATAAAGATAACGCCAAAAATTGCGGCTAACACACCTGGGTTCGCGGCACTTGAAGAATAATCGTAGTCGTTCATAAAATGATAAGATAGAAAGGGTTATGGGTTTAAATTAATTAAATGCAATATAAAAAAATAAAATCCAAACATCTGTTGTTGGTTTTATTAAAGTATACGTGTCATTCTTTATTACTTAATTTGTAAATGCAGCGCGAACAAATATCTGTTTTTGATATGTTTAAGGTGGGTATTGGGCCGTCAAGCTCGCATACCCTTGGGCCCTGGCGTGCTGCACAGAAATTTGTGCAATTGTTGGAAAGCAAAAGCACACTTTCATTAGTCGACGGTATAAAAATATTGCTCTACGGCTCACTGGCAAAAACGGGTAAGGGCCACGGAACAGACATTGCCGTTTTACTCGGCCTGTGCGGTTTTGACCCGGTAACTTTCCCGGTTGATAAGATTGAAGAGGAGATCAACCAAATTGGCTCCGAACATACGCTCGTACTTGGCGGGAAAAGACAAATATCTTTTAATGTTGAAACAGACCTTTTGTTTCTTTATAACGAAAGCCTTCCCTTTCATCCTAACGCGGTAACTTTTCAGGCCTTGTTATCAGATGGTAAAGCTATTTCGCAAACTTATTATTCAATAGGTGGTGGGTTTGTGGTTACGGAAGGCGGGGAGGGAAACGCCAAACCGGAAGTGGATCTGCCCTTCCCGATAGATACGGCTGCCAACCTGCTTCACTGGTGTATTAAAACCGGACTGAAAATATCAGACGTAGTGATGGAAAACGAGCTGGCCTGGCGCAGCGAGAAGGAAACCCGCGATGGCGTGCTGGCAATTTTTAATGCTATGGCGGAGTGTATGTACCGTGGATGCCATACAGGCGGCTACTTGCCCGGGGGCCTTAATGTTGCCCGCCGCGCTGCCGAACTGAATAAACGCCTGATAGGTAACAAGACTTACGGCAATTATAAGGAATGGGTAAGCGCCATCAGAAAAACCGGCAATAGCTTTCATAGTATACTGGATTGGGTAAGTTGTTTTGCCCTGGCGGTTAACGAAGAAAACGCTTCTTTCGGTCGTGTAGTTACCGCGCCAACCAACGGGGCGGCGGGGGTGGTTCCGGCTGTGCTGCAATATTATATCGTTTTTTGTGATGGCTTTAATGATGATAATATTATAAAGTTTTTGCTTACCGCTTCAGAAATAGGCAGCATCTTCAAAAAAGGAGCCACTATATCAGCTGCTATGGGCGGTTGCCAGGCCGAAATAGGTGTATCGTCAGCAATGGCCGCGGCCGCGCTTACAGAGCGTTTAGGCGGATCGCAGCGGCAGGTATTAATGGCTGCCGAGATAGCCATGGAGCATCATTTAGGCATGACCTGCGACCCCATAGGCGGCTTGGTGCAGGTGCCCTGCATAGAGCGTAACACCATGGGCGCCATAAAGGCCATTACGGCATCGCAGCTGGCTTTGCAAAGCAACCCCGATAAGGCCAAAGTAAGTTTAGATGCCGTTGTTAAAACCATGTGGCAAACCGCGCAGGACATGAATGTTAAGTACAAAGAAACTTCTGATGGTGGCCTCGCCGTCAATATTCCGCTAAGCTTGCCCGAGTGTTAGGGGAACATGTTTTTATTTCTCTAAAGTTAATTCCTAAAAGTTTTAAGCGTCTATCTTCCGCTTTTTGCGCTTAAAAATGAACAAGATGGTTTGAAACTAATTGCTTTTAAAGTAAGTATAATTTCTGCTTACTAACTAAAAGTATTATGAGAAAACTGACATCCTTAATGATGGCTGTTGCAATAGCAGGTAGTATTGTATCATGCCGAAAAAGTACTCAGATCCCCCCAAATCCTCCGGAAACTGTAAATAAGGCAGCGCCTGATGGATTTAATTTTTCAAGTTCAAAAAATGTAACGGTTAATATCACGTTGCGTGATAACAACGACGGGCCACTTAAAGGCGTGGTGCTAAGCGTTTATGCAACGGATAATACCAGTGCTGATGCCGCTATTTTTAGAGGTGTTAGCGACGCTACGGGTAAAATTACCGCAACTATTAATGTTCCGGCATATTATACCAGGTTAATTGTTGATCCTGCCTATGTTGGCTTAATTCGCAATGTAACGGTCAGCTTGAATAACAATGCGGCTACGGCAGTTATAGGCGGCAAGGCTGGCTACAGCGGCGATGTAGTGCCCGATGCTATAAATGATGCACCTGTAGCACCTGCGTCAAATGGAGGCAGGCAGGTTAACGGCTTGCTGGGGATAGATTATGTTTACCCAACCGGTTACACAAGCGCTAACGCGTTTACCACACCAACCAACCAGGGTAAACCGGCTTACCTGGAAACTACGGCAGATGTAATAGACGCGTCTTTGCTCTCCTACGTTAATGCTTCGCTGCCAGAAAGCCAGACTGTTCCTAATCTTCACCCTGAATATTTAAGCAATAGTGCCACCAGGGTTATTAATATAACCGCCAGAGCCGATGTATGGATAACGTTTGTATCAGAAGGGGCCGGTTTTCAAAACACCTTAGGCTTTTATACTTACAAAACCGGATCGCCGCCAAGTTCTACCGGCGGAGGTACACTTTTGGGAGGTATTGATAAAATAACTTACATATTTCCTAACGCATCTGCCAACGGATCAGGCGGTGGTTTAAAATCGGGTGATAAAGTTAAAATAGGAACATTTGATGCAGGCACCACAATTGGCTTTGTTTTGATGCAGAACGCGTGGACAGGCAGTGGTGTAAATACACTTAGCACTAAATTTTTCACCCAGGACGAATTTAACCCTGAAAACACAGCGGCATTACGTAAGCATACTGTTATGCTGTACGATGATGTGCATAAATTGTACCTGTTAGGCTTTGAAGACCAAAACCGGCAAAACGGAGGATCAGATAATGATTTTAACGATCTGGTATTCTACGCTACATCAAACCCTATAACAGCCATTTCTAACTCGGGCGTTGCTGTAATTGATAATGGCGGCGACAGCGATGGCGATGGGGTTTTGGATGAATTGGATGCATTCCCTAACGATGGAACTAAGGCGTATATCAGCTATTATCCATCGGCAAGTAAAATGGCAACCCTGGCCTTTGAGGATAACTGGCCAAGCAAAGGCGATTATGACCTGAACGACCTTGTAGTTAATTATCGTTACGCGTTTACAAGCAACGCATCTAACCAGGTTGTTGAGTTAAAAGGAGAATATAAAGTAGCGGCAACAGGTGCATCGTTTAAAAATGGATTTGGGGTGCAATTGCCTGTGGCAGCGTCCGCCGTTACCGGGGTAACAGGGCAACTACAGTCAACCGCGCCTTACATTACTTTTGCTGCAAATGGGGTAGAAGCCGGGCAAAGCAAGGCGGTTATCATTCCGTTTGATAACCCGGACCTGCTGATCAAAAATCCCGACAATTCTTTCTTTGTAAACACACGTACAGATAAGGATAAGGTTACCAATGGCGGCACGGCCACTGTTGTTGTTAAGTTTGGAACACCGGTAGCCTCGTCAACCTTAACCGCTACAGCGTTTAACCCCTTCCTGATAAGTAATATGCGGCGCGGGTATGAAGCGCACTTGCCTGGATACGCACCAACAGACAAGGCAACAGCCAGCCTGTTAGGGCAAGGCGACGATAACTCTGTTGCGGCCCAGGGCAGGTACTACCAAACCAAAGAGAATTTGCCATGGGGCATTAGCTTTAGCGAGGGCTTTAGTTACCCTATAGAGGGTGCTAATATAAGTGCTACCTACCTGCATTTTAATGATTGGGCTGCATCTGGAGGTACAAGTTATACCGACTGGTACACCAGTACAGCTGCAGGATACCGCAATACCGGAAACATTTACAGTAAATAATTAGATAGTAGATAGATGAGGTTTTAAGCCGCCCTTGCAAAAGGGTGGCTTTTTTTATTGCGATAAGGCAGACCTTACCAGTGGTTCTAATCTTTCCATCCAAAGGCTATACATTTTAGCAGAGGGGTGCAAGCCATCGCCTGCAATCAGATCCGCATCTTGATTTGCTTTTCGGGATATATCAGTTATATCAAGATAGCTTACACCAGCTGCCAGCGTTATTTGCTTATTGATAGCGTTAAATTGGTCTATCTGAGCAGCAATCTGCGCTTTGTCAGATGATGCAGCATAAGGCGTAACGCTATAGTCGGGTATAGAGAGTACAAAAACCCGCTTGGGCTTATTGTCCGCAAATGATATAGCGGTATTGAGCAGTTTAGTGAAATTGTTGCTGTAAGTAGTAGCACTTACGCCCTGATATTGGTCATTTACACCTATAAGTAGGGTTACGACGTCAAATTTCTTATCAAGTACGCCACTGCCATCTATCGCATATATAAGGTTAGTTGTTGTCCAGCCCGTTGCGGCAATTATTGTCGGATCGCCTGTTTGTTCCCTGCCAAGCAAGCGTGTTAGCTGGTAAGGGAAAGATTGGTCAAGTGGTATAGATTGCCCCACAGTATACGAATCTCCCAGAGCCAGGTATTTAGCGGTAGGGTTTATATATAACCCATTAGGATCAATTGGATCGTCGAATTCACTTTTTTTAGCACATCCGCTTAAGGCTATAACTAATAATAGAAAAGAAAAAATTGTTTTCATAGCACCTCCCATATATTAAGTATACGAAAAGCATGCCACATTGGATGTTCGGCTACCTAAGGCTTTATTTCTTAAATAGCCGCAAGTCAAACTCAAATGCATCAATACTTTTTATGCGCACATTTTTAAAGTCGGGATGGCGGGGGTTGATAAGGTAGTTATGGTCGCCTGCGACTGTTGCCGATGGTACCTGCACCATTAAATGCTTGTTGCTTTTAATAAAGTTGTCGCCAATTAATTGAGTAATTTTTGTAAAAGGATTTGTGTGCCAGTTGGCAGGCAGATCCGCAATTTCTACCCGGGGGATGCTTGCTTTATCAGGTATCTCAATTACGGCCAGGTAATAATCAGTAGGTATAATGCCCATTGGCACGTGCACCGCTATTTCAACCACAGCTAATGCCCGCGATGCTGCCGTGTATAAAACCGGGATACCTTTGCTGTTCCAGCGCCCGCCGGTTTTCTCGGCCCCGTAACCCGATAGGTCATTAATATACGCTTGCTTGCTAAGCCGGTAAACAATCATGCAAATACGCCATGTTCAATACGCCCCAGTTCATCATAAATTAGGGTTATGCCGAAAGAGGTATCCAGCATATCTTTTGGCTTTACGCCACCTAAAGCTATGCTTTTGGTATCCATCCAGGTATAAAAATTATCGGCTACGCCAAAAACATCAATGCCTTTTTTATAGAGCAATTCAATTTGTAATATTTTTTCAGAGTAGATGGGATCAAAGGATTTTTTTTCCTTTTTATAACGCTGAATTGTGCGTTCAGAAAGATGCAGATACGATGACCACTCCTCAAAACCGAAATTGATTTGAGTAGAAAGCCTGGTAAAATAAGGATAGGGTACGCCCTCTCTAACCATATTGGCCAGATCAAAGGCGTCGTCATCGCCAATTGGATATTTTTTTACTTTGCTCATATCTTTTGACATCTGTCATCAAATTTACGACACTTGTCTAAAATAAGCAAGTATTATCAAAAAAAGTTTTATTAAACTTAAATTAGGCCAGCTGCATCTTAAATAGTTGAGCAATATGTTGCTGCAGCACTTGTTGCACCTCTTTCAGGTCAACCTGGCGGCCCAGTTCCTGCTGCATTGATGTTACCGCTTTGTCGTCTATTCCGCAGGGTACTATATTTTTAAAATAATCAAGCTGGCTGTTAACATTAAGCGCTAAACCGTGCATAGTTACCCAGCGGCTGCAACGCACTCCCATGGCACATATTTTACGGGCACGTTGGTTATCCGCATCAAACCACACGCCGGTGTAGCCGGGGTAACGGCCGGCAGTTAAACCATAATCTGCCAAAGTAAGTATTATGGCTTCTTCCAGCGTACGCAGATATAAATGTATGTCTGTAAAAAAATTATCCAGGTCCAATATAGGGTAACACACCAATTGCCCGGGTCCGTGGTAGGTTATGTCACCACCCCGGTTTATGGGGTAAAAGCTGGCATGCTTTTCTTCAAGGCCACTTTCATCAAGCAGCAGGTTTTCGGGTTTACCACTTTTACCCAAAGTATAAACATGCGGATGCTCGCAAAAAATAAGGTAGTTAGGCGTTATATCTAGGGTAGGGTCGCTGTCAGTTTTAGGTTCACGGTTGCGGATAGCAGTTTTTATGGCAATGGTATCAGCAAATGTAGCTTCCTGTTTATCCCAGGCCGCTTTGTAATCCATTAATCCCCAATCCTGCACTTCAACTTTTTTGTTCTGCATCACTCATCCCTTTACATATCCTATCATGTAGTCTTCGTATTGCAGATAGCCTACCGTATAATTAATATTAACGTTGCCTTTTTGCAACAGCGCTTCTACAAGCCCTTTGTCGGCCAACTTAAAAGGCTGTAATGAAATATCGTCGGCAAATGATACTTCTTTTTGTCCGTAGCATTTGTAAACAGCTTCTTTAGCGCACCAGCAAACATATAACTGTTCAATTTTATGTTTGTCATCAATAAAACCAAGCTCGGCGGGGCGCATAAATTTATGAGCAATGCGCTCCACTTTTTGCTTTATCTGTTCAACGTCAATACCAACAGGGCTTTTCCTGCTTATCATTACAGCAGCATAGTCAAAAGAGTGACTTAAAGATATATGATAGGGGAGCGTATAAAGATAGGGTTTGCCATGCTCATCTATCCGGCAATCAATATATTCTTCTGTGTTCAGCATCTTGCGCAGCAGAACGCGGGTACCCAGCCAGTGCAGGTGTCGCTTACCGCTACTTATACCCTCTACAAATGCCTTCTCTTCGTCGTTAAGCTGTAGTTGCTGATATAGTTCATCAGCTTGTTCTTCAATTTTCCAGAGTGCAAACTCAGTATCATCATCAATCCGTTGGCGGTATGCTATGGCCATAAAGTAAAATTGCAAAAAGCATGGCAAACTTATGTTAATTAATTCTAATTTTAACCCGCAATCATCCTTACCCCAATGATTTTATCAGACAAGCGCATTCTCGAAGAAATTGACAACGGAAACATTGTAATTGAACCTTTTAAACGGGAGTGCCTCGGTTCAAACTCCTACGATGTGCATTTAGGTAAGCATATGGCTACCTACCGTAACCGCGCGCTTGATGCCCGGTTACATAATGAGATAGACGCTTTTGAGATACCTAAAGAGGGCTTTGTTTTGCAGCCCAACACGCTTTATTTAGCGGTGACTGTTGAGTATACAGAGACCCATAAGCATATTCCGTTTTTAGAAGGAAAATCAAGCACAGGGCGTTTGGGTATTGATATACATGCTACGGCAGGTAAAGGCGATGTAGGCTTTTGCAATACATGGACACTTGAAATATCCTGCATGCAGCCGGTGCGTATTTATCCGGGCATGCCGATAGGGCAACTTATCTACTTTGTAGTGGATGGCGACGTTGAAACAAGTTACAGTCAGAAAATAAACGCCAAATACGTAAACCCTTCTACCCGGCCTGTTGAGAGCATGATGTGGAAGAATACGTTTTAATGCGGTTTTTTGGGGCTTTTTGAGTAAATTTGCTTCCTGCATGCCCACTCAAACACAAGAAGAAACCTTTACGCTGGAAGAACTGCTGGCCGGATTAAAAGAAATGCATCGTTTAATATTATGGAACGATGATTTTAACACCTTTGATCATGTAATACACTGCATGATGAAATACCTTGATTATACCGAAAGCCAGGCCGGCAAAATAGCATGGAAGGTACACAACGAGGGAAAATGCGCGGTGTTAGAAGGCTCTTTTACAGAAATGGAGATCTATAGAAAAATTTTACAGCAAGAAGGACTTACGGTTTCAGTGGATTAACCGGTACAACATACAGACATTATAAAAGAAGAGGCCGCATTAGCTATAATGCGGCCTCTTCTTTTATAATTTAATTTCCCTTTCTTATCTGCCGGAAGTTTTAGGTTTCTTCACACTAAAATGTGGTTTGCCTGCCGGATTAATTTCCGGAGCGCCAACCAGATCCATCGCGCAGCGGAAACCTACTTCGGCGCTGGCATCACCCTGGTCCATAAAACGGCGGGTAGCCGGGTTTAACCAGTAGGCCATATCATTCCACGAGCCGCCTTTGTATACTTTAGAGCGGTCATTAACCAAGGTGGTTACACCATATAAGCTGGCATTAACAGTATCTCTGAAACCGCGGGCATCCGCATTATAAGGCTTGCCTGCCAGTGGGTCTTTATTTACAAATGGAACTCCCTGCCCTTGTGTTGCAGCAGCAGGCCTGCCGGTAGCAGCAGCTACGTTAGCCAGGCTATCAGCACGTTGCGATGCTACAAGTTCTGCATAGCTCATTTTTTTCTGCGACTTTGCAGGGTCCTTTATAGGGCGGCCATATTTATCTTTGGCATATTGGCCGGTACTGGCGTTGGCCAGGCGTTTGTCGCTAAACTGGTTTCCTCTAAAAGGGTTAAATGCGTCAACATCTTCAAATGACATTTGGCGGTAGGTATCTTCAACCCACTCGTTAACATTACCTGCCATGTTGTATAAACCGAAATCATTGGGTTGATATGACCTTACAGGCGCAGTAATAAACGCTTTATCATTCAAATATCCGCCAACACCGGCGTTGTCGCCGTTGCCACGTTTAAAGTTGGCTAAAATTAAGCCACGGGTTGCTTTATCAGGCGAGCGTACGCCTAACCCATTCCATGGATAAACTTTACCGTCGTTTATATTTTCAAATTGTGTATTACCGTTAAGCGAAACAGCCGCGTACTCCCATTCTGCTTCGGTAGGCAGGCGGTAAGCGGGTTTTAAAATCCCATCTTCTACACGTACAGGCCTAACTTGTTTCTGATTGCTTCCTAATGGAGCATTTGGATCAGCTACAGGGTTTAAATTGGCAGGCATGCGTTTACCATCAACACCAACTCCCCTAACCTGGTTGTTAAGGTACAGGTCTGTATTAAACGTTGTTTTTTGCGCGTCGGGGTTATTAGCTAAAAGCTGGCGGTTCTTTTTGTCGCGTGGGTTCAATAAAATTCCGCGTTCCTGTAAAATAAACTCGTTAGTGCGGTCGGTACGCCATTGGCAATATTCCTGCGCTTGCTCCCACGTAACACCAACAACCGGATAATCCTGAAATGCCGGGTGACGCAGATAGTTGTTTACATAAGGCTCATTGTATGATAACTGCCTGCGCCAAACCAAAGTATCTGGCAGCGCATTATAGTAAAGTTCGTGGTCGCCGGGAAAAGAAGTTCTGATCCATGAAAGATAGTCCAACCAATCCTGGTTAGAAACTTCGGCCTCATCCATATAAAACGCGGGTATAGTTACCCTTCTGCGCACATTGTTATATTCAAATGTAATGTCCTGATCTGCGCTGCCGCCTAACACAAATGTACCACCTTCAATAGCAACAAGGCCAGGGCCCGGAGCAGGGTGGGTTTGGCGGAATCTTTGATATCCGAATTTTTTGTCGTTATAAGGAATACCCGTTTTATCAGATCGTTGTTTACTACAGCTGCTTGCTAACATTGCTAAACCCAACAGCGCTAAAGCAGTACGAGTAAAAGGTAATTTCATATTTTTACGAAGTATATATTACAGGGGAATAACTAATAATCTATATAAGGGGTAAATTTAATTATTTTAAAGTAAAAAACTAATCAAAAATTTTGCAACCCCTTATTACGTTTTTATATGTAATGGCTTTAACGCTATTTGCCCGCAAGATGTTGCAAATGTGCTATCAGAATAAAAAAAATCTTGTAGCTGATAGCATTTAATTCCATTATATTTATCCGTTAATTTAAATCTGTAGCGAATGAAGTTTTTTATAGGGGCGGTAGCCGTTTTATACATGCTGGCAATGTTGCCGGCAAGTGTAAGCGCTCAAACCAATACCGATGGCAGCGGTTTCGGCGCACTTCCAACCGCGGTACCTTTTTTAAATATTGCCCCTGACTCCCGCTCGGGCGCTATGGGCGAGGCAGGTGTAGCTATATCACCCGACGCCAATTCAAATTTTTGGAACCCCTCTAAACTGGCATTTATTGAAAATGATTTTGGTGTTGCCGCGTCATACAGCCCCTGGTTAAGGCGCCTGGTGCCCGATGTAAGTTTATCATACCTTAGTTTTGCACATAAGCTGGATGCAAGGAATGTTATAGGTGCTTCTGTACGATATTTTAACTTAGGCGCTATACAGTTAGTGGACAATAATCAGCTTAATCAGGGAACCTATCGCCCTAATGAATATTCAATTGATGCTTCTCTGGCGCGTAAGTTTGGCGATAATTTTTCGTTGGGTTTAACCATGCGTTTCATCCATTCAGATCTTTCAAATGCATCTTTCTCTACTGGAGCTACGCAGGGAATAAAGCCGGCTAACGCATTTGCTGCCGATGTATCTTTATTTTATAAAAAACCAATGGAACAGTTTGGTACAGATGGTATCTTCTCATTCGGTGCCAATATCTCTAACATAGGTACAAAGGTCAAATATTCAGAAGGCGGCCCGTCGTACTTTTTGCCTACCAACTTAAAATTAGGCGTTGCAGATACCTGGAACATTGACGATTACAGCCAGTTAACCGCAACGGTTGATTTTAACAAACTGCTTGTGCCAACACCCCCGCTGCGCGATGCTAATGGCTTTATTGTAGCCGGCCGCGATGATAATGTGTCGGTTTCGTCGGGTATCTTCGGCTCGTTTAGCGATGCGCCGGGTGGTTTTAAAGAGGAGTTGCGGGAAGTAAGCATATCATCAGGCCTGGAGTACTGGTACAATCAGCAATTTGCGTTAAGAGCCGGTTATTTTTATGAAAACCCGCAAAAAGGCGGCAGGCAGTACGCCACATTAGGTGTGGGCCTTAAGTATGATATTTACAGATTTGATTTTTCTTACCTGGCGGCCAACCAAAAAAACAGTCCGTTAGCCAATACGCTTAGAATATCGCTTGGAATTAGCTTTGGCAATAAGAAATAAATAGAATGGGGAAGATTCGTGTTGGATTTGGGTTTGATGTACACCAGCTAAAAGAAGAGCATCCTTTTATTTTAGGAGGCGTTAAATTAGAACACCACTCCGGTGCCTACGGACACTCAGATGCTGATGTGTTGCTGCATGCCATTTGCGATGCATTGCTGGGCGCGGCAAACCTGCGCGATATAGGCTTTCATTTCTCTAACACAGATAATCGCTGGAAGGGCATAAGCAGCTTGATACTGCTGCAGCACGTGCTTGAACTTTTAAAAGAAAAAGGCTGGGGTATAGGTAATATTGATGCCATGGTGTGTTTAGAGGCCCCCAAGATCAATCCGCATATTCCGCAAATGAAGAAGAATATTGCCTCAGCCGCAGGTATTGACGAAGATGATATCTCTATAAAAGCCACTACTAATGAAAGTATGGGTTTTATTGGCAGGCAAGAGGGTGTTGTGGCTTATGCTACCTGCCTGATAGAGCGAGTTTAGTTTCGTGATATCGTATGCGGATTATAAATCCCGACTTAAATGGCCCAATCTTTAATCTTCAACAACCCATCTTCTATAACCAATCTTCCCGCAACTACTCACCAGCCTTAACATTCCCTGTCCGTTTCAAATCGCCCCAGGCATTTAGTTCGCCTTTTAGCGCTTTACGGATGGCTTTGAATAGGATGTAGTACATTAACTGCCGCCATATAAAGCGTTGCGGAATAATATAGATCAGTTTACGGTAATCTTCCTTCTCCATCCTGAAAGCTATTATTGAAACAATAAAGTCTATCAAAACAAACAAGCCGTAATACGTTAATATTTTTTCGGGCTTATCGCCTAATAAGCCAAATATCATCATCAGGTCGGCAAGCGGAGAGAATAGCGGCAATATTATCTGGAAGATGAGAATGTTAGGCATCCCTACCATTCCGAACGATTTGAACTTTTTGTTGAATAACGCTTTTCGGTTTTTCCAGAAACTTTGTATCACGCCAAAACTCCATCTAAAGCGCTGTTTCAGCAAACCTTCCAATGTTTCGGGGGCTTCGGTATAGGCAACAGCCTCCGCGGCATTGCGTACTATATAGCCACATTTTAAAATCCGCATGGTAAGGTCGCAATCTTCAGCCAGCGTGTCTGACGTAAATCCGCCTGCTTCCTCTATGGCCGATTTTCTGAACGCGCCAATTGCACCCGGAATAACGGTAATGCTATTGATCAGATCAAAAGCGCGGCGGTCCATATTCTGCGCCGTTATATACTCAATAGCCTGCCATTTGGTTATAATGTTGTTCTCGTTACCCACCTTAACGGTTCCGGCTACGGCACCTATCTCATCATCGGTAAAATAGGTCATTAAATGATGCACGGCATCGTTTTTCAACTGCGTATCTGCATCAATACAAACCGTGAAATCATACCTGGCATGACTTATGCCAAAGTTTAATGCTGATGCCTTGCCACCATTAGGTTTGGTTAATATGGTAACCAACGGATGATTGCCATAAGCTTCATTAACTACCTTATAGGTATTGTCTGTTGATCCGTCATCAATAAAAATAATCTCAAAAACGGGATAATCAGTATTGAGCAGGCTATTTAAGCTTTTAACAGCGGTAACCTCTTCGTTGTAGGCAGGTACTATAATGCTAACAGGCACCTGTTCGGCATTGCTTTTTCTTTTGTGGCTCTTATTTTCAGCGTGTTGCCTCACCGCTAATATCCCAATCAGGGCAATGCGCCCAATAGCCAGGAATATGGCCGAAAGAAAAATATAAAACAAGAACCAGTTGCCAAAGAATAGTCCAAAAACAACCGCGTCGTAAAACCAGCCAATAATGCCGCTGTCGGCATCATCATGTATCGGCGGCATCAGTTCTTTTTTGGTTTTACCTAAAATGTCGGCAATGGTAGTAAATTCATACCCTTTTGATTTATAAAAACGAATGATCTCAGGCAGCGCCTGCACGGTAGCCTCGCGTGTGTCTCCGCCTGCGTCGTGCAGTAATATCATCGATCCCTTATCAAAGTCTTGCTTTGTACGGTCAATTATTTGTTGCGCTGTAACGCCTACTTCCCAATCGCGTGGGTCAATTGATTCGCCTATGGTTATATAATTTTGTTTGCGGCTTTCGGCAACCGGGATAACCTCATCCAACGTTTGTGGCTCGGCATCCGCATTAAATGGCGGGCGAAAAAGTATAGTGCTGTGACCGGTTACAGATTCAATTAATTTGCGGGTGGCGTTTAACTCCAGTATAACCCTGTCTAAACTAACTTTTGAAATATCCGGATGAAGGTAGGTGTGGTTGCCTATCTCATACCCCTCGTTATAAATGCGCTTAAAAAGGGGCATGTTTTTTTCAACCATGGCACCTACCACAAAAAACGAAGCGGGCACATTCTCCCTTTTCAAAATTTCTAAAATACGCGGAGTAAAGTCCGGGTCGGGGCCGTCATCAAATGTTAAAACTACTTTACCGGGCTTATAGCCATACTTTTTAATTACGTATTTGGTGGGTAATTTTATGTAAGCCTGGTCGGTAAAGGCATAATTCACCGTATCCATCTTAAGGTTTATTTTGCCTCTGGATGGGGTGGTTATAATTTCAAGCACCTCGCCGTTGCCGGTATAATCTATTTTATTATTGAGGGCTACATTATCTAACTGGCTAATATCAAAGCCGGTTTTTTTCAATGATGCCAATGCCAGATTCTTCTGAAAAAACTTCCACAAACGCGGGTCTTCTGCACCTAAGCGCCATAACGCAATGCCGGCGGTGCCCCAATCATCGGCCATGCGCATAATATTGAAATTAGCTGCAGCATCAACAAAATACACGGTATGTTGAAGGCTGTCCTGGCCGGTATAGGTATAGTGCAGATTAGCCGATAGGCGATCATAAATAACCTTGCTTTGGTACTGCTGTGCAATGCTCACTGCTGCCTGGTAGCCAATGGATGTGCCGAAACTGTTTTTAGGCCAGTCAACACCTCCTCCGGCAATGGTTAGTATTACCTTCTCGCTCGGCACTATCTCGCAAACCCGGTCTAACTGCTCTTCTACCCAGTGCTGATGTGATATATCGCCGGCATTACTCTCTTCGGTATGCTGATCTATCGCCATAACGAAAATATAATCATTAAAGCGCTGTAAATGCCTCAGATCATAGCGGTCATCATCCGGAATTACATTGTGTGTAACCAAAAAACCCAGGGGGTGAAGGGTGTTATAAAGATCTTCCTGAAAAGTGCGGTATGCACCATTGTTCCTGTCGGGCAGGTTATTAATATCAAGGTTTACACCGCGCAGGCTGTATTTTTTAAGCTGTTTTACAAGGCTGTTGATGAAAACTTTGCGTAGCGCCGCGTTTGATGTAATGCGAACAACATCCTTTACGTCAAAATCGCCGCGTACGTTGTCGTAATTAACGTAGTTGGATATAGAAACAACGATGGGCTTTTTGTATTTTTTGTTAATATGCAATAAGCCGGTATCAATACGCGCCTCTATGGTATCAGCGTCGGGTTTTATAAAAAATCCCTCAGACACCACCATATCTAACTGACTGATGTTTTCTTTTAAGGAGTTATAAGCCTGTGTTTCCCACTCGCGGTAAAATGCCGCGTTTATACGTTCTTTATTATTAGCGTGCTTAAGCTGACTGCGGCGTTTGGCTTCCAGCATTTCAAGCCGCCGCTTGTCTATTTTATAATCTTTATAACGGACTGATTTTTTTAGCGCCTCCAGGTCTTCGTCGCTGATGCGTTTGGGGGCAGGGTTAAGATTGGGGAGTTCTGGATAGCTTTGCGAGGTAACGGTTATGGCCGCAGCAATGGCTCCAATAACCAATACAACCAATATTACACGGCTTATCCATTTAAAACGATTCCATCTCTCGGGTGTGTCAGCCTGAAAAATTTGTTTATGCCGCATTAAGTTAAAGGATCAGATTAAAAAGATTAAATAAAAACCAACAGACAACCGAAGGATCTCACTTATTTTCAGGCTCAACGCCCGAAAAATCAACACCGCACTTGCAGTTGCCGCCACAGCTTTTTTTAGTGAAAACGTTTTTATATACCATTCTGCCAATGTAAAACAGGGCTCCGGCAAACAAAACAATTACTAATATGGTTTGAATATTCATTGCTGCAAAAATACTTAATAATTATATACGTGCTTGAATAATATACGAATGAAGCAGTGATATGTTGTATTGGAGGTTAATTTTACTTTGTGCTGAAGTTAAGTAACTTACTAAAAGCACCAAAAGCTTTTTAATACAGTAAATTAACCTTACCTTTGCGCCAAATTTTAAAGGCATTTCATGCAAAATATAAGAAACATTGCGATCATCGCACACGTTGACCACGGCAAAACTACTTTGGTTGATAAAATTCTGCACAGCTGTGCAATTTTCCGCGAAGGCCAGGAAACTGGTGAGCTTATACTTGACAATAATGATTTGGAGCGTGAGCGTGGTATCACCATTGTTTCAAAAAACGTATCTGTAGTATACAAGGGGACTAAAATTAACATTATTGATACTCCTGGTCACGCCGATTTTGGTGGTGAGGTTGAGCGTGTATTGAAAATGGCTGATGGCGTATTATTACTTTGCGACGCTTTTGAAGGTGCTATGCCGCAAACCCGTTTTGTAACTCAAAAGGCTTTGGCTTTAGGCTTAAAACCAATTGTGGTTGTAAATAAGGTTGATAAAGAGAACTGCCGCCCTGAAGAGGTTTATGAGCAAATTTTTGAATTATTCTTCAACCTTGATGCTACTGAAGATCAACTGGATTTCCCGGTAATTTACGGTTCATCAAAACAAGGTTGGATGAGCACAGATTACAAAAAACCAACCGAAGATATTTTCCCGTTGATGGATGCTATTATAGCAAACATCCAACCGCCGCCAATTAGCGAAGGTACTTTGCAAATGCAGATCACGTCTTTAGACTATTCTTCATTCGTAGGTCGTATCGCTATCGGTCGTGTAGCTCGTGGTGTTATCAAAGAGAACATGCCGGTATCATTGGTAAAACGCGATGGTACTATCCAAAAATCAAGGATAAAAGAACTATATACTTTTGAAGGCTTAGGTAAAGTTAAAGCTACCGAAGTTAGCGCGGGCGATATTTGTGCCGTTGTAGGTATTGATGGTTTTGATATTGGTGATACCATTGCCGATTTTGAAAAACCGGAGCAATTGGAAGTTATCCATATTGATGAGCCTACCATGAACATGTTGTTCACCATCAACACTTCGCCTTTCTTTGGTAAAGAGGGCAAGTTTGTAACATCACGTCACCTGCGCGACAGGTTGTACAAAGAGATGGAGAAAAACCTGGCGTTGAAAGTTGTAGAAACCGAGTCGCCTGATTCATACCTGGTATACGGTCGTGGTATTCTTCACTTATCCGTATTGATAGAGACCATGCGTCGCGAAGGATACGAGTTACAGGTAGGCCAGCCACAGGTTATTGTTAAAGAAATTAACGGTGTTAAATGTGAGCCGGTAGAGGTTTTAACTGTTGATGTACCGGGCGATGTTGCGGGTAAAGTAATTGAGTTGGTAACCCAACGCAAAGGCGACCTGTTAATAATGGAGCCTAAAGGCGACTTACAACACCTTGAGTTTGAAATACCTGCACGTGGTATCATCGGCTTGCGTAATAACGTATTAACCGCTACAGGTGGCGAGGCTATTATGGCTCACCGCTTTAAAGCATACGAGCCTTGGAAAGGCCAGATTCCGGGTCGTTCAAACGGTGTATTGGTATCAATGGATACCGGTAAAACAACCGCTTTCGCTATAGATAAATTACAAGATCGCGGTCGTTTTCACGTTGATCCGGGAGTTGATATTTACGAAGGGCAAGTATTAGGCGAGCATATACGCGATAACGATTTGGTTATTAACTTAACCAAAGGCAAGCAGTTAACCAACATGCGCGCATCTGGTAGCGATACCAACGTACGTATAGCACCTGCTATCAAATTTTCGTTAGAAGAATCAATGGAGTATATACAGGCCGATGAGTACATTGAGGTAACACCTCAAAGCATCCGCATGCGTAAAATATTCCTTAACGAGAACGAACGGAAAATAAACGCTAAGAAATTCCAGTCGTAACGTAAAAAAAAGAAAGATTGGTTATTGAAGATTCAAGATTGGTTGCATAGTGACATGCACAACTCTTTAATCTCTAATCTTCAATCTTATTGAAAAAATGATAAAAAGAAGCTCCTAACCGGGGCTTTTTTTATTTTATTTAAAATAAAACGCTGTATATTAGCACTGTTGATTAATACCCCTAATGTTAAAAAGGAATATTTTTTTTCTTTTAGTGCTGCTGTGTATTTGTTTTAGCGCCTGTAAAAAGGAGTTAAAGGCAGTTGCCGATACAGATATTTGCCTGCGCAACTCTACGTTATACTACCAGAAAAAATGGGCCGCCATTTATACCCGTATTGAAAATCAGGAAGCCGGCGCAAAAAAAACAACCATTATTCCCGCCTATGGTTATTTCAGCATTAACTTTAATGCTACCTATAAACTTTTTGGCGATACCGAGCCAACGGAGGGAAAGTGGATGGTTGATGATAACTGTAATTTTGTACTTAAGCCTTTAAAAGGTGTTCAACATAATTACCAGGTAAAAAAATTAACAGCCGATTCGTTGATTATTACGGAGCGCGTAGGTGCCATAACTACTACATTGCATTTTGCAACAGCCAGTTGCCCTAATATGAACAATTTGGAATACAGGTGGAATAATATTGAAACGCGCACAGTTGATTACGACGCTTCGGGAGTTAGCAACAGGCAGGTAACTTATCCATCAGGTTATATAAAATTTAATACTGACGCAGGTTACGAATTATTAAGCAACACAAGTACATTTAAAGGCACCTGGGGTATAGCACAGCCCGATTGCAACCTGGTATTAGATAAAGGAAAACGCTGGGAAAAATCATACATAGTAGAAAAATTAACGGCCGATTCGCTTAAGCTATGGTATAAAGATACCGTTGCAAAAACTAACTATCTGATAGTTTATAAAAAGCACTTTTAGCAGCACTTATTTTACAGTAGGTTAAGGTTAATGTTTTTATATTTACGTCAATAAAAACTAAGCTTATCATGAAAAAAATATTACTGGCTGTTGTTGTATTATATTTCGCTGCAGCATCCTCTTGTAAAAAAACCAGTCCGGTAGTTCAGCCCACTACAGATAGCTTAAAAGTGGGATTGATAGCATACTATCAGTTTAATAACAGTGGTGTTGATTCTTCAGGCAGAAAAAATGATGTATCATATTACGCGAACGTAACTGCAACTACTGACAGATTTGGGAAAGCAAACTCTGCCTTTTCATTTAATGGCACTTCAAGTTATTTGGTTGTTCCTGACAAACCCGAGTTGAGGTTAAACAACACCGATTTTAGTTTAAATGCCTGGGTAAACTTAAAAGAATACAGACCTTCTTTTGGTAATAATGTATTGAGCAAACACGTTACAGGAAATGATAATGGTTGGGCTTGGGGTGTTGCCGGGTTGGGGAGTATAACCACAGTAGGAATAGTAACCTTTGGTCCAGGTGGTAGCAGCGTTACAGAAAGGGGGACTAAAGCCGTTGGACTTAATCAGTGGCATATGATTACCAGCACTTATAAAGTTTTGACAAAAGAGTTTACCATTTATATAGATGGAGAATTGGATATTGTGATCAAGAATAATTTCCCCTCGCCAAATCCGGATATAAACGCGAACCTGTATATAGGTCGCGACGATCCATCAGCATCTTTCGATGGATATTTTGTTAATGGATCATTAGACGATATAAGAATTTACAACAGGCTATTAACTCCTGCTCAGGTTAAAACATTGTTTACCCATAAAAATTAATTGTTGATCTGTCATAATAGAATAAAGAAGTAAATTAGCCGGATGAAAGGTAACGATCGCCTGCAACCCTCTTTATTTCACCCGCGTTATGTGCATCTTACGCATTTACGTGATGCTACTTTAAAAACTATCCATCAACTAACGGCAGACAAAAAAGATCTGTTACTTGTTGATTTTGGTTGTGGCGATATGCCTTACCGTTCGGTTATTGAACCCCATGTGGGCAAATATTTAGGAGTAGATCTGGAGATGAACCCCAAAGCAGAGCATCACATTGATTTTGATAGCAAAACAACCCTGCCTGATAATTATGTCGACATTGTATTGTCTAACCAGGTATTGGAACATGTTGATTCACCTTCTGGTTACTTAATGGAAGCGCTGCGCATATTAAAACCGGGCGGCTCCATTATATTAACCACGCACGGTTATTGGTATTATCACCCAACCCCAAACGATTACTGGCGTTGGACGAGTGCCGGCTTACGTAAAACGGTTGAAGATTCAGGGTTTTCAGTGAAATCTTTTCATGGCATAATGGGCCTTGCGGCAAGCGGTTTGCAATTGTTGCAGGATGCTATCATCAACAAGTTGCCAAAGTTTTTGGTACCACCTTTTGCTTTTGTTATGCAGCTTAAAATAAGGCTGTTCAATAAAATGAACTCGCAGAAGCAACGCGATAGGGATGCTTCCTTATACGTAGTGATAGCTCAAAAGCCATCCGTTTAATGGAAGATCTTAACTTATGCATCATAAAGCCTAATAAGGACGCGTTTTCTGAAACCTTTATACAAGCACATATAGACAGGCTGCCGGGCAGCAAGAAAGTGCTTTACGGAGGCGCCTTCCCGGTTTATGATCATGAAGATAAGTTTTTGGTTAGATCTGTTTTTGGCTTAATAAGCTACCTGATACAAAAACGCTTATTTAAAAATCAGCAAATTGGTGTTAGAACGAAGGCACTAAGCAAATATTTAAGGCGCCAAAAGATTGATGTAGTACTTGCAGAGTATGGCATGGTTGGCGCGATGGTAACTGAGGCCTGCGAGTTAGCCAACGTGCCTTTGGTAGTTCATTTTCACGGGGCAGATGCGCATCATCAGGGAACGGTTAACAAGTACAAAGATTTGTACAGTAGCATGTTTAAATATGCAAGTACCGTAGTTGCCGTATCAGCAGAAATGGCGAAGACGTTAAAGGAGCTTGGTGCTCCGCCCGAAAAAGTGGTGCTGAACCCGTACGGGGTTGATACCTCGCTTTTTTCAATAGCGGATGTTAATGCATCTAAAGTTGATTTTTTATCAGTTGGGCGTTTTGTAGCGAAAAAGTCGCCTTTATCGGTAGTTGAAGCGTTTTTTATACTTTCAAAGAAGGTAACAGATGCCCGTTTGTGGATGGTGGGCGACGGTCCGCTGCTTTTACAAACAAAGGAATTGGCCGCGCAATTAAATCTATTAGACAGAATAACCTTTACCAGTGTGCTTTCAAAAAATGAGATACAAGCTTTAATGCAGCGTATGCGTTGCTTTGTTCAGCACTCCGTTACTGCTGCCGATGGCGATAAAGAAGGGACACCTAACACCATATTAGAAGCAGGAGCCTCGGGCCTTGCTATTGTTAGCACGCAACACGCCGGAATAAATGAAGCGGTAATAAATGGCGAAACGGGCTACCTGGTACCCGAGCATGACGTAAAAGGCATGGCGCAATTTATGACTAAAATTGCAGAAAATGTGCAGCTTGCCGCCGCCCTTGGCGCTAAAGAGGCCATGCACATTCGCAAAAATTATGAAATGAACGACAGGATAAATACATTAGCGGCCCTGCTTAGGCAGGCCATAAAAGAAAATAAGTACAATGTTGAGACAACTGGTTAGAAACACATTAAAGAAATTTGGGTATGATCTGGTAAAGCCAGATGAGCGGTTGATAAAGAACGGTCTGCCTGCCGATTTTGATAACGAGACTGTTGCAACTTACCAAAAGGTAAAAACCTATACCATGACTACACCCGAGCGGATAGCATCATTGTGTAACGCGGTAAATTACCTGGTTAAAAATAATATTGAAGGTGATTTTGTAGAGTGTGGCGTATGGCGCGGCGGCAGTACAATGGCGGCTATTGACACGCTGATGAAAGCGGGCGATACCAGCCGCAACGTGTATCTATACGATACTTTTGAAGGAATGTCTGAACCGACAGAGCACGACAAAGAACTAAGCGGAACCGCGGCTGATGTTTTGTTAGACAACAGCGTTAGAGAGGATGCTACCTCCGTTTGGTGCTACTCCGCTTTAGACGAAGTGCAGAAAAACGTGGGTACGCTTAAATATCCCACAGAAAAAGTACACTATGTAAAAGGCAAAGTGGAAGACACTATACCGCAAACCCTGCCCGGCAAGATAGCATTGTTGCGCCTGGATACCGACTGGTACGAAAGTACCAAACATGAATTGGAGCATCTTTACGCGTTACTGGTACCGGGCGGCGTTATAATTATAGATGATTATGGACATTGGGAGGGCGCTCGCAAAGCAGTTGACGAATATATTGCAAAACACAAATTACCGTTATTGCTAAACCGGATAGACTACACCGGGCGCATTGGTATAAAATATTAGTTTTACCTACATGGGTATAGTAAAAGCGCAGGCGTATAAAAATACCATTGTATCCTACGCGGGTATGGTGATAGCGTATGTTAATACGGTTTTGCTCTTCCCTTCTGTTTTTCAAAAATCAAGCAGCGAGTACGGGTTTTATAATCTGATCATCAGTGTGTCGGTACTGTACTCGTTGGTGGCTTCTATGGGTATTCCCAGCATCCTGGCTAAGTATTTTCCGTTTTATCGTACTGATGATAAGCTACATACCGGTTTTATGCACTGGTCGGCCATACTTTCTATAGGTGGCTTTTTAGCTGCTACCTGTTTATATGTGCTATTCAGGCCGCTTATCGTGTCGGCTTATATAGATGAATCGCCTCTGTTTATTGAGTATTATTATTGGTTGATACCACTCTCCCTGTTTGTGGTAGCATTCAATTACCTGGAAATGACGGGCCGTATTATTTACCAAACCATCTACTCAAATGTATTACAAAACGTGGTGCTGCGCTTGCTTACGTCGGCTTTTTTGGTGATGATAATTTTCAGGCTGATCAATTTTCAACAGTTTATATTGTTGTATATAGCAGCTAACGGAGTCATTTCGTTACTGTTGCTTATCAGCATAGCTGCAAGCGGCAAGTTTAGCTATAAAGCTACTGATTACCGTTTTAAAGGCATTAAACAGCGCGAAGTGATTCGTTTTGGTTTGTTCACGCTTTTATCAAGCGCGGTTTACGTATCGTTACAAAAGATAGATGTGCTTATGCTAACCTCAATGGCCGGCGAGGCGGAACAGGGCATTTACAGCTGGTATTTTAATATCGCCATCATTATTACTGTACCTGCGCAGGCACTCAGCCGTACTACTTATGCCATAGTAGCCGACTCGTGGAAATCAAATAATCTCACCAACATAGCCGAAGTTTATTACAAAACATCCATTGTTCAAATGGCTATAGGCGCGTTATTGTTTATCGGTGTTATTGTAAACCGAGAAAATTTATATGCATTGGTACGTAACCCGGAGTTTACTGACCCAAAGTATTTTAGTCTGTTTATTGTAATAGGTTTAGGCTTTATGGTTGATATAACAGGCGGCTTAAATACTTATATCATTTCAACATCGCATAAATACAGGTTGGTTACCCTGATGGTAGCTGTAGCCAGCGCCATTTGCATAGGTTTAAACTATTTGCTTATACCAACGTATGGGGGTATGGGTGCCGCGCTGGCTTATCTAATTAGCATGGGCGCGCTTAATTTTATAACCTGGTTTTATATTAAATACCGTTTTAAAATGCAGCCTTTTGGCTATAAGCACTTGTGGGTGATTATGATCTCCGCGATAAGTTTGGCCGCGGGTTATTATTTATGGCGAATGCCAAATCTTTTTCTGGATATTGCGGTACGCAGCGGCGTTACTGCAGCCTGTTATGGTTTGCTTACCTATTTGTTCAAAATATCGCCGGATATTAACGAAAAAGTAGACAAGACCTTAGCTTTGATAAAAAAGTAAACCCGGTACATGCAGTCCCTTGCCCCCATAGCGCTTTTTGTTTATAACCGGCCCGATCATACCCGCCGCACCATATCCTACCTGCAAAAAAATTTACTGGCAGATGAGTCCCGGCTTTTTATTTTCTCGGACGGTGCTAAAACCGCGGCCGATGAGGACATGGTTCGCGAAGTGCGCGACATGGCAGCACAGGTTACAGGTTTCAAATCTGTAAAACTCATCAGCAGGAAGCAAAACATGGGCCTGGCTAATTCCATTATTGATGGTGTTACGCAATTGGTTACCGAGTTCGGTAAGGTGATAGTTTTTGAGGATGATCTATTGTCTTCGCCCTATACTTTGCAGTATTTTAACGAGTCGCTTAAGCGATATAAAGAAGAAGAGAAAGTGATGCATATTGGGGCATATATGTTTCCTTTAAGTAATAAAGCCTTACCCGAAACTTTCTTTCATCGTATTGCTACCAGTTGGGGATGGGCCACCTGGGACAGGGCCTGGAAAAATTTTGAACCCGATATAGATCAACTGATAACACAATTTGACAGCCGGAAACGCTACCAGTTTTCTATTGAAGGCACCGGCAATTTCTGGAAACAGATGATGGAGTTTAAGGCGCGCAAAAATAACTCATGGGCCATACGCTGGTATGCCTCCATTTTTTTAAAAGGGGGTTTGGCGCTGCATCCCGCTCATTCGCTTATTCATAACATAGGGCATGATGGTACAGGCGTGCATTCTAACATTGAGCACATGTATGGCGTAAGCGTCGCTGATAAACCGGTTAAGCAATTTCCGAATGAAGTAAATGAAAACCTGAAGGCACATCTGGCCATCAGACATTTCCTAAAAAACCGTAAAGGAACTTTATTGCAACGCGGTTTGCGTTTAATGAAGCAGTGGAAGATAAAGCACGTTAAAAAATAGTAAAAAAAGGCAGCGGCCTGTGCGATTCCTTCCTTGGGGAAGGCGGAGGAAGGGGTTTAATGAACTTAATTCCTGGCGAAACCCCTACCCGCCACTACTCAGTCTGCCGCACCCTTCCCCAGGGAAGGAGTTTTTACGGCATACAATCTATGATAATCTTAATTTAGAGAGGACTCTCCGCCTTCACAACTATATAAGGCGACAACAATTTACTCTCTACCCTTATAACCTTACTGATCACTTTACCTGCGAACCACAACCCTTTAACAAAACCCTTGGTTAGCGCAGATTGATGCGCTTTGTTCTCCAACCAGATAGAGAAACCGCCGTGGTAATAGGCTTCTACATTTTTTAACCCTAAAGCCCGGCAATAATCGGCAAGCAGGGGTGGGTTCATGCTCTCGATATAGTGCTTATCGTAATTTTCACGGTCGAACTTGCGCTGCACCCAGCCATTCACCCCTGTAAAGTTAGGGAGCGTGATAAACAATGTTCCGCCGGGTTTCAAAAAAGAAAGATGCGTTTTGATGATACTTTTTGTATCGCTGAAATGCTCTATTAACCCAAATGAAAGCACCATATCATACTGCTCTACAGGAGTATAATTGAACAGGTCTGCTTCAATGATCTTTATATCGCTTTCGTCCAGACCATTCTTTTCAAGCAATTGCTTAACCAATCCTTCATGGATAAAATAATCCAGCAAAGTAGTTTCCATCTGCTGGTATTTTTTTAGGTAGATGGCATAATAACCCGGGAAGCCGCCCAACTCAATAGCGGTTTTAGCGTTTTTTTCTTTGATGATTTTGGCCAGTATATCGCCAAAAACATAGTCAGGTTTTATAGTAAAGATCAGGCCGATGCGTGATTCCCAGAATGATTTCCAGAATGAGCGGTCGGTTAAATTATTTTCCATTTATCAGATCAGCCCTTATTTAACAAAATGTAATGATTCTTTTTTCTCCAGTATTCTTGCGGGGTTGCCTACAACCGTGCAATCAGACGGCACACTTTTAGTAACTACAGACCCTGCGCCGATGATAACGTTATCACCTATCTCAATATCGCCGATGATAACAACGTTAGCGCCTACATCCACATTATTCCCTAAACGCGGGCAGCCGCTTAAACTGCCGTCGGCAAGCTTTTTATGGCCTATGGTGACGGAGTTACGCAACACGCAGTTATCACCTAAAACAACACCCTGGTTAACTACCAATGCATGGCCGTGGTATATTATTAAGCCTTTACCCGCTTTTAGTTTACGTGGTAGCTCAATTCCCCATAGCCAGTCGGCTACATAACGGTACCATAACAGGTAGGGGTAAAATATTACCTTGGCTATCATAGAACGGTTAATAAGCGAAGCCAGCCTGAATAAAAACAAAACCAGCTGCCCCTTAAAATTATTATGGTTGGCTTTGCGGTCCTGAAATAAGTAAGTAATGGCGTTCATTTAATTTGATTGTCATGCTGAACTTGTTTCAGCATCTCACACGTCGGCGACCAAATGTGGGATGCCGAAACAAGTTCGGCATGACTGTAATGTTATTTACTTACCAAAAGTAAAATTTTTCGCCGTAATATCAGCCTGGTCAAATAGCCTTAGCTTTTAGCTTTACGCTTAGTCTTTCAGCTTTTTGCTATACTTGTGCAAATGAAAGTTACCCTCATCAACACATCCGACGCCGGAGGCGGCGCGCCGGCCGCCTGCACGCGGTTGCTGCAAGCGTTGCGGTTGCAGGGTGTTGATGCAAGCTTATTGGTACAACATAAAAAAACCAACAACAGCGCCGTAACGGGTATTGTAAGAGATGCGGTAAGCAAGTTAAAGGCACAACTTACTTTTTTAGCCGAAAGAATTCCTTTTATACTGTTTCATGAAAGGGATAAAACCGTGCGTTTTGCGTTTTCTACTGCTAATGCCGGTACAAGTGTGGTGAACAATGCCTTAGTGAAAAATGCAGATATACTGCATCTGCACTGGACGAATTCGGGCTTTCTTTCTGTAGGCGATCTTAAAGAACTAATCGCCACCGGCAAACCCATTGTGTGGACACTGCATGATATGTGGACGTTTACCGGAGGCTGCCATTACTCAGGCACTTGCGAACGGTTTAAAAATGAGTGTGGAAATTGCCCTTTTTTGCGTGACGCAGGACAAAACGATTTATCGCATAAAGGCTGGTTGCGCAAAGCCGCCATGTATGCCGGTGCAAAAAACATAACTTTTGTGGCGTGTAGTAAGTGGCTGGCTGGGGTGGCGGGCACAAGTTCGCTTATTAATAAATTTCCTATTACAAATATTCCCAACCCGATAGATATTGATGTGTTTTCGCCCCGCGATATGCAAACCGAAAGGGAGAAACGCGGGATCAGGTCTGATGCAAAAATTATTCTTTTTGGCGCGGCTAATATTAACGATAAGCGCAAAGGAATACGCTACCTGGTAGAAGCTTTACAGCTTTTAAAACAAAGCAGCAAGAATACATCTAATGTTGAAGTAGTCATATTCGGTAAGAACAAACACTTTGATGTAACGCAGCTGCCGTTTACTGTACATCAGTTAAATATCATCACAGATGAAAATGAACTGGCCGGAGTTTATGGCATGGCAGATGTTTTTGTAACTACATCATTAGAAGACAATCTACCTAATATGGTAATGGAAGCCATGGCTTGCGGCACCCCGGTAGTTGCATTTAACACCGGCGGCGTACCCGAAATGTTAGATCACTTGCAAAATGGTTACCTGGCAGATCTGGCATCGGCGCAGGGTATTGCAGAAGGCATAACCCATATTCTTTATGAAGCGAAAACCGAAGAGTTATCCGCGAACGCGCGTCAAAAAGTGCTGAACAGTTATACTAATGAAAAAGTAGCCAAACAATATACCGAACTTTACCACGCTGTTTTAAACAATGAGTAACAAAGCCCAACCGGTACTTTCTGTTGTAACCGTTGTTTATAACAACGTGACCGACATTGAGCGCACTATGCTTTCGGTGTTAGATCAAACTTATGCGGCTATTGAATACATTGTTATTGATGGTGCATCAACCGATGGTACTTTACAGATAATTGAACTTTATAAGGGCAAACTGGCTAAACTCATCAGCGAAAAAGATAAAGGCATTTACGATGCCATGAACAAGGGCATAACTGCCGCTACAGGCGATTATATTATATTTATGAACTCTGGTGATGGGTTCTATTCAAATGATACGGTATCGCTTGTATTTGCCTCTGCAGATGATGCCGATATTTATTACGGTGAAACAGAAATGATGGATGCTGATGGTAATAGTCTTGGCCGCCGGCGGCATGCTGCGCCTGAAGCCTTTACCTGGAAGGACTTTAAATATGGCATGAGCATAAGTCACCAGGCTATTTATATTAAACGCGCGCTGGTTGAGCCGTATGACCCAAAATACGAGTTAAGCGCCGATATAGACTGGATATTGCGTGCCGCAAAAAAGGCTAAAAACATAGTGAACGTTAACACCTATGTGGCGCGGTATAAGGTAGGCGGCATGTCAAAACATAAACACAAGCAAAGCCTGCTGGAACGTTTTGATATTATGAAAAAATATTACGGGGTGCTGCCTACTGTGTTTAATCACGCTGTTATAGCGTTTAACCTGGGATGGTATTGGCTTAAAAACAGGCGCACTAACGACTAGTTAATTTTTTGGGGGGGGGCTCAGAGCCGCGTGACCCCTGTGAGCCCCTGTGAGCCCCCGTGAGCCCCCCCCTCAATATTAAAACCCGGCTCTTATCTTCGTTTGGGGCGTTTTACTGATTGCTGCGCGATAAAATACTATTTTGCCGCTGTTTGTGTCCGCAAAAAGCTCAATCCAGCCTCTGTGAGTCTGGCCGTTGATTATTAGTTCTAAGGGTAGATATCGATGGTCCTTGTCTTTCCATGAGCCTTCCCAATACGTTTGTGTGGCAGTGCTAACTTTTTGCATCAGGGTAAAGCCTAATACAGGATACCATTCATGATTGGGCAGGTCAGCGCGCGATATCTTATTGCCTTTTTGTAGATCAGGCGTAGTCTCGTTCGCCATATTAGTTGCGAGGTTGCAGGCTAAACCGTTGTAAACCATAAAAACGTCTGCGCTCTTGGTGTTTCCATCGTAGGCGCGCCGTTCCGTCATGAACAAGATATCAAATTTCCCGTTCTTGTCGAAATCAATGGATAGCGACTGGTCCATTGCTACGCTTTTGCCTGTCAGGTCAATATACGTCATCTCCGGATCAGTAAATGGCGGCTCGTCAGGTGCAGGGTTTACGGCGGATTTTTTGCAGCTTATAAATGCAAGTAAGCTTAATAATAGAAAGTACTTTTTTAACATGGTGTTTTAATCTTATTGCTAACTAAAAAAGTTAATCTGCAATAAGACGAAGGTGAACCATGCAGCGTTACAATAGGAGGAAGGTTTTTCTGTCAGATCAAAGTCGGATTTTTACTGTTGGCGTTGTGCTTTTAATATTATCAGGCCCGATACACCTGCAATAAGCGAAGCCAGCAAAATTCCATATTTGGCCTGATCTATCATTACCGCGTTATCAAAAGCAAGTGCAGATACGAATAATGACATGGTAAAGCCTATGCCGGCTAACAGCGCTACACCCGTTATATGCTTCCACGTAGCGCTCTGGGGTAAGGTGGTTAATCCGGTTTTTACCATTATCCATGTAAACAGTAGTACGCCAATAAATTTACCAAATACCAGGCCTGCTACAACGCCAATGCTCACGGGGTTGATAAGCAGTGAGAAAAAGTCGCCGCCAATAACAATACCTGCATTTGCCAACGCAAACAAAGGCATAATTATAAAAGCCACCCATGGATGAAGCGCGGTTTCAATTTTTTGCAGCGGCGTTTGAGCCGCAACACTTAAGGCTTTTATCTGCTCAATAGTTTCGTGCTGTTTGGGGGTAGTAAGCGAACTGCAATTAGGTATCTCCGCGTCGAATTCTACAGAGAGCGTGTTGAGACTGTCAGAATATTGTTTTTCGTTGATCTTGGTACGTGCCGGGATGGTAAACGCCACCAAAACACCCGCAATTGTTGGGTGCACACCTGATAACAGGAAGCAAACCCATACGCCAAACCCTATCAATAAGTAAAATGCTGAATTGCGTATACCAAGCATATTGCCAATGGCAAGAAGAGCTAAAAAGCCCATGCCGATAAACAACGGCAGCCAAACAATGCCTGAGCTGTAAAAGAATGCGATAACCAAAACCGCCCCCAGATCGTCGGCTACTGCGAGTGCAGAGAGAAATACTTTTATTGAGGCGGGAATATGTTTGCCTGCAACGGATAACAAGGCGAGTGCGAAAGCAATGTCTGTAGCCATAGGTATTCCCCAACCATGTTCGCCGGCAGTGCCGTAATTAAACGCGGTGTAAATAGCCGCCGGAACCAACATGCCCCCTAAGGCAGCTACCATCGGCAGGGCGGCCTTGCCCAGTGTGGATAATTCGCCGGCAATAAACTCGCGTTTCAGTTCCAGGCCAATCACAAAAAAGAAGATGGCCATTAAACCATCGTTTATCCATAAATGCAGCGGATGGCTTAATACCTTGTTATCAAAACCAAAGGAAAATTCAATATCCCATAAATGGTGATAACTTTCGCTAAAAGGTGAGTTGACCCAGATGAGCGCTATTATAACGGCCGCGAAAAGCACAATGCCGCTGGTATACTCTAAGTGAATAAAGCGGTTAACAGGATGGATCAACTTATCTATAGGCGACTTTCTCATCGGTTGCTAAAGATAAGCGTTTAAGCCCATACGGTAGCTAAAGCATAAATACTTTTAGTTCATAGTCGCCTATAGTATTCCAATCTTTCATGTGGTCTTTGAGCTTGTCATATAAAGCTTTTGGTGTAATGCTTGTGCCTTTTTTAGGCGGTGCAAGGGTTGCCGGGGGTATGGCTTGTTCGGTAACTTTGGTAGCGGTCCATACTACATTTTCGTGCGGGATAGCCAGCTTTAATATCATGCCGGGCAGGCCTGTAAATGATTCGGGGCCGCCGCTAAACCATATCTTGTCTGTATAAAAAGCTACCAGGTAAACCGAGTCGAGTATAATTCCATTGGCACGGCGGCAGGTAAATCCGGCAATCTCCTGTGTTTCCCCTGTTAATCGCCAGGTTATTTTGCGGGTACTGTCTTTCACTACAAACAGGTCACCGTAAATTTCTTTTTGTGCCACCAGGCTATTGGTGTTCATATCGGCATAAACCGTGTTTAATTGCATCCCCATAGGGTTATCATACAGGTTAACGTAGCTGGATGAAGATATGGGTACGGGGGTAAACAAACTTTTGTTGTCGCCAAATACCAGCTTGCTGTTAAACGTCATAAACTGCGGCACAGTTTTTTTATAGTCCTCTACTTCCAGAACGCGGTCTGGGTAAGGCGGGGTGCCCAATTCCTGTTTTGCTATAGCGTGCATATTCACCTTTTTTTCAAACTCTATAATGCCGCTGGTAACCATTCTGGCTCCCTGGGCTATAACCATATTGCTTATTAAAGTTATAAAGCCAATGATCGTTAAAATCTTTTTCATAGTATGATCAGTTTGCCGGGGTGTCATTCGTGCCAAATTTTGTAAAATCCCATGATAATGTTACCATAAAATACCTGCGTACGCCTGCGTAACTGGTTTGGTTAAAACCGGTTGCGGTTATGTCGCGGTAATTTTGGGTAATATTGAACAAGTTATTACCGGTTATAGCCAGCTTTAAGCTTTCATTTTTAAAAAATGCACGGTTAATATATGCGTTAACTAATGGCTGACTTACGGCTGGTGCATTTGGCACAGCGCCCTGATAGTAGTAATTCATATCAGCCCCTACCTGAAATTTGGCGGGCAAATAAAGTGAGAAATAAGCATACCCGTCAAAGCCGGCCGAGCTGTAGCTGTCTTGAGATTGCAGCGACTGGCTCACAAAATTGTAGCTTGGCCCGCCCGATATGGAGAAATAATACTTTTTAGCCTCGTCAGCGCCTATACGCACATTTGCACTATATCTGTTGTTTTTTGATTGATTGATAGCGCCGTTGCTGTAACTATAAGTGGTATTGGCGTTGGTTGAAAGATTAAAACCTGTATTAAACATCCCCATTTTGCGGTTCATGTTTGCGTATATTCTATAATTACCTGGCATTTTATCGGTTAGGTTTACATACTGAATAACAGATCTGCCAAATTTGTCAACGGTGATGTTTGATATAATGGGGTTGGCAATAAAGTTGTATGATGCATTTATATAGAACGATTTTCCTGTAATTTCCTGCGAAAAATTGTAGCCCGCGCTTATATTATGCCCGAATGACGGACCCAGGTTAGGATTACCCAGCGTAATGTTTGTTGGATCGGTGTTTATCCGGATGGGTTGTATTTGCTCAATAGTAGGTTGCGAGTTACTGCCGTTGTATTGGATAGATATGTATTGTGACGGCCCTAGTTTATGCTGAAACCGGGTTTGTGGCGACCAGTTAACAAAGCTTCGTTTATAAATGTTGCCGGTATATTGGTCTATCTGTTTAAAGTTAACGCCTGATGCGCGGGTACCAAAAGTAAGGGTGGTTTTGGTATCTGCACTTTTATAGCTGAATATGGCACCCAGCTGGTTCATTACCTGGTTAAACTTGTAACTGTTGCTGTATTCACTATCAAATGCGTCGTATTTACCGCTTATTGATCTGTTGAATGATGCGCGGTCAGACGAGCTATTGTTAAATCCTAAGCCATAGTTTAAACCTAAGGATAGTGTTTTTGACAGCGGCTCGTTATAGGTAACGTTACTGTTTAGCACAGAGCTTTCTATAGTTGTTGGTTTGTACTGGTCTATTTTACTATCAGTGGGTGCTTTATCCGGCGAAAAAATGAGAGAGTTAAACTGAAGTTTTGAGTTACTTTCATTATAGGTTTCGCTAACGTTCCATGAAAATACGCGGTTAGGCTTTTTAAACTTTTTTGAATATAAAAAGCTTGCGTTAAAGGCTTTTTGTGTGCCCGTTTCTGTTTGTGTCTGCGTTTCGCGGGTTAGCAACTTACCTGCCCCGTTTTCAATGATAGATAGGCCCGAGCTATTATTATCAATATCTTTGAAGGTGCCATCTACAGCGATTTTTAAGGATGTTGACGCATTTGGATTGCTTTGGAAAGTTAAATCGCCCCGCTGCCTGAAAGTGTGGCTATAACTGCTCCGGTCTGACGATTTATTCAATATTTTATCCGCAGGGTCAGTGATTTCAACAGAGGCCGGCAAATTTTGCTGCGTAAGTGTATTAGCGTTGTCTGTAAGCGCCAATACCCCTATTTTATAATTAGTGTTGATAGATTGCTTGCCATCGTTCAATTTGGTGTCAAAATGAACACCACCGGTTCTGGCAGATGGAAAACCGCGGCCATTGTAGTAAGAATTATCAATGTCGTCTCCGCTGCCAAAATAGGTACCCGTGCTACCGTCATCAAAAGTAACTGTGTTGGTTGATGCGGCACCCAGTTTCATGGCATCATCATCCCCCAAACCGTTAATGCCATTGTTAGCGGTTGTGCCATAAACAGAGAGTTTATAGTTGCCCTTAAATTTATTGGCCATGGCCTGGCCGTTGTAATAACCGCTATTACCAACACCGGCACTAACTTTACCAAACATGCCATTCTTTTTATCCTCCCTCAACTTTACATTTAGGGTTTTTACCTTAACGCCGTCGTCAATACCGGTGATACTGGCCTGGTCGCTTTTGCGGTCGTAAACCTGCATTTTGTCAACCATGTCTGCACGCAGGTTGCGCGTAACCAGTAAGGGGTCATCGCCGAAAAACTCTTCGCCGTCAACCAGAAATTTTTTTATCTGTTCGCCCATAAAGGTAACCTTGCCGTCTTTGTCCACTGTCATCCCGGGCACCTGTTTTAGCAGGTCTTCTACCTTGTCATTCGGTTGTATCACGTAGGCGCGTGCGTCAATAATGCTGGTATCGCCTTTTATTCTAAGTTCTATTGGCTTGCCCTTAATTTTAACTTCGTTTAATACACGCTCCCTTAGCAATAAATTTACGCTGCTAAAATTGTGTTCAGGGTTGGCAGCGTCTAACGTGAATTTTTCTGTATAGTCAGCATAGTCAGGATGGGTTATCCAAAGCGAAAAGTTGCCTGCAGGTAAACCTGTTATATTAAATGCGCCCTCGCCGTTGCTTCGGTCAAATTTTACTAAAATGGAATCTTTAGCATTGATAACGGTTACTGTAGCACGTATTTTTACTTTGTCAACCGTATCAACAACAACACCTTTTATGTTGTAGGGAGATTGAGCGGCGCAGGAAAAAACACATGCAAAAAACAGGACAATCGACGCAATTGCAATCTTCATTAATTTAGGTTTTATACAGGACTAATATAAAAACTAAAATTGTAGTAATTAATTTATTGTTGCCAAAAGTGCTTTTTTAGGTGCGAATACGTGTTTCAGCGAATCTCCAGCGCCCTGATTAATGATAGGAATAAAAATACAAAAAAGAACTGTATAGTATTAACTTTGATCAGGATCTGTAGTGAGTTCCTTTTTCTTCCTGCCGCTGCCTTTCAGCCTTTCGCCAATGTGCCGGGTAGGTATGTTGTCCCCTAATAATTTGCCCCAGGGTTTCAGTTCGTCTATGCGGTCGAAAATTATTTTTAGCACAGCTACAAAAGGGATAGACAAAAACATGCCCGAGATGCCCCACAGTTGATTACCCAGCAAAACAACAACGATTGACATTAAGGCGTTGATTTGAACTTTTGAGGATACAATGCGCGGTACCAATATGTTGTTATCAATAAATTGGATAACAATGTAGGCTATCACTACACCTAACTGCGTTGAATAACCATCTTTGGTAACGGTGGCCATCAGTACAGGCAGGGCTATGGCTATAATGCCGCCTAAATAAGGTATCAGGTTAAGTATAGCACCTATGCAGCCTATTAAAATGGCGTATTTAACACCCAGCAGCAACAGGGCCGCCGAGTTCATTACAGCTACAATTATCATCTCTATCAGCAAGCCTACTATGTAACTTTGTATGGCAACTTTGGTTTCGCTTAAAACTTCTGCCACCTTTGATGAGTTTTCTTCGGCAAAAACCTCGTATAAAAAATTAAGAATAAGCGTTTTGTATAACAGCAAAAAAAACACGTAAACCGGTAGCAAAAATATAATGCCCAAAGTGCCTATCAGCCCGCCCAGCGTTTTGCCAAGCATTGCCTGTCCGCCGCCCAAAGCGTCATTAAGCATTTGGTTCTGTTTGGCAACCGGGATGTTTAAAGTGGCCTGTACCCATTCTTTCAGATCATGCGTTATCACTGCAAATTTTTGCTTCAGCATAGGCAGCGAAGTACCAAACTGAACCATTTGCGACGACAGAAAATAAGCTACACCTGCTACTACTATTAAAGCCCCCAGCAAAGTTATACCTATTGACAAAGCTTTTGACATTTTATACCGCTGCAAACGATTGGCAACCGGGTTTAGCAATACCGCTATAAACGCCGCAAATGCAAGCGGTACTAAAATATCTGTTAGCGTTGCTAAAATATACACCAGCAACACCAACCCGAATAGCACCGCTGTGCTTTGGATGTAAAAAGGTTGATCTTTAATTTTTATAGCCATTTTTTTGAGAATCAGGGGTGAAGAACCAGGAGTTAAGAGCCAGGAGTTAAGACAACTTATCTTACTTCTTGTCTCTTGATTCTAATCTGAATATACACAAAAGGAAATTATATAAAATTTGTTTTGCAAGGCGCCAACCAAAGGTGCGCTATTTTTTAGGCCCGCGAAGCATGGCTGCATCAATCAAACCTTTACTGTTGAGTAGTTTGGCAATATAAGCTTCCCATTTTGCTTGCATGTATTTATCTTCTGAGTGATAAGTCTGCTCGTCGTATAGGTCCTGCATAACTTTCAGGGTGTGTAAATTGTCCTGGTTTATCCGGTCTATTGTGGTTTTAAATGTTGATGTATAGACGGCTTTGTTAAGCAACTGCAGGTACCGCCGGGCAAAAAGCTCGGCTATATTAAAATGAAGCTGCTCATGCCGAAGCAACTCAGGTGTTTGTTTTTCTTTTACAGACCATGATCTGGAAGTGTTAAGGTAGCTCCCGGTAGTGAATATAAAAATATACTTGTTGTTTTTTACCGTCCAGTTGTATTTAGAGAAGATCTCACAAAAGGTTGAGGCGTGGAATTTACTCGACGCGTCTGTTGGGCCCTTAAAGTCGCTCCATTTTAGCAGGCTATCTTTGTGCCAGAATAATTTGTGCTCATCCTGGGCAATCACTTTGGTGGTGAAGGCAACTGATAGCAGGAGCAGGGCAAAGCGGATAACTGGTGACATAAAGGATTTGCCCGAAAATAATTTAATAGCGGGGGTTTTGCAAATGATGGTTTTGAGCAACAAAAAAGCCCGCCTGATTTCTCAGGAAGGCTCTCATTAAAAACAACCGAAAAAGGTCTTTATTCAGGGAAATCTATTCCCTCAAACATTTTGTAATTATCAATATTGGTGGCCGGAGCGAAGAAACATACCACTTTCATTTCCACATCGCCGGTGTTCTTCAGCATATGTACTTTGCCCTGCTCAAACAAAATAGCCGAGCCTTCGCGCACCTCGCCAACTTCGCCTTCTATCATTACCTTGCCATTGCCTTTTACAATGTAGATCAGCTCCTCGCTTTGCGGATGCGAATGCGCGGGCCTTACCGCCTGACCAGGCAGAACGCGGATAACACAGCAAGACAAATGGTTGGCTTTAAGCGAATCTTCGCTGGCCAGCCAGCGCATAAATCTGCCCGGGTGCTCTATTTCGGGTACGTCGGCTTCGTTTATAATGGTCATATCAATTGCGTATTAAACTGTTTTTAAAGTGTTTAAAATGGTTTGGCTTAAAGCCGCGCCGTTCAGGTTGTAATGTGCTGCCAGCTCGGCATAAGTACCGGAGTGGATGTAGTGCAACCCGCCCAAGGTAGTTGTGTTTATGGCGATAAGCTGGCGGGTATTAATGCTGCTTTCCTGCTCAAACAATACTTTACGGAAATGCGACCACAGATAACCGTTATTCTGCTCCGCAATAAATACCGGCTTGCCAGAGCGGTAAAGCTCAACAATAGCTGAAGCGTCGATGGATGGCATGTCAACTACATTAACGGTTATGCCTTCTGCCTCCAGCTTTTGCGCTGCATCCAAAGCCTCATATACCCCGCGGCCAGAGCTAACTATAGTAGCCTCAGCATTGTCAGCATGCTTAACGTTGTACGCTTTGCCAAATTCAAAGGTAAAGTCGGCATCATAAATAGCGTTGGATGGCGCACGTAGTAAACGCAGGTAGATCATACCCTTATTGCCTTCCATTATCCATTTCAGAATACCTAATACCTGCTGCGGACAAGAAGCATTAATGATATTTAACTGTGCAACCTCGTTAAACAGCATCACATCATCATTACCCATGTGGGTAGCGCCGTTTGATTGTGTTTCCAGATCAGCAGCGGTTGCAACCATGGTGTAATCCAGCCCGTGTCCTTCTGATAGCCAGCCATCCGCCTCGGCAATAACCTCCAAACGTTCCTGGTGGCCAACTGCTATGCGGCGCATAACCTTCCAATCAAAGAAAGGGCAGAAAGTGCTTACCCAGGCGTTGCCGCCAAGTATAGCAAAGGCCTCGCCCAGCAGCATCATGTTAGATTCTGCTACACCGGCGTTCAGCGCGCGGTACTTGTCAACAAATCCAATTCCCGACTGTAATCCGCTGGTAGATGCGAGGTCAGAGTCAACAGAAAACACCCGCTCGTCCTGTGCGAAAGCTTTCATAGAAAGCTCTATCACTTTGTTGGCAGCGTAAGGTTTTCCTTTTTCCAATTTTGGCAATTGTGCCGCGTTGTATTTTATCTTTTTATCGCGTACGGGTGCCTTTTGGGTTTTAACAGGGGTATCTATATTTTCAATTTTATTGTGGCTAACCTTAAGCCCCATTTTTTGAGCATGTTTTAAAATGGTAAGTCTCACGTCAGCAAATTCTTCGTCGTTTAACTGATTAAAGAACTTAAAGAAATCCTGCTCGCGAGCCGCACGTTGGCTGGTCTGCAGTTGATCTTCCTGGTCTAAAATATCTGTGGCAATGGTAGCCTTGTGCGTATTCATATAGTCTGACAAGCCGCCATGACCTTTAGTTGTTTTGCAGATAATGACCGTAGGCCTGCCATCGCGTTCGCCATATTTAAACTCCTGTAAAGCAGTATAAACCGGCTGATATTTAGTAGCATCAACTTCAATTACTTTCCAGCCAAAGCTTGCAAAAGTGCCGCTTAAGCTGTTATGCGGAAAGTGCAGCGTGCTGGTTATATCCAGCTGCCCGCCGTTGTTGTCAACCAGTACACAAAGGTTATCCAGGCGTTTGGCTCCCGCGAACATTACGGTTTCCCAAACGGGGCCCTCCTGTAGCTCGCCATCTCCGGTTACGGTATAAACGTCAAACCGCGGCGAACGCTGGCCGGCAATGGCAAAGCCTTGTGCCACACCAACACCCTGCCCCATTGGGCCGGTAGCAACGTGTACGCCGGGCAGTACCGGACCGGGGTGTCCGTTCAGTATACTTTTAACGGAGCGCGAATTTTTTAATACCGCCTTGTCAAAATAACCCAGATCTGAATAGATCGATGCCAATGTAGCAACAGCATGGCCCTTGCTCAGCACAAACATATCCTGATCTGTAGCAGTAGGTTGCTCTACATTAACATCAATAATGCCGCCGTAAAACAGGCTAACCATAGGTATAGTTGCCGACGAAGCGCCACCAATGTGGATAGAGCTGTCAATAGCGTGCCTGCACTGGTACAGGTTTAGCAATCTTATATCAGAATCTTTAACCTGAAGCAGGTGGGTGATCCCTTTGTTTAGTAACGATTTTTTATCTTCTAAATAAATCAAAACAATACGTTTTAAATTTCAATAATCTGATTACATAATTGACCAGCCGCCGTCAACAAAATAGGCTGCGCCGGTTACAAACGATGCCTCGTCTGATGCCAGGAAATACATTACGTTGGCCACTTCTTCTGATGTTCCCATACGGCCGAAAACACTTTTTGATCCAAGGAAGGCTTCGGTGCCTGCAGGGTCAGGAGAATCATTTATAGAACCTCTCAGCAATGGAGTATCAATTGCGCCTGGCACCACGCAGTTAACGCGGATGTTCTTCTCAGCAAGGTCAAACGCCATGCTACGGGTTAGGGTATCAATAGCACCTTTTGATGAAGAATATGCAGCACGCTCACCCACGGTACGGTAACCTAATATTGAGCCGGTGTTTACAATGGCACCTTTGCCCTGTGCAAACATCATTGGGGCAAAAGCGTTGGTCATGTAATACATACCTTTCAGGTTGATGTCATATAAACGTGTCCAGTCGTCTTCGGTGCATTGTGTAATGCTGCCGCGAACTTCTAAGCCCGCGTTGTTGATCAACACATCGGCGCGGCCATATTGTTTTTTTGCAGCCTCGGCTGCTTTTTGTACTTCTTCTTTATTTGATATGTCGCAGTGGCAATAAATAGCATTAGTGCCTATAGCTTTTACCTTTTCAACCGCTATAGCGCCTTTTTCGTCATTGATGTCGCAGATAACGATATCATATCCCTTTCTGGCAAATTTTTCAGCAGCCGCAAGGCCCAATCCTGATGCTCCGCCGCTTACTATCATTACTTTGTTACTCATATTGGTTTAATTTAATTTGATCAAATACTAATAGATTACATTCCGTTTGGCTTGGTAGCTACCTTTATGGCTCCTTCTTTTCTGCCTTCAAATACATCCAGCGCTGTAGCAAAATCTTTAAGTGCAAAGCGATGCGTCATTAAAGGAGTAAGGTCTACACGGCCATTTACCAACAGATCAATAGCCTCCTGTGCAGTATTAGGGTTGGCGCGGTTGCCAATCAGTTCCACTTCGTCCAGTACTATCCTTTTTATAGGCAATGCCGGGTCAGCATGCGGAATACCGATCATTGATACTACACCACCTTTTGAAGCTGCCAAACAAGCCAAATGGATAGACTCGGCAGTACCTGCGCATTCCAACACAGCCGGAACACCCAGGCCATTGGTCAACGCTTTTATTTGCGCTAATACATCACCTTCTTTATAGCTGATAGGGATAGCACCCAGTTCTTCCGCTTTTTTCAAACGCTCGCCGCTGCCTACTGCTAATATTCTGCCGGCACCTAACGCTTTGGCGCAAAGTATAGCCATTAAGCCCTGCGGGCCGGTACCTAATATCAGTACATCATCACCCGGCTGTAAGCGCGAACGTTTAACGGTGTATAATGCAATACTCAACGGGTCAACACAAGCCGCATATTCCAGATCCATTGAATCAGGCACCTTGTAAATACTTTTTACTGACGTACGCATGTATTGGGCGTAAGCGCCCGGTGTATAGTGCCCGTATTGACGGTGACCGCGCTCTTCGTGCCCGTAGTTTAAGCAGTTGTTAAAACGGCCCTTCATACAGTTGGCGCAATAACCGCAACCGCAATGTGAAATACCACAAACACGATCGCCCTCTTTCCAGCCGAGGCTAAGCGCCTTAGGGCCTGATTGTACAATGGTGCCAGACCACTCATGGCCAGGTATAAACGGGTATCCTGTTGGCCAAAAGCCGGGGAAATCTCCGTTTATAATATGTGGGTCGGTACCGCAAATAAAAGTGGTATCCACCTTACAGATCACCTCATCGGCATCAGGCTGTGGTACAGGAACTGTTTGTATTTCGAAATCGCGAACGCCTTTTAATACAACAGCGTCCATCTGGTTAGGTAAACTCATAACTATTTGATATTACTTTCGGGAACTATAGCAACACCCCTGAACGGAGAGCCTGAGCCACCTTTAATTTTTAGCGGTAAACCAACAAACCAAAACTCGTGCGCAGGTATCATATCCACCTGGGCCAGGTTTTCGATATTTAAGATCTCTCTTTCGCGGCAAACAATGTGTGCAGGCTGTTCTTTAACAACCGCCACTTCGTTAAAGCTGTCAATACTCGGTGCGTCAGCGCCAATGCTTATGGCACCCAGATCGTTCAGGTACTCAATGGCGCTGCGGTCAACACCCGGATAATCGCGGATATAGCCAAAATTGTCGTTCCATTTTTTGTACCAGCCGGTGTAATACAACACTACGGATTGTGGCTTAATGGTAACACCGGTTTTTGCAATAGCTTCTTCAATATCAGCTTTGGTAATGTAGCTGCTTGGTTCTTTGTGCGAGAAATCAAACCAAACGCCGGGAGCCATAAACCATTCCAAAGGCAGTTCATTAACCGCGCGTGCATCAGGCTCATTCACCACGTGGTTGATCGCGTCAACGTGGGTGTTAGAGTGATCGCACATGGTAAAACCAACCACCTTATACGAGTAAGGCGGTTTGGTAAGGCCCATTTTCTGGGTTTCTTCGTGCGATAGGTGGTTCCATATCAGCGTACGCTGATGGCCGATAAATGTAGGGTCTGTAGTAGCAATAGTATGACTAAGGTCGGTTACAACACAGTCAATACCCATAAAGTTCATTTTTGTCTGCAACTTAAATGGCGGACAAAAGGCTTTCTTAAACATGTATAATTCCGGTTAATGTTTGTTAATAAATAATTATATGCCCCCTCTAAATCTCCCCCGGAAGGGGAGACTTTCCCTGCGCTCATATCCCATTATATATAGGAGACCTTTTAGTAAAAGTCTCCCCTTCCGGGGGAGATTTAGAGGGGGCTTTGTTTTAAAATTTCCTTGCCCACTCTTTTGGCCATCTTTCAATAACCACTTTTGTTTGGGTAAAGAACTCAATAGCATGGCGGCCCTGACCGTGCAGATCGCCAAAGAAACTTTCGTTCCAACCGCTAAAAGGGAACTGCGCCATTGGTGCAGCTACACCTATATTAATACCAATGTTACCTGCATTAGCCAGACTGCGGAATTTGCGTGCGTTGGCACCGCTGTTGGTAAACAAACAAGCCATGTTACCATAGTTATTACCATTGATAAAGTTTAAAGCATCGTCAACAGTATCTAATTGGATAAGGCTCATTACCGGGCCGAAAATCTCTGTTTTGATCACTTCGCCACCCAATGGCAAACCTTCCAGAATGGTTGGCAATACAAAGTTTCCTTTTTCAAAGCCTGTTATGCTGGCTTTACGGCCATCTAATAAAACTTTAGCGCCTTCGGCTTCGGCTTTACCAATGAGGTATTCAACACGAGATTTGCTTTCCGCGCTGATAACCGGGCCCATTTCGTTGGCTTCATCCAAACCATAGCCGGTTGTTCTTTTCTTAGCGGCTTCATATAAAGCCTCTTTAATATGACCGCTGTCTCCAACGGTAATAATGTTTGATGCCGCTAAACAACGTTGTCCGGCGCAACCGTAAACGCTGTCGGTAATTATCTGTACAGACATGTCAATATCTGCATCAGGTAAAACAACTACCGGGTTTTTGGCACCGCCCTGGGCTTGTACGCGCTTGCCGTTAGCGGCACCGCGACCATATACGTATTGCGCAATTTTTGATGAACCCACAAAGCTGATAGCTTTGACCAGTGGGTGATCCAAGAAAGCGTCAACAGTTTCTTTGCCGCCGTGTACCAGGCTGATAACTCCTTCCGGAAGACCGATCTGTTCTATCAGTTTAAACACCTTCATCATAGTTAACGGTACTTTCTCTGATGGTTTAAGAACGAAAGAGTTACCGCATGCAATAGCGTAAGGAAGGAACCAGAAAGGGATCATCCCCGGAAAGTTAAACGGAGCAATACAAGCACAAACACCTAAAGGCTGGCGTATCATAAACTCATCAACGCCACCGGCAATATTTTCTGAAAATTCACTCTGAATAAGCATCGGCGTACCGCAGGCAACCTCAACGTTCTCTATAGCGCGTTGTATCTCGCCGCGAGACTCGGCTAAAGATTTTCCGCACTCTAACGTAATGGTTCTGGCAATATCCTCTGCATTTTCTTCAAGCAATTGTTTTAGTTTATACAAAGGTTGCACTCTTCTCATCACCGGCACCTGGCTCCACTGCTTGTAGGCCTCGTGCGCGGCTTTTACCGCTGTATCAACGTCAGTTGCCGTACCAATTCCGTAAGGCACCTTTCCTAAAACTTCCTGTGTGGCAGGGTTTATAACATCGGTGGTGTTGGTTTCCTTACTGGTTACCCATTTGTTACTAATGTAATTGCTTAAAATTTCCATGTTTTGTTTTTAGATGATACATGGCCTGCTTAGCCGTGTAAGCAGAACCATGTATTTTTATTATTTAGTTTTTGATAGAATTTTAGATAGTTTTTCCGTCGAATTTGTAATTAAGTTTCGCCATAAAATCTCTTGAGATCTTAGCGGCCTCTAAAGGTGTATACGGTGGCTTAACCCTGTTATCATAATCCAGTTCAAACATTATCATACCTGCCATTTTTTTCTTTTTCTTCTCCAGCATATCTAAAATGGTTGCTAACTGCACCTTGCCTTCGCCAAGCGGAGAATAGCCCAGGTAACCATTATCGCCACCGGCAAAATCTTTCAGGTGAACGTGCTCAATCAGTTCCATAAAGTCTTTACAGATCTTTACCGGGTCGCCGCCACCTTTTTGGATCTGGCCCACATCAGGGCCAAATTTCATGTAGCGGGTATCCACATTTTCCATTATGAAGTAGATCTCCTCTTCTGTTTCAATAGGCGTACCTGTGTGCGGGTGCAACGCGGCAACCAAACCTTCTTCCTGTGCAACCTTACCATACATGTTCATCGAGTCTACAAGGTTCTTTTTATAGTTCTTGTAGTCGTAACCACGGCGGCTACCGCCGGCACAGTACTCAATTACCTTACCGCCGTTGGCTTTCAAAATTTTGCACCAGCGTCTCAATTTATCAGCCTCGGCCTGTGTTTTAGCAGGGTCAAGTACATCATGTGTACAAAAAGCTGATACAATTGGCACTTTGTATTGGGCAATTACCGCGGCAAGGCCGCCCGGTTTCTTTTCAAACTCTTCCATTACCTGGCCAAAGGTTTCAAAAGAATGATAACCTAATGATCCGATATCTTTCAATGATGCCTCCAGCACGTTGCCGCCGTATCCCCAAAGGATGAATGTTGAGCCTATCTCGAATTTGCGTTTTTTTGCTTCCGCAAATGCAAATCCGGGCGATGCAAGCGTCGCCGCACCGGCTATACCGGCTAATCGCATAAAGTCTCTGCGATTAAATGAATCTAAATTTTCCATGGTATTAAAATTTATTATACGCTACTTACCGAATGTTACTAACGCTGTGCCGCCTAACAATAACAAAGCGCCGCCAATTTTTGTATATGATATTGGATCGGCTTGTTCTGCAAACCATCCGTAGTGTGAAAAAACTAAACCCGATATTACCTGTGCAGATACCATTAATACGGTAGCGCGACCCGGCCCCAATATTGGGAAAGCATACGCTATACCAAATACAAGTGCCCCGCCCATTACACCAGCAGTAAGCAACCATTTTGGTACTTCGCCTAAGCGTGTAAATACAGCAGGTTCCCAATGCGTAAAGCCAATAATAATAGCGGTGCAGGCACCAATGGTCCAAAAAATAGCGTTGCCCATCTCCGCGTTTTTTAGAATAGAGCCTACCTTACCATTCATGGCAAGGTGCAGGGTTAGTACAAACCCGATAACAAGCATCAGAGCAATTAATGAAACTTTCATGTTCTCAAAATTTTAAATTAGGTTAATTGGTTTAATTGGTATTTATTGAAATTGGTTTTAAACTGGCACTCAAAATTGTCAATGCACACATCTTAACCACCTTACCCGCCCTTACAAACGTTTTGACTGTACTTTACAGCACAAGTTAAAATATAACGTAAAAAACTTTAAGCAATTGTTGGTTTACAGAACCCGCCGCAGTATGCCCACCATATTACGGCTGTTGTTCTATTTCAAATTTCACCTATTAAAGTAGAAATAATTTCCAACCAATTCGCAAAAAGTGATACTATAGTAACATATATTTGAAAAAAAGAATATCAATATTGTAGATTTTATATCTTTTGATGATGAAACCACACCTGCTGAAAGTTCCGCATAAACCAGAATCATCCTTTTCTATTTACCAGAACAAGGACAAAAACTTTTATAACCAATGGCATTTTCATCCGGAAATTGAGCTGATCTATATTCATAAAGGCAGAGGTACAAGGTTTATAGGTAATGATGTGCATCGCTTTGAACCTGACGAACTGTGCTTGTTTGGTGCTAACCTGGCCCACATGTGGCGATGCGACCCTGAATATTTTGTGGATGAATCAAAATTAAAGGCCGAAGTAACTGTAATTTATTTTCAGCATGATTTTTTAGGCGACAAGTTTTTTAATACGCCCGAACTAAAAAACATAGAGACGCTGCTTGAGAAAGCCAAACAGGGCATAAAAATAACAGGTAGCACAAAGGCGCAGGTTAAAACGCTGATAAATAAACTGACAGAAGCCAGTGGTTTAGAACGTATAATGACTTTGTTGAATATTCTGGAAAAAATAGCCACCAGCAAGGAACGCGAGTACATTAATACCATTTATCAGCCCGAAAAAATTGAATGGCAGGAAGCTGACAGGTTAAACAAGGTGTTCCAGTACATATCAGACAATTTTCAGAAAAAAATAACATTGGAAGAGATAGCATCGGTTGCCAACCTGAGCGCCAAGGCGTTTTGCCGCTATTTTAAATCAAAAACCCGTAAAACCCTGCAGGATTTTTTACTGGAAGTAAAGATAGCTCACGCTTGTAACCTGATATTAGAAAAAGACATGACTATTTACGAAGTATGTTATGACAGTGGGTTTAACAACTTATCCAACTTTAATCGCTACTTTAAAAAATTAATGAACAAAACCCCGCTCGAGTTTAAAAAAGAACATAACATGCTAAGGGAGGTGGGTTGATGAGAGCCACTTTATTTTAAAAAACGATAACCCCAAACAACTACACCTATAAGTTGTTATAGGTGTGCGCGTTGCTTGAACCATTTAATCAAATTGCAAACTTTCTGAACTGTATCCTTAATGTCTGAACATCATTCTAAAAATTCAGCGTTGCCTTTTCTGCGAAATGGTGGTGAAGCGGCAGAGCAGATAGCTACATTTAACTGGCATGCTAACGTATTGGGCGTGCCCCACACGTGGCCCCTGCAGTTGAAACAACAGACAGGCATCATGCTTAATACGCCGTCGCCGATGATGATTTGCTGGGGTAAGGACCTTATACAATTATACAACGACGCCTTCAGACCAATTTTAGGGCGGAACAAGCATCCGAAAGCCTTGGGCAGTCCCGTTTATGAAACCTATGCTGAAGCCTGGGATGTGCTTAAGCCTTTATTTGAAAAGGTGATGAACGGTGAGGCGGTGGCTTTTCAGGATTTTAAGCTAAAGTTAGACCGTAACGGTTACGAAGAGGACGTTTATTTCGATTTTTCCTACAGCCCCATAACCGACGAGGAAATGAATATCCATGGCGTGTTAGTGATATGTAATGAAACCACAAAAAAAGTTTTATCGCTGCAGGAAATCCACCAGACCAACAAAAAAATAACCAGTTCGAACGACGAACTGGTTACCAGCAATGAGCAGTTATCATCCAGTCAGAGCAATCTACGAAAGATAGTTTATGAGCTGGCAGAGAGCGAACATAGGGTACGCGCAATAGTTGAAAATGCACCTTTCCCTATAGGGGTATATATGGGTAGAGAGTTACGCATTGCCTTTGCCAACCAGGCTATTATTGATGTATTTGGCAAGGGTCAGAACGTAATAGGCCGGGAATACAGGGATCTTTTACCCGAACTGGCAGATCAGGCGATTTTTACCCAATTGGATAACGTATATACCAGCGGCAAGCCCTTTCACGCGCGTAATCAACAGGTAGACCTGGTGGTTGACGGGCAACCGCGAACCTATTATTTTAATTACAGTTTTACGGCTTTAACAGATCAGGAGGGAAAAATATACGGTGTAATGAATACGGCTGCTGATGTAACCGATGCGGTTTTAGCTAAACAGCAGGTAGAAGAGAGTTCTGACGAATTGGCCGCGCTTAACGAAGAACTTGCAGCATCTAACGAAGAATTGCAGGCAATTAATGACCAATTGGCCAACACCAATGATGAATTGAACGAGAGCAGGCAGCGGTTTGAAAAGGCCAATGAAGAACTTGCCGCAAGCGCGTCAAGGTTGCGTATGGCCATAGAGTCTACCAACCTGGGTACATGGGAGTATATCCCGCCAACCGGCGAATTATATTGGTCTAAGGAATTAAGGGATATTTATGGCATACCCGACGACGAGCCTGCTACTATTGAAACTTTTTCTGCCCACATTCATCCCGACGACTATGAGTGGGTACAAGAGCAGATAGCCGGCGCTATGCAACCTGACAGCGGAGGCAAATACGACCTGACGTATCGCATTATACGTTTTGATAACGAGCAAATGCGCTGGATAAAGGTTCAGGGAACGGTGTATTTTGATGAGACACAGGCTACGCGTTTCATAGGTACGGCATTTGACATTACCGAAATAAAGGAGGCCGAAGAGAAAACTGCTAAGCTGGCGGCAATTGTAGCGTCCTCAGATGACGCCATCGTGAGCAAAACCTTTGATAGCGTTATTACAAGCTGGAACACATCCGCCGAACGTATTTTTGGATTTACAGCCGAAGAAATGATAGGTGAAACAATTTATAAAATCATCCCACCCGATAGGTATGAAGAGGAGCCTATTATACTTGGCCGTTTAAAAGGCGGCGAAAGGGTGCAGCATTTTGAAACCAAGAGATTAACTAAAGATGGAAGGTTGATTGATGTTTCGGTAACCGTATCACCTGTGAAAGACGCGGAGGGAAACATTATCGGCTTGTCAAAAATAGCACGCGACATTACAGAAAGAAAGCTGGATGAAACCCGTAAAAATGATTTTATCGGGATGGTAAGCCATGAGTTGAAAACGCCGCTAACCTCGCTAAGCGCCATATTGCAGGTAGCAAAGGTTAAATTAAACGATACCGACGATACCTTCCTTTCGGGTGCTATGCAAAAAGCCAATCAGCAGGTAAGGCGCATGACCACGATGATCAATGGCTTTTTGAATATCTCACGGCTGGAATCCGGGAAAATATTGATAGAGAAGCAGCTGTTTGATTTACAGATGCTTATTCTGGATGTTGCCGACGAAATGAAGGTTGCCAACACCACCCATACAATTAACGTTGATGACTGCCGGGCGGTTGAAGTAAATGCAGATCAGGACAAGATCCAATCGGTAATATCCAACCTTATAAGTAACGCTATAAAGTACTCAGCAAACGGCACAAACATCAAAATAGCTTGCCAACGCGATGATAATGAAATTATTGTTAGCGTGCAGGATGAAGGCATAGGCATACACCCCGCTGATGCCGAGCGGATATTTGACCGTTATTACAGAGTGGAGAGCAACGATACCCGCCATATTTCGGGGTTTGGTATAGGGCTTTATCTGAGCGCCGAAATAATTGAGCGCCACGGGGGCCGGGTATGGCTGGAAAGCGAAGTAGGCAAGGGCTCTACCTTTTACTTCAGCTTGCCGTTATAAGGTACGTGTTTGTCTCGCGTGAAGGTGAGACAAAGTGGGACAAGTTGGGACAATATTTTGAATAAGTATTTGACTGTTAGTAGTTTGCAATTGTTGCGTGGGACAAAGTGAGACTACTTATTCGTCAGGAAAATTACGTTTAAATGTTGTTTAATCTGCTAATTTTCAATGTGTTGAGAAATGGCGATTTTTTGTCCCGCTTTTATGTAAATGTTATTCAGGATCACGCCCTCCGCAATTAGCAGCAAACATTGTGAGAAATGATGGGTTATTGGTATGGTACTAAGCATCTATAACCATGAAAAATCCTTTTAAAAAGAAAAGTAACACGCTGTTAATAGCAGGCATAGCCATTGGGGCCGCAGCAGCAAGTTTAGCCTATTTATTTTTAACCGAGAGCGGCACAGCAGTGCGGCAGCAATTAGCCGGGTATTTTGACCGGGATGTGGATGAGTCTGATGAGGATGAAGACCCGCAAGACTATCTGCACCACACGGCTAAAGCGCCAAAAACCGACCGTGAGGCACTGTTAAGGCACGAAGTGCTGCATAACAACGGTAACGCGCAATCCTGATAATATAATTGGTAGGGTAGGAGCATGAAAAGGATACTCTGGATCCTGGTATTCATTTGTATCATTGATTCCATGGGGTTTGGTATGATGATACCGTTAATATACTCCTATGGTAAACAGTTCGGTCTTACCAAAGCAAGTCTGGGCTGGCTTACTGCTACTTTCTCTATCGTGCAGTTTTTTGCTACGCCGCTGTTGGGTTCACTGTCAGATCGCGTTGGCAGAAAATGGTTGCTGGTTGGGTGCCTTATAGGTACGGCTATATCCTTTAGCTTATTCGGCCTGGCCGGGAGTTTACTGATGCTGTTTATTGCACGGGCACTTGACGGACTTACCGGCGGCGATATATCCGTTGCGCAAGCTATAGTAACAGACATTTCTTCAGAACAAAACCGGGCAAAATATTTTGGCATCCTGGGCTCGGCGTTTGGTATCGGAAGCGTAATAGGGCCGGGCGTGGGGGGCTTGTTAAGCAGTTTGGGGATGGCCGTTCCGTTTTTTGTTGCAGCAGCGCTTTCGCTTACAGGGGCGCTTTTAAGCATGATATTTTTAAAGGAGACAAACAGCGCTGCAAAAAAGCGTGTTAAAAAGAAGTCATTCGCGTTTAAATCACTAATTACGGTACTGAAGCAGCCTGTTATCGGCGCGGCAGTTTGTACCGGGTTTTTACTCACCACCGCGCAATTGGTTATGCTGATAGGTTTTCAGACCTTTTGTACCGACGCGCTTAAACTTACCCCCACACAGGTGGGTATTTTTTACGCGGGCTTTGGTGTAACCGGTATTCTTACGCAGCTTGCAGTTCCGTTTATCACCAGGTTAATACCCCGGCGTTCCATAATTTTGCTTATCTCGACAGTAATTTGTGTTGGGGCGATGGTCTTCACCGGCTTTGTAAACGCTGTAATACCGTTCGCCATAGGCATTGGTATTTATGGCTTGTTCAATGGTTTACGCAATCCAATGCTAAACGCCATTATAGCCGACGAAAGTAAAACCACTGAGCAGGGCGAAATAATGGGTATTAATCAGTCTTACACTTCGTTAGGCCAGGCTACCGGTCCAATTATAGCAGGATTGGCTTTGGGTATAACACAGTCGGCCGCGTTTTTTCTGGCAGCCATATTAATGTTGATAGCGGTGGGGGTAGGCATAAGGCTAAAAGTACAGGAAGCGGCAGCAAAATAATTAACAGATACAACGAGCAGGTTTAAAGATTTTGTAACACCGCGGAAAAATCAGCGTCTATTAACCAAATGCTGATCAGATCCTTTAAATGCCCGGTTGCCGTAATTGGCTTTTTACTACTCCGTATGGCTGCCTATGCTCAGTCTGCTGATACGCTTAAGACAGACACTGTCAAAACCCATAACAAAACTTTACAGGAAGTAAATATCATTGCCAAGCCTCCGCTTGTGCGCATGGAGCAGGGTAAAATGATAGTGGATGTTGCCGCCTCTGCCACCAATGTGGGCGCAACGGTTTTGGAGGTTTTAGAAAAATCGCCGGGCGTTACGGTAGACCGTAACGGCGGGATAGCCTTACAGGGTAAAACAGGCGTGCTGGTGCTGATAGATAATAAACCCACCTATCTTTCAGGGTCAGAGCTGAATAATTTATTAAGCAGCATGAACTCAGCACAGGTTGCCCAGATCGAGCTGATCACCAGTCCAACGGCGCGTTATGATGCCAGTGGGAACGCGGGTATAATCAACATCAAAACAAAAAAGACAAAAGAAAAAGGCTTTAACGGCAATTTTACTGTTGCCGGCGGGCATGGCGTTTATCCTAAAAACAACAACAGCCTGGTGCTTAACTACCGCACAGGCAAGGTAAACCTGTTTTTAAATTATAGCATGAACTATACCGAGTACCTTACAGATCTGTATGCATTACGAAAATACTTTGATGCGCAAAACAAAGTGGTTTCTCAACTGGATCAGCCGGGCTATTTTTCGGGGACGTTTTTAAACAACACGGTAAAAGCGGGGCTTGATTATAATCTATCGTCAAAAACTACTATAGGTGTGGTGCTGGGCGGCACAAAGGTTAAACGGCAGGGATTTAACAGATCTGTGGCCACCTGGTTAAGCCCGGCGGGTGTAACCGATTCGGCAATTTATACTGATAACAGCAGCGGCAGCCGTTTTAAAAATGGGTCTCTAAATTTAAATCTTCGTCATACCATTTCAGACCGTCAGGACGTGTCGGCAGATTTTGACTGGCTCGGCTATGATATTCAAAGCGATCAGGCTTTTGACAACCGGCGGTCGGGCGCGCAAGGTTACAGCCAGCAATCGCGCGGAAATATCCCTTCCACCATAAAAATTTTATCGGGGAAGGCAGACTATACGTACAGACTACCGAAGGATGCCACTTTGCAGGCGGGGTGGAAATCATCATCAACCCATACAGATAACCTGGCATTGTACCAGAATTTTAAGAACGGTAACTGGGTAGCCGATAATATTAAAAGCAATCACTTTTTATATAACGAGAGCATTCACGCGCTGTACGCGTCTATAGAAAAGAAATACAAAAAGATCAGCTTTCAGGCAGGGTTGCGTTATGAAAATACAGGATACAGCGGGCACCAGCTGGGCAACGCGGTACAAAAAGATTCCTCTTTTTCGCGTAATTACAACGGCTTGTTTCCAAGCGGATGTATTACCTACGCGGCTGATTCATTAAACAGTTTTACTATAAATGTAGGCAGGCGGATTGACAGGCCGAACTTTCAAAACCTTAATCCGTTTTATTTCATTATCAATAAATACACGTATCAAACAGGTAATCCCTTTTTGCTGCCACAATATACCTGGAACTTTGAGTTGAGCCACCAATACAAAAGCCTGTTAACCACTACTGTATCATACAGCAGCATTGACAATTATTTTTCGCAGTTGTTTTTAGCTGATAAGGAAAAAGGAATTTTATTGTATACCCAGGGCAACGTTGGCCATACTTACACCATTGGTGTTACCGAAACAGTTGTGGCATCGCCATTTAAGTGGTGGTCTGTTACGGCGCAGGCGGTTTATAACTACAAACAGTTGCGCGGCTTTAACGGCAATACCTATACAAGCGATATTAATCAACTAAGCATTAGCGCTAACAACCAGTTTACCATAGCAAAAATTTACACTGCCGAACTATCAGGCGCGTACACTACCCGTGCCCGTAATGATGTGCAGGAATTATTGTATCCTACCGGGCAGTTATCGGCCGGTATTGCGAGGCCGGTACTTAAAAAACGCGCCACGCTGCGCTTTACCGCACGCGATGTATTATATTCAAACATAATGCACGGGTTAACGCAGTTTCCTAACGCCGAGGAATATTTTAAAATGAAGCGCGACACGCGTGTAGTAACGTTGTCCTTTACCTACCGTTTTGGCAAGGCTTATAAAACTAACCGCCGCAGCGAAGGCAGCGCCGGGGATGAAGCGCAGCGGGTTGGGAATGGATAATGTACCGGCAATGTACCTGTTGACCAAATAGATTTTATTGCTATTTTTATAGTAGATATAAATTTAACGTTAGCTGCATTTTTAATGCCTATTAACCAACCTATTAATATAAACCTGGAGGCGTTAAGAGGATATGCAGCCATTTTTGTTGTTATAGGGCATTGGACACTTAACGGACAATATACCCCTATGCCTTTAGTGGTGTTCTCCCCTTCTCCTCATTTGTTTCTCCTGGTATTTTTTGTACTATCCGGATATGTAATTACCATTAGTAATAAGGGTATGGCTAACTATGCCCAGATAATTAATTATGTAAAGAAAAGACTGTTAAGGATATATCCCATCTATTTTTTAGCGCTGCTTGTCACGCTGATTATAGCCGGTTTTCACTACTCAGCTTCGGCTATTTTCTGGAACTTTGCAATGATGCAGGATCTGATCACTTCTCCGTTTGCTGAGAACGGGCCAACCTGGTCGCTGCATTTTGAGATGCTTTTTTACCTGTTATTTATACCGCTGATATTCTTCCGTTTAAATTTTATAGCGGTATTGGTGTTATCTATGCTGCTAGCGGTATGCAATTATTGTTTTCAATTACAGCTTTACCCACCCATTGTTTCTTTATACCTGTTAGGCTTTGCGTTTTGGATGGGTGGCGCTTGTATAGCTAAATATTTTACTGCAGAACAAGCAGAAGTTGACCACGCCAAACTGTTAAGCGCCCTTTTTTTTATATTGGCAACAGACCAAATGATAACCCGGTCGGGTTTGCCGGCTTTAAGAGATAGCGCCGGATTTTTGTTATTTAAACAACATTTGCCCGATACGCCACCGGGCATAGGGGGCATGGCCATTGTTTTGGGCTACCAGGACCTGGCGCTGCTACCGTATTGTCTGTATACCGTTTTGGTGTTTTCAGGGCGTAAGTTGAAGCATGAGGGTTGGTGGTTTACTTTGTTGTTGATGCCCTTGCTGTACAGCGTGTATGTGGCATTAACAGAACCCGCGCGTGAACACGCCATGGCGTTTGCTGCACCGGTAGGCTATCTGGGGTTAAGTTTAATATTCAGGTTCGTCAATTGGCCGGTTATTGAGGGGTTGGGCCGCGCGATGGTGCGTATAGGTGCCTGGCTGGGGAGTATATCTTATGGCATTTATATTATACATGCACCCTTGCTTTACCTGGTAGGGCGCATTAATATTGCAGGCAACCCTTTAATGGGATATTTAATAAAGTTGAGCTTGTTGTTTGCGTTAATAATTATGATGGCTTATTTGCTTGAAAAAGTCTTTCAGCTGCGGATCAGGAACCTCATCTCAGGCAAAATTAAGGCAAGCTAATTTAACCGCCAGCCTAAAACCATAAAGTATCCGCGCCGTTATTATAACAAAGCGTTATTAATGACCAACTATTTTTCCGGCACAAGTGGCCTGGTATTGCCCGTGCCTAATAAAACATATTACCCGCCGGAGTTTTCAGACAAAAGCAGGTTGAATTATTACGCGTCTTTGAATAATAGCATTGAGGTAAATTCCTCATTTTACAAAATACCGCTTGCCCGTACCGTAAACAAGTGGGCGCAGGAAGTTGGTGAAAATTTTAAGTTTACTTACAAGCTGTGGCGCGGAATAACCCACGAAAAGGGATTGATTTTTGATGTTGCGCGTGTTAATAGCTTTATGGCAGCTATTAATGCAGCAGGTAACAAAAAGGGTTGCCTACTTATCCAGTTGCCCCCGTCGGCAAAGGCAGGCCTCATGCCGCAATTGCAACATCTTGTTAACTGTGTTTTAGAGGCCGATGCCGACCGCGGCTGGCAGATAGCAATAGAAGTACGGCATGCGTCATGGTATACAGACCATCTGTTTGAGTTTGCCGAAAGCAATAAGATCAGTATTGTACTTCAGGATATTCCGGCCTCGGCTACGCCCTTGCATTATTACGATATAGCCGATACGGTTTACCTGCGCTTTCACGGACCGGGCGGGAAATATCGCGGCAGCTATCCTGACGATCTATTGTACGAATACGCCGGTTACATACGCGAATGGTTGGAAGAAGGTAAAACCGTTTATACCTATTTTAACAACACCATGGGCGATGCCGTGCGTAATCTGCAAACGTTAAATCTGATTGTTAACCAGGGTATTTAGCGCTTATTCTTTAGCCAGCGGCAAACTGAAATAAAAAGTAGACCCTTCGCCGGGTTCACTATCTACCCATATTTCTCCGTCATGGCGGTGGATGATCTCGGCGCTTAGGTACAAACCTATGCCAAAACCCGAAATGTGCCTTGTATTGCTGCTTTCCACACGGAAATAGCGTTCAAACACTTTTGCTTTGTCCTCGGTTGACAGGCCAATGCCTTCATCTTTAACACTTACGTGTACTTTGTCTCCTACCAGTTCGCACGTAATTTCTACTGATTTTCCTTTAGGCGAGTATTTAATAGCATTGCTGATGAGGTTGGTAACCACAGAGCCTATCTTGTCGGCGTCGGCATTAACCGTTACGCTATCGCATTGGTGTACCGTGATCTGGTGCGTAGAAACGGTTAGCGCTGTTTCTTTAACAACATCTTCAATCAGCCCGTGCAGATCAAACGCCTTCTTGTCTATTAACAGTTTTGCAGATTCAAGGCGCGATACATTCAGAAACCCGTTGATCATTTTGCTCATCCGCTTAACCTGTAAATTGGCTTTTTCCATTGCTCCGGCTAAAAACGGATCTTCGCTGTTTTTTAATTTGGAGTTGGCAACCTGCACTATAGCGGTAAGTGATGTTAGCGGGGTTTTTAGCTCATGGCTAACCATACCTATAAAATCGTTTTTGCGCTGGTCATCTTCTTTTTGCTCGGTTACATCATTGGTAATGCCGGCAAAATAAGTGTCTGAGCTATTAGTGACCTGCTGAAAAGTGCCAACGGAGCGCAGCCAGCGCTGTTTGCCATCATGAAAGCCTATTACCGGGAAGGTAAGATCGAATTTGGTGCCTTTTGTAAGTACTGCTTGTACCTTGTCATGTGCAATTTGCCGGTAATCTTCGCGTATCTGCCCTACAAGGTCTTCATAAGTAACGTTTTCATCACGCCCGAAACCATGCAACTCTTTTAAACGTGGTGAAGCATAAAATTCCAGTGTTTTGGTGTTCATGGAGTAAGTGCCCGAGTCGGAAGCTTCAATGGCTAAATGAAGTGCCGTCTCGCTTGTCTCCACTTTCTGCCGTGCTTCCAGCAATTGCTCATTTACCAGGGCCAGCTGGTTATTGGTGGCCGTTAGTTCTTCGTTAGATGCGGCCTGCTCCTCGTTAGTTGCGGCCATTTCTTCGTTGATGGCCTGTAATTCTTCTGAGCTTTTAGCCAGTTCCTCTTCTAATAATTTTCTTTCACTTACGTCGCGGGTAGTACCGGCAATGGCCTCCACTTCGCCATGCTCATTAAATACAGGTACCAGAATGTAATCATAAATGCGCCGGCCCAATGTAGCATGCGGAAAGGCAACCTCGCCGCGTAAAGGCCGTTTGGTAGCCACTATCTTGTCCGTTTCACGCTCGTGCATGGTAGCGTGCCATTCTTCGTAACCATGGTCTCTAAAGCCGTAACCAACTGCCGTATCCCAGGTTTTGCCCCACATGTTAAGCAGCGCTTTATTAACGTAGGTAAATTTATAATCCAGATCCCATACATACATCAGGTCGGGTGTTTCTGATGTAATGGTTTCGTAAATGCGCTTTTGCCGGTCGGCCTGTTCGCGGGCCTCACGCAATTGCTGCTGAACCGTCATCATGCCGGTCACATCAAATGCTATAGCCAATATTCCGTCAACGTGGTCGTTTTCATCCCGCCAGGGCTGATAGCTGAAGCTGAAGTAACGATCCTGTGTAGGCCCGCCTTCGTATTCAGCAATGGGCACCAGCAGTTCGTTCATTTCAAACGGCACGCCGGTTTTATAAACATTTACTATAATATCCTGCAAAGGTGTGCCCACAAGTTCGGGCATAGCCTCAAATATGGGGCGCCCCAATAAGGTACGCCCAGGCAGAAATTGCTGGTAAACCGGGTTAACCAACTCGTAAACAAGTTGAGGGCCGCGCAGGATGCAGATACCCGCGGGTGCCTGCATAAAGAAACTTTTAAACCTGTCTCGTTCGCGTCTAAAAGCCAGTTTTTCTGCAACTTCCTTTTCGCGTTCTGTAACCTGTTGTGTGTTTTCTAAAACCCAAACCGATACTTTGCTTACTTTACCCGCTTTATCTTTTACAGGCGAGTAAACAAAGGTTACAAAGATATTTTCTATATGGCCGTGTCGGGTAAGCGTTACCTCTACTTCATTTCCATAAAAAGGTTCGCCGGTTTTTATAACGTCGGCCATTGCCGGCTCGTGATAAGGCCTGGTTTCTGAGAATACCTCCCAATAGCGTTTGCCGAAAACTTCATCGTAGTGCTTTCCCGCAACCTGGAGGAATTTATCATTTACGATCTCCGTCACCAACGTGTCGGCGTTCAGTACACAAATGCCGATAGGCGCAGTTAGTATGGTTTTATGTAAGTCTTCTCCGTCGGCAAATACCATAGTAATATGACAGGTTTTAAAATCAACAACCAAAATAACTAAAAAACAATGTTTTTGTTTAAATTGAGCCTGCAGGTTGTCGGAATATTTACAACTTTAATGTTTGAGCAACGGCGATGCTTGAATCCGCTATTACATCTGCCAACAAAAAAACCCGCGATCGTGATTTTGCGGGTTCTTAAATATGGCCGGCGTGTAACCTACGCGTTCTTCAGCAAATAGCCTTTAAATCCTTCAAAATCCTTACCCAAGGCAACCGCTTGCTTACCTCTGGATTGTAAAGCCTTAACCTGCTCCGGAACTTCAACATGTGCCGCAACCTCGCCTTCGTAAACGTCAGGAAATTTGCATGGATGCGCAGTGGATAAAAATATGCCGGTTGCTTCATTATTAGCATCCTGCTGATAGTCTTTTAAGGCGCGCCAGGCAATTGCTGTATGCGGGCAGGCTACATATTTATAGCTATCGTAAATGCTTTGTATAGCGGTGCTGGTTTCCTCGTCGGTATAGCTGTAGCCTTTTATTAACGTTTTAAGCTTATCGGCATCATCTTTAAAAAGGTCGGCAATACGCACCCAGTTGCTGGGGTTGCCAACGTCCATCGCATTTGATAAGGTAGCTACCGAAGGTTTCGGCTCGTAAACGCCGGTTTTTAAATATTGCGGAACGGTATCATTAGCGTTGGTGGCCGCTATAAATCGCTCAACAGGTAAACCCATCTTCCAGGCTAATAAACCCGCCCCTAAGTTGCCAAAGTTGCCGCTTGGTACAGAGAATACCACCTTGCTTTTACCTTGTTTAAGCGCTTGTGCATAAGCGTTAAAGTAATAGAATGTCTGCGGTATTAAACGTGCAATGTTGATGGAGTTGGCTGATGTTAAGCGATATTTTTCATTTAGTTCAGCATCGGTAAACGCTTGTTTAACCAATGCCTGGCAATCATCAAAAGTACCGTCTATCTCCAACGCGCGAATGTTTTGGCCGTTGGTTGTTAACTGCAGTTCCTGTATGTCACTTACTTTTCCTTTAGGATAAAGTATGGTTACGCGCGTGTTGGGTACACCTAAAAAGCCTAAAGCTACAGCACCGCCGGTATCGCCTGATGTTGCCACCAAAACGTCCAGTTGTTTTTCGCCCGCTTTAAGGAAGTAGCTCATTATACGGCTCATAAAGCGCGCGCCAAAGTCTTTAAACGCTAATGATGGGCCATGGAAAAGCTCCAGCACATAAACTTTATCTTCCAGCTTTACAATTGGCGCGTAAAAGTTAATGGCATCGTAAATTATGGCTTTCAGATCGTCTGCCGGAATGTCATCACCTATCAGGTTATTAGCCACATGATAAGCAATTTCCGGTAGCGAATAACCATCCAGGTTATTTAAAAAGGTATCGCTTAAACGCGGAATAGACTCGGGCATGTAAAGCCCCTTATCCTGTGGCATGCTGTTAAACACTGCTTCTTTGAAGCTTACTCTTGATTCCGGGTTATTGGTACTGTATAATTTCATTTTTTTGATTTCGAATTTCGAATGTTCGATTTCGGATTTATTTTATTTTAATTTCGAATTTCGGATGTTCAATTTCGAATTTATTTTATTTTTTGTCATTGCGAGGTACGAAGCAATCGCGAACTTTTCTCCGTGCGATTGCTTCGTACCTCGCAATGACAGTTTTTTAACATTCACTCATTCACAACTCACTCAATCACTCATTATAAAACCCTTGGTCCGGCATCATTTATCGGCGATACATAGGCTTGCGAGCCAATTTTTATGCCGGTTAAATGCTTTTGTAATTTTTGAGTGATCTGCCTGGCTGTTTCTTCATCTTTTGTAAACGCGAACACTGAGGGCCCCGAGCCGGATATACCAAAGCTTACAGCACCGGTTTGCATAGCTATCTCGCGCATTTTGTAAAAATCAGGTATTAGCATAGAGCGTACCGGCTCAACCAATACATCGTGCATACTGCGCCCTATCAGGTCAATATCGCCCATAAATAAACCGCTTACCAAACCGGCAATATTGCCCCATTGGGTAACGGCATCCTTCATGTATATTTTATTGCGGATGATCTGCCTGGCCTCGCGGGTAGGTACATCAACATCAGGGAACACAATGGCGCAATACAAGCCTTTAGGATGCGGTAACCTTACCACATCAAGCGGCTCATAACTGCGGATCAATACAAAACCGCCAAACAAAGCCGGAGCTACGTTATCGGCATGGCCATGCCCGCAGGCCATTTCTTCGCCTTTTATGGCAAAGGGCAGGAGTTTTATAGGGTCGCTATCATCGCCTAAAAGAGTTTTAATTGCAAACAAACCTGCCACGGTACTTGCCGAGCTTGAGCCCAAACCACTGCCAATGGGCATTTTTTTGTGTAGCTCAATATCCAAACCTATATCAGCACGACCTATGCTTTGCAGGTAATGTTTAACGCTAACACTAACCGTATTTTTTTCCGGATTAAGCGGCAGCCTGCCATCATCGCCGGTAATTTTGCTGATGGTTATGCCGGGCTTGTCCGTAACGCGCATTATTACCTCATCGCCGGGTTCATTTACTGCAAAACCCAGTACATCAAAACCGCATACTACGTTGGCAACGGTGGCAGGGGCAAAAACTTGAACACTATCACCCACGCCCCCCCCGCCCCCTAAAGGGGGAGCTGATTTTGAGGCGGCTGTACTCTCTGTTATTTTATTATTCATATAAATATCAAACTATCCTCCCCCTTCAGGGGGTAGGGAGGCTATCAAACTATTGTTCCCCCTTTAGGGGGTTAGGGGGCTTACGCTCCCACATTTATCAGATCAGCAAACACACCGGCTGCCGTAACTTCTGCACCGGCACCCGGGCCCTTAACCACCAACGGACGTTCACGGTACCTATCGGTTGTAAAAGATATAATATTGTCGCTGCCGGATAGGGTAAAGAAAGGATGGTCTTCGCCAACCATTTCCAAATTGATTGCTGCTTTGCCGTTCTCTAATATGCCTATGTATCTTAAAACCTTGCCATTCTTTTCAGCTTCAGCTTTTAAGTTGGCAAAGTAGGCGTCTTCGGCTTTTAAGGCAGCATAAAAATCATCTACAGATGTAGCATCTAAACAAGCCTGCGGTAAAATGCTGCCTATTTTAACATCATTAGCTTCCAGGCTATAGCCTGCATCGCGGGCCAGGATCAGCATTTTGCGCATAAAGTCGGTGCCACGTAAGTCATCGCGCGGGTCAGGTTCGGTATAACCTTTTTCCTGTGCCAGTTTAACCACATCATGAAAACTTACATCACCCTTAAAATTATTAAAGATGAATGATATGGTGCCCGATAAGATAGCTTCAATACGTTGCACGCGGTCGCCACTGTTCATCAGATCTTTTAATGTACGGATGATAGGCAAGCCTGCACCCACATTGGTTTCGTAAAAGAAATCAACACCATGCTGGCGGGCCGCATCGCGGAATAATTTATATTGATTGTACGGACCGGAATTACCTATTTTATTACAGGTTACAATGGATATGGTAGATTTTAAAACATCACCGTAAAACGCTATAGGTTTAGGACTGGCGGTATTGTCAATAAACACGCAGTTAGGCAAATTCATGCTCTGCATTTTGGCAACAAAACCGGCCAGGTCGGCAGCGTCGTGCGATCTTTCCAGTGCTTCTTCCCATTCATTCAGGTCTATACCATCACTATTGAAAGCCATTTTACGGGTATTACTAATGCCCGCTATTTTAACCTGTATGCCATTGTTTTCTTTCAGGAAAGCAGCGTGAGCATTTAATTGATTGAACAGCGTTTTGCCAATGTTGCCGGTACCCAAACAAAATGCATGCAGGGTTTTGGTCAGCTCAACAAAGAAAGCATCGTGAACGGCGTTTAAGGCCTTGTTCAGATCGCTTGCTGATATGATAACCGATATATTGTATTCTGATGAACCTTGCGCTATGGCACGCACATTTACGCCATTGCGCCCCAACGAGCTGAACAACTTGCCCGATACCCCGGGGGTTTCCTTCATGTTCTCGCCTACAACGGCTAAAATGGCAAGGTCCTGCTCAATATCTATGTTCTCCAGTTTTTTGGCCATGAGTTCTAACTCAAATTCATGTTCAATAACTTTCAGCGCTCTTTCGGTATCACCCGGCGATACAGCGAATGTAATGCTGTGCTCTGATGATGATTGGGTGATCAGGATAACGTTGATCTGCTCGCGGGCCAACAAAGAGAACAAGCGGCCGCTAAAGCCCGATTTACCCACCATGCCACTACCCTGAACATTAAGTATGCTGATGTTATTGATAGAAGAGATGCCTTTTATAGCCAGGTTGGATGGCTTGCAGTCATGCCGTATAAAAGTTCCTTTAAACTCCGGTTCAAAAGTATTGCGGATAACAATTGGGATCCGTTTCATAAACGCCGGGATCATGGTGGGTGGATAGATCACCTTAGCGCCAAAGTAGGATAACTCCATAGCTTCGGTATAGGTCAGCTCAGGCAAGCTGAAAGCCTTTTTTACCATGCGCGGATCGGCAGTCATCATGCCGTTAACATCTGTCCAGATCTCAATTTCAGCCGCGTTTAGCGCTGCCGCGAAAATAGCGGCGGTATAATCGCTGCCGCCACGACCGAGGGTAGTTATCTGCCCCTGATCATTACCGGCAATAAAGCCGGTTACAAACAGCATGTTATCCTTATGCCCGTTATAAAAACCACGGATCACCTGATCTGTAATTTCACTTTGAACTCTGGCGTTACCAAAGCTGCTGTCGGTTTTTATCAGTTCAGACGCGTCAACATAAATAGCTTCAGGGAAGTACTGTGCAGCTATTTTGCTTATCATCATGGCAGAGCAACGCTCGCCATAGCTTAAAACAAGGTCGCGGGTTTTCGGGGTAAGTTCGCGCAGGGTAAGTACGCCCTGCAAAAGTTCTTCTAACTGATTGAAATTAAGTTTAAGGCGGGTTAAAGCAGGGTTTTGGTTCTGTATCTCCAAAAGCTCTTTTACCACATCAAAATGGCGACGCTCCAGTTCGGCAAGGCCGGCAACAAAATCTTTTCCGTCGGCAGCTTCTTCGGCCATTGAAAGCAGCAGATTGGTTACACCGCTCATGGCAGACAGTACCACAATGGGCTTTTTGCCTGTGGTTGTCACCTCGTTCTTTAAAATATCAATTAAAGTACTGATGCTCTGACCTGAACCTACGGATGTGCCGCCAAATTTTAAAACTTTCATTTAATTATTTTTTTTTCAATGGTAATGAAGCTGTCATGAGCGATTTTATTTTTTGTAGCTCTTGATGGTTTCATTTTTGTAATAGCTATTAAACAAAAACGCCTTCCCCGGTTTCCGGAGGAAGGCGCTCATGTGGTTTTTTCTTTATCTGGTTACACCATACGATTACCTTCCTCCGATATTGATGCCGGTGGTGGTAATGGTTGTTGTTATGGTGTTAATCTTTATCATTGTTTTATTGCGTGGGCAAATTAAAGGGTTAATTTTCTAATTAGCAATATTAAAGCGTTATTTTTTTAATTAAGTCTACAGACTTTGTATACCTTGCCCATGCGGAACATTCTTATACCGTTTAGCCAGGTAGCCGGTAGCAAGTGCGGGATCAATGTCAACCACCAATACTCCCGGTACGGTATAGGGCTGATGCGCCATATAACTGCCATCGGGCGCAATTACCGTACTGGCGGAATCTGGATAAGTAAAAGCATAGTTGGCGCTGGCAAAGTAAACCGCGTTTTCTATTGAACGCATCATCATGGCCTTTTCATAATACGGACTGTTTTTATCACCCCATTCGGTTGGTACTACACCGCTTTTATTGCTGCCCGAGCAATGCGGATGGAATACCACCTGTGCGCCGCGCCTTGCCGCCCACCTGGCCGTTTCGGGGTAGCGGAAACCTTCATGGCAGATAACTATGCCGAATTTAAGTCCGTTAATAAGGAAAATTTGTCTATCTGTGCCAGCCTGCCAGATATCGTCTTCGCTGGGGTCAAGTTGGTTTTTTGTTTGATAGCCTAACAGTTCGCCTGTTGGGGATATTACCTGCGCAACATTCAAATATGCACCATCAGCATACCAATCCATCGGCAGTATTATAGCGATATTGTTATCAGCGGCTATACCTTGCGCTGTTTCCAAAGCAAGTTGTAAAGTTTCGGGCGAGCACTTTTCTACATTAAACTCCTCGTAAGGGTAGCCGGGAAGGAATGATTCGGGAAAGCAAATGATCTCTGCTTGTTGTGCTGCAGCCTTTTGCGTCAGGTCTTTAAGCGAATCCAAACCATCACTTAAAGATTTTGGGAATGGGGGAGAAGCTAAGGCAATTTTCATGGCGGTGTGAGTATTTTGTTAGTAATGCATTTAAGACTTTGGCGTTTCGACTGTTAACTCCTTCCCTTGGGAAGGGTGCGGCTGTCTGTGAAGTGGCGGGAAGGGGTTAACAAAGCGGACTAAACCCCTCCCTGCACCCTCCCAAGGGAGGGAATCGCACAGCCCAATGCACCTTTTTTTCCATCGCTACTAGCAAAGCCGTTGTTTTAACTAAATATACGCACTGTTTTTAAATTTATACCTTTACACCTTTAAATGCAGGGATTAGTTACAAAATCAACCGGAAGCTGGTACCAGGTGCAAACACCTGATGGGGAGCGGTACAACTGCCGTATAAAAGGTATTTTCCGTACAAAAGGTATCCGTACAACCAACCCTATAGCTGTTGGCGATGTAGTTGATTTTGAAATTGAACCCGATCAGGAAACCGGTGTGATATCCCACCTGCACCCGCGTAAAAATTATATCATCCGCAAATCTGTTAATCTTTCTAAACAGGGGCATATACTGGCGGCCAATCTTGATCAGGCCTTGCTGATTGTTACGCTGGCATCGCCACGCACATCATTGGGTTTTATTGACCGTTTTTTAGTTACCGCCGAAGCTTATGATATTCCCGCCATGCTGGTATTTAACAAGCTTGATCTGTTTAGCGGCGAGGGGCTGGAAATACTGGCCGACTACAAAGCCATTTATGAAAACGTGGGCTACCCGTGTTTTGAGGTATCGGCAACAAAGGGAACCAATATTAACCACGTTCAGGATACTTTGAAAGACAAGGTAACTTTATTGTCCGGCCATTCCGGCGTAGGTAAATCGAGCTTAATTAACGCCTTATTACCTCAGCTTGATCTGCGCACCAATCAATTATCTGAATGGAGCGACAAAGGCACGCACACCACCACCTTTGCCGAAATGTTTGAGCTGCCACAGGGAGGATTTATTATTGATACCCCCGGCATACGGGAGTTAGGCATTATAGATATTGAACAAAACGAGTTAGGCCGCTTTTTCCCCGAAATGCGCGCCCGTATGCAGGATTGCCGCTTTAACAACTGCCGCCATATTAACGAGCCCGGCTGCGCGGTGTTGGACGCTTTGGAGAATGAAGAAATTGAGCTGTCGCGGTATGAGAGTTATCTGAGCATTTATAATGGGAATGATACAAGGGCGTAGAGGCTCGCCTGTCTTATTTAGATATAACTACTACTTTTATTGGCACTGCCGGAACATTTGAAAACTGCTGCTCTATACCATTCTTATAAAGCGCATACTCGTAACCCCCCTTACTAATTGTATAAATATCATCTTGATGTAGAACCGCATTTAAAAATTGTGAGTCATTTGCACTGGTTGAGTATTCGGCCCCGTTTTTCCAAATTGTAGCGTATTGATTATTGGATAGGCTTGACGGTCCAAATTTTGTTCCTACAATGTAAATGTCAGCGCCGTTAACAAATATATCTTTTGCACTCCCGCGCTTAGCAACAGGTACCACTGCGCCGTTTTTCCAATAAACTACTGTACCATCTTCGAAATTTATTCCTTCGTCGCCAGCTATGTATATATCGTTGCCGCTAACTGTGATTCCTGCTGCATAAGTTTTTAAATTGGGGTCAGCTGAATTCGTTAAGGAAGGCAATTCATTAATAACGCCATTTTTTATATAAATAGCTCTTCGTATGTCGCCTGTTATTTTTATACCAGACATATAAATATCGTCACCTAAAATAGCAATGTCCTCTATAGAAACAGGAGTTGATAAAGGTGGTATTAAGTTTGTTTTAATACCGTTTTTCCAGCAAACAGCGGCTTGGTCACCGCCAAGCACATACACATCAGTACCTTTTACTGCTATTGCTGTTGTAGACGGAAAATCTGCCGTGCTTTCTAAATCGACGCATATGCCATTTTTCCAATAACAAGCCCGTTGTTGACCATCATTTGTATACCTATAGCCTGATACATAAACATCATTGCCCTGAACAGCGATGTCGGTAGCTTTTATCCCCTTTTTCTCTAATAAATTGATGGATCCGTTTTTCCAATAAGCAGCTTCTGTTTGTAAACTACCCATAATGTGAGTAGCAGTATGCCCTGCTACATAAACATCAGCTTCTTTTTTTTCTTCAGGTTTATTGCCTGATTTTTTGCAAGAGCAAGCACCAATGGCGATAAAAAATAAAAGAATGGAAATTCTGAAATGCATATTTAAGGCTGGTTTGTTATGCAAACTTATAATTTTAGTTTAAAAAACCACATAAAATGCCGCGCTTAACCTAATACGCAATACAATTGGGCCACCTTTTGTTAAAAACTCAAAATTTACTCACAAAAACAAACTAATTAGCTAAAATTTAACCGTATAAACGCTAATATTAATAACTTTGCACACGTTTTTTAACATTAGCAAATGAAAAGAGATAAACTAATATTTAAGCTGTTAGACGAAGAGCAGCAACGCCAGGAAGAAGGTTTAGAACTGATAGCATCAGAAAACTTTGTTAGCTTACAGGTTATGGAAGCCGCAGGGTCTGTTGCTACCAACAAATATGCCGAAGGTCTTCCGGGTAAGCGCTACTATGGTGGTTGCCAGATAGTTGATGAGATTGAAACCATCGCTATTGAGCGTGCCAAGCAGCTTTTCAATGCCGAGTGGGTTAACGTGCAACCACACTCAGGCGCGCAGGCTAACGCTGCGGTTATGCTGGCCTGCCTGCAACCGGGCGATAAAATATTAGGATTTGACCTTTCACACGGTGGGCACTTAACGCACGGTTCGGGTGTAAATTTCTCGGGTAAATTATACGAGCCGCATTTTTACGGTGTAAAAAAAGAGACCGGTTATGTTGATTACGACCAGCTAAAGGAAGTAGCACTGCGCGAAAAACCTAAAATGATCATCTGCGGTGCTTCGGCCTACTCGCGCGATTGGGATTATGCTTTTATTCGTAAAGTAGCCGACGAGGTTGGCGCTTTGGTTTTGGCTGATATATCTCACCCTGCAGGCTTAATTGCCCGTGGTTTGTTGACAGACCCGCTGCCGCATTGCCATATTGTTAGCACAACAACCCACAAAACTTTGCGCGGCCCGCGTGGCGGCCTTATTATGATGGGTAAAGACTTTGAGAACCCATGGGGCCTTAAAACACCTAAAGGCGAGATCAGAATGATGTCTAACCTGTTAGATATGGCTGTGTTTCCTGGTACCCAAGGCGGTCCGTTGGAGCATATTATTGCTGCTAAAGCGGTAGCTTTTGCAGAGGCATTGTCTGACAGTTATTTGAAATACATAGTTCAGGTTAAAAAGAATGGCGCGGCTATTGCTGAAGCTTTTACAAGCAGAGGTTATGAGATCGTTTCGGGTGGTACAGATAATCATTTGGTGCTTATAGATCTGCGCAACAAGGGAGTAACCGGTAAGGCTGCAGAGAACGCGCTGGTTAAGGCAGATATCACCATCAACAAAAATATGGTGCCGTTTGATGATAAGTCGCCGTTTGTAACTTCGGGCATACGTATTGGCACAGCTGCCGTTACTACCCGTGGCATGAAAGAGAAACAAATGGAAGCTATTGTTGCCTTGGTTGACGAAGTAATAATGGACCCTGAAAACGAACTTTCTTTAAATAAAATACGTAAAAAGGTGCATAAGCTAACGGAGCAATTTCCGTTATATAGCGACAAGGGAAAAGAGTAATGATTAAGCAGCAGGAGATCCGGCCAGATATAGAAGCTAAGCGTTTAGCCGCGCTTAACTCCTATAATGTTATGGATTCCCTGCCTGAAAAGGAATACGACGCCATTACGCGCCTGGCATCCTATATATGCCAGGTGCCTATTGCGCTCATCACCCTGCTTGATGAAGAAAGGCAATGGTTCAAATCATCCATCGGGCTTGATATTGACCAAACCACCCGCGCAGATGCCTTCTGCAACTACACCATCCTTGATAATGATATATTAGAGGTAGATGATGCTACAACGGACGAAAGGTTTAAAAATAACCCCTTTGTTACCGGCAGCGCGCACATCCGGTTCTATGCAGGTGCCCCGCTTATTGACCCTGATGGCCATCGTCTGGGTTCTTTATGTGTAATTGATACTGTTCCGCATCAACTGAACGATCAGCAGCGGGATGCTTTACGCACACTTGCCGACGAGGTAATGTCACATTTAATGTTGCGTAAGCAGAAACAGGCATTAGAAGCATCGCTTGAGGCACACAAAGAATTTTATAATCTTTTTAACACCTCGCCAGAGATACATTACATAGCCGGAGCCGACTCAAACATCGAATTTATTAATGATGCCGTAACCACTATTTTAGGTTACACGCCCCAGCAAGCCCTGGGCCGTTCGTTATGGGAGTTTGTGGTTAGTAAAAACCGCGAGCAGTTTTTACCCCTTATTGAAATGGCGGTTGAAACAGGCCGTTCTTTTGAGTTAGAAACAGAAACGATCACTGCAACCGGCGAAGCTAAGTGGATAGGATGGTGCGCTATACATAAAGGGGGCAAATGGTACGCCAGCGGGCGCGATATCACCTATCAAAAACAACTAACAAAAGAGTTGGAGCAGCTATCGCTTGTAGCCAGTAATATGATAAATGGCTGCAGTATAAGCGATGCCAATGACAGTGTTGTATGGATAAATAATGCCTTTAGCAGTATAACCGGATATGATCTGGCCGATGTAGCGGGCAAGCGCCTTCGCGATGTTTTTGTGCCCGATGCCGGCAATACCACAAGCGTTAAGGATTATAACCAGAAGATACAGTCAAAAAAATCATACTCTGTACATGTAAACGCCACCCGCAAGGATGGCCAACAGATATGGTTGTCTGTTATTACATCAGTTATTTATGATAAGAAAGGCGATGTGGAAAAGTACATCCGCATAATTTCAGACATAACAGCGCGAAAGACTACACAGCAGGATCTGGAGATACTATCATTCGCTGCCCATAAATCGCCTACCGGTATGCTTACCCGCGACGCGGAAGGGCACGTTATGTGGATGAATGAAGCGGTAGAGAGGATAACCGGTTATACCCTCGCAGAAATGAAGGGTAAGAAGTTTGGCACTACATTGCTTGGGCCCGATACGGATATGAAGGTGTTTGAAGATGCCTTTAAGGCGTTTTATGAAAAACGGTCTTACGATGTTGAGATACTTATTTACCGCAAAGACGGAGCGCCCAGATGGGTGGCATTATCCAATAGCCCGCTGCTGAATGATGCCGGCGACGTTGAACGGCAGGTAGGTACAATGTCTGACATAACCGACCGTAAACACGCAGCCGATGAACTTAAACTACTATCGCTGGTGGCCAGCAGTACCAACAGCGGGGTGGTTATTAATAATCGTGCAGGGCAAATAGAGTGGGTAAATTCTGCTTTTGAGAAAATTACAGGCTATAACCTGAAAGACGTTGAGCAAAAATTTCTGGGTGACGTTTTGCAGGGCGAGCTTACCGATACAAACATTATACAAAGCGCCCGCGAGCTATCTAAAAACAAAAAATCATTTGAGGTTGATCTGCTGGCTTACCGTAAAGACCGCAAACCGATGTGGATCTCGGTCATCAACTCCATCATTTTGGATAAGAATGGCGAGATTGAGCGATATATAGAAGTAATTATTGATATAAGCGCCAAAAAGAAGGTGGAGCTGGAGTTGATAGCCGCTAAAGAAGAAGCCATGCAACTTAGCCGCGCTAAGGATATGTTTATATCTGTAATGAGTCATGAGATACGCACGCCACTCAACGCGGTTATCGGCATGTCGCACCTGTTGCAGGATGGTAGTCCGGATCCGATGCAAAAGGAAAATCTGGATATTCTGAAATTCTCCGCAGAGAATTTGATGCTGTTGATCAATGATGTGCTTGACTTTACCAAGATAGAAACGGGTAATATTGAGTTGGAAAGAACCAACGTTGACCTGCGCGACCTGGTGCATAGCATTACCGGATCTATGCAGTTTAAAACGCAGGAAAAACAGATAAGCCTTACAGAGAAAATAGATAAAAACATACCTGATACAGTTATAGGCGACAGAACGCGCTTATCGCAGATCTTGCTTAACCTGATAAGCAACGCGGTTAAATTTACCGATGCAGGAGGCGTTACCGTTGAGCTAAAAGTAATTGAGCAAAACGATAACGAGGCCCGTATTAGATTTGCCGTTACCGATACAGGAATTGGTATAGCAAATAACAAATTAAATACGATATTTGAGACGTTTAAACAAGCCGAAGCCGATACCACCCGTAAATACGGCGGCACAGGTTTGGGTTTGGCCATAAGCAAAAGGCTGATTGAATTGCACGATTCGCGCATTAACGTTGACAGCGACTTGGGTAAAGGCTCAACCTTTTGGTTTACAGTAACATTTAAAAAGGCAGATAGAAACGAATATAACAACATTGACGTGGAAACAGGTTTAAATATTAAGGTGCTGGTAGTTGATGATAACCAGATAAACCGCTTACTTATCAATAAAATATTGACAAAGTGGGGAGCCACAATTGACTTTGCCGAAAACGGGCTGCAAGCCGTTAACAAGGTGGAGACGAATAAAAATTATGATGTTGTTTTGATGGATATCCACATGCCCGAAATGGGCGGGTTGGAAGCTACGCAGGTAATACGCTCAAAAGCCGACCCTTATTTTAAACAATTGCCTATAATAGCGCTAACCGCATCTATGCTTACCAATCAAATGGGCCAAATAAACGAAGCGGGTATGAACGACTATATACTGAAGCCATTTGAACCCAAAACACTGTTTGAAAAATTGAGCAGGTATCAAAAGGGATAGTTGATTAGAGATTAGTTGATTAGTGATTGGTTTAAAATACCTTCTTTAATCGTGTTTATTTAACTACTTTCTCAACTTCGTCACGATAGTTTCTGCCTATCGGGATTTGATGCTCTCCAATAACTATTCTGTTTCGTTCAAGTATTTTGATAAAGGAGCGGCTTACCAGAAAAGATTTATGCACCCTTATAAAAAGATCCGGAGGGAACATTTCCTGTACCGTCTTTATCGATCCCTTTACCACTATTTTTTCATCTTTAGTATGGATGATGGCATAATCCTTTAAGCCCTGAACGTGTGTAATCCGTTCAAAATAAAGTTTGATCCTTTTTACGCCGCTTTTAACAAAAATAAATTCAGGGGCGGCTTCTTCAACCTCCAGTTGAGTATTCTGAGTTTTTAGCGAAATAAAATCTTTCACCTTACCCATCGCGGCTGAAAACCTTTTAAAAGATATAGGTTTTAACAAAAAATCAATTACCCCTAATTCAAAGCCCTCAAAAGCGTAGTCGCGGTAAGCAGTTGTAAAAATAGTCAGGGGCGGATCAGGCAGTTGTTTTAGTAGCTCTATTCCTGTCATCTCCGGCAATTCAATATCCAACATTAAAACATCTGCCTGGTTATTTTTCAGGTGGCGTAAGGCATCGCCAGCCTTGCTGAATAGCCAAACTGCATGTCCCTCCTCCAGTTTTGTTAAGTGGCCGGCAATAACTTCAAGCGCCAGCGGCTCATCATCAATAACCACAATTTTTAGCATAGTTCAACATTTAAAGCTTAAGCACCAACTTAGCCAAAAAGACGTTGCTTTTTTCGTTAAGTTCAAGTTGGTGCCTATCGGGATACAATAGTAACAGCCTCTTTTTTAAGTTATTTAAGCCTATGCCGCCCCTGTTCTCTTTGGTAATTGCCGGCGGTTTAGCGTTTTCTATAATTACTGTCAAAGTTGATCCAACAAGTTCAATGTCAACAGTCAGCCAGTTATCTTCTGTCTGCTTACTCATTCCATGTTTAAAGGCATTCTCTACCAGGGGTAACAAAAGCAGGGGGGCTATCTCATGCCCGCTTAATTCAGCATTTATATTTAATTGTATAGCAGCCGTCTCGCTAAACCGGAGGCGTTCCAATGAAATATAGTTATTCAGATAATTAACTTCCTTCTCCAGTGAAACCTTTTCATCTGTACTATCATAGAGCATGTATTCCATCATGTCTGACAGCTTTAAAACTACATCCGGCGCAAGCTCAGATTTTTTTAGGGTTAAAGCATACAGGTTATTCAATATGTTGAACAAAAAGTGCGGGTTAACCTGGGCGCGAAGGAACTCAATTTCCGCGTTCAGTTTCTCCAGGCTGATCCTTTGATTTTCTACCGTGATCTTTTGGATGATAAGCTGCTGTCCGTACCAATCTAAACTCAGTTTAATGGCAAGCATTACCCCGAGGTACCATAAGGTGGTAAAGAAATTATAAGATAAGGCCGCCATTAAACGTGAGGTAGGCATTGGGCCTATAACATAACCATACAGGTAAAAATCAAACAGACTTTGCGCTGCCAGATAGCCAATAACTGAAAGCAGCACCGCCAGGCAATAGGCACCGTATTTCTTTTTAAGCAGGTACTTAGGTAAAAAGTATTGCAGGTTAAGATAGGCTACCACCATAAGCAAAGAGATGCGAACGGTTACACAAGCCACAAAATAGGGCATGCTTGCTTTATAAATAAGATATCTTTTGTCGAAAATAAAGAAACCCGTAACCAACAGCCAATAGCCCAAATGGATCACATTGTTTCTCAATGAGCCCTTTCTGGCTGAATGTAACTGATTTAACGCTATGCCCGGGCCTTCCATTTCTTTCAGTTGGATGATCGTCTGTTAAAGGTATAGCTGTGCAACTCGTTCCCGGTGTATAACTGTCCGTCTTTGTTCTGTAGAAAAAGCACATTATGATCGCCAACAAACAGCAAAATGGCAGGGTCTGAAGTAGAAGGGCTGAGGCGATAAATAATAATATTAGGTTGTGATGGTGATCCTTTGATAATTGCCCAGTTGCCGTCGACCGCGTTTTGGCGCTTGTCTGTTCTTTCTATTGTAAATGTTGTTGGCGATAGCGTTGTTGGGTCTCTGCGGAGTGTGAGTTTCCACTTCAACTTAAAACAGTCTGCAGCTACATTAAAACCATTATCCCCGGCAATCTCCCAGCATGGCGTTCTGGCATCAAAAATAATAGTGGTCGCCTTATCCGTCGGCGCGAAGGCAGTGCTTACTAATGAGGTTAAAATGTTTGGTGATTTAACAATGCTCTCCCGGTTCAACGAGTAGCTGTAATCTCCTCCCCCTGATAACAACGTCCGCTCTTTAGAAAGTATTTGAAAAATATTTTCGTTTATTTTTAATAAGGAAATTGGGGTCGTCAACTTATCGCTCTGCAAGCGATAAACCATCCCGCTAACGTTTTCAATTTGCTCCGTTTGAATAACGTAACTGCCATGTAGGGTTCTTTTTTGGCCGCCATTAACAAACCCGGTAGTGTTGGGCTGCGATTGGCCAAAGTTCAGATCCAGATCAAATGTTTGTTTGCCTGCGCCCTCGTCTTTCAATACTATTTTCCATTTAATAAATTCGGCATCAGCGCCGGGCGTGATATTAAGTACCGACCCGATATACGAGTTACAAGGCGTGGAGCCAACCAGCGTTATACCCGGAGAAAAGGAACCCGCTTTGCATGCAGTTACCAAAAGCATGTTTCCTAAAAGGCTGATAAATAGAATAACGATCTTTTTCATGTTTGTTAAATTTACTGTTTTTTACAAAGCCAAAGGCTGAATGTAAAGGAACAAACCAAACCTTTACTTGAAAAATTAAGTAGACCAACTACCGGAATAATAGATAAAGATTGAGATCTAAGCCCAAATCAATAATTCAAAATTAAGTCTACTCCGCATAGGCAATGGTAGCGATACTTAATTTTACTCCTTCAATTTTAAGCAGCTCTATTCCGCAGGCTTCTAATGTTGAGCCGGTAGTAACGGTATCATCAACTAATAGGATGTGTTTGTTGATCAACTGACCGGGATTGCTCACTGCAAAAACTTCCTGCATGTTTTCAAACCTTGCAAAGCGCGATTTATGGGTTTGCGTGTCGGTATGCCTTATTCTTATCAGATTGTTTTCTAACATCTCCGCGTTCAACTTTTCTGCCAGACCTTCGCCAAAACAGGCACTTTGGTTGTAACCACGTTCTTTTAGCCTGCGTTTATGCAATGGTACCGGAATAATGTAGTCTATCTGTTTGAATGCCCCGCTTTTTAGTAATTGTTCGCCCGCTATTGCTCCCAGCACCTGGCCTATTTGCGGCATGTTTTTATACTTTAAATGATGCAGCAGGTTCTGCACTTTGCCGCCTTTGCTAAAAAAGTACATGGCATAAGCTGCTTCAATATTAAGCTTACCCCAAAACTGGCGCGCTACCACATTATCCGGCTGTAAATGAAAATTGGTGAAAGGTAAACTATAGCGGCAATCTGTGCAGATAACGTGCTCATTAGCCATCAAGGCCTCGCCGCAGGCGGGGCAAAGGTGCGGGAAGAGCAACGCGGAAAAATCTGCCAGATAGCGACTAAGCACATTCATGGCGTTAAGATAAGCGTTTGTTTTGATTGGCGAATTTGATTTTAAAAACAAGACGGGCCGTGCTGAAATAAATTCGGAATGGCGAATTTATGGCTATAAACTTAAGCGCTTTCCTTCTGCAAAAGCTTAATATCCTGCACCAGCATATCTATCTCTACAGCAAGCGAAGCATTATAAACCCCTCGTATCCTGCCTTTAGTATCAATCAGCACGACGTTTTCGGTATGTAAAAACTCGTCAGGCTTTTTGCCATAACCGCCCGCTTCATCAGCAAAATAGGCGCGGCGGGCAAGCGCGTAGGTTGCGTCCCTGTCGCCTGTAAGCAAAAGCCAGGTTTTATTATCAATGTGCCGGTCATTGGCATATTTTTTTAAGGCCGGCACATTATCCTTTAACGGTGTTACCGAATGCGAAAGGATAAGCACGTTTTCGTTGTTTTTAAATGCACTTTGCACTTTTTCTAAATTGTCCATCATGGCCGGGCAAACGTTTTTGCATGATGCAAAGAAGAAATTAGCCACATATATTTTACCCGCTGTGGTTGTATTAGTAACAGGCTCGCCAAGCTGATCTGTAAAATTAAAAGCCGGAATGGTGTGGATCTTATCATACCCCTCATCACCTGGCTGCAGCCATACCGGGGTAAAATCGGGTGTGTTATAAAATGGCAGGTTGTCCTGTTGTTGGCTGCAACCAATAAAGGCCATCAGGAATAAAACAAAACCAAGCAGTTTAGCACTCTTCATTTTTTATAGATATTCTTACAAAGCTTCCGTCCTATTAAACCATATTGGCGGTTATCCTTAACAACATAATTGGCCCTTACGGTACCATCATCCCACCACATTTGCTGCCGGCCTTGCTCGTGCCCGTTTTTATAATTAAATTCCCGGTAAAGCTTATTGTTGGTGAACCATTCCTTCGCCGCTCCCTCATGTTCATCATCAACAAAATGGTATTCAAATTTGGGGTTGCCATTGGGCCACCACCCTTTATGAATGCCCTGTTTTTCGCCTGATACAAAAAGCCGTTCCTGCTCGGGTTGTTGGTTTGCATACCAGGTTTTCATAATTCCCTCCATTTTACCGCCATAATAGGGAATCTCTTTGGCGCGGTTACCGTTATCAAAATTCTCAAACAACCAGCCTGTATAGGCCTGTTTTTTATAATATAAATAGCCGTTCATGTAAACCAGATCTGGGTCGGTTGTGGCAACCCACGTATCTGAAATGGCTTTTGGCTTTGTGCTGCTATAAAAGGTTAACCCTACAATGGCCGCCCAAAACAGCAACAACCATTTATTGAGAGACTGTACCTGCTGTTCCATAAAACTGATTTCCGTTAATATAGGGATCGGTAGCTGTGGTGTGATAGTGATAGATGCCTGCAGGATAATCTGCTGTAACAGCCACATGCCCGTGATATACATCCAGATCTGCATTGGTTACAGCTTTACCACCTTCATTAGGACCGTAAACCGGGAAGCCATCCAGCAGGAAGCCCATCAGTGCGTCCTTGCCTTTTTGCGCCGTAAGATAGTAGGGTTCAGCATGGTAATGATACATGCCCTGCTGTTGCGGGTGGCCGTAGTATTGATCAAAGCTATTGATCTCGCCCGTTAATGGCGACCCGCCTGCCGCGTACTGATTAAATATTGGTACACCGTTAACAGCCACGCCCATTGGCCCCATTGGCGTTGAGGTATGCGTAGCGGCTACGGTTGGGTTAAGCGGTATTTTAAACGTAACGGTAGATTCGGCAATTACGTTCGGGTTTTGGTTCCATAAAGAATTAGTGCCATTATAGGCCTCATATTGCGTTGCCGCCCACTTAGTGCCTTTATAGTATGGCGATTTATGATCTGGCAGGGTAGTGGTTTTAATCACAATGTAACTGCCGTCTTTGTAAACCTCTTTGGCGTTGTATATTTTCTTATAAACCGCAGGCACATCTGCACCGTAGGATGGGGTAATGCTGGTAGACGTTGTGCTGCCGTCGGTAGTGTCGGTAGTATTATCTTTTTTGCAGGATATTATCGCTATAAAAAATGCGCTAACACCTAATAACAGTAAAACAGGCTTGGTTCTCATAACAAAAGGAATTTATATCATTAGAAGCCTGTTGATATAAATTCCTTCGGGTGGATGAAATATTTTTAATTATTGCCCTGGTGGCGGCGGAAAGCCTTCTCCGGGCGGCGGGCCCTCACCGTTCGGTGGTCCCTGTCCTGGGGGCGGGCCTTGCCCGTCGCGGGGCGGCGGCATGCCGTTTGGCCCCATTCTGCCACGGGGCGGCCCTCCCATCATACGCAGCGCATCTTTTATAACGCCGTCAAATTTTTTCTGTTGTTGTGCATTAAGTATGCTTCTCAATTCCCTAAAATGGAGCAAAGTAGCTTTCTCTAACTGGGTTTGATTAAAGGCAATTTGTCCTTCCAGCCTGGTAGCCGTCGGGGTGTCTAAATCAGGTGTATTAATATAGTTAAAAAGCGAGTCGTGCAGTTTACGGTTGGCGTCATTTAAGGCGCGGGTGGTTGCAAAATGGCTTATCCGCATTTTTTCATACGCCTCGTCCTGTTCTTTAGTCAGACCGAGTTCTTTTTTCAGAAACTCATGCGCGCGTTGCGGCGGTCCGTTCTGCCCGGGGCCTTTGCCCCGCTGAAACCAGAAAACCGCTAAAAGCGCGCAGTTTACCAGCACCAGTACAATCACTATCGTTATTAATAATCTAACACTTTTCATAATGTGTATTTAATAATTTCCTGAACTACTGCTCAAGCCATATGCACTGGCAAAAGCGTCAACACCGGTAGCGGTTGATGCTGTGTCGGCACTTTTGTTGTTCAATACATAAAAGCTTACGCAGTTTATACCAACAAACATTAACAACACAACTGCCAGCCTTAGCAGCAGTTTGTTGTAGGCGGGTGATAAGCCATGCCTGCGGTTTTGCATACGTTGCCATGCCTTTGCCGCCAGGAAATCATTAGCGTCTACCTGCTGCAGGTTGTCCAGACTGTGTAAGGCTCTCTCGGCCAGTTGTTCAATTTCTTCCCTATTGTTCATAACGATGAATAATAATCTGTCAATAATTTTTTAAGGTTAGCCTTGGCGCGCATCAATAACGATTCAACCGCGCCTTCTTTTATTCCCATTACTTCAGCAATCTTTTGCTGACTCATATCCTGTACTTTTTGCAGTATAAATGCCGTTTTCTGATTTTCAGAAAGCTGATTTATAGCCCCGAATAATATTGCCGATCGCTCTTTATTTTCGGCCAATACACCGGGATGGGCAAAGTCGGCAGGCTCATGCAGCGGCGCATTATCCGGTCCGAAAAGGCTGGTTAAAAACCCCATTCTTTTTTTTCGGTTTTTATGCCGGGTAAAATCATGCGATTGCGTAATGCTAATGCGATAGATCCAGGTGCTAAGCTTACTTTGTTGTTTAAATTTGCCGATACTCTCAAAAACCTTTATAAAAACATCCTGCGTAACATCTTCAGCATCGTGCGTGTTTTGCACAAAGCCCAATACCGTGTTATACACCATTTTTTTATAGGTGTTAACCAGTAATTTAAAGGCATTTTCATCGCCTTTAATCAGGTAAGCAACTAGCTCTTGCTCCGTCAATGTTTAAATTTCTGCTGGGTTAGACGATGATTGAAATAATTTCCTTCGGTCTAATTTAGAGATTAGTTATTAAAGATTGAAGATTAGTTGATTGGAGATTGGTTGATTCGATTTAGTTTTAGCTTGGGTATTACTAGTAAACTAATCTCTAGTCTTCGATCAACTAACCCCATCCTTAATAGCCAGTTGTCCGCAAGCAGCATCAATATCTTTACCACGGCTGCGGCGCAGGTGGGTGTTTACGCCCTGTTTGCGCAGGTATTCGGCAAAGGCATCAACGCGGTCCTCGCCGGCGTTAATGTAGTCTGCAAAAGCAATGGGATTATATTCAATGATGTTTACTTTGCACGGCAAATGCTTGCAAAAGCGGGCCAGCTCTGCAGCATCCTGCAAGGTATCATTAACACCATCAAAAATTATATACTCGTAAGTTACGGGGTTTTTGGTTTTGGCGTAGTAGTATTTTAAAGCTTCGGCCAGAGCTTTTAATGAGTTTTGCTCATTAATGGGCATAATGGTATTTCGCTTTTCATCATTAGCGGCGTGTAAAGACAGGGCAAGGTTAAACTTTACGTTATCATCCCCCAGCTTCTTTATCATTTTAGCAATTCCGGCGGTTGAAACGGTAATACGTTTGGCCGCCATATTCAAACCTTCTTCAGAAGTAAGCTTTTCTATCGAGTCTAAAACATTTTTGTAGTTAAGCAAAGGCTCGCCCATGCCCATGTAAACAATGTTACTTAAAGGGATGCCATAATTTTCGCGCGCCTGTTTGTCTATCAACACCACCTGGTCGTAAATTTCGTCGGCGTTAAGGTTTCGCTTGCGCTCCATATATCCGGTTGCGCAAAATTTACAGGTAAGGCTACAACCCACTTGCGAGGATACGCAAGCAGTCATTCTCTCGGGCGTTGGTATTAAAACACCCTCAATTAAATGGTTATCGTGTAAAATGAAAGAATTTTTTATAGTTTTATCAGCACTAAACTGCGAATTATTGATCCGTACATTATTTATGGTGAATTTTTCTTCCAGTTTGGTACGAAGTTCTTTTGAAATATTGCTCATCTCGTCAAACGAAAAGCATGATTTTTTCCATAGCCATTCATATACCTGTTTAGCGCGAAAGCCTTTTTCGTTCATTTTCGAAAAATGCTTTTGCAGGCTTTCCAGGCTCAGGCTGCGGATATCTATCTTTTCTTTAACGCTGTTCACGCTGCAAAAATACAAAATTTAAAAAGGGTATTTTTAAATCAATTGGTTAAAAACAATTAACTTTTAATTATTGTTTTTAACTTTATTGTGCGGTAGTTAACGAGGTGCGTAAATGTTAAGTTACGATACATGAAAATTTTTAGAGCCGATTACGTTTTTCCTGTTAATGCCGATCCAATTAGAAACGGAGCAATTGTTGTAAGTGACGATGGTAAGATCATCTCAGTAGCAGAAGACATTCCACCTGATTACGCCAATATCCCCGTAGAACAACTTAGCGGTATTATTTGCCCCGGCTTTATAAACACGCATTGTCACGTAGAACTTTCTCATCTTAAAGGCAAAATAAACGATGGAGAAGGATTGATCTCGTTCATCCAGAATATACAGTTACACAGAAATTCTACCCAGCAGGAGATTGAAGACGCGGCCCTTGCTGCCGACCAGGCCATGTATGATAATGGCATTGTGGCCGTTGGCGATATATCAAACAGCGATGTTACAATTGGCTTAAAATCAAAAAGTAAGCTATACTACCATACCTTTGTTGAGGCTTTTGCGTTTGTACCCCAACAGGCGGATGAAGTATTTAATAAGGCACTAAGGCTGTTAAACCAATTCAAGCCACAGCCTTGTTCTATAACTCCGCATGCTCCATATTCCGTATCAAAAGAGTTGTTCAGGCTGCTTAAAAAATATTCAGACGGCAACAAAAATCTACTGAGTATTCATAACCAGGAATGCGAGGACGAAAACAAATTTTTTAGGTATAAGCTTGGCCAGTTTAATGATCTGTATGCTCATTTTGGTATTGATATTAGTTTTTTTAAACCGCAGGCGCGTAACTCTTTGCAATCTGTATTGCCGTTACTGTCAAGCAAGCAGGATATTTTACTGGTGCATAACACCTGTACTAACTTAAAGGATATTTATTTTATTAAGCGGTTTGAGCATAAAATACACTGGTGCTTTTGCCCCAACGCTAATATATATATTGAAGGTACGCTGCCTAAAATAGATCTGTTCATAGATCAGGGTTTTAACATTACGCTGGGTACTGATAGTCTGGCATCAAACTATAAACTTTGTATTTTAAGCGAAATGGCTACGCTGCAAAAGCATTTTCCATCTTTATCGTTAGACCGTTTACTGGAATGGGGCACAATTAATGGAGCCAAATTTTTAGGTATTGATAAAGAAAAGGGTACTATAGCATATGGCAAAACCCCCGGCCTTAACCTGATAACCGGTTTGGACAACCTTAAAATAACAGCTGAAACCAAGGTGAGGCGGTTGATATAGCCCCCTCTAAACGGCGAAGCCCTCATTGACACCCAAAAACAAACACCCGTCAATAATCTCCCCCGGAAGGGGAGACTTTTGATAGTTTTATTTAGTTTTGACTGAAATTAAAGTCCTCCCTACCGGGGAGGATTTAGGAGGGGCTTAATGAAACATCTAAACATAACCATAAAAGGCGTAGTGCAAGGCGTATCTTTTCGTGCAACGGCAAAAGCGGTGGCAGATCAGTTAGGCGTTCGCGGTATTGTGAAGAACCAACCGGATGGCAGCGTTTTTATAGAAGCCGAAGGCGACCCCGTTTTGCTGGATATGTTTTTAGATTTTTGTAAAGAAGGCCCGGAATACGGCCAGGTAGACTCCGTTGAAACTAATGAGGGCGAATTAAAAAACTATCGTAATTTTGAAGTATTAAAAAGAGGATTGTTTAAATAACATTACTCAATCCCGTTGTGCCGCATTTATTTCGGCATCCCACGCGGCGGTAAATGCGGATATGATGGGATGCTGAAACAAGTTCAGCATGACATAGGCTTAAATTACACATATTTCTATTGTCAACAGCTAAAAAATTTGCCAGTCAAACAGCTATTTATGGTTTAAGTACCATAGTTCAGCGTTTACTAAGTTCATTGCTCACGCCTCTTTTTACGTGGGCGTATTTACCCAAGGCATATAGCATATTTAGCACCATGTTTGCCTGGGCTTCTATTTTCCAGGCATTGCTGGCATTTGGCATGGAGACTACTTTTTTCAGATACCTTAATAAGTTTCCGGATAATAAAAAGCAGGTTTATAACAACGGGTTCTGGGTTATCTTCAGCGTGTCGGTTTTCTTTTTACTGTTAACCGTTCCATTTACTTACACCCTTGCCGGCCTTATAAAAATAGGTAAGGAAATCCCTCAAACAGAATTTGCGCTTTATATAAAGTACTTTATAGCCATACTTATATTAGATGCCTGGTGCGTTATACCCTTTGCTAAATTACGCGCCGATGGGCGCCCCATAAAATATGGCATTATCAAAATAGTTAACATCGTAATAACAGTATCGTTAAACGTAATATTCATTTTGGTGATACCTTACTGGCTAAAGCATCATTTTTTTGGATCGGAATGGATGGCGGGCTGGTACGTGCATGGTTGGGTTGCCTATGCCTTTCTCGCTAATCTGGTAGCAAGCGCTGTTACGCTTTTAATGCTTTTACCTGAGCTGTTGGAGTTGCAGTTAAAATTTGATAAGGTGATGTTTGGGCAGATGCTGGTTTACAGCGCACCTATCTTAATAGCCAACCTATCGTTTATTGTAAATGAGAATTTAGATAAGATATTGTTAGGTAAACTGCTGCCGCCTGATATAAGCGAGCGTGATTTAGGCATTTACTCCGGATGCGCAAGGCTATCCATTTTTGCCAGCCTTTTTAACCAGGCTTTCCGTATGGGTGCCGAGCCTTTCTTTTTTAGTCATGCAAAAAATAAAAACGCCGGTCAAACTTACGCGCGCATAATGGATTATTTTGTTATTGCCATGTGTATGATGTTTGTAGGCGTGGTAGCGAATATTGAAATTTTGAAATATTACGTTAACGACAAGGCTTACTGGGTGGGTTTGCCGGTGGTTCCACCACTACTGCTTGGTTACGTAAGCCTGGGTATCTACATGAATCTTTCAGTATGGTACAAACTATCAGATCAAACGAAGTATGGTTTATATATTTCTCTTATTGGGGCAATAGTTACGGTTATACTAAATGTTGTATTCATCCCAAAATACAGCTACATGGCATCTGCATGGGCATCTTTGACCGCTTATGGCAGCATGATGATAATGTCGTACATCTGGGGCCAGAAAAACTACCCTATCCCATACAATCTTAAAAAGAACCTTGCCTATATCATTTCGTCCATCATACTCGTTTATATATCGTTCTACGTTTTTAATCGTAACATTTTTATAGGCAATGGGCTGTTAATTGCGTTTGCATCAGTAGCTTTATACTTTGAATGGAAAAACTTAAAGTCTATTTTTATTAAATCATGACCATTCGTATTATAAACAAATCAAAAAACAGCTTACCGGCATACGAGACTTTACATGCGGCAGGTATGGACCTTCGCGCCAATCTTGAAACGTCCGTTTTGCTTAAGCCATTAGAGCGCAAACTGGTACCAACGGGTTTATTTATAGAACTGCCCGAAGGGTTTGAGGCGCAAATCCGTCCGCGCAGCGGCCTGGCCTATAAGCATGGCATAAGCATTGTAAACGCGCCCGGCACTATTGATGCTGATTACAGGGGCGAAATAGGTGTGCTGTTAGTTAATTTGTCAGATCAGGATTTTGAGATAAACCCCGGCGAGCGCATTGCGCAAATGGTTGTTGCAAAGCACGAAAGGGTAGACTGGCAGGAAGTGGAAACGCTTGCCGAAACCACAAGGGGCGCAGGAGGTTTTGGGCATACGGGTAAATAATTGATAATTAAAAAAATAGCAAATTGGGACGCGTGGCTTTGAATATATTTGGCATTATGGGCAAAAAACAGATCGGAATATTTGTGCTGCTGATGGTGTGTTGCGTGCCATTTAAAACGCTTAAAGCGCAAAGCTTGCACCCCGGAACACCAGGGGAAGGGGATGTTGAACAAATGTTTTACGCTGCGCTAAGCAAAAAAACAGTTGAAGACAATGCCGGTGCTGCCGCCGTTTTTACTAAAATATTAGAGATAGACCCCAATAACGATGCTTCGTTATATGAGTTAGCTAACATTAAAAAGCTGCAAAAAAAATATCCGGATGCCTTGCCGCTGCTTGAAAAAGCAGTAACAATAAAACCGGATAACAGCTGGTATTGGCTATCGCTGGCTGATGTTTATGAAAAGAATAACGACTTTCTTAAACTTGAAAACGTATTTACCCAGCTGATACGCCTTAATCCTGATAAACCCGATGTATATTTTGATAAGGCTAACGCTTTGTTTTTGCAGGGTAAATATGATGATGCCTTAAAAGTTTATGATGCCGTTGAGAAAATTACCGGCCCAAGCGACGACCTTACGTTAAACCGCCAAAAGGTATACCTTAAGCAGGGCAATCCGGATAAGGCAGCCGCTTCGTTGGAGGCATTGATCGCTGCCAGTCCCAACAACATAAGGTATTATCTTATGCTGGCTGATCTGTACAACTCTGTTAACCAGCCGGATAAAACGGCGAAAGTGTTGGAACGGGCTAAAAAGGTAGATCCTAATAACGGACTTATCCATTTAGGGCTGGCCGATATCTATCGCGATAAAAAGAATGTTGATGGCAGTTTTAGCGAATTGGAGCAGGCATTTTCTGTTCCTGAGCTAAGCATCGATCAAAAAATAAGGATCATAGCCGGGTACATTCCGCAATTTGCTGATCCGAATGCACGTGCAAGCGCGTTGGCCCTTTCAAAATTGCTGGTTACAAGCCATCCTGAAGATGCAAGGGCGCACGCCATATATGGTGATATACTTTTGCAGAATGATAAAGTAAGTGAAGCCAAAGCCAGCTATAAAAAGTCTATCGCAATTAACGATCAGGTTTACGAGGTACGCGAGCAATTGGTAAGAATTGCAATGGGCGAAAATGATCTGGCCACTGTAATTAAAGATGGTGAGGAGGCTTTATCTTTCTTCCCCAATCAGGCTGAAATGAATTATTTTGTTGGTTTAGCCTGGTTGCAAAAAAAGGATGCTAAAAAAGCCTTAACCTATTTAAAAAATGCGGCATCGCTGGAGTTGCAGGATAAGGAATTATTGTCGCAAACGTACTCGGCTTTGGGCGATTGTTACCATGAGTTGCTGAACAATAAATTGTCTGATGAGAGCTACGATAAATCATTACAGTACAACGCCGAAAACATTTATACGCTAAATAATTACGCCTATTATTTAGCCGTGCGCGGCGAAAACCTGATTAAAGCGGCTACAATGGCTAAGCATGCGGTTGAAGCGAAACCCAACGAGGCGTCGTTTGAAGATACCTATGCCTGGGTGCTTTTTAAGCAAAAAAAATACACTGAAGCAAAAACATGGATGGAAAAAGCTATGCTGCACAATAAAGATAAAAGTGCAACACAGGCAGAACATTACGGCGATATTTTGTTTAACATGGGTAATGCCGACGCCGCTTTACAGAGCTGGATAAAGGCAAAAGAATATGGCGGTAAATCGGCAGGGTTAGAGCGGAAAATTAATGAGAAGAAATATAGCGAATAAAATAGCGATAGTTTGCCTGGTGGCGGTAGTAGCCAGCGGATGTAAAGCGCGTAAAATGGTAAGTGCCCCTGTGGCAACAAATGCGCCGGTAGTGGTTGATAACTCAAAGGCAAACACCATAGCGGCCATAAAAAGCAGGCAACTTACGTTCAATACTTTTTCTGGCAAGGCAGACGCTGATCTTAATATTGATAATGATAATAAGAGTGTGTCTATGAATATCCGCATTGCTAAAGGCAAGCAGATATGGGTATCAGTGTCCATAAACATATTGGCAAGTATTGAAGTTGGGCGGGCCTTAATTACCCCCGATAGCATTAAGTTAATGAATAAGGTAGAAGGCGTTTATATAAAAAAGCCATTCAGTTATATCCATGCCTACACCGGCAAGCAGGTTAATTATACCACCGTCGAATCGCTGTTAACAGGCAATGCGGTACCTGAGTTGCTATCAATGGATGCTGACCTCCAAAAAACGGATAACAACATAACGCTGTCAGGTAAATTACAGCAGCTTTTATACAAAATGATCTTTAATCCGGATATGAAGGTTTCGCAATTGAATTTATCCGACAATGCACAACAGCAAGCTATGCAGGTTACAAACAGCAAGTTTGTATTGGTAGATGGGCGCACATTGCCATCGCAGATCAATATTGCTTCAACGCTCAAAGAGAAAAAAATATCAATTAACCTGGAGTATTCAAAGATTGACCTTGACCGCGTGCTTGACTATCCATTCAATATCCCCGAAAGCTATAAACCTGCCAATTAAATTTAATACTTTTGAAGGGATGAAATTTTTAAAAGTACTATTCTTTTTAATTTGTGTTGTAGCCACATTGAGCGTAAGCGCGCAAAGCAGCGAACAGCTTAAACGGGATAGGGACAGGCTTACAGATGAGTTAGAAAAACTTAACCGCGAATACAACGAGACCGTTAATAATAAAAAATCAACACTTAAGCAGCTTAATATATTAAGAGCACAGATCAATCTGCGCGAGAAAAAAATAGATAACATAAATGTTGAGGTAAGGAATCTGAACAGCGAGATTACCGAGAACACCAATGTTGTACATAGCCTGGAGCAACAGCTTAAACAGCTGCGCGAAGAGTATAAGGCGATGATCTTATTTGCCTACCATAATAAAAGCGGTTATAATAAAATGATGTTTGTTTTTGCCGCCAAAGACTTTAACCAGGCTTATAAGCGTTTAAAGTATTTACAGGAATTTGCCGCTTACAGAAAAAGACAAGCGGGGTATATTGAAGAAAAAGAAAAAGAGTTGTATGGCCGTATAGTGCAGTTAGATAAAACCAAGGAAGAAAAACGTAACATGCTCTTAGAGCAGCAGAAAGAAAAAGAAAACCTTGGCAAAGAGCGAAGCAATCAGCAAAAAGTAGCCAGTAGCTTAACAAAGCAGGAAAGCCAGCTGGTGGCGCAACGAAGAGAGTTGCAAAGAAAAATTGCAGCGGCAACACGCGAGATCATACGTAAAACCCTGGAGGAAGCACGCAAAAGAGAAGAAGCTGAAAGAGCCGCAGCTGCAGCCAGGGCAAAGGCTGCTAATAAAGACGCGCCTGCTCCGGCACCTGTGGCCCGTAAAACGGACAGTCAGGTGTTGAATGCTACACCCGAAGCCGCCGCGCTTTCAAGCAGCTTTTTGGGCAACCGGGGTAGGTTACCGTGGCCGGTTACCAATGGTATAATTACGCAAGGCTTTGGTACCAGCAAGATGGATGGAATTGTTGTAGACAACGATGGCGTTGACATTAGAACATCAAGCGCGGCTGCAGTAAGGGCTGTTTTTGAGGGACAGGTTAGAACAGTGCAGGATATTATGGGAGCCTACATGGTAGTTATTCAGCATGGCGAGTACTTTACTGTTTATTCAAATCTTCGGTCGGCAAGTGTGTCTGTAGGGCAGAAGGTAAGTACTAAGCAAACTTTAGGAACAGCGGCTACAGATGCTGCAACGGGCGAAACGGTAATTCAGTTTAAGTTGTATAAAGCGGGCGTTCAGGTTAACCCTGAACCGTGGCTGGCCAACAGATAGATAGTGTTTTATAAATTATTAATTGCATATATTTGTAACCTTAAATTAAAAAAAGAAGATGTTGAGCGGGGTATTGTTGTTTTTGGACATAGGGACCGGAGAACTGATGTTGATTCTGGGCGTAGCTTTGTTACTATTCGGTGGCGATAAACTGCCGGGCTTAGCGCGGGGCTTAGGTAAAGGCATACGCGATTTTAAAGATGCATCAGAAGGTGTAAAGCGCGAGATAAATAGCCAGATTGATAGTTTTGAAAACAAGAAGCGGGACGAGGACCGGAAGAAAACGACTACAGAAAAGGCAGCCGACGACTATGATGGCTATGACCCGAACCGGTTTATTGAAGAAAAATCTGCCGGCGATGAATATCTTGGCAATAGCATTCCTGTAAGCCAGGATCATGTAACAGCTACTGACCAGGTAGAATTTGAAGAAAACGTTGAGCACGATACAAGGTACAAACATGAGCAGCAACTGCCGGAAGATGAACCGGCTAACGCTCAGGCAAATAGTAAAAAGATATTTTAACAATTAAATAAAAAATAGAAATCATGGGAGGTTTAGGAACAGGAGAAATCCTTTTAATTCTTGCAGTTGTATTGTTGCTGTTTGGTGGCAGGAAAATACCTGAATTAATGAAAGGTTTGGGTAAAGGCGTAAGAGAATTTAAAAGCGCATCAAACGGGGAGAGCGAAACGACAGAAGACAAACCTAAAGCTTAAGGGCCAAGGTTACTCTGTTTATACGATGTTTATTAAATATAACTTATCTGTTGAAAATTTTATCTTTTTCAACGGATAAGTTTTTTATTTTAGGCCCCTATGATTAAATCTTACTCCTCTTTAGCCGAAATACAAAGTGGATTAAAAAACGGAACCATCACTGTAAAGGGGTTGGTTAAGGACTATTTGGTTAATATAAAAGCAAACGCGCATTTAAATGCCTTTAACGAGGTTTTTGAAGAAGAAGCGCTGCAAAACGCTGAACTGATTGACCAAAAATTAAAGCAGGAAACTGCCGGCCGTTTAGCCGGTATGGTTATAGCCCTTAAAGATAATATCTGCTACCAGGGGCACGAAGTTACCGCGTCGTCAAAAATTTTAGAAGGGTTTAAGTCTATCTACTCCTCAACGATAGTAGAGCGCCTGCTTAATGAGGATGCCATTATAATTGGCCGTACCAATTGTGATGAGTTTGCCATGGGCGCTTCTAACGAATCATCCTATTTTGGTATAGTAAAAAATCATGCCGACAATACCTGTGTACCGGGTGGTTCATCAGGCGGGGCAGCAGTAGCTGTTCAGGCTGATATGTGCCATGCGGCTATCGGTACAGATACAGGCGGATCAATAAGGCAGCCGGCAGCATTTTGCGGTCTGGTTGGTTTAAAACCCACTTATGGCCGTGTTTCGCGTTATGGTTTAATTGCCTATGGCTCATCATTTGATCAGGCCGGCCCTTTAACCCGTTCTGTTGAAGACGCGGCGCTGCTGTTAGAAGTAATGGCCGGTGCAGATGATTATGATAGCACAGCATCGCAAAAGCAGGTAGATGCTTATGGCACTAAACTCCAAAAATCTTCAGGAAAGAAAAAAATTGCTTACCTGCGCGAAGCGTTAACAAGTAACGGGGTGGATGAGGATGTAAAAGCGGTTTTAAAACAACACATAGAAAAATTACAGGCCGATGGGCACACCGTTACTCCGGTTGAGTTTGACTATCTGGATTACATAGTTCCTACCTACTATATCTTAACCATGGCCGAAGCATCATCTAACCTGGCACGGTTTGATGGTGTACACTACGGTTATCGCAGCAAAAACGCAACCGACCTGGTTTCTACCTACAAGCTTTCGCGGTCTGAGGGTTTTGGCAAGGAGGTTAAGCGCCGTATAATGCTGGGTACCTTTGTATTAAGCGCCGGATATTACGACGCCTACTACGCAAAAGCGCAAAAAGTACGCAGACTGATAAAAGAACGTACCGAAAGTATATTAAAGGACTTTGATTTTATATTGAGTCCAACCACGCCGGAGCCCGCTTTCAAGATAGGCCACATTAGCGATGACCCGCTGAAAAGTTACATGGCCGATATTTTTACTGTTCAGGCTTCGCTGGCGGGTGTGCCGGCCATATCGCTGCCCGTTGGAAATAACAGTAAGGGTTTACCCTTAGGTTTACAGTTGCTGGCCAACCAATTTAATGAGCAGGAGTTGTTAAATTTCTCCAAATATTTCGTTGAACTATAAATAATTTATACTTTAGTAAAATGTACGTACGCGTACATAGGCCATTAACCCCTAATGAGAGAAGATGAAGAGAGTATTTATTGTCGCTTTATGCCTTTTATCACAACAATTTACTAAAGCTGCCAACCTGCCTATTGACAGTACAATCAAAAATAAAACTGCTGTTCCTGCAAGCGCGATGCCTGTTAATGCCGCTGCATTAGTAGCTAACGAATTATTTTCAGTTAAAGCCCCGGCGCTGGATCCTACATCGTTTGCGGGTAAACTTGCCGCTATTCAAAAAGAAGTGCAATTGGATTATAATGAATATGTACAAGGCTACATAGACATTTATACCCGCCACAAAGACGAAATGAGCCATGTGTTGGGCTTATCTCAATACTACTTCCCCATCTACGAAAAGATCTTTCGCGAAGCGGGGATCCCCGAAGAAATAAAATACCTTTCTATAGTTGAGTCAAAGCTTGATCCCTTCGCGGTATCAAGAACCGGAGCCACCGGGCCATGGCAGTTTATGCCTGCCACCGCCAAGGCTTACGGCTTAGGTATGGATAATTATGTTGATGAGCGCCGCGACCCTGTTAAGGCATGCTATGCAGCAGCGGCTTACCTAAGAGATTCTTACATGGAGTTTGGCGATTGGCTTTTAGCGATTGCATCATACAATTGCGGTAAAAGTAATGTAGAGCGTGCCGTTGAAAAGGCAGGCGCTCTGGATTTTTGGGCCGTAAGACAGTATTTACCCACAGAAACGCGCAGTTATGTACCCGCTTTTATAGCCATCTCTTATGTTATGAATTATGCTAACGATCATGATATCGCGGTAAATCAGGCATCGGTATTGGGTACGACAGAAACCGTAATGATTGATAAATTTATTACATTGGGTAATGTTGCAAAGGCGATGGGAATGGAAGTTAAAGATCTGGCAGCACTTAATCCGTCGTATAAAAAGCAGTTGGTTAATGGTACACCTGAAAATCCCCGCTTGCTGGTAATTCCGCGTACTTTTGACGTTGATTACGCTGTTTTATACACCGCCCTGACCGATCCGAACGCTAACATACCCGTTCAACCAAAACGCATTATCCCGATTTTTGTACCGAAGCCTACAACGATTTCGCCTGCAGCTTTAACGGCGGCAAATGCCAATATTCACGTTGTAAAACCCGGCGAGAACCTGGTTGATGTGGCATCTACTTACGGTGTTGATATTGAAGATCTGAAAAAGTGGAACCACTTACGTGGTTATAGCTTAACTCCCGGCAGAAAATTGAAACTCGCGGTTGACGCCGTAATTGAACCAACCGTATCTGCTGATGCAGGAAGAAATGGTTAATTTGATGGTAAACGGGCAATGCCTTAAGCTTATTTAAATTTGTAGCCCGTATGTTACCGGGCTTTTTTAATATAAATGGCCCAAAAACACCTAAATTTGTGCCGAATAAATACTAATTATGGATACTCCAAACCGAAAGCAGGACGCGTTAAACTATCACTCAAAAGGCCGTCCCGGTAAAATACAAGTTATACCTACCAAACCTACCAATTCGCAGCGCGATTTAACTATGGCTTACTCGCCGGGCGTTGCTGAGCCTTGTTTAAGAATTGCAGAAAACGTAGACGATGTTTATAAATATACTGCCAAGGGTAACCTGGTAGGCGTTATAAGTAATGGTACCGCCGTTTTGGGCTTGGGTAATATCGGCCCCGAGGCCAGCAAACCCGTTATGGAGGGTAAGGGCCTGCTGTTTAAAATTTATGCCGATATAGATGTGTTTGACCTGGAGATAAACGCGACTACGGTTGATGAATTTGTAACCATAGTTAAAGCGCTTGAACCAACTTTTGGCGGGATCAATTTAGAAGATATAGGTGCACCGGCTTGTTTTGAAATAGAGCGCAGGCTTAAAGCCGAAATGAAGATCCCAGTAATGCACGATGATCAGCACGGTACCGCCATCATATCAGGCGCGGCGTTGTTAAATGCATGCGAAATACAGGGCAAAAAGCTGGATAAAATAAAAATGGTGGTGAACGGAGCGGGTGCCGCTGCGGTATCCTGCTCAAAAATATACCTTTCGTTAGGCGTTAAGCAAGAGAACCTGGTGATGTTTGACATCAACGGTTTAATAACACCTGATCGCCAGGATCTGGACGAAATGCGCCTGCAATTTGCTACTGAGCGTAAAGACATAAAAACATTAACGGATGCGCTAAAAGGTGCCGACGTATTGATTGGCCTATCTGCAGGAAACTGCGTAACACCTGATATGCTGAAGGGAATGGCCAAGAACCCCATCGTGTTCGCTATGGCTAACCCTGAGCCTGAAATAGCGTATGATCTGGCCATTAAAGCAAGAAAAGACATCATTATTGCCACCGGCCGTTCTGATTTCCCTAACCAGGTTAATAACGTTTTGGGTTTCCCATACATATTCAGGGGAGCACTGGATGTGCGTGCAAGCGCCATAAACGAAGAAATGAAGCTGGCTGCGGTACATGCCATAGCCAATATGGCAAAAAAATCAGTTCCGGAGGCGGTAAATCAGGCGTACAATGCCAGAAATTTAAAGTTTGGCCGCGATTATATCATCCCTAAGCCAATGGATCAGCGCCTGATAACTGAGGTATCTGCAGCTGTTGCCAAAGCGGCCATAGACTCTGGCGTGGCGCGTAAAACTATAACAGATTGGGACGCTTATACGGAGCAATTACGCTCAAGAATAGGGCCTGATGACAAGCTGTTGCGTAACATTACCAACCAGGCCAAGAGCAACCCTAAACGCGTTGTTTTTGCCGATGCGGATAATTATAAAATATTGCGCGCCGCCCAAATAGTTAAAGACGAAAAAATTGCCACCCCGATATTGTTGGGCGATGAAGCAAAGATAAAGGCGATAATAAAGCAGCACGATATGGATTTCGGCGATGTGAAGATCATCGATCCGCATTACGGTGCCGAAAATACCGAGAAATACGCCAATTACTTGTTTGAGCACCGCCAGCGCCGTGGCATTACGTTGTATGAGGCACGTAAATTATTATCAGACTATAATTATTATGGGGCCTGCATGGTTGAGTTTGGCGAAGCAGACGCGCTGATATCAGGCCTGAGCAAAAACTACGCAACTACCATAAAACCTGCGCTGCAGATAATTGGCGTTCAGAAAGGTGTGAGCCGCGTTGCCGGTATGTACTTAATGATAACACCTAAAGGCCCGGTATTTTTTGGTGATACTACCGTAAATGTTGATCCAACGGTTGAAGAACTGGTTGAAATAACTGTGCTGATAGAAAAATCGGTAAAGCAATTTAATATCAGTCCGAGGGTTGCTGTATTATCCTACTCTAACTTTGGCTCCAACGAAGGGCCTATCCCGGAGGGAACACGAGAGGTAGTACGCCGCCTGCATAAGCATCACCCCGATATGGTAGTTGATGGCGATATGCAAGCTAATTTTGCCCTGAACGCGGAAATGCTTGCGGATAACTTCCCTTTCTCTACCTTAAAAGGCAAAGCGGCAAATACCTTGATATTCCCTAATTTGGAGTCGGGCAATATTGCTTACAAACTATTGCAGGAAATTGGTGGCGCTGAAGCGGTTGGCCCGATATTATTAGGCTTAAAAAAATCGGTACACATATTACAACTGGGTAGCTCCGTGCGCGAAATTGTGAACATGGTTACCATTGCCGTTGTTGATGCGCAGGCAAAGGAACAAAATCAATAAAATAACATACACCCAATAAATCCTGCTGTCATTTCGATAGAGCATGGGCAGGATTGCGGGTGGCGCGAAAGAGAAATCTTTTCGAAGCAACTATCTGTTATGCATAGTCCGAAAAGATTTCTCCGTCGCGCTTCAGCACTTTCCCACCGCACCTCTCCATCGAAATGACAACACATTTGTAATTAAGAGCAACGGTTTGATAAGAAACCTGTAAATTTATCCGTCAGCAAAATCTATGTATAATTATATCGACGGTAAATTAGCTTTTAAAAGCCCTGCTTATGTGGTAATTGATGCCGGCGGCGTTGGTTATCACATCAATATATCTTTACATACCTACTCTTTATTAGGCACCCAGGAGCGGCAGAAGTTATACGTATGGCTGCATGTTAAGGAAGATGCCCATACCTTATACGGTTTTGCCGATGAAGGCGAACGCCGCCTGTTTTTACACCTGATCTCCATATCAGGCATAGGGCCCAATACGGCGCGGATGATGCTATCTTCAATAACCCCAACCGAGATCCAGACAGCTATAGTAAGCGGAAACGTTTCGCTTATACAGCGTATTAAAGGTATCGGTCCAAAATCCGCGCAGCGCGTTATATTGGAGCTGCAGGATAAACTGAAAAAAGAAGGTTCAGAAACCTTAAGCACGGCCCCGCTTACCCCATCAGTTAAAGATGAAGCACTGTCTGCTTTAGTAATGCTGGGCTTTGCCCGCAACGCTGCAGAAAAAGTGCTGGAGCAGCAAATGAATAAAATGGACGGCCCGATAACTGTAGAACACCTTATTAAAATTGCGTTAAAAAGTTTATAATTACCTTTAATTAAACTTTGGCCTTTGAGCGGGATTTTTACTGGTAGGTATGTTTTAGCATTGTTTATACTTTCCGTGTTCTGCGGTATAGGAAAAGCCATTGCCCAACAAAGCGTACTAAACAAAGCCGACTCGGTAGTTATTAAGGTTCCGTATAATTACAAGCCAACCAATGCCGGCCTTGCCAGAAAGGGCGTATTTGAACCCGACCCGCCCGGCCTTATCCGCACTATAGAATATGATGTTGCCACTAACCGCTATATAATGTATGAGCGTGTTGGTAATTTGTTGTACCGGCCACCCACCTACCTCACTTTTTCGGAATATTTAAAATTAAAACAGCAGGAAGAAAAACGAGGTTATTTCAAAAAGTTGGCGGATAATTATTCCACCCAATCGCAGCAGCCGGGCTTTTTGCCGCAGATAAAGGTACGCAGCCAAACTTTCGCCAAGATCTTCGGCAGTAATGTAATTGATATCCGTCCGCAGGGGTCGGCAGAGGCCATCATGTCCGGCCAGATCAATAACAACCAGAACCCGCTTTTTAACACCCGGCAGCGCAAACAGTTCAACTTTAATTTTGACCAGCGCATACAGCTTAACGTTACGGGCAATATTGGCGATAAACTAAAGATTGCTACCAATTACAATACCGACGCCCAGTTTCAGTTTGATAACCAGTTTAAGCTGGAGTACAAAGGCCACGCCGACGAGATTATACAGGAAATACAGGCCGGTACCGTGAGTATGCCACTCCCTACCACATTAATAACCGGTACACAAGCACTGTTTGGTATCCGTACCAAGTTAAAGTTTGGCAAGCTGGGGGTTACCAGCGTGTTCTCGCAGCAGCGTTCGCAATCGCGTACGTTAACTATCAGCAACGGCTCGCAGCAGGGCGAGATCAACATGGTAGCGTCAGACTACGAAGCGAATAAACACTATTTTCTGTCGCAGTATTTCCGCGATAATTATAACAAGTCGCTCGCTAATATTCCGCTCATCAGTTCCGGCATAAATATCACCCGTATTGAGGTTTGGGTAACCAACCGTACCAACACCACTACCGATTCGCGCGACGTATTGGGCTTGCTTGACCTTGGCGAGAACAAACCCTACACCACGCCGCTTATACAGGGCGGGGCGGGGTATTCGCCGCTGCCATCGGGTTTTTTAGGGCCAATTGCGGCACAGCAATCTAACTCATTATTGCAAAATTTACCTGCCGGAGCCCGCCAAACTAACGACCCCACCAATGCGCTGGCCAATTATTTTGCCGCTAACGGCGGTACAGATAACTATGCCAAACTTACCTATGCGCGCAAGCTAACCACCAAAGAATTTACGGTACAAACGCAGCTGGGTTATATATCGCTTAATTATCCTTTAAATAACGATGAAGTATTGGCGGTGGCGTTTCAGTACACCTACAACGGTGTGCAATATCAGGTAGGCGAATTCTCCACGGATATTCCGGTTGATCCGGCGCAGCCGAAAGTATTATACCTGAAGCTGTTAAAAAACACCCTGCTAAAAACCAAGCTTCCTACCTGGAAACTAATGATGAAAAACATCTACTCGCTTAACGCGTACCAGGTAAGCTCGCAAAACTTTAAGCTGCGCGTTGCCCGTTTGGATGATAAAACCAGCGTTGAAAAGCCGGTAATGGAAGAAGGGCAAAACACTACCGGAAAACTCTGGCTGCAACTTACCGGCCTGGATAACCTGAGCCAGCAGAATGAAAAACGACCGGATGGCTACTTTGATTTTTTAGAGGGCATTACCATTGATTCGCAAAACGGGCGTATTGTTTTTCCTGTATTAGAGCCATTCGGCTCGGACCTTGCCGCGCGCTTTAATCCCGGCGAAACTGATCTGATTAAAAGATACGTTTACCAGCAGTTGTATGATTCAACAAAAACGGTTGCGCAGCAATTCTTTCCGCAATTAAACAGGTACGCCGTAAAGGGCACCTATGCTTCGCAGGGTGGTGGAGGCACTTATCAGCTTAATGCTACTAATATCCCGCAAGGCTCGGTAGTTGTTTCGGCGGGTGCCACTAAGTTGGTTGAGGGGACTGATTATACTATTGATTATAATTCGGGGCGCCTTACCGTTATTAACGGCGCGTTGCTTTCCTCGGGCCAGCCTATCACCGTAAATTTGGAAAACAATGAGCTTTTCGGCGTTCAGCAGAAATCGCTGTATGGTACCCGGCTTGATTATCGTGTAAATAATAAGCTGGCGCTCGGCGGTACCATTATGCACCTTACCGAGCAGCCTATCTCGCAAAACGAGGCAGTCGGGGCAGAATCTATTTCAAACACCATATGGGGGCTTGACCTCAACTACAGCTCAGAGTCGCGGTTTTTAACGCGGATGGTTGATAAGCTGCCTTTTCTGCACACCAAAGCGCCATCATCAGTAAACTTTAGCGGCGAGTTTGCGCAGCTTTTGCCCGGCAGCCCCAGCGTGTTAAGCTACGCGGGTGCCCGCAACGGTACTTCTTATCTTGACGACTTTGAAAACAGCCAATCTATTATTGATGTAAAGGCCGCTAATGCCTGGCAGCTCTCGGGCACGCCGCGTTTGTTTCCGGAATCAAGCCTCTTTAATAATTTGGCGTATGGCTATAACCGCGCAAGGCTGGCCTTTTATAATATCGACCCTATATTTTACACTTCGAGCGCTATCCCCATTTCGCGGGCGCAGCTATCCAACCATTATGTAAGGCAGGTATTTCAAACAGAGGTGTTCCCGTACAAGCAATCGGTTACCGGGCAGCCGCTGGCTGTGGCAACTTTAGATATGGCTTTTTACCCAACCGTACGCGGCCCTTATAACTATAGTACAACAGGTATAAATCCTGACGGTAGCCTGCAAAACCCGCGGTCGCGCTGGGGGGGCATATACCGGGGCATACCTATTACCGATTTCCAGTCGCTTAACGTGCAGTACATAGAGTTTTGGGTGATGGACCCTTTTATTTACAAACCGGCATCGCAAGGTGGCGACCTTTATTTTAACCTGGGCAGTACATCAGAAGATGTACTGAAAGATGGCCGCAAAAGTTTGGAAAACGGCCTGCCCGTAAACGGCGATTACAGCACGGTTGACAATACCGTTTGGGGCCGGGTAACCCGCACCCAACCGGTTATAAATGCATTTGATAGCAACCCAACATCCCGGGCGCTGCAAGATGTGGGGCTGGATGGATTGAACAGCGCCGAGGAACGAAGCAACTTTGCCACTGTTATACAGCAAATACAGGGGCAGGTTAGCGGCCCCGCAGCGGCAGCTTTTAATAATGACCCATCGTCTGATGATTTTCAGTATTACCTGGGTTCCGGTCAGGATCAGGCAGGGGCGGGCATTCTGCAACGCTACAGCAGGTTTAACGGGAACGAGGGTAACTCAAAAACAGCTGAGCAATCGCAGGCGGAATTGGGTTTACCCACATCGGCCTCTACCTCACTGCCGGATGGTGAAGACATAGACCGTGACAATAACATGAGCCAGGACGACCAGTACTTTCAATACAAGGTATCTATGCGGCCTACTGACCTGGTGGTGGGCCAAAACTTTGTTAATGATAAACTGACATCGCAGGTTAAACTGGCCGACGGCACCACCCAGCCTGTTACCTGGTACCAGTTCCGTATTCCGGTTACATCCTATCAAACAACTGTTGGTGGCATACAGGATTTTAAGGCCATACGCTACATGCGTATGTTCATGACCAATTTTGCCGATACCGCAGTACTTCGTTTTGCATCAATGGAGCTGGTAAGGGGCGATTGGCGGGCCTTCAATACAGAAAATAACCCGGCTAATGTTATTGCCGATGTAGCCTTGAATAATCCACCGCTGGATAATTCTACCTATGCCGTGCAAACGGTAAACATTGAAGAGAACGGCAAGCGCGTACCTATTCCCTATGTAGTGCCGCCCGGTATACAGCGCCAGCGCGATTATAATAATTTGCAAATAAACACGCAGCTTAATGAGCAGTCGTTATCGCAAACGGTAACTAATCTAACGGATGGTTATTCAAGAGCATCATTTAAAACTTTTTATAATGACCTGCGCCGGTATAATCACCTGCAAATGTTTATCCATGCCGAGGCCGTGCCGCAGAGCACCCTGCGCGACGGCGAGTTAAGCGCCTTTATACGTTTGGGTACAGATTATCAGAATAATTATTACGAATACGAGATCCCGCTGATTGTAACACCATCAGGCGCCACCAATGCAAGCAGTATATGGCCCACAGAAAATGAACTGGATATTGACCTGAGCATATTAACAGATGCAAAACTGGCGCGTAATAATGCTAAGTATTTGGGCGTTCCGTGGCCCGTTAACCGTCCGTTTACCTATTCAAACGGTAAAAACAGGATAACCATAATGGGTGTGCCTGATCTGAGCCGCCTGCGCACTATTATGCTGGGTGTGCGCAATCCCTTAAAAGCAAACTCAGCACCTGGCGTTGATGATGGATTACCCAAAGCCGGTATAGTTTGGTTTGACGAGTTACGGCTTACCGATTTTGCAACCAAAAAAGGCTGGGCAGGAATGGTGCGCGCCGATGTTAAACTGGCTGACCTTGGCGATATTACATTTTCGGGCAGTAGATCAACAGCCGGGTTTGGCGCTTTAGACTCTAAGCTGCAGGATCGTTCATTAAATGATAACCAGGCTTATGATATTTCGGCCAGTATGGATATAGGCCGGTTTTTTCCTGAAAAATCAGGGATAAAAATACCGACGTACGTAAATCTTTCGTCGCAGGTAAGCACACCAATGTATGATCCCGGTCAGCCGGATATATTGCTAAGGCAATCATTAGACGCAGCTGCTACCGAGCAGAAGCGGGACTCGATAAAAACGGTATCCGAAGATTACACCAAGCGGCGCAGTATTAATTTTACCAATGTGCATAAAGAGCGTACCGATCCATCGGCATCTGTACATTTATGGGATATTGAAAATTTTAACGTTAGCTACGCGTTTACAGAATACCTGCACCGCGATTTTATAACAGAGAATAATGTTGAGCGCACCTATACGGGTGCTTTTGCCTATAATTACAGCAATCAGCCTAAATTCATAACTCCGCTGGCTAAGGTTATAAAAGCAAACCCATTGGCTATACTGCGAGATGTCAACTTTAGCCCCATGCCGTCGCGCCTTAACTTCAGCATGAACTTTAACAGGTTTTATGCCGAAAATACCTTGCGGAACATTGATAAGGATAACCCCACGCCCATCCCTACCAACTTTAACAAAAACTTTAATATTATACGTATTTACGGCATAGGCTGGAGCCTTACCAAATCATTAACCATGGATATTGATGCTACCAATTTATCGGTAGTTGACGAGCCTTACGGGCGTATAACCGGCTTAAAGCGCGATACACTTTGGGAGAATATAAAAAAGCTGGGCCGCACCACCAATTACAATCACAATTTAAACATCAACTATATTACACCTATAAACAAAATACCCGGGCTTGACTGGACAACAATGATTGTGCACTATACTACGCATTTTGACTGGCAGGCGCAGCCCTTGTTTGGCATTCGTGATCCGCAGCTTAACGTGGGCAACACCATACAGAACGCACGGACCATCCAGTTAACCCCATCGCTTGATTTTACACGGCTATACGGCAAATTTTCGGCTTATAGGGACAGGCAAAGGCCGGATTTTGAAGGTAAGGGTATAAGCAATTTCCTGATGGGGGCATTGTTCAGCATAAAAAATATGAGTGCCACGTATACCCGTACAGAAGGCACCTTTTTGCCGGGATACCTGCCGCAATCTAATATCTTCGGTCAGGATTTTACATATGATGCGCCGGGCCTGGGCTTTTTGTTAGGCAGCCAGGCCGACCTGCGCGAGAAGGCGATAGCGAATGGATGGTTATCAAAAAACACCCTGCAGAATCAGCTTTACTCGCGCACTTTTAACGAGGATCTGCGCCTTAAAGCAATGGTTGAACCCATCCGCGATCTGCGTATACAACTCTCGTCATCTAAATTTCAGAACCGTAACTATCAAACCAACTTTAGATATTCTGACGCGACCGGCGGGTTTGAAAACATGGCAGCAATAACATCCGGCGATTACAGTATTTCATTCCTTTCGTTGGCTACCGCGTTCTCATCACCATCGGGCATCGACAATGTTTCTAAACCATTTTTAAAATTTTTAGAGAACAGGGCCGCTATTTCACAACGGCTGGGTGCCGGCAATCCAAACTCTGCCGGAACAAACGCGGCCGGCTATGCGGATGGTTACGGCCCCAATGCGCAGAACGTGTTGGTGCCGGCGTTTTTAGCAGCAGTTACGGGTAAAGATCCATCGGGTGCCAATTTGAGTCAGTTTCCGTCCATACCTCTCCCTAACTGGCAAATTACCTACGGCGGTTTAAGCAGAGTACCATTTATACAAGAGATCTTTGATTCCTTTGATCTGCGCCACGGCTATCAGTCTACCTTTACGGTAAGCAGTTACAGCAGCCTGTTACAATACAAGGAAGCCGGCGGGCATGCTGTTTCTCGCGATGTTAATAATGATTTCTTACCGCGTTTCCAGTTTTCGCAAATAACCATATACGAGCAGTTTGTACCCCTGCTGGGTGCAGATATGCGTTTTAGAAACAATGTGACCGCCAATTTTGAATATAAGCAAAGCCGGATATTAAGCCTGAGCATGGCCAACAGCCAGTTAACGCAGCAGAACGAGAAAGTATTTATTTTTGGTATGGGTTATAAAACCCGCAACTTCAGGTTTCCCTTCGGTTTATTCAGAAATACCATCCTGAAAAACGACCTTAACTTTAAACTGGACTTTGCGCTGCGCGATAATAAAACTTTGATCTATCGTGCTGATGTGGAAGCTGCGCAGATCTCATCGGGAGCGCAGAACATAACTTACCGGCCATCTATTGATTATACCATAAGCCAGCGTTTTAACATGACGCTGTTTTATGATTCTAACTTAACCCGGCCATATACCTCGCAGTCATTCAATACCTCGTTTACCAACTTTGGGGTTAATTTGAAGTTGCTGTTGCAGTAGTATCAATTTTTGTCATTGCGAGTTACGAAGCAATCGCACGGAGAAAAGTCCGCATGCAAAGTTCGCGAGCTTGGGCTATTTACTTTTGACATTTAAGGTGCTGTAAACCTCGAGTAGTTTTGTTAAATCTTCATTTGAGTTGGCACTGCCAAATGCGTGTATCATACCGGCCCAACTTATCCCGGTTTTGCTTTTAGTTATTGTTTCTATCTTTTGTTTGCCATTGCAGTTGTATACCGACCATTTTTCGCTAATACCTAGTAGTGCACTACTAATAAAACTTGTTTTGCATGTGCTGCTTTCCGGGCCGAAACCACCACCTGCATTCCCAATATAAAAGCCGCCGCGAAAGGAGTTCATATCAGTAGTATCTACAGGTGAAAAATAATATACGGAGAAATCAATACCGCGACGTTCGATAATTTGATAGCCCTTTGGTAGTGCTATTTTATAATTAATGCCTTCTATTTCTTGTTCAACTAAATTTTTTTTAAGAGCACTATCCTCTCCATTTGTCAAGCCCGATTGATTGCAGGCCATTATTGCAAATAACGGAATAAGTAAAAATTGGATTGGTTTAAGAAGAAAATTCAAAGCCTTATAATTTAATTCCTTGTTCCCTTTCAGAATACCCTGCGGGGACGAAAAAACTCACGTAAAAAGTATACTAACATGTATACAACCAAAGGTTGTATTTGCTTTTTTTAACCGATTTTATCTAAATAACACAATAAGAAAAGTAGTTAATTTTATGGTTTACAGTGCTTTGTGATATGTGTGTATACAGCATGTAAATAAATGTATACCTGCATACGGCTACACCCTAATCCAAAATACTCAACAACTCATTCAACTCATTCACCTTGTCCGGCGAGCCTAAATGCTCGTATGAGCTGATGAGGTTGCGCAGTATGCGCCTGATAATATCAGTATTAGAGCAGGGTTCGTAAAACTGCTTATCAAAATTCAGGTTAAGCTGTTTCAGAAAATTATCAACGTCTCTGCGTCCAAAAATAAAGCCTTTGTTAAAGGCGTTAATGTAGAAAAGTACGCCGCCTTCCATCTCGCTTTGCTGGCTTTCGTCCATATAAGCCAGTATAAAATGCTGCGGCAGGTTAACGCCATACACCGGGATATCCAGCTTTTGCGCTATTATGGAGTAAATGCTGGCCAGTAGTATCTGGTTGCCTTTCTTAGTTTCAAGCACCTGGCTCAGGTAGCTGTTCTGCGGATCCTGGTGATTGGTGGTGTTGCCGCTAAAGCCATGCAAATGGTAAAACACATGGTTAATGAGTTTAACCTGCTCTACCGGGCTGGCTTCGTTCATCATCTGGATCCATATATCGCGTTTGATGGTTTCTATCTGGTTGATCAGCTTTTGCTCGTCCAGATCGGGATATTGATAGCGGTTAATTACCAGGATGCCCTGCAGCAGATCAAATGATCCACTTTGGTGCCAAAGCTTAAGGTCGGTTTTTAAAATACCGAACTGGATCTCGTGCACCAGGTTGGCAATACGTTCTTGTTGTATGGGGTCAAAAGCTTGTTCGAAAGCGCTTTCAAGATACCCGATAGCTTCGCTGCCGTACGACAACAATTTATCGTGTACGTGGTTATATATTTCCTGATCAGGGTCGTCAAGCAGGCGTATCAGGGATTTTACTTCTGTTTGATTTATCATCTATACTGCTAAAATACTAAGGTTTGTATAATTTTACAACATGTTCAATATAAGGTTCGGGTTTGACTACCTTTTATACCGTTTAAAAGCCAAAACCAGGCACGGCCTGCACTCGCCGTTTGTATACCGTTTGGTTGATAAAGTTATATACGATTATAATGTCAAAAAAGTATATGGCGAGGTTGAGGCTATTCGCAAGCAATTGCTGGCTGATGACAGGATGATCACAGTTACCGATCTGGGTGCGGGATCGCACGTTAACAACAATAAACAGAAGCGGGTAGGAGACATTGCCAAAAACGCGCTTAAACCGCCCCATTTGGCGCAGTTACTTTACCGCCTGGCTGCTGATGCCCAACCGGATAATATAATTGAGTTAGGCACCTGCCTAGGTACTACATCTGTATACCTGCAAAAAGCAGCACCCAACGCAAAGGTTTATACGCTTGAAGGCTGCGCGCAAACTGCAGGTATAGCAAAAGAGGGTTTTAAAAAGGCTAACACTGATAATATCCAATTGGTGGTAGGCAATTTTGATGATACCCTGCCGGATGTTATAGCTGGCCTGGATAAACTTGATTTTGTTTTTGTTGACGGAAACCACCGCAAAGGCGCAACATTAAAATACCTTGAATGGTGCCTGCCCAAAGTACACGAGGGTACCCTGTTAATTTTTGATGACATTTACTGGAGCGAAGGCATGAAAGAAGCCTGGGCCGAAATTAAGGCGCACCCACAGGTAACGGTAACGGTTGATCTTTTTTGGATAGGGCTGGTGTACTTTAGAAAAGGGCAGGTGAAGGAGGATTTTGTGATTAAATTTTAGTCGATAGTCCATAGACCATTGTCGATGGCTCAAGGTAGGTAAATTATCGATCAGTACTTGCTATCGACTATTGACCATCGACTGACTAAAACGCTTGCCCCAGCGCCACATACAACCCGCTTAAACGCTGCTCATTTACAGGTCTTTGGCCAATGCCATAATCCACCCTTATACTTAATCCTTTTTCTACGTCAAAGAAATAGCGCACGCCGCCACCCAAATTAGGTTTAAAAGCCGAAAAATTAAACGTATCCCTGTACACTTGGCCGGCTCCGCCAAAGCCCACCAAACCCAGTCTGTCGCTTAAGCGGTAGCGTAATTCTGCCTGGCCTGCTATCATATTGCGGTCGCGGAAACGGCCTGCATAATAACCACGCATCAGTTCGTCATTACCCATTTGCGGCAACAGGTAAAATGGCGATGCGCCACCTATTAAACTTTGCTCCTGCGCATTTAATGCTAAAATGAATTTGTTACTGAGTTTAAAAAACCCGGCAACCTCTACATTAAGAAAGCCTCCTGTATAATTGTTATTGCTGAATATGCCCCGTATGCCCTTAAACTGTGCCAGGAACATAACCCCTTTAGTTGTATAGGTATTATTGTCGCGCGAATCGTAAGTTAAACTTGGTCCTAAAAATACAATAGGCCCGCCATCCTTGTCCTCAATATTCGTCCCTGCATCAAATATGCCTCCGGCGGTTTTATTGTTGTATTGATAATAGTAAGCGCCGCCTAAAAAGCCAATGTACAGGTTACGTTTTACCTGTTTTTCGGCGGCTATATCCAGCCGGTATCTTTTCTCGTCCAGTAAGTCGGCGTTGGCTTTGCGGGTGTCGTTACCTATACCGTAAAAATTGGCCGGGAAGTTTATAAAATTTAGAGCAACGCTATAGTGATATTTGTTTTGCGGTAACCAGCGGCTTGTGCTTAATTGTAATCTGTTTTGCCCTTTTGTGGTAATGGTAGCGTATCCATAAACATTTGATACGCGTGTTTCGCGATGCAACGTATCGGTATAAAAAGAATATAAACCTGCGCCACCAACCTCAACACCCGTTTCGGGCGCGGTAGAAAGCACGGGTATCAATACAAAGCTGGGGCGTTTGCTGGTATCTTTTTCAAAATACATTTTGCGGATGAATTTCGGAATGATCCGCTGCGCATGGGCAGAATGAAAGCCTATGGTAATAATAACAACAGCAACTATGCTTGCGACTTTCTTCATATAAGGATATGCCGTTGCTAAGATAGCGTTTAGCGGGCGTATTATAGGTATGCAATTAAGCCGTTTAAGCATAAATGGAAAAGGGTAGCTAAACCTATAGCCACCCTTTAGTTATCATTTAGCCAGTTTAAAACTGATCGCTAATACTTAAACAATATAATTCCAACCATGCGTATCAGCAGTGTTACCGTAGCGGATGGCATCAATGGTTTTTAATACGCGTTGAGAGAATTCTCTTTCTTTCGGGTCAATCAGTGTATACTCCTCTCCGTTATGGCTGATAGAACCAACGGACGCGATAGTTGCCGCGGTACCTGCACCAAACGCATCGGTTAACTTGCCGTTTTTAGCGCCTTCCATAATTTCGGCAACAGATACTTTGCGCTCTTCAACCGGGTAGCCCCATTCTTTAGCTAAAGTAATAACAGTATCGCGCGTTACACCATCTAAAATGGTATCTCCTGCTACGGGGGTTATCAGTTTTCCGTCTAATACGAACATCGCGTTAGCAGCGCCCATTTCCTCTACATACTCATGGTTCTTAGCGTCGGTCCAAATTAATTGATCAAAACCTTCTTCGGCAGCTTTACGGGCAGGGTACATAGATACGCCGTAGTTGCCTGATGATTTTGCATAGCCCATACCACCTTCGGCAGCGCGGGTATAATGCGTTTCAATTTTTACGCGCAGTGTTTTTGAAAAATAGGCACCTACTGGGCAAGCCAAAACCATGTATTTGAACGTTTTTGATGGCGTTACCCCTAAAAAGCGGTCGGTAGCGAACATATAAGGCCTGATATATAAAGCGTGGTTAGCTTTTGTAGGTATCCAGTCGCGGTCAATATCCACTAAAGCCGCTATGCTCTGAATAAAAGTTTCTTCAGGCAAAGCAGGCATGCAAAGGCGGTCTGCAGATTTGTTAAAACGTATAGCGTTCTTATCCGGACGAAAAACAGAAACCTTGCCATCAGCATGTTTATATGCTTTCAATCCTTCAAAAAATGATTGACCGTAATGCAGTGATGAAATAGCCGGGCTGACCAGGATATCACCATAAGGAACAATTTGAAGGTCTTTCCATTCGCCATCGGCATAATCAGCCACAAACATGTGGTCAGAAAAAATTTGTCCGAAGGGTAGGTTTTCAAAATCCGTTTGTGCTAAACGGGAGTTACTTGTTTTGGTGATCTTAATATCCAGCGTCTCTGTCATGGCTTTTTCGATTAATATTGAGGTTGCAATTTACCTAAAAAGCAAGCTAATTGAAAGCGAACGGCTTATGAAAATTACTTTTTTATGATAAAGACAATGGAAATGACGAAATAGGGTACGAATTTTCCGGCACTCGCTCTAATTCAGAATATTTCTAAATAATATTAAGCAAAAGCGCGGCTTCGGGTTTATTGTTATATTTTGTAGATTCGCAGTTGTTCCTTTTTCCGCTGATTTTTTAGAAATATAAGGCAGAAAATGTGATTGTACTTATATTTTCTTCTCATTTTTAATAGACAATACTACCATGGCTTTTGATTTAGACATGATCAAACAGGTTTACAACAGGTACAGCACTCGTATAGCGGCTGCACGTACTGCTACAGGTAAGCCTTTAACATTGACCGAAAAAATATTATACGCTCACCTTAGCGAAGGCGATGCTTCAAAAGCATACACGCGTGGTGTAGATTATGTTGATTTTGCACCTGATCGTGTAGCCATGCAGGATGCTACGGCGCAAATGGCGCTTTTGCAGTTTATGCAGGCTGGCCGTCCGCAGGTTGCTGTGCCATCAACCGTACATTGCGATCACCTGATACAGGCTAAAGTTGGTGCTGATGCTGATTTAAGCACAGCTAAAGATGTTAACAAAGAGGTTTATGATTTCCTTTCTTCAGTGTCTGACAAATATGGTATTGGTTTCTGGAAAGCAGGAGCAGGTATTATACACCAGGTAGTATTAGAGAACTATGCCTTCCCGGGTGGTATGATGATAGGTACCGACTCGCACACACCTAATGCAGGTGGTTTGGGCATGGTTGCCATTGGTGTTGGTGGTGCCGATGCATGCGATGTAATGGCAGGCTTACCATGGGAGCTAAAATTCCCTAAACTGATAGGCGTAAAACTAACAGGTAAATTATCAGGCTGGACATCAGCTAAAGACGTTATATTAAAAGTTGCCGGTATATTAACCGTAAAAGGTGGTACAGGCGCTATAGTTGAATATTTTGGCGAAGGTGCCGAATCATTAAGTGCTACCGGTAAAGGAACCATTTGTAATATGGGTGCCGAGATTGGTGCAACTACATCAGTATTTGGTTATGACGAAAAAATAGCTACTTATCTGCGTGGTACCAAACGTGCCGAAATTGCTGATGCTGCAGACGCTGTTGCCGAGCACTTAACCGGCGATGCAGAGGTTTATGCTAACCCGGCCGCTTATTTTGACCAGGTTATTGAGATCAACCTGAGCGAACTGGAGCCGCACATTAACGGTCCGTTTACTCCGGATCTGGCCTGGCCTATTTCTAAATTTGCTACGGCGGTTAAAGAAAACAACTGGCCGGCTAAACTGGAAGTTGGTTTGATAGGATCTTGTACCAACTCATCGTATGAGGATATTACCCGTTCAGCATCATTAGCTAAACAGGCTATTGATAAAGGTTTATTGGCTAAAGCCGAGTTTACCATAACGCCAGGGTCTGAACTGGTGCGTTACACAGTAGAGCGCGATGGTTATTTAAATACATTTGAGCAGATGGGCGGCGTAGTACTGGCGAATGCATGCGGCCCGTGTATAGGGCAGTGGGCGCGTCACACGGATGATCCTACCCGCAAAAACTCTATCATTACTTCATTCAACCGTAACTTTGCCAAAAGGCAGGACGGGAACCCTAATACCCACGCTTTCGTAGCATCGCCAGAGATGGTTACCGCTATGGCTATTGCAGGTGATCTGACCTTTAACCCGCTTACTGATTACCTGACCAACGAAAAAGGCGAGCAGGTAAAATTAGATGAGCCACAAGGTATTGAAATGCCGATTAAAGGTTACGCTGTTGAAGATGCCGGTTACCAGGCTCCTGCCGAAGATGGCAGCCAGGTAACAGTTAAGGTTGATCCCTCATCCGCCCGTTTGCAGTTATTAGAGCCTTTTAAAGCATGGGAAGGCACAGACCTGATTGGTTTACGCCTGCTGATCAAAGCGAAAGGCAAATGTACTACTGACCATATTTCTATGGCTGGTCCGTGGTTAAAGTTCCGTGGTCACCTGGATAATATTAGTAATAACATGCTGATAGGGGCTATTAACTACTTTAATAATACTGCCGATAGCGTTAAGAACCAACTGACCGGCGAGTATGGCCCGGTACCTGCTACACAGCGTGATTATAAAGCACACAACATAGGCTCAATAGTAGTAGGCGATGAAAACTATGGCGAAGGTTCTTCACGCGAGCATGCCGCTATGGAACCGCGCCATTTAGGTGTACGTGTTATATTGGTAAAATCATTTGCCCGTATACACGAAACTAACCTGAAAAAACAAGGTATGCTGGGTATCACCTTTGCGGATACTGCCGACTACGAGAAAATTAAGGAAGATGATAAAATTGATGTTTTAGGTTTAACCAGCTTCGCGCCTAATAAGCAATTAACCGTTGTACTGCATCACCAGGATGGTACTACAGATCAGTTCGCTGTTAACCACACCTATAACGCTCAGCAAATTGAGTGGTTTAAAGCAGGTGGCGCGTTAAACATCATCAGGAAACAAATGGCTTAATTCTATTTCGGGTTTCGAATTTTCGATCCCGGATTTATTAAAGTTATAATTAGAGACGTAATATTTGCGTCTCTTTTTTTTGCGCCTCTTTTTCATATAAAAAGCTTTTGGCTTTATGCTTTTCGCATTCACCTCAAAAAAAGTATATTTGTTTAAACTGATTTTATTATGCTCAAAAAGATGCTTTTTATGGCGATGCTGTCGCCATTGGCTGTTTGTGCCCAAAGCAACACGGCTACAAATCCATTAATAACGCGCTCAAACGATCCTATCCATTTTGAAAAAGTGGACAGCACGGTTATTTACAACGCTGTAACAGAAGTTATTGTAGAGAGTAACGGGCTGGTTAAAGGCATTGTAGGTATACCCGCAGGCAAGCAAACTGTAGCAAATACGCTAAATAAATTAGATGATTTATACTACCGGCTTTCTGATGTAAGCGGTAAACTAAGCATCATTGGGGCAACTTACGAGAATGATAGAACCCGTAACGCCGCTACGGCTCAAGGAGATAGACTATCAGCCTATGCGGCCGAACTTACTTTGAATGTTAAGCTTTACAAAGCATTAAAGCGCTTCTCTACCAGCGCTGCTGCAAAAAAGCTGCGTGCCGATCAGAAAAAGTTTATTAAAGAAACCTTAACCTCTTTTGAAGTTAATGGTACCAACTTAAGCGATGCGGGCCGCGCCGCGCTTAAGAAAATAAACGATAAATTGATAACCCTGGGTAGCACTTTTGATAAAAACATTGCCGAATACAAGGACAGCGCTAAATTTACTGCCGCGCAAATTAAAGGGGTTCCGGATGCTATAAGCAAAGCCTGGAAACGCCCGGACGGAACTTACATGGTAATGCTGAATGGACCCAACGCCAACAACATTGCTAAATATGCTGATGATGAAAATACCCGGAAAACCATGTTGGTTAAAAACCTTAACCGCGCCTATCCTGCTAATGCAAAAATTCTGGATAGTTTGCTGTTGTACCGCCAGCAACTTGCAGATAAGCTGGGTTATAAAAGCTACGCATCTTACGCCCTGGTACAAAAAATGGCAGCCAAACCCGTTAATGTGTGGAATTTTCTTGACGATTTGCGTAACAAGTTAAGTCCGCACCTGCCCCAAACCATTGCAGAATTTGCGGCGCTTAAGCATCGCCTGCATCCTGAACAGAATAACGTAATTAATGCCTGGGATCTTTCCTACTACAACAAAAAGTTACTTGATGATAAGTTTAAATTGAATACTGATGAGCTGAAGCAATACTTTGAAATGAATAATACCATTAACGGTATGTTCGAGCTGTATCAAAAGCTATTTGGTTTTGATATACAAGAGGTTAAGGGCGTGCCGGTTTGGTACAGTAAAGTAAAAAGCTATGAGTTGTTGCTAAACGGCAGAAAGATGGGCACTTTTTTTCTTGATCTTTATCCAAGGGCTAACAAATACAACCATTTTGCCGCGTTCCCTATTTCAATGTACCAGGCTAAGGCGGGTTATGAGGTTTTACCTACGGCAGCTTTGGTGTGCAACTTTCCGGAAGCATCAGCGGGCGAACCATCGCTGCTTACCCATGGCGATGTAGAGACATTGTTTCATGAATTTGGGCATTTGATCCACTTCCTTTTGGCTCACCCTGCTATTTCTTCGCAGAACGCCTTTTCTGTTAAGGGCGATTTTGTTGAAGCGCCATCGCAGTTTCTGGAGAACTTTACCTGGAATTATGATTGTTTGAAGCTGTTTGCCAAGCACTATAAAACGGGCGCGGTTATGCCTAAAGAGCTATTTGATAAGTTAGACAAATCGCGCCTGTTAGGCATAAGTAATGCAGAAATGGCGCAGGTTTATTACAGCATAATAGATTTTACATATGAGGATCGCTATGCCGAGACAAAAAAGAAAGGAGCCTGGCAGGTATCAAAAGATCTGTACAGTATGATCCAATTGCCATTTGTAGAAGGCTCGCATTTTATTTATGGATTTAATCATCTTAGCAGTTATGGCGCTAACTATTATGGCTACTTGTGGTCAAAAGTTTACGCGCAGGATATGTTCTCGGTATTCGAGAAGAATGGGGTACTTAGTGCAGCTACAGGCGAAAAATACCGCAAACTGATATTAGAAAAAGGCGCTACGCAGGATGAGTTTATAATGTTGCAAAACTTTTTAGGCAGAAAACCCAACTCAAAAGCATTTTTAAAGTCGATAGGACTGTAAGGATATCGAATTTCGGATTTATTATTACCAGAGCCGTCTCATTTTGGGACGGCTTTTTTGGTTTGAATCTTAAAAATTGTGGATAGCATGGGTTAGCTGCTCATTAAACAACCCCAGATGATACCCATCCATCAGGCAGTGGTTAACTTCAACTGAGATTGGCAGCAATATGCGCCCATCACTTTTAAAAAATTTACCTAGGGTGATCTTCGGAATGCTTTCCATTTTGCTATTTACCCCACGCGGATGTGAAATAGAGGTAAAGGACACCCATGGCAGTACAGAAAAATGTATCACATCCTGCTCCTGGCTGCGGGGCTGGGTTTGCCGGGTCGCTAAAACCTCCTGCCGGGTATTCTCAGCTTTAAATTGAAAATCGGCAAAATCAGCAGTATGCTCGTACAGGCAAAAGCGAATGTTATTGTCCGGCAGCAACACTATGGCTCCGGCATGTATCACATCATATTGTACAACCTTGTTATCCAGTATGCGCAGTTTAAACTCATCCACCGCATTTGCGGCCTGTAAGCAGCAGTATTGTAATGCCAGGCTGACGGATAGGTTATTGATCTTGCATTTTTGATATACCGGCGTTATATCAACATTATTGCAAATGTTAAAAAAAGGCAGCTCAAAAGCAGAGAAATGCTTGTAAGTATCTAAGCGGCTCCAGTTCTGCAGGTCTATTTCCTTGTACATTCTCTATCTGCTATACATTGTCCATCGCAGATAAATTTCGATAAAAAAAATAGCTTAAAAAAATGGGGGGGGGCTCAGCGTTTATGTGAGCCCCTGTGAACCCCCGTGAGCCCTTCGATCTTTTGTATAGGTATTGCCGGCAGCCGTAAATGCAAACAGTCCCTTTTGCCGGGACTGTTTTGCATTGTGAGAGTAATTTTCGGGTTAGTTAGCTACATGTTCGGCAGCGGCCCTTGCTACCTTTCTCGGTATCCGGGTATGTTTGTTAATGGCATCAACCGCCGCGTCTTTGGCTATTGATTTGATCTTTTTCTTTAACCCTGAGCGTACATTGCTGCCGCTTTCGGTTAAAAACAAATAAGCAACTGCGCCTGCGGCTATACTTGCTACCGCTATGGTTGCTATAATGGCCGTGTTATTTTTCTTTTTGAATGGATTTTTCATGATACATTATATTTAACCTGACCCGCACGGAGTCAGTTATATAACAACAAGAAAACAGTATTGTTGACGCGGATTTTAAAAAGCTTGTTCCGCTTTTGTTCCGGAACAGGTGGAACACACCGGAACAGCTTATTTATTAATCGTTTGATAATTAATTATTTACTGTTTTTAGCGGAGCAAAAACGAAGTAACTTATAAGTCAGGAAAATTAGCTATAGAATTTGATTAAATAACTGATTATTAATTTCTTATAAAATATTAGAATTTTATTTCGTTATTAAAACAAAATAATGTTCCGGCATACAAACTACGCACGTTGATTAAACACATTTTATACTTTTGATAATAACACAATCGTTATAACCGGATGCGTAACAGAAATTTTATTTGGTTAATAAGTGTGCCAATAATGGCAGGCTTATTTTTTGCCTCTTTTACGCCTAAAAATGATATCGTTTTAAGCGACGAGCCAATCAAAATTACACCCGAAGGCTTTTACATTGCTTCGGTTGTGGATGAGCGCGCAGAGCAGGGAGCCATTGCAACGTTGGTAGTAAATACAAAAAATAATAAGCCCGAAACGGAGAAAGCAGATCTGCAGGGTGGCACCGCTATTGCATTAAGCCGCTTTATAAGCCGCAACCTTAATAAAGACACCTCTTTAAGGGCTGTACATATCAGCATTAAAGATTTTAAATTGACTGAATCTTTATTGCCCAACGGAGGTGTAGATGGACGGATACAGCTGAGCCTGAGTTTCGGCCAGCCCAAGGATTATGGTATACAACAACTGGTAGCCTACCAGGGAGGTTTGCATTACATCCGCCCGTTGGCCAATAACCAAATTGTTGAAGCACAATTAAGAGGTATAATAAAATCGGGATTGGTGTATTTTAACAACTGGATGCGCGTTAATATTAAGGACAACCCAAAACTTGCCAAAGCGGTCAGTTTTACCTTTACGGATTATAACGAACAACCCGAGGGAGACACTATTTATTATGCCGCGGCCAGGCCGCTTACCTGGAAAGATTTTCAATCAAAAATACGCCCACCCGGCCCGTTTAGTGCCGTAGTAATGCCCAACTTTGGTTATAATTTAACGCAGGAGGTAAATAACGGTGTTATTAACGTTTGCCTGGATCTGAAAACATACGTGGCAAAAAGTGATTGTTGGGTAGGTGGTAATAAAGATGTTTACGGACTGCTACACGAACAGCGCCATTTTGATATCGCCAAAATTATAACGCGGCAGTTCAGGCAAAAAATATTAGCCGCGCGTTTAACGCCCGATACTTACGAGGCATTCATCAGCATGCAGTACCTTGACTCTTATCGTGATATGAATGCTCTGCAAAAAGCTTACGATAAAGAAACACGTCACGGCGTTTTTGAGCAGCAGCAGGCGGAGTGGAATAAAAAGATAGACGCGATGTTAAAAGAATAAAATCCTGTCTGCTATATCCTCAATTAAATCCTACCGTTCTTCATTAGGCAACTGTTTGATCTCAATGTTCCTGAAATCTACCGGCTGGCCTTCGCTTTGTAACGCTATATAACCGCTGCTCAGTAGCTTTCCATCCTGCTTAATTTTAGGGTCATAACCGGTTACTATACCACCACCTATGGTAGGCTTTGAATATTTCAGTACCGTATCGCCATTAATAACGTGCGTTATCAGTTTGCTGCCTAAAACAATCAGTTCCGCTTTTACCCATTGGTCGCCGTCATAAGTTTTTGAGGTAGAGTTGATACAATGATCTGGCGATACCCTTCCATTATAAACAACATCTGTACCCGGTGAACACATATTGCCGGTTGGTCTTGATCGCCCATTACCCTGGCCGCCTATCAACTGCATTTCAATAGATATTGGCCAATCCTGGTCTTTTAACATCGTACGCGGATCCTGCGAGTGAAACATCATACCACTATTAAGCAATGTATAGCTTGGCGCACCCGGATGCTGTTTACCTACAAAACGGTACTCAAAACGCAAATGATAGTAAGAGAATGGTGTTTTATAATACAGGTGCCCAAACTGGTTGTTAAACTCTTTGTACTGATCGTAGCGGATTTGAACAACGCCATCTTCTATCCTGAAGGTATTACCAAAGTTGTCGCCCGTTTCGTGATGGTTGATCTTAACGGTCCAATCTTTAAAGTCTTTGCCATTAAAAAGCTTTGTCCAGCCTTTGTCGGCTTTGTTGCTGTTGATGTTTTTAGTGCCGCTGCAACCCAGCATAAGGCAGGCGGCTAAAATAAAGATGTAGCGCATTTGCATATTTTAATGGTTCCAGGTTTAAAACCTCTATTTCTGGCTATTCGCCCATTGCTCTCCCTCAGGTGATCGCCTCCATTTAAAGTAGCTTTCCAGTACTTTTAAAGATGATGCACTTGGCACCGGCCCGGTATGTGGTGTTTGGGCAAAGTACATTACATTATTACCACCGGCTGTGCTGTAGGCAGGCCACTTAGGCATACCGCTACCGTTAGGGTCGCCATATTTGGCAAAGTTGGTCCAGTAAGTGCCCATCGCATCCGAGATATCAGCATCCGTTTTTAAGGCCTGCGGGTTTGCAGTATTCAGCGTTCCGAATACATAGGCCACCTCTTGCCCGTGCGGAGATCCATTACCTTCTTTTGGTGAGCCAGCCGGATAATCAGGATGTTGATCAAAATAATAATAAAACACTTTTGATTTGCCACGAGTAGCCACCAAGTTTGCCCAGGCCCAGGTTTGCCAGCCAAAGGCTGCATCGCGGGCAAGGTCGCGGGCGGTTTTTTCTACTTTGCCATTTCCGGCAGGGTAAGCTTTAACCAGGTCGTCGGCAAATTTTCCATATCTTCCTTTAACGCCTGCTACGTACTCTTCTGCAGTTTTGGGCGGCGAGAAACTTAAACCCTCATCAGAATTATAACCCACCAATATGGGCGTTTCGTTATACTTCCCGGCCTCGTAAAGTTTGTACTGATCGTCAGGTATTATCTTTCCGTCAACAATGGGCCAGGCCAAACCGCGCACAGCGGGTAATTTGTCAGCTGCAACTTTGCGCAGATCGGCAATTGATGCAAAACCGGCACCTTTAACGTAGGCATCGCCGGCAGCTTCGGCATCTTTAAGGCGTTTCATGTTTTCGCCCGGGAAGGTTATTGCGCGTGATGGCCCGAAAGACCCGCCGCTTTCTGATATAGCACCTTGAAACAAGCCTTTTGCCAAGGGCGATGCGCACAACTGGCTTACAGCAATACCTCCCGCAGATTCGCCAAAGATGGTTACCTTATTAGGGTCGCCGCCAAAGGCTGCTATGTTTTTCTTTATCCATTGTAAGCCCGCAATCATATCCAGCATACCATAATTGCCAGATATTTTATCCGGATTTTCGGCGCTTAATTCAGGATGGGCTAAAAAACCCAATTGCCCAACGCGATAGGCTATTGATACCAATACCACGCCTTTTTTTGCCAGCTTTTCGCCGTTATAGTTCGTTTCAGAAGTAGCTCCTGCATTAAAACCGCCGCCATATATCCACACTAACACAGGTACCTTTTCGGTAGCTGATTTTGCGGGTGTCCATACATTCAGGTAAAGGCAATCTTCGCTTTTGCCAGATGGTATGTTACCCCCTTGAATGGGGCCGGCAGCAAATTGGTCTGCCGCGCGTACGCCCGTCCATTTGGCAGCGGGTTGCGGCGCTTTCCAGCGCAGGTTGCCAACCGGTGGGGCCGCAAATGGCACACCCTTATAAACGGAAAGATTACCTTCTATAGTTCCCTGCAAAGTGCCCTCTGCAACTTTTGTATTTGGAATTTGCGCGTACGAAAATGCTGCCGACAGTACCAGGGCAAGCAAAGAGGTGAAATGCTTCATGTGTGGTTTTTAATGGTTTATCAAAGCTAATTATTTTGTTAGTAAAGTTTAACGAATTTTAGTTTTTGTAACATTGCCTATCCAAAACCACCGTTATGAACCGCATTATTAAATTACTGATCCCGTGTTTATTTATTTACCTGTCTGCTTCTGCACAAAAAGACAAATGGATTGTGCTTTTTAATGGTAAGGATTTGCAGGGTTGGGATACCTATATGGGGCCACAATTAGGATTAAACAACGACCCCCAACATGTTTTTAGCGTGGTTAAGGACGGCAACGAGAATGTGATACGTGTAACAGGCGAAGGCTGGGGAGGCCTGTCAACTAAAAACGAATTTGAAAATTACCATGCGCAGCTACAGTTTAAATGGGGAACCCTTACATGGGGCAATAAAAAGGGAAAGAAAATGGATAGCGGTTTTCTTTACCACGCTGTAGGTGAGCATGGCATGGATGCTAAAGCATGGATGCGGTCGCAGGAGTTTCAGATAGAGCAAGGCAATACCGGCGATTACTGGGGCGTGGCCGGCGGCATACAAGATATACCGGTTACTAAACAGGGCGAAAATTACGTGTACGATGCCAATGGTACGCTAAACGCGTTCAGCGCCACCAGCGCTACGGGCCGCCACGGTACCAAGGGTGCTGATGCCGAAAAGCCAACCGGAGAATGGAACACCCTTGATCTGTATTGCTTTGGCGATACAAGCATCCATGTAGTTAACGGAAAAGTGGTGATGGTTTTATTTCATTCGCGCCAGGTTGATAATGGTGTAGAGAGTCCCCTTAAAAAAGGCAAAATACAACTCCAATCAGAAGGCGCGGAGGTTTTCTATAAAGGAATAAAGCTACAGCAGATAAGCGCAATACCTGCTGAGATTAAAAAGCAGGCAGGGCTAAAATAATCGCGCCGTTTTAAGCCTTTGCCCGATCAAGAAAATACTTTACTAATTGCTCCCACTCATCATCTAAAGACATATTTGGCCGCGTTTGCCTTGCTCTACTATACCAGTAATCAGCATTCCAAATATCGCCTTCTTTACGATGCAGATAGGCATGTACCCAGGCCGATTCCCGGTCCGTTTGGTCATCAACCTGTGCATGCGCTTTATGCCAGTTGCCTTTGCCATCAAACCAAAGACTTTTTAGTTGAACACACAGCCCGCTATCAGGTTGTTCTGATTTTAACGACGCTTTAAATTCGGCTAAAGTTTTCATGGCAGTGGGTTGGGTTATGTAGATGTTTCAGGTATTGTTACTTTACAAGGGTAACATGCCCGCTTAATTTACTGTTTTGTTTACTTTCTTCTAGTAAAAGCACGTAATAGTAAGCCGCAGCAGGCAAGGGGCGCCCATTGTTGCTGCCATCCCAGGGTTTAAAGTATCCTCTGGATTGAAAAACCAGCTGCCCGCCGCGACTGTAAATATTCATTAAGCAGTTAGGATAATAAGAAAGGTCGGGGATATCCCAGTTATCATTTATTCCATCGCCATTGGGGCTAAAAGCATTTATTATTTTTATGGCTAAAGGCGATTTGATAGTTACGGATAACGAACTGGTAAGCGGCACGGCGCAAATAACATTTGTGGTAATGGTGCAGCTTACCAAATCATGGTTTTTTAATGTGTTGCTTGTGTAGGTAGCGTTATTGGTACCTACATCTGTTCCGTTAACCTTCCATTGGTAGTCGGTAGTTGTGCCTGTATTTGTTGCTATCGCGTTAAAAGTAATAGGTATACCGGGGTAAACATTGTCGGCATCGGCTGTGATGCTAATGTTTGGCGCAGGGCCCGGTGGCGTAGTTACCGTTAATTGCTGATTTACCGCACTGGCAGGCCCATAAGTACTATTGCCTGCCTGGCTGGCAGTGATAGTAGTAATGCCTGCGCCAACAATATGAACAAGCCCCGCACTGTTAACCGTAGCAACGGATGGATTACTGCTGGTATAGGTAATGGTTAACCCGGCAGCATCTGTACTTGCCCCCGCCGAAAAATCAGCATCGCAAACTATTTTTGACGCGATGGCCGGGAAAGTGATCTGCTGGTTCTGCAGTATAGCTATGGTTGCAGCCGCAACGTTTGCGGGCCAGTAGTTGGCGTTGCCAACCTGTGTGGCAGTTATAACCGTAACGCCGGGCCCCACTATTTTTACTTTGCCACCCTGAATAATTGCCACGCTGGTATTGCTGCTGTTTTTGTATACAATGGGTGTTTCGTTATTTGTACTGGTGGCCTTAGGGTCTAAAAAACCATTTGCATCCATGGTCATTTCAGACTGCGGCGGGAATGTAATAATTGATTCCTGCAGCGTATGTGTAGAGTTTACCTCTATGCTTATTGTAGCGCTGCTGGTACTTATGCGATCTAATTTGCCAGGACTATCAGTGTAATGTATAAAAGCGGTAATTACATAATCTGTAAGTGGCCATGCCGAAGTTGGAGTTCCACTAATGATGCCTGTATTTTTTTCAAATACCAACCCCGGTGGCAGCGGTTTATTAATAACATATCCGCATGCCATTAATTTAATAAATCTATCATTGTTCTGATCAGCTATAAATATATTGCCTGCCGCGTCAAATGAAATATCTTGCGGGGCGTTAAGTTCCATGTCTAAAGTGCTGGTATTATCGTTGTCATAACCCGGAAAACCGGACCCTATTAAAACATTATAATTATTTTGAGGCGTTATTATAACTATCTGGTGCCTGCTTCTGTGAGCTGCGTAAATATTGCCATACTCGTCTACCTTTATTCCGCCACCGTTAAAATCTATATTGGCAAGTTGGGGCGGGCCGCCTATACCTGCAACAGTGCTTACTTCGCCATCCGGTGTTATTTTACGGATAGCGCCATTTTCTGACACATAGATATTTCGTTCTTCATCCGTAGCTAACCACCCCGGAAAATTAAATGTCGCCTCAGTAAGTGCGCCGTTAACATGCCCGGGGATACCTTTACCTGCCAGTGTGGTTACTATCCCATCGGCGGTAACTTTTCTAATGGCGTGATTTTGCATATCGGCTACGTAAAGGTTGCCCTCAACATCAAAAGCTAAACCGTAAGGTTGGTTAAAAGTAGCAGCGGTACCCGCACCGTCTGTAAAGCCTGCAACGCCGCTGCCTGCAAATACACTTACAGTACCATCGGTATTAATCTGGCTTATGGTGTGCCCCATATAGTCTGCAATAAATATACCGCCTGAAGGGCTTACAGCTATGCTGGTAGCTCCTGTTGGAGTATTCCAGATAGGTATTGGTGAATTAGGTCCTCCTCCACCGTTTACTGCATAATCATATCTGCGTATGATTTTATCACCGTAATTAACTCCATACAGAAGCCCTCCCGGTGTGGCGACCAATGATTTAATTTCAGAAGCATATCCGATCAACGTATAGGGAGTAAATCCGGTAGATGAAATTGGAGTACCTGAATTAGTAGGCTCTATTGGCGTTATAGGTGTATTAACAGTAAATAAGTGGGGCGTTGGGTAAGTAATATGAGGTGCGGGGGTAATGGTTATGGGCCCCGGCGGTATCTGAGAAAAAGCATGAGGCGCTAAAAAAAATAGAACATACACCAAAACATGCTTTACAACATTAACAACTACGGCTATTGGTTTTTTTAACGTCGGCATAGGCATTGATGTTCTCAAAATTAACATCTTTAGTGGTATGTACTACCTGATAATGTTAAAGTATAACTAATTATTTTAATTATAGTTTATGTTAAGTATGGTTAACCAGGTTTGCGAATGTCTGTTTGTCTTTTAAAACAGATGCCTCAAATATCGTACATCAGGCAACCTTTAAGGCATAATTTGCGTGATGATATTATAAAGCCAAAAGGTTTATAAATATCCACCAATGATTCCTGTATCTGTAGTTATAATTACGAAAAATGAAGCCGAGACCATCGAAAAAAGCATTAATGCCACAAAGCTGATAACCGATGATATTATAGTAATTGATAATGATAGTGCTGACGGTACCGCCGACATAGCGCTTGCAAATGGTTGCAGGGTTTATCAGAAAAGCTGGGGTGGCTATGGCGCCAATAAAAATAAGGGGAGTAACCTGGCTAAGTATAACTGGATATTAAGTATTGATGCGGATGAAGTGCCGGATGTTGAATTGGTGTTAGCCCTGCACGATCTGAAACTGGATGATGAACAGGTGGTATACGATATAAAATTCAGATCGTTCTTTGGTAAAAAACGCATACGTTTTGGCAACTGGGGCCGCGATCATCATATTCGCCTTTTCAATAAAAAACTAGTAAAATGGTCTGAACCTTTGGTGCACGAAACTTTGGTGCTGCCCACGCAAATTAAAGTAGCGCAACTTACCGGCAACATTAATCATTATTCAGTAAAAGACAGTTTTGAATGCGACAATAAGGCTGTTTATTATGCTAAATTAAGTGCGGCTAAACACTATCAAAATGGCAAGCGCGCCAGTTTTGCCAATATGTATTTATCGCCATTTTTTAACTTTTTTAGAAATTACGTATTGCTTTTAGGGTTTTTAGATGGCCGCGAAGGTTGGGTTATTGCCAAAACCATCTATAAAAACCGCTGGCTTAAATATCACTATCTAAACCAAATGGCGGGCAGCTACCATAAAGCCGAACATTTGGAACGTGACCTGGCGGTTGAATATTAGTTTTCATGAAGTCAAAGCTTATCCAAAATTTATCTGCAAACACCTTACAGTTGGTGTTTAACCAAGTGCTGGGCGTTGGCATATTCCTTTTATTATCGACATCATTAAGCAAAACAGATTTTGGCCGATTAAACCTTGCCCTGGCCATACTGCTGGCCATATTTAGCATATTATCAGTAGGCATGGATCAGTTGATAATAAAGAAAATTGCAGCGGGCGGGCATAAACAGCAAGTGCTTTCATTATACGTTTTCCATGTTTTATTTGCAGGAACGCTGTTTGCCCTGATGTTGTTAGCAGGCTGGTTAATTTTACCAACCGGAGCAATCTATAATTTGATATTGTTTATTGGGATAGGAAAGCTGCTGCTGTTTTTTTCAACCCCTTTTAAGCAGGTAACAAGCGGCCTTGAGCAGTTTAAGCTCCTGGCTTATATGCTGTTGGTGTCAAACGTGGTTAGGTTTGTTGGTTTGATAATTTTGCTTGCCTTACATAGCATAAGCCTGCGCTATTTGGTTGGTGTTTTTATTATTGGCGATGCATTGGAACTGCTTTTAACCATATATCTGTTTAAAAAAGCAAATGATACCATAGCCATTAAATGGTATAAAAGCGGCTATCTGGCATTGCTTCGCGAAGCGATACCGCAAAGCGGGGTTGTTATTATTACCGCCGCGTTGGCCCGGTTAGACTGGATCTTGATCGGTCTTTTTCTTTCGGCTACCCGGCTTGCAGAGTATAGCTTTGCTTACAAGATATTTGAAATGGCTACCCTGCCCTTGCTGGCTATTGCGCCATTGCTTATACCTCGCTTTACAAAAGTTTTCAGTAAAACGGATATCGACACTTCCGGGCTCCAACTACTATTAAAAGCAGAGTGTATTATTGCGGCGTTTATTGGTTTGCTGTTAAATATTTGCTGGGCGCCTGTTGTTGATGCTGTTACCGCAGGCAAATACGGAGCAGTTAACACCAACACTATTTTTATTTTAAGCCTGTGCATGCCGCTACTGTATGTGCAAAATTTTTTCTGGACAATATTCTTTGCACAAGGCCGGTTAAAAATGATCCTGCATTCGTTTATTATAACTTTAACAGTAAACGTTGTTGCTGATGTAATTCTGATCCCCCTATACCAAAATGAAGGGGCTGCGGCGGGGTTTTTATTATCATGTTCTGCACAGGTTATCTTCTTTCTCTACAAAAATAAATTACCTCAATTTAGCAATAGTTGGCAGCCGTTGGTAATGTGCACGCTTTGCGCTTTGGGCAGTGGCTATGTTGCAAAATTGCTTTTCCGAGGTGGGTGGCTTGCCTTGCCTGCCTGCATTGTTTTTTACATGCTCTTACTATTTATTACCGGCATTTTAAAGTTTAAGGACAAAGAGAAACTGAAGCTGGCTTTAGGCTAATATATCATTCAACACAGGCAACCAAGGCTTGTTAGGGGTCGTAATTGTTTTGAAACAGCATGTCTGTTAAAAAACCAGCCGAGTACCCGGGAATGTACAACAGTTTTAAAAAAATAGGCCTGAAAAAGGTACGCGCTTTTGCCGATTGGAAATTGCTGTTGCTATTGCTGCTTTTTTTAAATGTAAAACTGGCAATAAAAATACCCGCTATTATACTGGTATACCTGCTTGATGTTAATTTTAAGTTTGGTTTCAGCTTTAAAAACTCCCGCCTGCCGCTATTTTACCCGGTTATTATTGTTATTGGGCTCATAGCCGTTATCATTAACAAAGATTATAGCGCGCCTAACTACCCCCTTGTTTTAGGTATTGGTGTTCTGTTTTGGATGCTGTGCATTCTGGCTATTCACCAGGTAAAGTTATCGGTTGAGAAAAGCGAGGTTGCGGTTATTCATCAAACGCTGTTGATCTTTTTCATAGTAAATGCCGTTTTCTCGCTGTTCAACCTGGTGGCAATACTTGCCGAAATAGGCATAACCAACCCTTATACCTATCGCGGTCAGTATCAAAAATACTTTTTAAGCACCGGCGATTTTATAAAGGGGCTAACTTTTGATACTTCTACCAATAACGCCATCATCAGCGCTTTTGGGGTGATTTATTATTTTACGCTAAAAAAGCCTGTAATGCTGCTGGTGTGTATGGTGGTATTGCTTTTAACCGGAAGCAACTTTACTAACCTGGCGTTGTTGCTTATCCTGATACCGTTGCTTGTATTTAAAAGTAACCGCGACCAGAAAAGCCTTTTAATGGTTTGCGGGATGCTTTTTATTGTGTTTATGACGAAGATCTCGCCAGAGAACAACAAGTATGTTGTAGATACTTTTAAAAATATCGCCCACATAAAAAACCCACCTGCAAAACCTGATACGCTGCCCATACCCCTTACGCTACGTGCCGACAGTACGCTTGATCACGAAGAAAAACGGCAAAAGCTTGCTATGCTGTACCTGGATAGTCTGAGTGCCCAACAAACTGCCCCGGTCCGCCCGGCAGTTGCAAAAAAAGTTTTTACAACTGATGCCGGCCGGGTGTTTATACCGCAGCCCAGTATACATACGCCACCTTTTCAGGGCTTGAAAGTTACACCGGCGGGGCAAATACCGCTGGTAAAGTTTATTAGCGCGCATAAAAAAGAACTGCATCTGGCAGCGCAGGCAGAAGTTAATACCACCCTGCCCGGCAAATTACAAGGGCATTTGCAAACACTGCGCTTTTTCATACAGCATCCTGCTAAAATATTAACCGGCGACGGCATGGGCAACTTTTCATCAAAATTGGCTTTCAGAGCCAGTGGGATTGGTGTAACAGGTACTTATCCCGCCAAATACGTTTACATTGATCCTGATTTTAAGGCGAACCACCTTGACCTGTACCTGGAGTTTTTTAGTAAGCGCGGAGATTATCATTCGCTAACGCATAGTCCGTTCTCTGTGTACGACCAAATGCTGGGCGAGTATGGCCTGTTGGGGCTTGCCGCTTTGTTTGTCTTATACATCGCATTTTTTGCCCGGCATTACAAGCAGCTCACTTATGGTATCCCCATTATTGCGCTGGTATTAATTATATTTTTTATTGATTACTGGTTTGAGCAGCTATCGGTTTTGGTGCTGTTTGAACTGCTGCTTTTTTTAAATATAAAGGAAGGCCAAAAGCCGGTTGATTATGCAGACTGATCCTACCATAACCGTATTAATGCCCGCTTACAATGCCGGGTGCTACATAGCCGAAGCTATTCGATCGGTGTTAGCGCAAACTTACGCCGATTTTGAATTGGTAATTGTAAACGATGGTTCTACTGACGATACTTTAAACATCATTAATAGTTTTAACGACCCGCGTATCAGGGTAATTAACCAGAATAACTTGGGCGTGGCCGCGGCGCTTAACAACGGCTTAAAAAATGCACGCTCACCCTATATAGCCCGTTTTGACGCCGACGATATTTGCTACCCCGAACGACTGGAAAAACAGCTTTCTTTTTTAGAAATGAACGCTGGATATGTCTTAGTGGGCAGTGATGTTGAATATATCTCTGCCGGGGGCGATCATCTGTTCAATTTTGAGTGTATTGCGCATACGCACGAAGAAATCATCCGGAAAATGTACTTCTACTGCCCGTTTGTACACCCTGCGGTGATGTATAAAAAGGAGAGTATAATAAAGCTGGGGGGATATCCGGAGAACGCGCACAATTTTGAGGATTATTTGCTGTGGACCAACATTGCCAAAGCCGGAAAGCTATATAATTTACGCGAACCCCTTGTTAAATACAGGCTCAACCCGACATCAGTAACCATTGACGAAAAATGGCGCGGTAAAAGGTTTCGTAATTTAAAGAGGAACGCGGTATTGCGCGGGGCAATTACACCGGCCGAAGGTGAGGAACTGATGGCCATTATAAAAGACCAGGATACAAAGCAAATACGCGAAAGCGCTTACCATGCCTTATGCGGTAAAAAATTCCTTACCGATAATTATCAGCCACAAAGATCGCGCGGACATTTTAGTCGCGCTATTAAAATATTCCCCCAACGGCTGGATAATTACCTGCTGTATACTTTAAGCTTTTTACCACAAAGGCTGATCAATTTTATGCATAAACTAAGTCCAAACCGCTTGTAAGTATGAAGGTAGCCATTATAGCACGATCAACTTTATACAGCGTTCCGGGCGGCGATACGGTGCAGGCTGTGCAAACGGCCAGGCAATTAAATATGCTGGGAGTAAGCGCTACAATAAAGTTAAGCAATGAACATATAGTCTATACCCAGTACGATCTGCTGCATTTTTTTAATCTTATTCGCCCGGCAGATATACTTCATCACAGCGAACAAGCAGCCAAACCGTTTGTGGTGTCAACCATTTTGGTTGATTACAGCGAATACGACAAGTATTACAGAAAAGGTGTTGGAGCAATATTTAACTATTTATCAGGTAATACTATTGAGTATTTAAAAACAATGGCCCGTTGGGCACTCGGTCGCGATCACCTTGCGACGAAAGCATATATATGGAAGGGGCAGCGCAAAAGTATCATGACTATTTTAGCGCGAGCCAACCAGATATTGCCTAATTCTTTCTCAGAATGTCGCAGGGTGAACACGGCCTATCCTTCAAATGTCAGATATACCATTGTTCCTAATGGCATTGATCCTGAATTATTCAAATACAATCATGCTGTAAAAAAGGATGCAGAGCTGGTGCTTTGCGTGGCACGTATTGAAGGGATAAAAAATCAGTTAAACCTGATAAAGGCATTAAACGGAACCCGGTTTAAACTGATACTTATAGGTGCTTATAGCCCTAATCAAAAAGGCTATTATGATGAGTGCCGGGCTATTGCAGCACCCAATATCGTTTTCATAGATCATATTCAACAGGCGCAACTGCTTCAATATTACGCGCAAGCCAAGGTGCATATTTTACCCAGCTGGTTTGAAACTACCGGACTAAGTTCTGTTGAGGCCGCTGCGATGGGGTGCAATATTGTAATTACGGATAAAGGCGATACGCGCGAATATTTTGAAGACGCCGCGTTTTATTGCAACCCCGCTTCGCCGCAAAGCATTTTAGCCGAAGTGGAAAAGGCAAGCTCTGCAACTAATAATACCGCGCTGCGCGAAAAAATATTAGAAAAATATACCTGGCCGCAAGCCGCGAAACAAACGCTTAAAGCATATCAACTGGCATTACAATGAAATTAAGGATAGCGATTTTAGGAACAAGGGGCATCCCCAATTATTATGGTGGGTTTGAGCATATATCAGAATATGTATCTGAAGGGTTAGTTAAGCGTGGGCATAAGGTAACGGTTTATAATTCCCACAATCATCCTTACCAAAATGACGCATGGAACGGTGTTGAAATTAAGCATTGTTATGATCCCGAATACCTGATGGGAGCTGCCGGGCAGTTTGTTTATGATTTGAATTGCCTGATGGATGCCCGCAAGCAAAACTATGATGTTATTTTATTGATGGGTTACACCAGCAGTTCGGTGTGGGGAAGACTGTATCCTAAGCAAAGCACTATAATTACTAATATGGATGGCCTGGAGTGGAAACGCTCAAAATACAGTAAGCCTATTCAGCGCTTTTTAAAATACGCCGAGCGTTTGGCGGTTAAACACAGCCAGTATTATATTTCAGACTCGTCCATTATAAAAACCTATTTGGCTGATAAATATGACATTGACAGCCGGTATATTCCTTACGGAGCAGACCCCTTTTCGCTAAACGAGCGGGAGCAGATGAGCAAAAAGCAGGCGCTTAAAGAGGATTATTTTTTGCTGATGGCCCGCATGGAGCCTGAGAATAACATCGAGACTATTTTGCAGGGCTTTAACAGCAGCAACTCGCGCAAGCAATTTGTTGTGCTGGGCAATACCGAAAACCGCTTCGGAAAATTCATTACGCACAAATTTAAAAATGACAACCGTATAAAATTTAAAGGCGCTATTTACGATACGCCAAGTATCCGCGTATTACAAAATAACTCCTATCTCTATTTTCACGGGCACAGTGTAGGTGGTACCAATCCATCGCTGTTAGAGGCCATGGCCAGCGAGGCTTTAATCGCGGCGCACAATAATCCGTTCAACAGGTCGGTACTCAACGCCGATGCTTTTTACTTTTCTAATGAAGGTGATGTATGTAACCTGGTTGAAAACGTGCAGCGCCAAAACAACGAGCAGGCAATGGTAAACAACAATGCACATAAAATAAAACAGCATTTTAACTGGGATAACGTTGTGAACCAGTACGAGGAATTTGCTATAGAATGTTACCTGAAACATAACCATGACAGACCTGTTAAGACCCAACAATAGCCTTACCAACAGGATAAGTTATTGGCACCTACTGCTGCTGTTGGCCAGTTTGCCGTTTGATCGTTTTTTTAGCCATGTTATATTAATAAGTTTTGCATTGCACTTATTGATCCACCTGCATAAGCCGCTTTTTAAACCGCTTGATATTGTGCTTACTTCAGCGTTTTTTGTAACCTTAATAAGCACACTGTATACCACTAACCTGCCCGGCGCCTACAGCGAGCTGGCGCTTGATATACCCATACTCATCATCCCCATGTTGTTTTGTTTAGCAACAGTTGTTCTTAAACAATACCGGGATAAATTATTGCAGGGCTTTACCTGGGTTTGCGTAGCCACAGTTGTGTACTTATATGCCGATGCCATCAGGTTGATCAAATATTACCAGCTGCCTTATTCGGCTATATTTTCTGCGGCGTTTACCAATCATAACTTTTCGGCACCTATAGATATGCATGCTACCTTTTTCGCCATGCAAATTGCCATAGCGTTAGTTTATGTAATAGCTTATCTGATCAGAGAAAAATCAAAGTACGGCCTTTACATCCCATGCGCGTTGATATTAGTGGCAGGGTTGATGCAGCTATGTTCTAAATCTGTTTTTTTCGCTTTGCTGTTAATTGTAAACATTGCCATACCCTGTTTTTTGTTACAGCAAAAAAAACGCTGGCGATACATTGCCGCAACAGCAGCTATCTCAGTATTGCTTTTAGCTGTCGTTTTTTCCATCGGTACTTTGCGCACCCGTTACATTACTGATTTAAGTGCCGATCTTTCACACTCAGCAAGCGGGCAACTGCTTGACTCAAGAATGGCCCGCTGGAGCGTAGTAACTAATGTTATAAAACAAAGCCCGGTTTTTGGCCATGGCGCCGGAACGGAAACAGCCATATTGCACGAACAATTTTTTAAGCAAAAATATTACAGCTCGTTTTTGAAGAACCTGAATGCCCATAACCAATACCTCAGTTTTCTTTTCAAATCGGGCATCTGGGGTTTGCTGACCTATCTGGGCACTTTAGTGTATGGTTTTAATAAAGCCATAAAAAGAAAGGACCTGCTGTTTTTTACGTTTATGCTATTGGTTAGTCTTATATCATTATCAGAAAACCTGTTGGATGTGGATAAAGGCGTGTTTTTTTACGGGATTTTCTTTTCATTCTTTGCGTTTTCGGCAACTAAAAGCGACGACGCGTTTAAGCCTGTTTCTGTGTAATTTTTAAGCGGCAAGGCAACCAATTTAAGTATAGCCACGTCATTATTGCAGAACAGCAAATACTATTGATATCGTGATCATACAGATTAATCCGACGAAGCAGGTGCCAAAAATTAACGAAGATATATTAACTACACTCGCTTACTTTGATATGTTTAATTATCCGTTGGTCGCCGGTGAGATCAATCTGTTTTTACGCAACAAATACCAACAGAACGACTTTGATAATGCTTTAAGCGGATTGGTAAGCAACCGCCTGGTGTTTCAGTTTGGCATTTTCTATTCGCTCAAAAACGACCACGCCAATATTGAAAAACGCCGTAATGGCAATAAAAAGGCAGATGAACTGATAAAAGTTGCAGAGCGCGTTGGCAACTTACTTATTAAGTTTCCTTATGTAAGGGGTTTAGCTATTTCAGGGTCGTTATCTAAAAACTTTGCAGATGACCACTCAGATATCGACCTGTTTATAATAACATCTGCCAATCGCCTTTGGATAGCACGAACCTTAATGCATGCCTTTAAAAAGCTAACCTATCTTGTTAATAAGCAAGACTGTTTTTGCATGAACTATTATGTAGATGAGAAGCAAATGGAGATAGCCGAAAAAAATATTTATACCGCTATTGAAATTGTTACGCTTATTCCCCTGCAGGGTGATGCCATAATGGAAAAGTTTTATGCAACCAACAACTGGACGCACCAGTGGCTGCCCAATAAAATTATGCGGGTATCGTCTGCAAAACCTTTAAGATTTAACGCTTTAAAACAATCAATAGAAGCTGCGTTTAATAATCGCCTCGGCGATACTATTGACAACCTGCTAATGAAGATAACTGCTAAACGCTGGCTTAAAAAGACGCAGCTTAATAAGCTTAACGCGCATGGCGGCATTATGGCTATGGCAACGGGAAAGCATTACGCGAAGCCTGATCCGGAAAACTTTCAAACCCGCCTGCTTAGGCAATATGATGTTAAGATGTCGCATATTTTGCATCGCCCCGAGAGCAGCATGGCGCAATGATTACTTTTTTTGTAAGGTGATGATATAATAATCGCCTATAAATTTCCAGGGCCAGCTTGTTTTAAACTTATCCTCGGCTTTTTTTAGGAGGGTATAAATGCGCGGATATTTTTCTGCAAACCCCTCTATGTAAGATGGCGGCACCAGCGTACATAAACCCTCAACGCCCAGCAAGTCAAATTCAGCTTTAACGGCATTTATAACATGCGATGGGTTGTAATACCAGCAGGTAAACCAGGTACCCTCTACATGTGCTTTAACCCCGTATTTACTGAACCATCGCCGGGTAGCGGTTTTAAACTTTCCTTTAAAGATCAATAGCGATTCCCACAGGCAAAACTTTGGCAGTATAACTAAAGTTATAACGCCCCCTGGTTTTAACAATTGCGGCAGTGATGATAGAACTGTATCCAGTTCGCCAGTACAATTTAACCCCGCAAAGTTCGAGAAGATATGATCAAAAGGTCCCCTGTTCTTCAGCAAATGTAATTGGGTAAACGAGCAAAGCTCATTACTAACCAAATGTTCCATGTTACAGTATTTAACCTTTTGCTGCAATTGCTGCTGCATACCGGGCGATACATCTGTAGCATGGATATGGAAACCTTGCTCGGCAAAAAAAACGGCGTCATCGCCGGTACCGCTGTTTAGTTCCAGTATGTTTCCACCGGGTTTTAAATACCGTAAAACGTGGGTGCGTACGCGATCGCGTTTATACGCAACAATCGTATTGGCAGCATAAATACTATCAAACACACCAGACTGCGCCGTAAATGCCTTGGCAGCATAATACTCGTTGCCTCTGTCGACAATTGCTTCCATTATGCCTTTTCTAGTTGAGTTAACTTGATCCGTTCAAAAAACGTTGCTGGTGCATGGTACAAAACCGACAGCGCTTTTCTTAAAAGCTTGGCGTTAATACTTAAGGGATGCCTGATTAACGTTACCATACTGTTTTTTGCCAGGTGCTTATGATAGTTTTGATGTACGTATTTGTGCAATTGCTTGTAGTAGGATGGCGGAAAAGTATTGCGGAACATCAAGGCCATTTCATCAGAGTCTGTCCAATTGGTTTTGTTATGCAGATCAGCCTTTACCCTGTCATAAAAAACGGTGCCTGGTAACGGATAGGATACCGAGATCCCAATCTCAAAAGGGAGCAGCTTATTTATCATTTTTACTGTTTGGGCAATGTCGGCCTTATCTTCACCCGGATAACCAAATTGAATAAAGAATGAAGGCTTTATACCATTGTGTTTCATTGCCTGAGTAGCAACACTGATCTGCTCTACCGTGATACCCTTATCCATAGCATCCAAAACTTTTTGCGATCCGCTTTCGGCTCCTATCCAAACATTTTCGCAACCTGCCGCAGCCAACGCGGCAACAACATGCTCATCTGCTAAAAGGTCGGCGCGTGATTGGATCTTAAAGCGGATGGAAATATTCTCCTGTACAATCAATTGCGCAAATTCTATTATCCAGCCAGGTTTTAAACCAAAAATATCATCGCAAAACCAAATATGGTCCATTTTAAAAAGCGATGTAAGGAGCTTTATTTCCTGCACTACATTTTGCGGACTACGTGAATTATACCTACTGCCATAAATGGGTTTGGCGCACCAGTTGCACTTAAAAGGGCAGCCCCTTGTGGTACTCATGTTGATAGAAAAATAGCCCGCATTTTTCAGCCAGCTTTTGCGATACGGCTCTATATCTATCAGGTCCCAGGCGGGAAGGGGCAAACTGTCAAGATCCTTTAAAACAGGTCGCGCCGGTGTTTTGTAAGGCTGGCCGTTTTTTAAAAAAGCAAGGCCGGGTATTTCGGCGTAAGTACTTTCACCGTCTTTAATATTATCTATTAACTCCAACAGTGTATGTTCTGCTTCGCCTATAATCACAAAATCGGCACCCTCTTTCAAATATTCACCATATCGATCTGTCGAGTCAGAACTGGAAACAATTACCGTGCAGCCCTGTGCTTTCGCCAGTTTACACATGCTAAACGCAGCCTCGCGCATATTGGTAAGGCACATTTTTGTAAGGTAGTTAAAGCCATCATCATACAATACGAAAAACGCAGGAGCGCTATTGATCAAAGCCGCGTTGATCTCTTCGGGCTGATGGCAGAACATGCTATCAAATAATGATACATTGTACCCCTTTTCGCGCATTAAAGCAGCTGCATACAAGGTACCCAAAGGCGGGTACGGCTGTCCTAAGGCAAACTGCTTCGGGTCAAATCGTAAAAAATAGGAGTGGCTGAAAAGTATGTTGTGCATTTACAGGAGTTACGCTTTTAAAATGCTATGGGTTGCCTGCCCAGAGCTTTGACCATTATTTACTTTTAATGCGATAAATATTATATCCGTTTAAGTTGCCCTCCAAATGATACGATCGGGCTACAAGGCTATCAACATATTTCCGCAGATCAGTGCTTACGTATTTAACATATTCCGGAAACCGCGGTACCAATACAACATCGGGTTGGTTAGTTTCCATATCTGCAAAAAATCTTTTTTTGGCAAGCGCTGTTTGGGTAACATTGAAGTAGATGGTTGGCGATAACCTTTCTGAATATACCTGTACCTGCGCGCCAAAGCCAGCTACAAATACTTTTTGATTACGGGTTGTATTGGCTTTTATCCATAATCCTAATTGCTTGCTGCGGGATTCATCAGGCTGAGAAGATATATTTTCGGTTTTGGTATTATCCTTAACAAACAACTTTTTTAAATTAACTAACGGCTCCAGTAATTTGGGAAAGAAACAAACCCATACGATTAAGAAAGCCCGTGCAGCTGAAATGTTGTAAGTTTTTATAATATGCGTTACTGCAAACGCGCTGATAAGTGAAAAGGCAGGCAGCAAATCCTTAAGCTGTATCCTGGCATAGTTGCCGACTATATTTAAACCGATAAATTCAAGCAAGAGCCATAAAAGCAGCCAATCCAATTTTCGCTTTATAAACCAGTAGGCCAGCAAAAGGGGATAAAACAATACCATTTCTGAATAGAAGAACATACCGCATAGTTGTTCAAGCCGCCATAATAAGGAATGGTCTGTAGTGCTGCCCGTGCCGAAGTTATCTGTTAAGGCATAAGTAAAAACCTCGCCGAGGTTGATGCCTGCAATAACAAATAGTATGGCCAATAAACCCAAGCCTGCCAAAACCCCGGCACAAAAAACAACTGTATATTTTTTGTCCCGATGTAACGATGCGATAAACAATGTTATAATGCCAAATATGGCCGACAACCTAAATCCTAAACCAACAGCGGCCGGAAAGCCACTTAAAAATGCACCGGCATTGTTTTGCCGGGTAAGGAAAATATAAAAAGCGATTATGATAAATAGCACTTCGTATGTTTCGGTGTACGAAACATACTTGCCGTCGGCGCAATGCCACAGTACCGATAGGCCGTAAAATGAGATAGCCAGCATAGCAGCTTGCTTGCCTGCTATATGGTAAGCTATTTTATAGATGTAGTAAATGCCTGCGGATTGGCACAGCGTACCTAACACCCTCGGAAACCAATAATTAACGCCAAAAAACAGATCAGACAAACCAAATACTGCAAAAAACAAAGGCGATTTATTATCAACCCCGCCGCTATACGGAACAAGACCGTGCCTAAACCAATTGCGGCCAATATAATGCCACATGGCCTCGTCTGCAGACAGCGCGAAACCATTGGTAAGCAGGGTAATAAATAGTTGCAGCAGCGTAAGCAATACAATTATCTGAAGAACGCCCGGGCTCCAGTTTTTTATAGATTGCTTTAAGTTCATGCAGGGCTACAGTTGGGTAAGGGGCGATAAATTTAAAGTGCACACGCATTTAACACAGGTGGCATTGGTTGCCATATCCAATTGCTTTCTGAAGTTTATTGCAGGTTCACTGTTAAGAATATCTAAAAGCTGTGCATCGCGGATATTACCTATCGCATCGTGAAAGAAACATGGGCGAACACTCCCGTCTGCCTCAATAACTGTAGATACCCAAGGCGCGTTACATTTTTTAAAGGGAAATGGATTTAGGCCATAAAATGCCGCGTAATATTGATAGATGTCGTAGATTTTATGGATTGATTCGGCTATGTAGCCATTTTCAAAGTCATCTTTATTATACTCAAAAAGTTCTGCAATAACAGCCGATAATTCCGGCAACTCATCCAACCCAATCAATATTTCGTGCTGCCTGGGCTCGGCCCAAGCTGTTTGGCGGTTAAACGCATGGCTGCTTACATCGGCAGGCAAAAAACTTATTTGATCTACCCCAATAGTTTTTGCCGCCTGGATAATGGCCGGCCATTGCCTGAAATTAAGCCGATGGATAACCGTACGTGCGGTAACGCGATAATCGGGTTTTAATGCTTTTAAATATTGTACACCGTCTTTTAGCTTTTTAAATGCGTTGGGTATGGCGCGGATCTCATCATGCAGCGGTTCATCACCATCCAGCGAAACAATAAGATCATCTACCCACTTTATCAGTTGATCAGCATTCTGTTTGATGGATAAGCCGGTGGTTAACAAGCTTATTTTTATTCGCTGCTCTTTAAGTATCTGGCAAAGCCTGAAAAAATTGGGGTTTAAAAGCGCTTCTCCGCCTGATATAAGCACCCGCTGTGTTCCCAGTTTCTTTAGTGAGATAAGCAGGCCGGTAATGTCTTCTTCGGTAAGCTGTTTAAGGTTTTTATTATCCTTCCATATATCGCACATTACGCAGCGGCAATTGCAGGCGCTATGCGGCATTAATATAACAAGTGGCAACGCAGAGATTTTATCGCTTTGCAAAGTGCGATATCGCTGATAGGTGTTATATAATGATAACGTTGCCATGCTGTGTTTAAAAGCCCTGTATTTCGGGCTGGCGATATTTCCAGATCTTCTGCAGCAGCTTTATCTCATACGGATATTGGTACACATTAATTTTATACCGTATGGTTGATGCAGCCTTTATAGCGGCGCGCTTTAAGGCGTTTAATCTGATGTCGGTAATAGTGGGATAAACTCCGTTTAATACCGTTTCAAAGTTTCTTATTTTATCAATCATCTCCGGCGTTAGCCAGGGGGTAAGCGGGTTTTTGCGCAGATCAAAATTTTCCCAGGCAGGGCTTATCCAATCCTCCAAGGTTTGCGGAAACTTAAAGCCGCTTGCCAATACCTGTTTATACAGTTCAGACCCCTCTGTAGGTACAGGGCTGTAGGTATAAATAATGATCTCTGTTTTAGGGTTTACCGCCTTTACCTGTTTAATAAAATCTATCTCGAAATCAATTTGTGCCTGTACCAATTGCGGCGTAGGGGCGGGGGTGCCTAACACGAATGAATATTCGGGTACTATATCAAATTTCTTTAGTCGTTCAGCAAATTGGATGATCTGCTCGCCCGTTTGAGTGCCGCCTTTATCCATTTGCTCTAAAATGGCGTTGTTGCCGCTTTCGGCTCCAAAGAAAATGATCTTGCAACCTGCTTTACGAATGGCAGCTAACGACTCATCTTTAAACTTGCTCATGGTATCAATGCGGGCCATACCCCACCACGTCATGCCCTCGGGTTCAATCAGCTTTGCAAATTCTACCGCGCGTTTTTCGGATACAAAAAAGTTGTTGTCATGAAACTCAATGGCATCAGCGCCCCATTTATCCTTTATATATTTAACGTCTTTATACACATTCTGCGCCGATTTTGCCTTCCACCGTGCCTCGTAAATAGGAACAACCGCGCAAAACGAGCATGTAAAAGGACAGCCTATGCTGGAGTGGTAGGCCAGGGTTTTTTCGCCCAGATAGGTCTTTCCTAAAAACTTCGGTATCGGGTAAAACCGGTTTAGTTTATCATAGGGCAGGGGTGGCAATGTGTCCTGATCTATCAGGTCTTCTTTAGCTGTTTTAAATATGCGGCCATCGGTATTTTGATAAATAAGATTTTTGATGAACTCAAACGGTTCATTTTTTTCCAAGGCATCTATCAGCAACGGGAAAGCATTATCGCCGGGCCCGTTTATAATAAAATCAACATAACGGGAATATAAAACAGATTCGGAGTGATTGGATGGAAAGTATCCGCCCCAGATCATTTTGGTATAAGGGTACTTTTCTTTTATGGTTTTAGCCGCTGTAATGGCTTGTCGCAACTGCGGCCCGGGCATAACTGTAAACCCGAGGTATTTAAACTCGCCGCTATCAAGGTAGGTTTCTATCTTTTTTAGGGCGTTAGCTTCGCAATTACCATCCACAATTACCCAATCATATTTGCCCTCAACTGATGCGGCAATGTTTAATATAGAATTAGGTATACGATATTTCGCGTCGGAGCTTTTAGGATTGAACAAAAGTATTTTATTCATTTATAGTGATATTAAAAGCGGCAGGCCTGGCCCACCGCTTTCCCCTAAAAAATAGCTACGTCTCCCCATAAAATTATGAAGTGAACTCTAGTATTAACACTACGTATTGATATTGGCGACGGTTGCCTATATGGTAAATAATATGGCGTTGGCAACCTTAGGTATTTATAGGGCGTATTTACAAAAACGCTTTTATGATAACAGCCGTAAGAAGGATAATAGAGCAGCGCATTTTCCCCCTTCAGGAAAAAGACTCAGTGGAGGCGTATGATCTGTGGGCAGAGAGTTATGATACACAGCCAGGCAACCTGATGATGGATATGGATTCGGCAATATTCTCGCAGCTGTTAAGCGAAATAAATATCGCCGGTAAACAAATTGCCGATATGGGCTGCGGTACAGGCCGGCACTGGCCCCTTCTTTTCAGGCAGAAACCAGCAGATATAAGTGGCTTTGACGTTTCGCCGGGAATGCTTAAACAACTTCAGCTTAAATATCCATCGGCGCATGTTTATCAAATTAAAGACAATCTGTTTGCTGATATTCCGGATAGATCATATGATGTAATTGTATCAACACTTACCGTTGCTCATATAGAAGATATTGATGAGGCCCTGCACGCCTGGTGCCGTGTGCTAAAAACCAAAGGAGATATAATTATTACTGATTTTCACCCTAACGCATTGGCATTTGGCGGTAAGCGAACTTTCAAACATCATAATACCAGCATAGCAGTAAAAAACTTTGTACACTATATAAGCAATGTTGAAGATACCCTGAGCAGGCACGGATTAACGGTGGTAAACAAAATTGAACGCGAGGTTAATGAATCAGTAAAACATTATTATGAAGCGAAAAACGCGTTGCCGGTGTATGAGAAGTTTAAGGATTCGCGCATAATTTACGGCATACATTTACGGCGCGGGTATGATATTGAATAACGTCATCACCAGCTCAAGTAAAAAACCGGTAGCTATTAAGGTTACTGCGGGGACTTACGATGGTTTACAGTTGAATTTTGATAATGCAATACTCTTTCCCGGTCTGGTTAATTCTCATGATCATTTAGACTTTAACCTCTTCCCCCAATTGGGCAACCGCTTTTATAACAACTATACCGAGTGGGGCAACTACATCCATCAAAACTATAAAAGCGAAATAGCAGCCGTTTTAAAAGTACCGCTTGAGCTGCGCACGCAATGGGGCCTTTTTAAAAACCTGCTATGTGGCGTTACCACTGTGGTAAATCATGGCGCATATTTAAATATCTCCAATTCGCCAATTACCGTATTGCAAACCCAATGTATCCATTCGGTGCAGTTTGACAAGCTGTGGAAGCTTAAATTGAATAATCCTTTCAAAGCAAAGCAACAGGTTTTGGTGCATGTAGGCGAGGGTAAAGATGACGTTGCTAAGAGGGAAATTGATGAGCTTATCCGCTGGAATTTTTTGCGTAAACAGGTGGTAGGAGTACATGGCGTGGCAATGTCGGCAACACAGGCAAAAAAATTCAGGGCGTTGATCTGGTGCCCGCAGTCCAACTTTTTTTTACTAGACAAAACAGCTCCGGTTAATGAGTTAAAGGAACACACCAACTTACTTTTCGGTACTGATTCAACATTAACAAGCAACTGGAGTATATGGGATCATATCAATACAGCCCGCCAAACCCGGTTGCTTAATGATGAGGAACTTTATAATACTCTCAACCGCAATACAGCCCAAGTCTGGACACTGCAGAACGACGCGCACAGCTTAGTAGTTGCTAAAAATAAAGACCGCGGTAATTTCTATAACGCGTTTTACGCCCTCCGTCCCGAAGATATTTTATTGGTAATGCACAGGGGTAATATCAGGCTGTTTGATGAAGAGTTGCTTGGCCAGTTGACAGCGCTTGATATGGAAAAATTTAGCAAGGTTTATATTAACACAGCGTGTAAATATGTGGAAGGTAATTTAGCGGCGCTGGTAGCAGAAATTAAAGCGTGGTATCCGGAAGGCCAGTTTCCTGTAACTATATAATGTTGGGTGATGAAATTTGTATTTGCCAGCTACATTAAAACCGACCAATTTGATAACCCCGATGACTGGTTAAAACGTATAGCAATATACAGCGGCGTACTATCAGCATTAGCAAAAGATCATCAGGTGATCAGTATTGAGCAGATCAATTACCAGGGCGAGGTTGTTAAGCACAGTGTCAACTATAAATTCATCCGGTTTACTAAATGGGAATTAACGTTTCCTTTTAAATTGCACCATACCATAAGGCAGCTAAAGCCCGATGTGGTATTTATACATGGCCTCCACTTCCCCTTACAGGTAATGCAATTGAGGTTGTTTTTGGGCAAACGTGTAAAGATAATTGTACAACATCATGCAGAGCGCCCGTTTACCGGCATCAAAAAATATCTTCAGCGCGTTGCAGTTCCATTTGTTGATGCTTACCTGTTCGCTTCGCGCGAAATGGGATTTGATTGGATAAAAAGAGGCAACCTGGCATCACCCGAAAAGATACATGAAGTGATGGAGGTATCTTCCGTGTTTTATAAGATTGCCAGGGACCTTGGGATTGCCAAAACCGGAGTTACCGGAAAAGTGTTTTTATACGTAGGTAGATTGATTGCTTTAAAGGACCCGCTAACCATTGTAAAATCGTTTTTAAAGTTTGCGGTGATGTCTCCCGATGCCAGGTTATATATGATCTATCAGACCAATGATCTGTTGCCGCAGATCACCGCGTTGTTAAAAGATCACCCTCAGTCTGCCAGTATTGTATTGGTAGGTAAAGTGCCCCACAACGACCTTTTATATTGGTATAACAGTGCTGATTTTATTTTATCAGCCTCGTACTACGAAGGCAGCGGCACAACGGTATGCGAAGCTATGTCATGTGGTTGCGTGCCTGTTTTAAGCGATATCTTTTCTTTCAGGATGATGAGCAACAATGGCAGGTGCGGTTTTTTATTTGAGGCGGGTAATGAGTCGGCACTACTTTTAGCTTTAGCTCAAACCCAACAAGCCGATTTAGAAAAAATGAAGCATGCGGCCTCGGATTTTTTCCTGTCTCATTTGTCTTTTGAAGCCATTGCAAATAGGATAGCCACTATCAGCAGTACAATTTAAAAACCATTTCGGCTATATCATTTGCTGAGTAAGGTAAAACCGGCTCATGCACAAGGTTAGTCTCCTGCATCATTTCTTTAAGTAGTTGCAACATTTGTGCCTTGTCTGTTGCTATGTGCCAGTTTTTAATGGCAACATCCATTGGTTTTACAAAACTCACTACCTTGGTGCCTGCGTATAGTGCCTCCAGGCATACTGTACCAAATCCCTCATAATTAGCGGTATGTAAAAATATTTTTGCTCGTTGCATATGTGCCAGCACCTCTTTGTTTGATAGTCTGCCGGTTAGCGTTACGTTAGCTGTTATACCCAACTCCTTTATTAAATGTTTTAAATGCCCCATTTGCGCACCATCGCCGCAAATTGTAGCTTTTATGTTGGGAAAATCGGGCTTAAGCAGCGCGATAATTTCTAAAAACACATCGTATTGTTTCAGCGGTATTAATGAGCCTGCACCTAAAATATCAATATCCCTTTCGGCTGCGGATGGACTAAATAGACTTGTATCTATGCCTACAGGAACAAGCTGTCGTGGCAAAATGCCATAGTTTTTGGTAAACTCCCTTCTTATAAAATCAGACAAGGCAATTAATGATGCTCCCTGGGGTTTTATCCGGGCAACGTATTTATTTCCGGGTTTGGCATCCTGGCCTAATATCCATGAGTAGTGTTTAAAATGATGTTTTGCAGCGAACTTGCTGCCAAGCCACGAACACTTGCCCAACCAGAAACTAAGCGAGCCAATTATACAATACGTCTTGTTCAGCCTGAGCAAGGTAGCCCAAACCCTAAAGGTGGCAAATAGATTATGAACGCGCCCTTTATTAAGACCGCCAAAAGATATAACCTGCACCCCATGCCATTGATAGGTTTTAGAAAAAAACGGATATTGAAGAGCAAGCACAATAATGTTCAACTCGGGGTGCAATTGTTTTAATGCCCGCACAAATATCTGCCTGGGCGGCACACAGGTGCTGTCGTTTTCATCAGCCGGGAAACCGGGCGTTAGTATCACCAATGTTTTTGCCCGGTTATACTTCATCAAGTTTTAGTATTTTATTGCAGTGAGAAAGGCTGCTTTTGTTGTGGGTGATAAGTATGATCATTTTGCCTTGCTGTGCCTGTATATTCAATATCTGTAGCATCTCCGTTTCGGCAGCCTCATCCATTTCACTAAATGGTTCATCTAAAATCAGCAGGTCAAAATGGTTATATAGCGCGCGTGCAAACATTATGCGCTGCCGTTGCCCGCCGCTAATGTTTTTGCCGTCTTCGGTAATTAACTTATTTAACCCTTCCGGGTATTGCGCCAACATAGTATCCACGCCGCAGGCCGCATTAACTACTGATAGTTTAACAGCATCAAAGTCTCCATCAGTAAGTACAATATTTCTTAATACGGAATCATTTATAAAGAATGGCTGCTGCTTTACGTAAGATATTTGCGGCCAGTAACGTTGCCTTGACACATTTGTAGCGGTTTGGCCGTTTATGGCGATGGTACCCGCATCCTCCTGTAAAAATCCAAGCAATAAATTGATCAGCGTGGTTTTACCCAAACCAGATCTTCCGCTTATGCCCGCAAAATCTCCCGGCAAAATTTCCAGGTTCAGGTTATGGAGTAGTGCACGATGAGCATACTTAAAACTTACCTTTTCAAACTTAACCGACCGTATGTTTTGCGGAGCCGGGGCATTTGTTTTATCACTTTCAGTTGGTGCAGGCAGCAAGCCCGGTAATATAAAAGCGTACGTTTTTATCTGACTGAGGCTGTTCAATATTTTCACAACCCCGGGGATGATCTTATAGGCAGCAGCCATAAAAACACCCAGGCTAAGCAGATCAACAGCAGGCACATTGGTTGCCCATTTATTAACGGTCACCAGTATCATAAAACCTAAAATGGCAAATACTTCAATTGTTCTGGATGATAGCGCCTGCAAGGTTTGCTGTGTAGAGATATTACTATTTAACTTTTGCTGATAGCCGAGGTACCTGTCTGCAAAAAAGGCGTTCTTATTATAAATATTACTTTCAATAAAACTATTAAGAGCTTCCTGCAGGTATTGGATAACACGCAGGTGTGTTGTTTTAGCTGCCGTACGTATGTGTTTCAGTTTACGCTTAATGAAATATCCCAGGGCCACAACAGGCGGGAGCAGTAAGGCAAACAGCCAGGCAAAGAGCATGGGTTGATAGAGTAGGATAGCGATTACAGTAAAGCTTATCAACATGCTTTGGGTAATAACCTGTTGCACATTGGTTAATATATAACTGCTGAATTCTATGGGCTGGTGACTTATTTCGCGCACATAGGCAGAAGAATCTACCTGCGTAAACTTAAGGTGATCCTGCTTTAAATAACGCCACATGTTTTGTTGAGATAGGCGTGAAGCAACAGCGTAGAAAAGACGGTTTTGCCATTGCAGTATAAGATATCCTGCCCAATTTTTAAGGCTATACAATAAAAAGAACAATACTACCGGCAGCAAAGAATTCTTACTAAACTCAATGGGTAACACAATGTGCCGAACAGAACCTTTGCTGTAAAAATCTATAACTATAAGCAGCAGCGCCAGAAAAACAATATCAAGCAAGGTAATAGACAGATCAAGCACTACCAGAATGCTGGTTTGTATCTTCTCCCGCCGGGTTAGTATTGTTAGAAGAAGTAAAATATCAGATCTCAAAATTCAGTGGGTGATATAAGCTATGGTAAAATAAAGTGTATAGCCAATACGTGCTGATAATTGATTGGGTTGCTCTGATGTTAAATGAGAAGCTATCTCGATAAAAAAGCAAAAAGCCTCCAAGTTTCGTTGAAGGCTTTTGTAGCGGGGAGGCACGAAATGTCGAACTTTTTGGAGGATTTAAGACTGATAATGCTGTTTACTTCGAATGCGGCGGATTAATTGAATATTATATCTTTTAACTAATAGCGTGTTCTTCTTATTCACACAACTTCATATTTGCCTGTTTAAATGCTACCATAATTCGGGCGATCTATTGAACCATACCTGAAGAATCAGTTTTAAGGATTAAGATTTTTTGGCGGTCGGTTACTCCTCCGTAATAGTAAAGCCGGGCAGCATAACCCGCAACTATAAATCCCCCGTCTTTCTCAGCGAAGGCCGCCCTGCCGAAAACAAAGGGATAATCGCCTTGGTATGATTTCTGCCATGTAAGATTTGTACTACTGTCAAATTTATATAAGCCTAATGCAGTAGTTTGAATAGAACCACCAGGCACCAAAATGTAACCTGTAGCAATAATTCCGCCATCTTCCGTTTCGTCAACCCCAACTAAATTACCTCCTGGAACTGATTTATTCCATATTTCGGCACCAGTTGGACTGAGCTTTGTTATCCGACCGTCAGCAACATCGTTAAAGCCTACAACAATATAGTTTCCATCTTTGGTTCGGATTATCTTTCTGGCAAAATCATATTTTGTAGTTCCAAATGTTTTTTCGGTAATTATCTGGCCGTTATTTTCTAACCTCAAAAACCAATAATCGGACTTTCCGGAAGTTTCTTTGGTGCCAATAATCACTAACTGGTCAGATCGATCAATATTTATATCGAAGAAAAAATTTCTCTCGTAAGGCTTGAAAAGTTTCTCGAATAAGATGTTCCCAGACTGATCAAGTTTTGTTAGCACGGCTTCTTGTATTACACCTGTCCCAACAGGAAATGTGCCTCTTCCTCCAACAAGATATATATTACCCTTAGAGTCCTCAGCGACCGATTTAATCTCAGACGAAGCATCATTAATGTCGTAACTCGCAATTTTCTTATACCATATTTCATTTCCGTTGTAGTCAAGCTTTAGAACATGGTAGCGGCTCGCAATTATAAATCCATTAGATGATTCAATAATTTTAAAATCTTGTGAATCACCAATATTGTAATCATAGGATTTTTTCCATATCTCATTCCCTTGTTCGTCGAGCATCAATGCAAAAAGCCTATAACTATTACAATTAAAGCTTGACGAACCTGTAACAATATATTTGCCATTTCGGGTTTTAATCATAGTAGATACAAGACCAGGATGGTTGGCAACCGCACACCCATCCGGATAATCCAGCAACTTAGGGTATCTATAATATTTGAGTGTAGTGAAAGAAAAAGGCCTTATGTATTCATTGCCCTTAGTATCTATTGCTCTTATTTCACCATTGTAAGTTGTAAGGTCCTTAAGCTTGTTCAATGTATAACTCAGTGATTTTGTCTCCGCAATTAATAATTTCCCATCAAGATATATTGCATAGCTAACGGAGTCTTTATTAGGATCAATCGATTTAGACCAGCTGACAGTTGCTGAACTGTCGGATACATTTAAAACCGTAGCAGTAAATTCTCCTGGCGGTTTGTTGGTTTGTACTACCGGTACCGACGGATTAATAATCGGTTGTTTCTGCGGATCAATCTGTTCTTTTTTTGAACAGCAACACAAAAAAACACATAAGGTAAATAGAACAGTATATGCTAATTTATTCATAAAGGTGACTGTATATAAGATGTGGTATTAAATATAATTAAAATCATAAGAAATTTAACTATCTTCAACTTAAGATCAGGGAAACGTACCTGATTTTATTTTAAGTCCTCAAAAACTAAAATAGAAGATTTCTCCTTTAGTCCGGATTTATAATCTTAGACTACAACATCAGCAAATTTGCAATCTGCGAGGACAAAAGTATGGGGTGCCCCCAGGTGGTTCAGGCAAATCGGCTATGTTCTTTTCGGCTGGTGTAAACAAAAAAGCCTCAAGACTTACGACTTGAGGCTTTTTAATTGAACCAGTAGCGGGGAGCAGGATCGAACTGCCGACCTTAGGGTTATGAATCCTACGCTCTAACCATCTGAGCTACCCCGCCGGATTAATATTCCCGCTGATAATCACTATATTATAATTTAACTCATAATAAACTTTTTTCAGCTCTCAAACCTGTTAACGGTTTTGTTAACGGTTGCGCGCCTCTCGGTGCGTGGAGCGCAAAGGTAAGAAACACCACCGTTAAATTATAATATTTTTGATTTTTGTTCTAACTATAATCGCTGCAAGCGATTAAGGCGCAGATATGACTTCAACTGAAGTATTCGCCTTAAGATCTTCTTTAAGTGAAGACAAGTTCATGACAGGCAAATTGATAGCTTTTAATCCTGATAAAGCGGTAATAGAAGATATATATGCCCGTATATAGGGGAATATAATCGCTGGAGCATTTGTGTAAAAATAATTTGAAAGAGATTCAACAGAACGAACTAATTTAAATTCGAAGAATCCTAGCGCAGTGATTTTTATATCAAAGCTTTCATTACTATCTTTTATATAAACATTCAAAGTTAGCTTGAATACCTTATTTGTATCATCAATTGTGCCGGATGGATTAATACCAAAGTCAATCTTTCCTTGTTTGGTCGGTTTACGTGAAATACTAAATTCTTCGACTATAAATTGATCCAACTTAAAAGGCGAATTTTTTATCGTTCCCATTTTATGCAGCAATAGAGTAATCTAAATCTTTGTCGATAGTAGAATCAACATTGGGTATATGGAGCGTATATTCAGGAAATAGTTCAATCCTAGGTTTTTTGTAAAACTTCCCTTTTGCTATATGAACCAAATTTTCCTGCTCTATTTCTACTAAGTTACCAGTTGTGAAAAAAGACATGCGCTCATAAGGAAATTTAGAAATAAATTCTCTTTTAATTGAATACTCAATTTCACTAAAACCATCAGGGTTGTTTAGATATAACTCTGGAAGAACCTCTACAGTATGAAGATTGGAAAACCTATCAAATTGATAGGTACATTGAACAAATGGAAATTCTAATACTAATTGTTCAATTTTATTGATAACGAATTCTATAGATGTCATATCTTAAAATTTCTTTTTAATAAACTTAAAGTTTTATAGGCCAAATTTCGTGCCTGATCTCCTTGTTTGTCTATTATTGGTTGGTTTTTATAATCTGCCTTAACTCTCAAATCTTGTAAGTCACTAATCAGGGTATCGAAAGAGTTAGCTTCCAGAGCATTGCCAATTTCTTTTGAGATTGTGTTAAATAACCAGTTGTGTAGTCCCCCAGCAAGCTTACCGCCATCATAGCTTTCATCACTAATTTCTTTATTAGATTTGCCAAAATGAGTACTTAGTATATGGTACATGAACTGGACACAGCTGTAATAAGAACAATGTACGCTCGATGCAAAGAACGCTTCATTATTTAATTTGTTTGTGGCGTCAAAATTAGACTGTGATTTGTCGCTCCAGTGAGACATTTGCAAGATTGTGTCAAAGTTAAGTCGGTCAAATATAATTTTCTTTTTGAAGTCACTGACAAAAGTTTGACAATGTTAGATAATTTGTAATCATTTTAAATAAAAATACTGTCATTTTTTGTATTTTGTTAAAGCCTATAAACTGCTGAAATAAAGGTGTCTATAAAATGGACTTATTATTTTTGTTGAGTAGGTAATATATTTGAATAATTATTATCTTCAAAAAATCTAAAAAAGTGGAAGTAATTTGCCTCGAAGACGCAGCCTTTTACACGTTGATCGAAAAGGTTGTTGAACGAATTAAAGAAAAATCAACAATTGTAGAAGATAAATGGATATCCGGCATTGAAGCCATGAATATGCTACGGATTAAAAGCAAAACCACATTGCAGAAATTTCGTGACGAAGGCAAAATTCGTTATAGTCAAGATGGAAAAAATATATTGTACGACCGACAATCGATTTTAGATTATCTGGAAGATTTCACATACGATACTTTTTAATCATGTCAGAAGAACTAGACCCATCGCCTGAATACATCAAAGCCTTTAATAACGGTTATTTAATACAGAAACATGAACCGGAATTGATGAAGAAAATTCTGTCAGGCAATGAAACCAATGAAAAGCTAAAAGCATTGAAGGCAGGGCAGCAGCAGTATGAGCGGGAAAAATTGTTAAAAGAATTGGAAGAAGCTAGAAACAAGCAGAAAAACAATGACCGCGAACGTTAATAAACTCAATGCTTTATAATACGGAGGCCCAATCCGGTCATTGCCACCATATTAGGGGCATTAAATACATTAAATAAAACCATACTTATAAAAACCAGCTACAAAGCGTTTGAAGTATTTCGGTTTATTGAGTGGGTGCTACCCATGATACAAAGGAAGTTCATTAAGAATATTCTTCTGTACTTGCCAATTGGGATAGTAACGATCGACAAGAGCAGTGAAATTTTTATTATGGTGTCGTTCTAAGAGATGCACCATTTCGTGAACAATAATGTATTCGACACATGCCTCAGGTTTTTTAGCTAGCTCAATATTAAACCATAAGTGCCGACGCTCAATTGAGCAACTTCCCCATTTAGTTTTCATTTTTCTAATGCCGAAATCAGGTGGTTCTAATCCCATTTTTTTAGCATAATTAGATATAAGGTTGGTCAGTTTATTTCTGAGTTCCGTCCGATAGAATTTATAAAGCAAATCGTGCTTGTCTTCGGCATTGAACTGTTGAGGTACTTGCAGTTCAATTTTAGAATGGTGAGCAACAACCTTAGCTTTCGAGGCAGGTGTTACCTCTAGCAAATATCTTTTTCCAAATAGATAATGACTTTCTCTGGTGATATAGCTTTTGTGTGATTGACGATCTTGCTTAAGGATTTTACTACGTTCTTTTTTAATCCAAGAAAGCTTTGTCGCCGCATAAATCTTAACGGTGTCAAGGTCAATGTGCAGGGGCGCGCTCACGGTCACTTTGCCGTTTGGCGGATGAACACTTAGATGAACATTTTTGATGTCTTTAAAACTAACATCAATGTCAATATTGCTGATTTTGATCGTCTGCATTACCTATAATCTTCTTTATTGGCAGCTACAACATCATAGATTGCTTGTACCTTATCTTTACTTTGTACAATTGCGAAGATTGCTTGTTTCAGAAGATTACTTTTAGCCGTATTCTCCCGGAAACCATCTTGTTTGCTATATTTAATTGCATCATCACAAGCCAAGGCGAGCGACTCATCCGCAAGAATATGATATATGGCTACTTTTCCTTTGGTATTTAACGTCCTTGGAATATCACTGGCACTGCTATTTTTAACATCTCTTGCTAACACTGCCATCTTGCGCAAATATTCTTCATAATTGATCGCACCGCGTTTGCGTTCTTCAATCAGCTCCTGCAAAAGGGCACTCATTTTCTCAAAATATTTTGGATCGAGTAAGTAGCTTTCGATCAATTTGCTGCGAACATTGTTTTCAATAGTCTCAGCGACAGCTTCTTTATTTCCCTTGATGCCGTTAGGTAATCCCTCAATCGCTGCATTAATGTCTATCCCAAGAAGATCAAGCAGGGAGATGTCATCAAAAGGTGAAACCTTAACAGCATCATCAGCCTGAATATAGTGATCGATCAAGAAACGCATGTCCGCTTCATAAGCTTTTAGATCAAGCGTTTCCCCGCTCGCGATGCGTATAATTTCGCGCAGATGCAGATAAAAATCTAATCGATTTTCAAAACGCCGGATAGCAGCAGCATTATATCCCGCTGCCTCCATTTCCGGTTTCAAGCTGGTAAAGGCGCGTAAATAAGCCACGATAGATTTATAAAGTGCCATTCGTTTAGGCTCATTGGCTTTAAGTTCTTCCGGGATTTCAGTGTTGCCACAAAAATAATGGATGTACTGAAGGTCGTGCCCTGGACTTTCAACTCCGTCGCAAATTGCTTCTAAGGTTTCTAATGCCGTTTCCAATCTTTCACGAGCCATTTTAAGGCGGTCTTTCAAGACAATCTCTACTTCTTCTTTAGTAAAGGTTTCACTGTCCAGCTCACTCGTATAGAGATTAATGCTATCAGATACTTTGCCAAACAGCTCCATGTAATCAACAATATATCCGAAATCCTTATCATCGGTATCCAGCCTGTTAACACGACAAATTGCCTGAAAAAGCGTATGGTCTTGCATCTTCTTATCAATATAAATGTAGCTGCAAGGAGGAGCGTCAAAACCAGTAAGCAGCTTACTAACTACTATTAATAGCTTCATTCGAGCTGGTTCTTTGCGGAAACGGTCTTTCGTATCTATCTCGTAACTTTCGGTTTTGGTCTTATTCGCCTTTGGCGTGACGTTTTGTAGCAGCTTTTCGTAAGCTTTATATATGACTTCTTTCTCAGTATCTGTATCTGCGCCCGTGTCTTCTTTAGTGATATCGCTTGTATGAGGATTGTACGACGTAATAAGTCCTGTCTTAGACTTTAATTCCGTTTCCTGAAAAAGTGACCAATATTTGCAGGCCTCATAAATACTACCGGCAACTAAAATTGCATTACCCGTTTCTGCACTTAACCTGGGCTTGGTGCTGAAGTCAAAAAGGATATCCTGAACGATTTTTTCCATGCGACTTTTGCTGCTCAGCAGTCGCTGCATAGTGCCCCATTTCTTTTTGAGCTCATTTTTCTGAAAGTCATTTAAACCGCGTGTCTTCGCTTCGAACCATTCATCGACACGACTTTGGTTTGAAAGCTTTTGTTCTATATCCCGACCTTCGTACATTAAGTCTTTAACTACACCATCTTCAACAGCTTCATTAAACTTATAAGTGTGGATATAGCGTCCAAATATATCCATGGTCGTTTGTTTGTCTTGCTTGAGTAGGGGCGTACCAGTAAAACCCACAAAGACAGCATCAGACAATATCATCTTCATGGCTTCATTGAGCTTGCCACTTTGTGTACGGTGGCATTCGTCTACAAAGACAAATATTTCCCCTTGCGTTTGGACAGGATTTTCCCGAAGCTCTTTGATGAAATCATCAAAGTCTGTTTCACTTCGGTTACCAAATTTATGTACTAGGGAACAGATCAGCCTCGGTCTAGAACCAGTTAAAAAGTCAATAAGCTCCCGGCCCGAAGTTGTTCGCGCAATGTCTTTTTCTCCAACATCTTTGAACACACCTTCAATTTGTTGGTCAAGTTCTGTCCTATCAGTCAGGATAACAACGCGACTATTGGATATATTCTCTAAAGTCCATTTGGCAAGCATCACCATCATAAGACTTTTTCCACTGCCCTGTGTATGCCAAATAATACCACCTTCGCGGCGGCGAATAAACTCCCTTGCGGCTGTTAGCGCATGGTATTGATGAGGACGTGGAAGTTTTTTGACCCCTGCGTCATAAATTACAGCGTTATAGAGAATATCGAGTAAGCGCGACTTCTCACACACTTTTAACAGGTACTTGTCAAGTTTATAGCGGCTGTTATCCGCTTCGTCCTCCTTCCAAGAGAGATAATATTTTTCTGGCGTCTCAATAGCACCGTATCGTAGTCCCTGTGTATTATTACCTGCGAAAAGTACTTGCACGGTAGTATAAAACCAGTCATTAAATGTTTCTCTGCTGTTACTGATGCTCTGGCGGATACTTTCAGCTATATCAACCGTGCCGCGTTTAAGCTCCAATGTAGTAATAGCAATACCATTTATATAAAGCACAATGTCTGGGCGGCGGGTAGAGTTACCTCTAAGGGAAACTTCTTCAGCGATTCCAAATTCGTTGTTATTTGGATGTTGCCAGTCTATCAAATTGATGGTTTCAAATTGTTCCCCTAATTCAGGCCGAGCCTTTACGCCATAACGAAGTAAGCTGTAAAAATTTTTATTGCGATCATATAAGTTTCCAGAACTGGTATGTGCCAGTTGAAGTGTCTCGCTGATTGCCTTCTTAACTAGATGTTCATTGTATCCTTGCTTGCGGAGAAAGGCTTCTAAAAATTGTGTTTCAATGTTGCTGTTGCCCGCTCGTTCTTCCCAATTACCGTAATAGATATAATCAAGTTCATTTTGAAACAACTTAATGACACGATCCTGAGTAATACGTTCTATGGGGTTAATGGAGTTCATGCTGTAACTCTTTTGAGGATTTTTACTGTTTCTGATTTAGAGTGCTTCAATAAACGAATTTGTCCGGTAAGTAATCGCTGCATCATTCCTTGTTTGATTTGTTTGGCTTTGGAAAGTTGCATGCTTATTGTGTCTATTTCTGCATCGATGTCTGATAAAGCTGTGGCAATCTGTGATTGCTCAGATAAAGGCGGAAGATTTATTTCATAAGTTGAAATTTGAGGAGCGGTTAATTGTGGTACACCCGTACTCTCGCTAGCAAACGATAACTTACTATTTATAAATTCCGAAATAAACCTAATATCTAAATCGATTTTAGGTTTCAAACATAATAACCGTCCAATTGCTAAGAATTTTTCAAACCTTGCTACAGCATATCCGATAGTGCCTCTAGCAGTAACAGTGATACAATTCTCGTCCGAATTGTATTCACTCGAATAACAATATAGTCCTTTATTAAAGACGGAATTTGAATAAACCTCGTATTTAAATACGCCGCTGTAATTGTCGCTTCTAGGGTATTTAGCTAAATCTCCCCCTGCGGTTATATTAAATAATTCGCCCAATTTCTTGACCTCCCACCCATCTTTAGGTCGCAACAACTCTTGAATTATCCCTTTTTTAATTCGCCGCTTTTTTTGAAACAAAACCTCCAAGCTTTCGATCCATTTGTCTGTATTGCTTAGTACTTCAGCAATGGCTTTTTGTTCTAATAGTGGTGGAAATGGTAAATTAAAGTGTATGAAGTCTTTTTGATATAAATGGGTAATTGTTGATCCAGCAGTAATTTTGGCAAGAAAATTATCGAAGTAAAATGACATCAATACATAGTAGATATATTTGCTGCATATATCCTTCTGTGTAGGTCGGATAAGAAAAACTCCACTATTTAAAGTTGCTGGCTTAGGTAATTGCGATATAAATGCAACTTTTCCAATTGTGCCATCTTTAGTCACCAATATATCACCAGACTGTAGCTGAATGTTTGCATCTTGAACGTATCGTTGTTTCTGTACAAAAACTACATTATCCCAATCAATATATCCGTTCTTGAAATCTGTCCCAGTAACTAGGATATAATCTCCCGTTTTTAGATATTCCGATACGGTTAAACCCTGCCATCCGATTCTGGCTTTCAACGTGAAGTTATTGTTGAGATTAATAGTGTCCCAGCTTTCTGGTATCCAGCCAACTTCGGTCTGTTTAATATCTGCCTTCATATTAAAAACCCATAGTAGCCAAGTGTTGTTTTACTTTTTGTTCATAAAAATCCATTGCGAGCTCTAGTTCTGGCAACGGTCTGTCGTAACGTTCAGCCAGTTCCCTTACCCTGCGGCTAAGGGCTTGGCTAATTCGGTCTTGCAAGCTATGAAGAGCAATTTGCAAAGACGCTTCCCATTTTTCATGTACCACTATCTGACGAATAGTTTTTTCATCGAGTTTGGGGTATTGCGCTATTACTATCGTTTCCAGTGTTTCGGTAAGTTCTTTAACTTCTTTGATTGCTTTCACTGCTATACCCGCTAACTCTAAATATTCGTGAAGGACTGATAAATCTTCACCATTGGCTTTTTTATCTTTTGCTTTTGTGGCCAATAATCTTTTCACTTCAGCAGCATTTACCTTTTCCAGCTCGGAAAAAAGGCCATCTTCGCCGCACTGTTCACCTTCTATCTCATCCATACGCAACTTTGCAATATCTGCCGCTGTTTGTGCCTTATCTATTGCCTTTTTCTCTAGAGCAAAGAAATGTGCAATCATCAACTGTGGCGAGATCATACGACCTTCAATACCTTCTAATCCCTGTACGGTTTTATCTTTGCCAGTTTTACCATCCTTACCCTTTTTTCCTTTGATGATAATGCGTGAATACTCTTTTCCTGCCGCCCAACCATCCAACGATATACTATAGAAATCGTCCTGCATTGATTCCGCCCAGTAATTCATCAATTGCTGGTACATATCATAAGCATCTATCAGCGTATTATCTGCGAAATTTTTAAGTAATTCATCACTCATTTGTTGCAAAGCATCTTTAGGATGAAAGCCTTTCTTTAATGACTTCCAATGTTCTGCTTCCTTATGCAGCCAAGTGTCAAAACGCTTCTGCAATTTGACGTTAAATGCTATAAACTGGGGATGATTGAAAATAATATCACGAATGTCTGCGGCTGGTGACTGCAAGCTGAAATATCCAGTGCGTAACGGTTTAAATAACACTTCCTTTAATGCAGGATAAACCATCCAGTATTTGTTAAGCGCTTCTACATCAGCATCTGGGATTCCGCCTAACAGATGTCCAGCAATATCTTGAATATCTTCCGACTCCTGAGTATCGATGTATCTAGGAATATTCAGATTGTAATCGTTCTTTGCACCAGTAATTTCAGTTAAAGGAACAATACGGCTATATTTAGGTAATTCAAGCTGACCACTAAATACATCTGTTATCTTTCGGATGTCTTGCTCTCTCAAACGATTTTTCGGACCATCTTTTACAAAACCTTTGCTGGCATCCACCATAAAGATTCCTTTACGGCTTTGCGCGTGTTCTTTATCCAAGACGAGAATACATGCTGGAATACCGGTGCCGTAAAATAAATTTGCTGGTAAACCTATGATAGCTTTAATATATCCCTTTTGTATAATGCGCTTACGTATATCGCCCTCAGTATTACCCCTGAATAGAACACCATGTGGAAGTACCACTGCGGCTTTTCCAGTCGACTTAAGTGAGGCAATGATATGGAGCAAAAAGGCATAGTCACCATTTTTTTCTGGCGGCACCCCTAATTCAAAACGATGGAATTCATCATTGACGGTCGATAGCCCGTTACTCCAGCTTTTCAAAGAAAACGGCGGATTAGCAACAATGTAGTCAAACTTTTTTAAAGCATCGCCGGTTTTGAAAGCAGGCTTGGTAAGCGTGTTGTCAGCTACGATTTCCGCCGTCTCTGCATGATGGAGTATCATGTTCATTCGAGCTAAACCAGCGGTCGCGGTCTCCTTTTCCTGGCCATAAAGTTCAATGTTTTTGCCCGCTTCATTCATTACTTTTAGCAATAACGAACCGGAACCACATGTTGGATCATAGGCCGTTGTTTGAGTTGTAGCGTTGCGGCTGTTGATACCAATCACTTTTGCAATCACGCGGCTTACTTCGGAAGGAGTGTAGAACTGCCCTTTTGATTTGCCTGATTCAGTAGCAAAGTGACGCATAAGATATTCATAGGCATCGCCAAGAATATCGTCTCCTTCAGCATTATTGGTGCTGAAATTAAGTTTTGGATCATTAAAGATTAGAATAAGGTTACCAACCGTATCAATTAGGTCTTTGCCTTTACCCAATTTGTTCTCATCGTTAAAATCCGGGAAATCGCTTAAGCGGTTTGCTTCTTTAATCGGATTTAGGATCTTTTTGTTTATATCATCACCGATATTTGGAGTACCAATTAAGGCCACCATGTCATCAAAGCTGGCTCCTTGTGGTACCGTAATTGCACCGAATGGTTTGTCTCGATATTTATCCGAGATGTATTTGACGAATAACATCGTTAATACATAGTCTTTGTATTGCGAAGCATCCATGCCACCGCGAAGCTCATCGCACGAAGCCCAAAGAGAAGAATAAAGTTCGGATTTTTTTATAGCCATTTTCAGTCGTTACGCAAAAGTAATAGGAATGTTGGTATTAGTCGTCCTCTGATAGCACATATTTGAGCTGGTACGAAATATTAAGAAATAAGCCTGTATTAACTTAATTATAAGACGCCTTACTGAGTTTTTTGTTGACATTATGTTGGAAAGCAATAAAATTACAACATGATTTATCACTTACTTTCAAAGGGTAAGTTATTCTTTTCCAGCTGCCGCCTCAGACTTTGCCTTTCTTAATTGCGAATTTCCTATTGAATAGGATTAAATGTGGTCATAAGATACAAGGGAGCCATTTTCTCGTACAAAATAAATAGTGCAATTTCCTCAAGGGTTTATGAATTTTGCTGATTTCCTGCTGGGGTCGCCAGACCACACCACAACGATGCATAACGAAGCATAGAAAAACACGTTTCAGCCCTGTTTTTCTTGGGTTTTTGCCCCACTTGACAAATAGGAAAAAATACCTATACTATCTTAAAGCTGCCAAAAAAAGGGAGCCATTTAGGGAGACGTTTCACAGGCCGAAATTTTGTCTCCCTGTTATATCACATTCTCAAAAACACAACTTTTACAAAGGACATGAACAATGCCTCTTACCGATTTGCAATGCCTGAATGCAAAACCACAAGATACAAAATACAAACTGACAGATGCCGAAGGATTATTTCTAGTCGTCATGCCAAATAGCAAACGCTACTGGCATTTCAAGTACACCATACACAATACTGAAAGGGTAATCTCTTTTGGGCGATATCCCGTTATTTCTTTGTCCGAAGCTAGAGAAAAGCGGCTTGCAGCACAAAAGCAAATCAAGCTAGGTATTGATCCCCTGATTGTTCGTGAAAAGGAAAAACAATTAGCGGCCTTTAATGCTGCTAACACCTTTGAACCGATTGCAAGGGAATGGCATGAGCGGAATAAATACCAATGGGCCGACCGCCATGCCGCATGTGTTATGTTCAGATTGGAAAAATATCTTTTCGGGAAGCTGGGTAAGTTACCATTAGCAGAAATCAACGCTCAGTTTTTATTAAGTTGCTTAGAGACAATATCACCTGCAACAGCACGTCGATTGCTGCAATATTGCGGTCGGATATTTAGGTACGCTAATGTAACAGGCAGAATGCAAGGCGACCCAACGCTTGGTGTCGTTGAAATTTTACGAAGACCAAGAAAAGGTCACATGGCATCCATTGATATCGATGAGCTACCTGATTTCCTGAATTCAATTGAGGCAATTAGATTCAATGTTAGCCGACAAACCTACCTAGCAATGCGCCTGATATTGCTTGTTTTTGTGAGACACAAAGAGCTGCGTAAGGCTAAAAAGATAGAGTTCAATTTTGATACTGCTATTTGGACTATTCCGGCGGAGCGTATGAAAATGCGGCTTGAGCATTTAGTACCATTATCCCAACAAGCTATAAGTATCATTAAAGAATTATTTTCTCTAAACCCAAATAGCGAATACTTGCTGCCAAGTAATCATAATCGCAATAAAGCAATAAGCGAAAATGCCCTTTTAGACTTCGTTTATTTAGCGGGTTATAAAGGAAAGATGACTGTCCATGGTTGCCGGGCTTTAGCAATGGGTATTTGTCAGGAACGCCTAAAAATACCATTCATTGTCATCGACAGGCAATTGTCCCATGTACCTGAAAGCGAAGTGAGGAGAGCATATGACCGCGCAAAGTTTTGGGATGACCGAGTATCAATGATGCAGCGATATGCCGACTATATTGACGAAGTTTTACCTACACACCCAACCCAAAGGAGCCAAAATGGAACTCAAAGAACTAATCAACCGACTACAAACACTGCCATCACGGTTAACAGCTATGGATATTCAGCGCGAGTTGGGTATCAAAACGCAAGCTTTACGCAACCGTTGGAAGTCGGGCCATTTCCCGAAACCTCACAAGGACATCGGCAGCCGTATCAATCGCTGGTGGAGGGACGAGATAATATCTCATTACAGTAATTTGTCAGCGTAGTCTTTAAGCTGTTTTAACCATTATCAGGTCCTGCATTAGCGGGGCCTTTTTCATGCTTTCACTTTATCGGGCAGGCAGCAAGCATCGATACAAATTCGGTTTATTGTGGCCGTGTGCATTGTACTACGCATTCCTGTTAAAGAGAGAGACAATGGTTTTCATACAGGCGAATAGCCAAAGCGCTCTCGTCACCAACTAAAACTTTCCTCTGCCGCCCATTGCGGCATTCACTCGCCCATCCAAAATTTCAGCCGGTTTGTTCGCATTAACTCCGGCTGTTTATCCCCTGTAACCATTAACTCTCAACAGGAAAGGTAGAACAATGGAAAACACAACCACTCAAACAAAACATGAATTTAAAGTACCGAGACTTGACGTACATGACCTTGTGACAAACATCATCATAGAGCAACTTGAAAACGGCGTTATCCCTTGGGAAAAACCATTTTTAAGCCATGATAACAGCCTAAAACGCCTCCCTGTAAATTATACTACAGGTAAACAATACCGAGGTATCAACATCCTTTTGCTTTGGTGCGCCGCCATGAAACGAGGTCACGAAACCCAAGAATGGGCCAGCATGAAACAATGGAATGCCAAAGGCGAGAGCATACGCAAAGGCGAGAAAGGAAACCTCGTAGTTTACTACGATACTTTCGAGAAAGAGAAAGACGGCGAAGTTCAGAAAATCTCGTTCTTAAAAGCCTCTTACGTTTTTAATCGTTCTCAATTGAAAGGTTATACGCCGCCGGAATCAGTTGTAGATCAAATGTCCAAGGTTGAGCGTTTTGAAGCTATCGATAAATTCATTGCAAATACGAAAGCTGTTATTGAATATCATAGCGGTGGCGCTTACTACATGCCTCTGGAAGATAAAATCATGATGCCAAAGCCTGAGCAGTTTTTAGATACTGACCATTGCTCAGCTACCGAAAACTTCCATTCCGTTATGTTTCATGAATTGACACATTGGACAGGCGGTGAAAAACGTTTGCAGCGCATAAATCACAAAAAGTTCGGTGATAAAAATTATGCAATCGAAGAATTGGTTGCCGAGTTAGGTGCAGCTTTTCTATGTAATAGTTTTGGTATCAGCTCAGCCGAAAAAGGAAATCATGCAGCCTATATTGATAATTGGCTCAAAGTTCTCAAAGAGAACAATCGCTGCATAGTGACAGCAGCAAGCGAAGCGTCGAAAGCTGTTGAGTTTTTACATACGATGCAAACCGTTCCATTATAAAAATTTGAACTATCTCTACACGGCCCTGTTTTTACAGGGCCTTTTTTTATTTTTACAAAGGACAATAAATGAACATTACAGAAGTCAAGAAAATACCTCTTAATGTTATCGTTGAAAAACTCGGCGGTAGATATTCTCATACAGATCGAAAAGGTGACGACTGGTATTTTTCACCCTTCCGCCCCGATGAGAAAACGGCATCATTTAAAATTAACACCCAACGCAATAATTGGCATGATTTCGGCCTTTCAAACACGTTCGCACATCGCAAGCAAATAGGCGGAGGCGATGTGATAGACCTGTGGTGCGAATATCATTCTCTAGATCGAAGATTAGGAGTTAAAGAGGCCCTTGCACAGCTTTCGGGTTTCAATCATTTAGTCAGCGTTAACGCAACAAATAACAAGAGAGCTGAACGGCCAGTAAAAACCAAAGAGGAAGCACGATATAAAATTGTTTATCAGGCGGATAAGATAACGCATATAGGTTTAACCCAAGAATTGGTAAGGCGGCGTGTCTCTGTTGGATTGGCTAATCTTTATTTAAAGCAAGGGCAAATCCATGACACGGTAACAAACAAAAAATACTACGGCTTTTTATTTGAAAATGACAAAGGTGGTTTTGAAGTAAGCATCCCAAATCCGGCAAAGAATACTTCATTTAAAACCTGCATCGGCTCAAAAGCTACAACACGGATTCTAATTGGCGAGGATAGGAATTCGGCGGATGTATTTGAGGGGTTCTGGGATTTTCTATCATGGTTGCAAATGAAAGGGATTTTGCGCCCAATCAACCACAGCTATATTTTAAACTCTACATCGCTAGTAGGTGAGGCTTGCGAAAAAATATCAGCTTTTAACGATGTGGTTAAATATGCATTTCTATTCATGGATCATGACGATGCAGGCTATCATGCCACAGACGTTATTGCGAAAGAACTTGAACATAACAGTATTCAAGTTGCCAGTATGGCGCAATTCTATGACGGATTCAAAGACCTCAGCGATTTTAGTATGAAGTACAAACCAACTTAAATTTAATGGTTGATACGGGGCGGTGGATCGGCTCTCTTTTTGAAATAGTCAAACCACTCGATTGCCTTTCCACTGTCCCTGTCTTTTTGTTGTTGTGGCGTAAGTTTTACATTTTCAAAAAAGCTTTTGAAATAGGGTAGTTTTTGTATTTGTATTTTAAGATTGTCCGCAAATGTAATGATGTGTGGAAAGGTTGTTACTTCGTCGACTGTTAGTAACCGCCTACCGTAAGTCTGATAATTCAGTGATCTGTTATCGTCTCTTGTGTGTGGGTTATGGGAAACGGTCGTCGAAATTTTCTCCAAAGTAGCTTCACCTAATAACTTGCTTATATAGTCAGCAGTAAAATAGTCTTTTATCCCGAATGCTTGCAATACGGCAGCATTCCCAATAAATGTATTCAGACCATCATCTCCATAAATATCTTTTATTTGAGACAAGCTTTGCACAAATGCCCATAGCACGATATTCTGCCCTCTCGCAAAAGCGTAACCTTTTTGTATGTCTTTCATTTTTCCCAACACAGCAAATTCGTCTAGAATAAAGTTAACTCGCAAGCCAGGTTTCTCATTACATGCTTTTAGACACAAGCCAATTACAAGCCGTAACCATACGCCATGAGTGTCTAAGTACCTTTCAGGTATAACGATGTAAACGGTGCAGTTCGCACTTGTCAAATAATAAGGATCAAAATCATCTTTTGCTAATGATTGTCGCAATTGGGGGCTTTCAAATATTGTTGTGGCATTCTGAGCAGTTGACCTTATACTCGCCATTGTGTTTTCTGTTTTCTGGATACCGATAAGCTCTTCTGCCGCTATTGAAATTAGCTCATGCTCCGCTTTGTTGTTTTTAAGATCAAACAACAGCATTAACCAATCATCACCCGACAGTCGCAACATTTTATATAATGTCCAAAAGTTGTGATCTTCTTCCGGCATGGCCGTAACAATGTGCATAAGGAAGGTTTTTATCATGCTTCTTGCACGATCATTCCAAAAAGGGTCTTTTGCATCTGGTTTATCAGGGATTAGAAAATTTGCAATTTGTTCGCAATTATCCCTTAACTCGTGCATGTTTTTCTTCAAAAATGCAAATGGGTTGAAACCGGAACTTTGTATGCCATGAATTGCGCCAAGCTTTTTTTGTTCATCCCAAGGGTCTATAATATAAACCCGTTGACCGAATTCTTTTTGAAACCGGGCAGTAATAAAAGCATTCTCACCTTTAGGATCGGTTACAACATACGATCCGAATGGATTTACCAATAAAGACGGAATTATCAAATTCACCCCTTTTCCTTGACCCGAACCCGCTACGGTTAGCAGGTGACCGGATTTATTCCTCATATGCTGGTAACCAATGTACAATCCATGAGGCTCGGAATTACCCGTAGCTTTCATTTCTTCATAAGTGGCCCATCTTGCGGACCCATGATCAGTTTTTGGTCCGCTATTGGCATTATTTGCCTTGAATAAAACGTACCACAAAAACATTAACCCAAGCGAGATCACTATACAGAAAATCGTCCATGTAACGATACCTACCGTTAGCAAACCTACGCCAATTACACCTATCGGCATTTGAAGCGTTCTAAGCTGGTTAAAAAAGGTGTCGCTAATACCCAGTACGGCAGGTGAATGTTTCTGAAAACGGATAAAGGCCAATACAGCGCAAAGGGCAAGGAATAGAGATAGAAAGATCAATTGCGATTCATCGCGATTGATCCCCGCAATCATTAATAATAATGCAGCGGCACATAGTGCCCATTGAAACCCTTTTAGTTTTTCTTTGAATTCCATTAGCGAAATTGTGAAAGGTTAATTGTCCGAACAACCGAACATTTAAAGATAATTTTATTTTTTAATTAAGAATATCTCGCGTGTGTTTTTTCTTTTCATGGCATAAAAAGTTTGCTTTTCATTCCACGTTAATACAGCATTGCACATATCAGTACAGCGCACTCACTTGACTTTTGCCAGTACCTGTGATAGCTTTAGGGTAGTTGCAAGACATGGATTTGTAGCTACAAAACTTCGTTTTGATTAGCAACAAATCCGTCTTGTAAGGGGAACACATTTCCCCCTTAACCCTCTTTAAAAATGGATAGAGATTTGAAACGTACAAAGAAAAGTGGCGGTGAGAACCGCAGCACTGTTTTTCGTATGCGCCTAACGGATAAAGAAAAAGAGCAGATCCAAGCGCTGGCAAAACAGTACGGATTTCGCAATGTAAGCAAATATCTGAGAAGTCTTATTACAAACAACAAACCCTCTAGTTCAATTGATCGTCAAACCTTGCTTCTGCTAAACGCTGAACTTGGCAAGGAAGGGAGTAATCTAAATCAGATTGCCCGCGCTATTAACACACGCATGAAAACAGGAGAAAAAATAAATTTCAATCCCGACATATTAAATCAAACGCTTACAAGTATCCATGACCTTACCAGCCAACTATTAGAGTTATTAAAGAATGTTCGTATCAGGAAAAATTAGAGGAAATGCGCCGCAGCTTGCGGACTACCTGTTGGCAATGGGTGAGAACGAGCGCGTCTTTATTCTGGACGTAGACGGTAGAGCGCACCCTAATCCCGGACATTTAAAAGACACCCTTTACGGAATGGAATTGAATAGCGAGCTTACACGAAGTGCTAACAGCATTTATCATGCTGTAATCCGTCCCGATCCTGAAAGCCAAAAAGACCGCGCTCTTACGATGGAAGAGTGGCACAAGGCGGTAGAAATGCTTGCGGAAGAATTACCATTCCAACAGCAACGACGGGCAACGGTGCTGCATGAAAAGGACGGTTACTTCCATGCCCATGTTGTATTTGAACGATATGACCATGAAAAGGGCACGATGATCGACTACAAGCATAATTACAAGGCACACGACAGAGCAAGATTTAAGCTCGAAAGGGAGTTTGGCCACAAAATAACGCCTAATAAAAACCCTAATCGTGACCGCCATAAAAAATCACTGTCTGAAATATGGCAGCAAACCAAAACTGGTTCAGAATTTATTAAAGAGGCGAAAAGGTACGGTTACACAATTGCTAAAGGTACAACCAGACCATTTATGGTCATCGATGAACAAGGACGTTCATTTAATCTGGTAAAAATGTTGAAAGACGTAAAGACTAAAGATGTAAGAGAGCGCCTTGCAGATACCCAGTTAAAAAATGATAAATCAGCAATCAGGCAAACTCGCTTGGTCAATGACTTTAAGGCAAATAATGATAACAACACGAAACCATTAAACAATAAGCATATGTTTTTTGAAATTAACGAAGAGCAAAAACAGGAAAGAGACATTTTTGAAGCTTTAGGACGTAAGCATCTTAAGGAAATGGAAGAACGCCATTTCAAAAAAGCAAAAAAATATGGATCGTTCGATAAAATTCCGTCCGATCTATTACAGGAAATGAAAGATGAACGAGATGCATGGCAGGACAAGTGGGGTAAGAAAGGTGAGCAATCCGAAAAATTGCACTTACGCCACGATCAAGATATTGATGATGAATTGAATGAAATGTATCGAGATGATTTGAGGGGCGAATTTGCTAAAAACGAGGGTCAAATTCTAAATTCTGATTTCAACAAAAAAGAAGCAAAAAAGTCGTGGGATATTACTGATGTCGATTTAACTGAGCATCGAGATGATCGCCGTGCTTTTCTTAAAGAAATGCATGACGCTCAAAACCGAAAACAAAAAGGCTTGGAAATTTAGTTCGGCAATGTTAAATCCAAAGGCCAGAATGGTCCTCTAAGTTCAGGCAACACTTGACGATTAAGGGGTTTATAATCGCTTGGTAAATCTAATCCTAATTCATCGCAGACTACTTTTTTAAGGAAGTTATCAATAAGTTCCCAGTCATAGCCTACTATATGGCGCTGAACCTTTAGTTCAATTGTATTCTTAATAAGTTGCCTTATGAAGCGCTCTGTCATATAGGGAACCGTATGAGGATTATAATGTTCACCACCATAATGAATTAGTATTTTTCTTGCAAGATGCCCAAATCTCGGAATAGAACCTTCCCACTTAAGGAACATTTCGTCGCGTAGTTCAGAGCCATACAGCCATTTTGAAGGATCGTTAATTCTTGCAAGAAATTGTCCTGCTGTTTCGCTTTCAAGTGTTTTACGCTTTGGTTCTCCGGCTAAATCCCAAAAATTAACACTTTCATCTTTATAAGTCGTGATCGTATTACTCAGTTTATCTATGGGCAAAGGGGCTGCCAACTCGGCAAAAGTCACTGCTTCATTTTTAGCTAATCCGTACTCTGGCTCTGAGATTTTAATTTTGACTTCAGCTGGATTTAGGCCCGCTAATTCAAAGAAATTAACAGTGCCGTCGGTGCCGGGTTTTATTTCAAAGTCATCCATAAAGTAACTCCTTAAATTTCGATAACTTTAACATATTATAAACCTTAACTCAACAACAAAATGACCACTGAGGAAGAAGCTCAACTAGTTAACAAATATGGTCGGGATATTGTCGATCTCGGCTATGGGGATTTTCAAGAATACATCAATAAACGCAAAAAAGCATTTGATGACCTTACTAATGAAAAAATCAAGCAGGACATTAACTATGCCCAGTATAATAAGGATTTCAAGGACAATAAAAAATGGCCTTATGACGAGCATTTGAAGAGCCATAACGCAAAATGGGATGCCGAAGAAATAACGATCGCCGAAAATCATGGTTATATGCCACCTGAGAAAGACAAGGAAACTTTAAAAAAGGAAGCATTCGCTGAATTCAAAAAGCAATTTGATGGCTTAGAAAAAGGATTAAACAAGGATAACCCACTAAAAGAAACATTTGAAGATTTCAAAAAAAACTTTGAAAAAGGCGACGATCTTAAAAAGAAAATTGATGACCTAAGAAAAGAAAAATCGGAGGCCGAAAAGAGCGCCAGCAAGCAAGACGGAGAGCCAAGCAAAAAAGAAAAAGATTTTGCGGCCTTTAAGGAAAATCTGAAATCCGTGACTGGTCGAAACCCAACTATAGAAGATAGTTAATTAATAAAAGCCCCATTGCTCTCGCAGCACGGGGCTTTCAACCTAAACCTTATCACAATGTAAGTTTGGAACTTACAAGTTGCGAAGGTAAGCGTTTATGGCCATATATTGTAAGTGGAAGGGTCAGTATACGTTTTGTAACCTGTCCTTGAAATCGTTACCTTTCCTGTTTTCGCATCGGTGGGTATTTTTACGTTAATGGTTGAACCGTTAACAGCTAATGGCTGCACCGCTTTTGAACCACCGAATGAAACTCCTATATCGGCAACATTTGCACCACTGTAATTGCCTGTTATCGAAATTGTAGTTCCAATTTTTCCAGAATTAGGCAAGATCGTATAATACCACGCCGTTGGTAGTAGTGTAAATCTCAGGCTATTATCACTGGCAAATATTAGATTTCTTGTTGCCCCGCCGTTTGAGGTTGCGCTAAGAGAACCCGATTGCGCATTAACTGGAACAACTGCAAGCATTTCTGTAGATGTCACCTTAAAAGGCCGTACCCAAGCGACATCACCGAAATAGATCGCCATATCGCTTGTATTAGTAAATTTAGCGCCTGTAAATTTGATCGTGTCACCCACACCCGCAGATTTTGGTGAATAATCCCGCACGGACATATCCAGTGTAAAATTCCCCGGCCCTGTCACAGACTTTCCTTCTACGGTCACCGTTATTTTTCCATCGTTAGCGTCTCGTGGTACGGGCACCTGCATCGTCAGTGTTGATGAACTAAGATAAGAAGGTTGCACAGGTGCACTACCGCCAACGGATATACCGATAAATTCTTCTACGTTACCAAAACCCGCTCCAGAAATAGTGATCACATCGCCGATTGATCCATGAGTTGTATAGCTGCCAATCTCTAACGGGAAATAGACAGGAGCCGGTGGCAACAATTTAAAATCCTTGGTGCTTGTTACTGTGTTTCCGCCGCGCGATACCTTAATTTTACCGTTGGTACTGTAAATACTCGTTGCGACCACTATTGAAGTTGGCGACACGGAAACAGGCTTGAATCCTCCTGTTTCGCCAAAAGATACACTCACAAGGGAAACGTCTGATCCGAATCCGCTGCCAGTTATAGTAACATTTTCAAAAGGTCGTGCTAATTTGGGGCTAAAATCAGTTATCGTTAGAGTAGTTCTTTCTGCAACCGTAAACACCTCGGAACTTACAGTTGATTTGCCTTTAACGGTAACTTTCACTGATCCGGTAGTTGCATCATCTGGTACTTTTAAAATGATAACACTGTTTGCAACAGAAGTAGGCACTATATCTGCTGAGTTCCCTATTCTTATTTGAACAGCATTCGCATCATTTCCAAATTCATTACCGGAGATAGATATAGTTTCGCCTTTAAATGTGGTTAGCGGTGAAATGGCGTCAATTCTTGGCGTTGGCCCATCATCTTTTTTCTTGCAACTTGAAATGATCATTGATAGCGCAAGCATTGTTAATAAAATATAGCGTTTCATAAAATAGCTTTGATATGGTATCGATTTATTTACTTTGAATGTTGCCTTGGTTATTCCGCTTAAAGGTTAGAAATTCAAAAGCGATCCATATCGCCAAGAAAACGGCAACGCATTGATTGACGAATATCCAATCACGGTTATCGAAAGGGATTTTCTGAAATGGATTGAAAACCAATGCTAATAAAATATAGATGATACCATCCGTTTTCTTAGCGTTTTTTAAGCATGAGTAAGCCAACCATCCGAATAAAACACAGGAACAAAAACGGATAAACTGATACCGATGGTAAACTTCATTAATGGAAGTGGCGAAAAGCGTTGCCGCAATGACAATTTTAATTGCCAGGGCTTGTAGAAGTAATCTGTTCATAAAAGGGTTAAAGTTTTTGTCTTTAGCCCCTTTAAGACGGTTTAAAATAAACAGCGTGGGGCCTCACTAGCTACCACGCTCGTCGAAAAGCGTACACAACAAATGATATAACCCCACGCGTGACGTGGCAGTAACTCATACTCGTTGTGTTTTGCTGAAGAAGTTTCGACGATTCGGTAGCTAAAACGAGTGCGCTATTGCATTAAAATATTGAGTCTAAGTTAGACACAATATTTTATGAAACAAAGCGTGAAATCAACCAATTACAAAAAGTTGTGGCTTCAATTTTTTAAAAAGCAATTCGCTCGTTTAAAAATTGCCGCTGCGTTTTCGTTGCTTACGTCCTTCGGCAAGTGTTAGTCTTCAGGGTGAAAAATTGCAAATAATGCATAATCTTAATTTATAAGAATATAATCCTTTATAGGACTATATTGACAATAACAGGCAAAATCTGATAAACCTCTCATCATGTCCTGCATCATTGTCCAACCCAAAGAACTAAATAAAAGCGTTTTAAGCGTTAAGGTGCAGGACATCCCAATCCTAAGCAGTAAAGTGGCGGCAGGGTTTCCTTCACCCGCAGACGACCATTTAGACAATGCTCTAAATCTCAACGATCTTTTAGTTAAGCATCCGGCAGCGACTTTCTTAGTTAGAGCGACCGGAAAATCTATGGAAGGTGTCGGGATATTCAACAACGATATACTAATTGTAGATCGTTCGGTTAACCCGGTGCATGGAAGCGTTGTAATTGCAGCAATTGACGGCGAGTGTTTAGTTAAAACCTTTTGCCAAGAAAAGAAAAAAAACTGGCTCCAATCGGCGAACCCTAATTTTCCGCTGATTTTATTAGAAGAAAGCAACTCTGTAGAAATTTGGGGAGTGGTGACTGGTGTTGTTAGGCAACATGGGAGTAATGGCCGTGTTTGCCTTAATTGACGGAAATAATTTTTACGCTTCATGTGAAAGGGTATTCAATCCAAGCCTGAATAATGTTCCAATAGTGGTACTGTCAAATAATGATGGGTGTGTAATTGCAAGAAGCAATGAAGCTAAATCATTCGGAATTAAAATGGGCGCACCTTATCATGAAATGAAACAATTGATTATTGATAACGGCGTAAAGGCGTTTTCCAGTAACTACACGCTTTACGGTGATATGAGCGCCCGAATGATGGAAACGCTAAGTAGTTTTTCCCCAGATATTGAAGTTTATTCAATTGATGAATGTTTTTTAGGGTTGAAAGGATTTTCTAATTTTGAACTAACTTCTTACGGTCAGACCATTAGACAGACAGTTAAACAGCATATTGGCATTCCCTGTTGCATAGGCATTGCACCCACCAAAACCCTTGCGAAAGTCGCAAATAGATACGCTAAGAAAAATCCTGAAACGCAAGGAGTAATGCTGTTAGTTGATGAAGATATAAGAATGTTTGTCTTGCAACGAACAGAAGTCGAAGACATTTGGGGAATAGGCCGACAGTACCGAGAAAAGCTTAAAGCAAAAAATATCAATACGGCCTATCAACTTTCAAAAATGCCACAAGATTGGGCTAAGACACATTTAGGCGGGGTAGTCGGTGAGCGGTTAGTTTTGGAGCTAAACGGCTACTCCTGTATCGATCTTGAAACAATACAAGAGCCTAAGAAAAATATCGCGGCTACACGAGCGTTTGGCAAAGTCGTTACGGAAGAAAGAGACATTAGCGAAGCATTATCCTATCATATTAGTAGAGCGACTGAAAAATTGCGAGATCAAAAGAGCGTAGCTAAAATCGTCACCTTCTTTTTTCACAGCAACCCATTCAGCAAGGTTTATCCGTTTTTTAAAGTTTGGCGATCAATTGAACTACCGACAGCCAGCAGTGATCCGTGTAAATTCAATAATGCTGTGCAGGCAATGCTAAAGAAATGCTTTAAACAAGGTGTACGCTATCACAAATGCGGTGTTATACTACAGGAAATTAACCCGGCTTTAAACGTCCAATCAGACCTGTTTTCAAACCTTGATACCGATAAATCAAAATCTTTATTGGCAACAGTCGACAAATTAAACAAACGTTTTGGACGTGGTGTTATGAAGTTTGCAAGTAGCGGAATGGAAAAATCTTGGATGACACAGGCGAATTTGATATCTGGCCATTACACTACTAACTGGCAGGACTTACTGAAAGTAAAAACGGGATAAATGTATAATTTAAAAATGCTAATATATTTAGTAATGCGCGAGAGATTTCTAACTTTGCTCCACACAACAAAACTAATGGTAGCGCGCACAAAGAGGAATTTCGGGGAAATTGACAAAAGAGATTTTATAGCGGAGATAAAGAAATGTCGCGATGAATGTATAAAAGTTTGTTCCAAAGCACCAATAGAAAGTGACAGTTATAAAGCAGCGTCAAGTTTGGTAAGTGACGTTGACAAAGCTATTGAAGTATTGACTGGTGATCTTAAATTTTTTCATCTCAAACCCCATTCAACAAAATAGCCCCCGTGAAACAGACGAGGGCTATAATTGTCAGTAAACTATTTCAAAAGCCTACAATAGCTTCAATGGCTGCATCAGCCTTGTTTGTAGAAAAATTAGATTGATAGCCCATTGTGGTAAGCAAGCTTTCGTGACGGTAAAGCCTTTGTAATACTTTGGGATGTATTTCTTTTTCTTCTGCACGTTGAGCAAAGCTATGACGTGCCTTGTGCGGTGAGGCATTTTTATTAATAGCTAGTTGCTCCATAATTTCTTTCATGTGCTTGCCGATTATTCGGGTTACAGAGTTAACTCGTTGCCTCACCAAATAACGATTATCAAGATTGGTCAATTTCTTTAGGTAAGGAAACACAAGATAGTGCGCAGGTTGATCTTCTTTATATTCTTCAAGAATTGCCGAAACTGCAGGGGGAATTGGTAATGATCCCGGTTCCCCATTTTTCGACATCACGTAATAGAAACGTCCATTTTTAAAATCCGACCATTTCAGAAGCAGCGCATCCGTAATACGCATTCCGGCAAACATATAGCAAATGAGCCAAATATTGCGGCTGTGGTGCAAATGAGATTGTTGCGCTGAGAATTTAGCTTGTTTTAGTTGGCTTATCTCACTTTCGGTTAGGCCAATTTTTTCGGTCTTGCCAAACTTAATTACAATCTTGTTCTTGCCGCCGAATGGATAGGTTTCATTATCAATCAATCCGGCAGTTTTGGCGCGATTATACATTGTGCGTATAACTATGAGATGGTTGGTTACAGTACGTTCACTAAGCGGAACATGACCTTCCTTGTTCTTATTGCGACCAGTGCGCAGGAATATCGTATAGCGGCGAAGGAAATCGACAGTTATTTGAGGGAATGTTATTTGTTCCCCTGCAAATTCGTAAAAGCGTTTCAGTTTGCTTGTATCTGTTTTACATACGTCATAATTGCCTAAGCTTTTTTGTTCTTGAAGATAATTATCTGCTACTTCTTTAAACAAAGGAAGCTTTGGCGGGAGCGGAGCCACTTGCACGGGCTTTGGCTTAATCGCATTAACTACATCTTCAGCTGTATAGCGTTTTTTGCCCGTTTCAAACTCAAGAATTTTGTCATTAATTTCAGCAAGTTTCTTAGACAGGAAATTAGTCAACCGCATGTGTTGCGGATGCGCTTTTTTTACTTGCTGTTTGGGTGCATCCCATAACTCACGTGACGCGAGAGCGTTGCCTTCAAACAAATAAGCTGGAATGCCATTTTGTGAAACTTTAATCCCGATGGGATAGTTGCCGTTCTTGTCTTTACGGCTCCATGTAATGATTTTTGCGGTTGCCATGTGGAAACATTTTTAAGTAAATAAAATTTGTTTCCACGCCCCGTTCAAAGGTCGCGTTTTGTTAACGGTTTTGTTAACGGTTTGACTGGATTAATCTGTGGATTGATGGTGTTTGGTGGTGATTGAGAATAGTGATAAACACCATTTCTATACATTTGAGGCCACTTCGATTCAAAATCTACAAGATTATGAATCCTACGCTCTAACCATCTGAGCTACCCCGCCGTATTTATAGGAGCAATAAAGGGCCTCCTAAAAAAGGTTTGCAAATATAGCAGAAATTCGTTTCCTTTAGAAAAAATGTTAACATTGTGGCGTGCAATCAGGGCCATCAATTATAAACCCCTATGTCTGAAAAGAAAAAATTCTCTATTGAGTACGAGATAAAGTCGTCGCCACGCATATTATATACTTTTTTGGTTGAACCTAATGGCCTGGCCCAATGGTTTGCTGATGATGTTAATATTCGCGAGCAGATCTACACATTTACCTGGGATGGTGAACAGCAAAAAGCCAAGCTGGTAAATGCCCGAGAAAATAAAGTGGTGAGATTTAAATGGTTAGACGACGAGCCGCATTGTTATTTTGAAATGGAGATAGTTCAGGATGAGTTAACAAATGATGTTGCCCTTGCTGTTACAGACTTTTCTACCGATGAAGCTATGAGCGAAAGAAAATTGATATGGGATAATCAGATTCAGTACCTTGTAAGCGTTTTAGGTGCATAAGGGCTAATTTCCCTAACTTTGCGCTTGTGAAAAAAATACACCTCTTACTGCTCAAATCTTTTGTAAGGCCTTTCCTGGTTACTTTTTTGATCGTAATGTTTATGTTGCTGATGTTATTTCTGTGGAAATACATTGACGACATGATAGGCAAAGGTTTTCAATGGTATGTTATATTAGAGCTGATGGCCTATGCTTCGGCCACCAACGTACAAATGGCGTTGCCCCTGTCTGTTCTGCTTTCTTCTATCATGACTTATGGCAGCCTGGGCGAAAACTACGAGTTGGTAGCTATCAAATCGGCCGGCATTTCTCTTACCCGCGCCATGTTTCCCATGTTTGTGCTGGTTTGTGGTTTAAGTATAGGTGCTTTCTTTTTCTCTGATTATATGCTGCCCGTTGCCAGTTTAAAGTACTACCGCTTGCTGTATGATGTACGCGAGCAAAAATCGGCTAACTTTTTACCCGAGGGGGTTTTTAGCAATAGTTTTGCTAACAATACTATTCGCGTACAGAAAAAAGACCCTGATGGCCAGACGCTTTACGGGCTCACTATTTATTCAAAAGATCCGCTTAAAAACACCTCTTTTATGGTGATGGCCAAACAGGGTAAAATGTATCGCACTTTTGATAATAAATATTTGATAATTGAACTAAAGGACGGGATACGTTATGAAGAGAACGCCGGTTCGGGCACCGGTGTGTATATACCCAGAAGAGTTTTTATAAGGCAACGATTTAAGTCTACAACACAAAAGCTTGACCTTAGCGGAATTGCTTCCATGAAAGCCACAGATGAGAGCTCCTTTAAAAACGGTTTGCAAATGATGAACATGCGCATGCTGGGTGACACGATACGCGTTCTTAATAAAAATTTGGACAGCATCCGTATGGCCAATTTTCAACTGATGAGTCCGTTTATTAAGTATTTTGCTGTGCCTGCCAGGCCCGACAGTGCAAAAATAAAGGCAGTGGCTTATAAGCCCAACTGGTATAAGGCTTTGCCCATAACAGATAAGCAGCAGGCCCTGATAACTGCCCGGCAAGAAGTAAACTCTGTAAAAGAGCAATACAAAATAAGGATGGGCGCTTTTGACAACATAAAGTTAAGTGAGCACGGCGCCCAGGTTGAGTATTATAAAAAGTTTACCCTATCTGCAGCCTGCCTGGCACTGTTTCTTATTGGCGCACCGCTTGGGGCCATTATCCGCAAAGGTGGCTTAGGCCTGCCTGTGGTAGTATCGGTAGTATTCTTTCTTATTTATTACATAATATCAACCATTGGCGAAAAAGCCGTTAAAGCCGGAGACGCGTCGCCTTTTATAGGTATGTGGATAAGCATTATCATCCTTACGCCTATTGGTATCTTTCTATCGTACAAAGCAGCTAATGATTCGGTTATTTTTGATGCCGATTCTTATAAAAAGTATTTTGCTAACCTTTTAGCTAAAATAAAACCACTTTTCAGCAAAAAAGCGGCGGCGTGATCAATTGCGCCGGTAGCTTGATATTATTTACAAACCGCCGACGTTTATTTTTTTTATATGCGTTAACTTTGTTAGTGCGGCGTTCGTATTCAAACAAAAGCCGTTAATTTTATAAAATGCTTAATACCATTCCAGAAGCTATTGAAGCTATAAAAGCCGGTAAAACCATTATTGTGGTTGATGATGAGGATAGGGAAAATGAAGGTGACTTTTTAACTGCCGCACGTAACGCCACTCCGGAGACTGTAAATTTTATGATCCGCTATGGCCGGGGCCTGGTTTGCGCGCCCATAACGCAGCAACGTGCCACCGAACTGGAATTGGAACCCATGGTAAGCCACAATACAACTTCGCACGAAACCAATTTTACCGTATCAGTTGATTTGCTGGAAGGCTGTACTACAGGTATATCTGCCTCTGACAGGTCAAAGACGATAATTGCTTTGATTGATGCTGACACAAAACCTGCCGATTTAGGAAGACCCGGGCATATTTTTCCGCTGATAGCAAAAAACGGGGGGGTACTGCGTCGCTCCGGCCATACCGAAGCAGCGGTAGACCTGGCTGTTATGGCTGGCTTTGAGCCTGCCGGGGTTATATGCGAGATAATGAGCGAAAGCGGCGACATGGCCCGGCTGCCCGAATTGAAGGAAATGGCTAAAGAGCTTGACCTGAAGATAATTTCTATTAAAGACCTGATTGCTTATCGCCTGGATACAGAAACGCTGATTAAAAAGGAGGTATCTGTTAAGTTGCCAACCCAATGGGGCGAATTTGAAATGACGGCTTACACACAGGTTAATACAGGCGATAATCACATTGCTTTAACAAAGGGAACCTGGGAGCCTGGTGAACCTATTTTGGTACGTGTGCATAGCTCATGTGTTACAGGCGATATCTTTGGATCATGCCGCTGCGATTGCGGGCCGCAATTGCATGCCGCTATGGAGATGATAGATAAAGAAGGTAAAGGCGCAATTGTTTACATGAACCAGGAAGGGCGCGGTATTGGGCTGGTAAATAAATTGAAAGCCTATAATTTGCAGGAAAACGGTTTTGACACCGTGGAAGCCAATATAAAGCTGGGTTTTAAAATGGACCAGCGCGATTACGGGGTTGGTGCACAAATACTACGCAGCCTGGGTATATCAAAAATGAGGCTGATGAGTAATAACCCTAAAAAACGGGCCGGACTTATTGGTTACGGACTTGAGGTGGTTGAGAATGTACCCATTGAAATAGCTCCAAATCCGCATAACGAAGCTTATTTACGCACTAAACGTGATAAAATGGATCACGCTATTTTACGCAATCACTAATCTTCTTCTTCTTTCGGTTTAACATACGGCCCGCCTGATGGAGGGTCGGGTGTAGGCAGCGTTCCGGGTGTTGGCACTATGGGTACGCTCTGGTCAAGCGGAATTAACCTGCGGTTGCGGCGGCGGTTACCGCTTCTGAACATGTTTCTAAAAAAAGCACCAAAGTTGTCAAAATCCTGCTGATACACTAAACCTATGCCGTTAACATATTGTACGGTTAGCTGATCGGCAGCGTTTATGGTGTTAGTATTAAGCACACGGTAGGAATAGCGGGCCGTTAAGTTACCATCTGGCCGAATACGGTATAGCGCTTCAAAATCCTTCGTCAACTTATTAAAATCAGAACTAAGCAGGCTATTGTTGTTTAACGAGGTGTTGTTACCGCTATTATTGAATAAGCTTCCGTTAAATATCAACCGCTCATTCATAAATTTAAGAGATGCACTTGCGTCGCTTGGCGACTTTATGTTAAGGTCAAACCCTTTAATATTTGATTGTGATATCAGATTGTTCAGCTTATTAAACGCAAACTCGGTTAGCGCGCTGTAAGCGGTATTAACAACCTGGTTGCCAAAGTCGCTACCGGTACCCGGCGCAAAAACGCGCCGAACTATTACGCTAAGGGCCTGCTGGCTGCGGTTATTGTTGTCGGCCAAATAGGTGGCTACATCTTCCTTTATTTGCGGATCTGTAGGGAAATTAAAATCAAAATCAATATTTGGTTTTAACAGTGATTTTGTGATGATCAAATTTGCCTGTACCAATACCTGCTGATTCCCCCTTGGCGATTGTAAACCCGCGGCAGTATATAACGGCGAGACTGGTGTTCGCACTTCGTACACGGCTTTTAAATTAATTTCGGCGTTGGCCGGATTGCCGGTCCAGCGTATGTTACCGCCCTGGTTAACCACAAAGTTTTTGCTGATAAAGTTTTTTGCCGTGAACTCAAATTTACCAGATGTGATGTTAAAATCGCCGAACATTTCAAAATCGCCCAGGCTATTTATTTTAAGCGTAAGGTTACGCGCTGTTCCGTTACCCTGCAGTACACCGTAATCCGTTGTAATTACAACGGTGCTTTTCTCGTCAACGTTTAACACCATGTTTAGCGTAACACCGTTAAAGCTTTTCTTTTTATCAACTTCAACAGCGGTTGTATCCTTATGGCTAACAAACTTTATAAAATCGTACTCGCTTACGGTAGAGGACGCGTTTAACGGGAGGTTAAATACCGTACCGGCTTGTGTGGTAGCATTTATATCAATGCTCATATTGTCCACCGGACCCTTAAAGCTGAAATCGCCTGTTGCAAAGGCTTTACCAAAGTATATATGATTGTCTTTGAACGCGGTGTTAAGCGCCATTAAGTTTCTTGCTTCCAGGTTAACATCAATTATAGGATTGCCTGGATCTGCAAGGCTAACGCTGCCTGTTGCAACACCTGTGCCCCCAATTGTATCTTTCAAAGTCAGTTTTTGGATCTCTATAACGCTGTTTTTTACAGTTACCTTATCATTTAAAATAAATGGTGTTTTAAGGTAATTGACTGTTAAACCCATATCGTTAAATTCAACATCGCCATTAAGCTGTGGCTTTTTGGGCGTTCCGGTAAGTTTAAGATTGGTAGAAAGCGAACCTTTTATGTTTGATACCAGATCCTTTATAAAAGGTTCAAAAATGATGGCCTTTGTTTTGTCCATCTTTACATCAAAATCAAACTCATCGTCTTCGCCGGCCTTTATAAAATAGGTGCCGTCTACATCAAAAGTTTTTAAACCGTTTGATGTTATTTCCATATTAACGGCCGCCTTTTGCTTCTCGTTATCCAGATTGGATACGATTGATACGTCGCCTATCTGTGTGTTGTTCATTTTAAGCGAGTCGATCTTTAATTTAGCGTCTATACCCGGCGATTTAAGGATAGAAGATAGCTCTACATTGCCGTTGAGCAAGCCATGTAGTTCGATGTCTGACGTCCGGGTAAGCTGACTAAAAGTACCCATGCTAAATTGCTCAAATACAACATTCAGCTTATCCTTTGTAGACGGAGAAATTAATCCATCCACCTTTACTTTTTGTTGCCCGTTAGATAACTCGAAACCCGACACCTGCGCTTTACCATCCAGAAAACGTACCCTAACCGCTTCCTCAACGTGCCATTTTTGGTTCTCCAATATGACATCCGATGGGAGTATCTCTAATTTAGCTAAGGTATCGCGGCCAAAAGCCACGCGGCCATAAAGGTCCAACTGGTTGGTGGCGTTTTTGTCTGCAAGTTTTATGTTAAACTTTAAACTGTCATTATTCAGAAAATTGGTTACGTCCACATCTTTCAGGTAAAGCTTATCAGTAAGGTCTATTCGGCTCATGGATATGTTCAAACTCATAAATTGATCCAGCGTGGATTCATCCAGAATGAAGTCGTGAAAAACCATGTCGCCATACTTAATGGTTTTAATAAAACCATTAATAGTAGCTGTTTTGTCCTCAGAATTAAATTTACCTAAAAACGTTCCCCGCTCGGGTATTTTCAAATCCGGCAGGAATATAGCTGTAAGCGGATCAAGGTTTTTGATGGAAAGATTAAACTCAAAGTTTTGCGGCTTAGGCTCAACAATTGTGGTTTGTAGCGATGGAATGTATTTTTTTACAATGGTTTTAAAATAGGATGGAAGCGTGGCCAGATCGTAATTTCCTTTTATACTGCCGTCTAACGCGTCAGACCGGAAATTAATTGAGCGCACGTCACCGGTGCCCACAGCCGCAATGTATATAGAATCAAGTAGGTAATTATTGCGCGGATCAACAATCCGGATAGGCGAAAACAAGGCTTCGCCCTGCATATTTTTCAGGTTGTTACCGGTTATTTTTGTTTTTATTTGAGCGCTTATTGTAATGGTGTCACCCATCAATTTGAGCTTGTTTAAATGAGCATCGGTTATCAGTGCCGAGAAATCATACTCAGGCAAAGCAGATTTTAGGTTTACGCTCCCATCTGCATCCAATTTTACATTAGTGTCGTTTATAGTGAGCTTGCCGCTAATTTTTTGGTCAATAAAACTGCCGTTTACGGCAACGTTATGATAGTCATATCCTTTAAAGTTGATATGCGCGATTTTTGCGGTTACTTTTTCATTAAGTGTTTCCAACTTATCACCACTTCCCTGAACGTTCGCGTTAAATGTAGCGCGTCCCAGGTCTGCCTGGTCTAATAAAGTGCCCAGGTCAAAATCGTAAGCATTTATTTTTCCGCTGTAACTTGGATTACCATTTTTATCAATTTTGAGGTTGATATCCGGGTCAAACCTTCCCAGTTTAGTTTTAAAGCTACCGTAAGCAACAAAGTTATTTTGCAGCCCGGTAAATCTGCCTTTGAAATTGATGTTGCCAAATTTTGCCAGAATATCCGGCGCTTTAGTTTTATTGTTGCCGGTAAAACCTGCAATAACCTGGTCAAGGTCTTTTTTATTGGTAGCTATCTGATCAAAATCAAGCTCCATAAAAGTTTTATCAAAGTCGGGTAAGCCCTTTAGGCTAAAATCGCCTTTAATGTAAGTGGCCTGGCCTGTAGTAACCAACAGTTTCTTTGCGCGCAGATCATTCATTTTGCCCTGGATGTGGCCATCAACGCCTAATTCAAACTTCATTTTTTCCAGATCGGCAAAGTAGGCGATATCCTTCGATGATATATGCGACGATTTAAAGCGGCCTTCCATGCGCACCTTGTTCTCAAAGTCTTTCATATCATCAAACGTTTTAAAACGCATGCGCAGATAGTCTTTGATAGTAGAGTTAGGTGTTTTAAGCAACATATGGTCTACCAGTATCTGGTTAGAATCAACCGTGGCGTCGGTAGTGAAGTTTTTTATGCTGAAGCCACTCTTTTCTTTAAGGGTAAGGTTACGTACCTGGGCTTTGAACAAGTGGTTGTAAACATCCATATTATTTACAACCGTACTAAAATTGAGTACGTCAATATCGTCAAAGTTCATCCCCCTGGCGGCTTCCTTTTTCAGGGTATTTTTGTATCTGAAACGGAAGTTATTGACAGCTATTTTCTGGAAGATCAGCGTCCAGGGTTTGCTTTTAGTGACCGGGGTAGTTTTGGTAGTATCTTTTGAGGCGAGGCTATCAACAATAAACTTGAAGTTGGTTTTATTGCCTGCAAGATTTTTTAGATAAAAAGAACCATTATCTAATTGGATAAGCTTAAGGTCTATTTTCTTGTTTTGTATGCTTGAGAAAACCGAGAATCCGTTAAGCTCTACTGTAAGTTTGGGCGTGCGGATAAGGGTGTCTTTTTGCTTATCCAGCACATAAAAATCTTCCAGCACAACAGATGTAAAAGGTTTTATATAAATACTCTTTATATCAACCGTAGTACCCAGCTTTTTTGAAAGATAGTGAGTAACCTTTTTAGCTGCCCAGGTTTGCACAGGCTGATACTGAAATACCAATAGCAAAATGCTCAGCATTAAAAACAGGAGCAGAACAATGCCGAGGGCTATTTTGAGTACTTTTTTAATAACTTTGCAGTTTAAACAATGAGCGAATGAGTGATTTAGTGAATGTTAAACAGTATTTAATGAATATAGTTTAACCAGATTCGCAATCACTAAATCACTAATTCAATCCTTCAAAAATAAATAAGTGCCTGTAATATTAGCCATAGAGTCTTCTTGCGATGATACCTCGGCAGCCGTATGTGTTGACGGTGCTGTGTTGAGCAATGTAATTGCCAACCAGGCCATACACGAAGCTTACGGAGGTGTTGTCCCAGAGCTTGCCTCAAGGGTTCATCAGCAAAACATAGTTCCGGCTGTACAACAAGCGTTATTAAACGCAAAAGTAAACAAAAATGATATTGATGCTGTAGCTTTTACACGCGGGCCGGGTTTATTAGGGTCTTTATTGGTTGGCGTGTCATTCGCCAAGGCTTTCGCGCTGGCAAATAACCTCCCGCTTATTGAAATTAACCACATGCAGGCGCATGTTCTGGCCCATTTTATTGCCGATAAAAAGCCGTCATTCCCTTTTTTGTGCCTTACTGTATCAGGGGGGCATACGCAAATAGTTTTGGTAAAAGACTATTTTAATATGGAAGTAATTGGCCAAACGCTTGATGACGCGGCAGGCGAGGCCATGGATAAAACCAGTAAAATTTTGGGCCTGCCATATCCCGGCGGACCATTGATTGATAAATACGCGCGTTTAGGTAATGCAGACAGGTTTAAGTTCCCCGAACCGCAGATACCAGGTTTTGATTACAGTTTTAGCGGCTTAAAAACATCCATACTTTATTTTATCCGCGATAATGTTGCCGCTAACCCCAATTTTATACAGGATAATTTAAATGATATTTGCGCATCTGTTGAAAAGCGCATTGTAACCATACTGCTTAATAAGTTTGAAAAGGCAGCGCGGCAATATGGCATAAAGGACGTAGCTTTGGCGGGTGGTGTATCGGCTAATACCGGTTTGCGGCTTGGGCTGCAGCAATTGGCAGAAAAGAATGGATGGAACTATTTTATACCTGCTATGCAGTATTGTACTGACAATGCCGGTATGATAGCCATAGCAGGGTACCATAAATATTTAAAAGGAGACTTTGCCGGGCAGGATATAGCGCCGCTGGCGAGGATGCCTCTTTAGCTTAATGAGTGATTGAGTGAGTTTTGAATGAGTGAATGTTCATTTCAATCGCAATAATAATTTAATCACTAATTCACTCAATTACTAATTCACTCAATCTAATGTCCGCTCCATCATTAATCTTCTACGGAATATTTGTAATCCCGCTTATCGTGTTTTTGATATGGCTTTTAAAGCAGGATAAACGCAAAGGCTGGATAGGCCTAATTGCACTTGCAGTTACCGTTATAGGCGCACTTTTGTGGATGGCTAAGAACGGTTTATTTGCATAGGTTTTATTAAGTGTATAAGCAGCGCATAAAGCCTTTTATTCGGTTTTATTCCACTGCCAGCCGGGCTGCCCGGAAAAACGGCGATCCGAAAATTTAATGGCTAAAACTTTGCCCTGCACGTCGTGAATGATATCTGCAACAACAAGCGTGTTTTCCAGGTAGAACTTATTTTTAGCGTAAGGCATTAATTGTAAGGGCTGCGCGCCTTGCGGTTCATAATAAAGTTTACCGTTCCTCAAATTAAACTGTTTTTTATTTCCGGTGTCATCTGCATATGTACCGGCAAAGGCTTGCAAAGCTTGTTCTGATAATTGCATGCTTTGCGCCGGGTAAGGTTGCGCCAGGGCAATTGCGGCCAGTTCCTGCGCTGTCGCGTCGGCATAGCTGCGCTGGTTCAGAAAAACACCTACATAAATATGCTCGTCTATTAAATACAAAGATTCTGTACTGAAGCCAACTATCAAGCCGCCATGCTCAGCAATTGGATGTCCCTGCACATCACCACCAGCATCCCAGCCATACCCGTATTTAGAAAATTGGCCATCCGCCAGTTTATAAGGTTTCCATGCTTTTGCCAGCGTTTCTTTTTTTATCACACGGCCATTAGCTAATGCCTCGTACCAGGCCATAATGTCTTTGGTGTTACTAATAAGACCACCCGCACCACCTGCATTCCCCTCATAAAGTTCGCCTTTAGAAAAATGGCCATCCGCTCTTTTTATGTATCCTGAGATCCGGCCCGGAACGGCTACATCGCCAGCCATTGCATAGGTATGTTTTAAACCCAGCGGATCAATGATGTATTTTACTAAATTAACGGCCATAGACTCGCCGGTAATCCTCTCTATAATATAGCCGAGTATTTCAAATTCAATGTTAGCGTAAAATGTTTTTGTACCTGGCTGAAATGCCAGCGGACGGATCATTGCAGTGTCTATTCTTGCGGCAAGCGGCAGCCCGCCCTTTCCCCGCAGATCCGAAATTCCCGAACTATGGGTCAGCAGGTTTTCAATTGTTATGTTTTGCCATATCAACGGACAATGATCAATATCTTTGCTCAGATGATCTGTTACAGAGAGTTTACCTTGCTCCGCTAATTGCAGTATACGTACCGCGGTAAACTGTTTAGTTTGCGAACCGATGTTGAAAAGCATATCAGCTTGCATTTTAACATGCTCTTCTACATCGCTCATACCAAAAGCCCTTTGATATAAAATACTTCCGTTTTGAGCAATTAGTACAACGCCTCCCGGCTCGTCGGCTTTATAGCGTGTGTCAATTAAGTCATCAAATGCAGCTTTCATATTAGCGGTAAGTTGCTGCGCTTTAGTGGTGTTAGCAAACAGCAGGGCTAATAATAGGAAGATGTATCTTAGTTTCATGTTAAGGTTTTAGTGGACGTACTAAACTGTCTTTTAAGATTTTTACCGGTTTTAAGCTTTTTACGGGCTTGCCCGCGCCATTTTTTAATAATTTTACTGGTTTCAGGTTTTTTGAAAATCTGAAAGACGTATCGCCGGGATAGCCAATCCGCTTTGAGTTTTTTAAACTCAGGCTGAAACTATCCTTCATAACTTTAACGGGTTTTAAGCTTTTAAACGTCCGGCCTAAACTGTCTTTAAAGACTTTAGCGGGTTTTAAGCTTTTAAATGTCAGACCCAGACTATCTTTGAGACCTTTAACAGGCTTTAAGCTTTTGAATGTCCAGCCTAAACTGTCTTTAAAGACTTTAACGGGCTTTAAACTTTTAAACGTCCGCCCCAAACTGTCTTTGAAAACTTTAACAGGTTTTATGCTTTTAAATGTAAACGTTCGGCCTAAACTGTCTTTGAAGACTTTAACAGGCTTTAAGCTTTTGAAAAGTCCGATCGATGTGTCGGTTGAATACCTATTAAGTCTTGGATTTTTATTATTTACAGCCGCGTCATACCACTCAGCCATTGTGGGTAACTGATTTTTGTTTGTAATACTTTTTACTGTCTTGTTAATCTTGTGCTTTTTTTTGTTAACGGTAGTGTCCTTAACCGCAGGTGCTATAACTGACAATACGGGACCCCCTTTAATAGGTTTATTGTGTTTGTTAACCAATGGCTCGGTCTGTGCCAGGTTGGCCTGCCTGCTTTGATAAACGGCTAGCGTAGTTGCGGCACCACCGCATGTTGCAATGCTTATCCATAACCACAGCATTTTTTTTGATAGCAGCCACCCTTTGCCAAAAAGTACAACTGATAACAGGCCTATCGGCATCGCCAATTGAAGGGCTTGTTCCATTTTTTTCCAGTCGGCAACGCTATTGCCGTTTACCGGTAACTCATCAAACTTGTTAAGTAAGTGCGGTCTTAGCAACATTTGTTCTTTCATGATCCCTACTATTTTTTATTAGCTCTTGACGTAAAGTTTTTTTGGCGGATGAGAGATGCCAGCGCGAGGTGCTTTCGGTTATGTTCAGCATAGCCGCTATCTCGGCATGGTCAAAGCCATCCACTTCATATAAATTAAATACAGCCTGACTGGCGGGCGGTAACTCCCGTATGTAACGCAGCAGATCTGCTGCATATAAATTATTCAGGGCATCCGGCGAAATGGGCATCACATTATCAGTTTCTGTAATGTCATCATGATATTGAAAGCGCATTTCGCTACGCTGCAGATCAATACAGCAGCGTATCATAATAGCCGCTACCCAATTCTCTAAATTTCCCTTCTCGTTATGGTAGGTTTTAATATTGGTAAATACTTTCAGAAAGCCGGCGTTAAGCGCTTCCGGAACCAGGTCATCTACCCGCAGATAACGCATACAAAGTCGCCACATACGCTGATAAAACAGCAGGTACAATTGTTGCTGCGCTTTACGTTTATTAGCTACACAGCCGGCAATAACTACTGAAAGTTCTTTATCGTTCATAAAACCCTTAAGTAATTACAAATACGTGGCGGTAATTTAAAACGCTGGGTAGAAAAGTAAATTTTTATTTGAAGTTAGTCTGAACTAAGATTTTTAAGATCTAAGGATGATTGGATTTTTGTTTTATCCATTCGTTTTTATCAAAAATATGGGTATTAATCGTTTATGTTCTTAATTACTTTCAAGGTAATCCTTAAATCCTACAAATCCTGGTTCAGACGGCTAAACGTATACCCTTCCTTACTCCACACCTCCATTGCTCTTGGCAATACATACTCCAACCTGTCAAAAGCTTTCAGGCTGTCATGAAAAACAATAATAGAACCCGGGCGGGTATGCTTCAAAACGTTTTGCAGGCATTTTGCAGGACTAAGGTTTACATCAAAGTCGCCGCTTAATACATCCCACATAATGATTTGCAGGTTAGGACTGCGTTTTTTTAAAAGTTTTATCTGCGAGCGTTTAATACGGCCATAAGGCGGCCTGAATAGTTGGGTGTGCAGTAATTCGTCGGCTTTTAAAAAATTGCTAACATAAACCTCATCTTTTGTATCCCAGCCTTTTAGATGGTTAAAAGTGTGGTTTCCAATAGCGTGCCCTGCCGCTTTTACCTTTTCAAAAATATCCGTATGTTTATTGGCGTTATCGCCAATACAAAAAAAAGTGGCCTTTGCCTTATATTGTTCTAAAATATTTAAAACAAATGGTGTAACAATTGGTATGGGGCCATCGTCAAAGGTGAGATAAATGGTACGGTTGCGTTTGTCGTTATCCCAAATTAGTTGGGGATAAATTTTTTTAAGCAACCATGGTGTTTTAACCAGATACATATTCAAAACAAGAGAGTTATGTACAAAAGATAGCAGACGAAAAGCGTTTACGGCCCAAATCTAATTATCTAAGGTATAACATCTCAATTATTTGTACATAATAACCCATATGAAGCAAAATACATCAGTATTAAAACGGGCGGGCTTAATAGTTACGTTGTTACTGGCCGCAAGTTTTACTGTTAAAGCGCAGGAGAGAATAACATTGCAGGCGGCCGTTGACCGTATGTTGGCTAACAACCTAAACATAAAACAAGCCCTGGTTAGCGAGGCTTTAAGCGATGCTGATCTGCAGCAATCAAAATACAACCAGTTGCCAAGCTTAAGCGCTTTTACATCAACAGGCTATAATTTTGGGCGTAGCTTAATTACCGGTACCTCCGATTATTTATCCTCAACATCCCAAAGTGTAAATACTAACGCGCAAATGTCGCTTACCCTGTTTCAGGGTGGCCAGTTGCGTAACCAGATCATTCAAAACAGGTTAACTGTTGATGTTAATAAAAGTAACACGTCTAAAATTAAAAATGATCTGATATTAAACGTGGTAACCACTTACCTGCAGATATTAATAAACCAAGACCTGGTAACAGCCGCTACACAGCAATTAGATATTGGCAACCAAACTTTGCAGCGCTCACAAATTAGCTTTGATGCAGGCCGGCAAACACTGGCAGATCTGTCTCAAGCAAAAGCGCAGGTAGCAACTGCCAACTATAATTTAATTAATGCTCAAAATCAGCTTAATATTTCTGTTTTGGTATTGAAACAGTATATGGAAATGAACCCTAATACTGCTATCACTGTTGAAAAACCAGACATTAGCCGCTTAACAAATGTGCAAACCGTTTTTGATGCCAACCAGGTGGTAATGCGTGCATTAGATATTAACCCTGATATTAAACTTGCCGAGGCGCGTGAGAAAACGTTTGCACAATCAATTAAAATAGCCCAGGGAACTTTTTATCCAACCTTAAGCTTATCAGGTGGCGTTGGTTCAACTTATAACAACAGGTTTAAAAGATTTTTAAATAACACAGCGGTTGATTATCAATTTTTTGATCAGATAAGAGACAACTTCAACCAATCAATCAGCCTAAGTTTAAATATACCCATATTTAACCGTTTTAACGCGCATACTAACGTTAAGAAAGCCAAGTTAAATTTTCAGAATGCTCAGTTAAATACCCAATTGGCTAAAAATAATCTTAGCAAAATAATTATACAGGCGGTGCTTGACTTGAACGCTGCCGATAAGCAATTTCAATCTGCAACGCAAACATTTCAAGCTAATCGCGATGCGTTGAACGTTACACAGCAACGCTATGATGTAGGCTTGGTTAACTCTCTAGATTATAATACAGCAGTAACCAACTACAACAAATCGCAAAATGATATGATACAGGCGCAATACTCTGTTATATTCAGAAGCAAAATAATTGACTATTACTTAGGAAACACCATAACTCTTTAAAATAAAAAATCCTGCACATCATGGGAAAAACTACAAAATATATTCTGATAGGTTTAGGCATCGTAGTGGTGCTGCTTGTTGTTGGTAAAGCGACGGGCGTAATAGGAAAAGAACCAAAAACCAAAGTCGCTACAGAAAAAGCCGCTAACCGCGAGATCAACGAGACCGTATCAGCAAGTGGCAAAATAATGCCGCACGTTGAAGTAAAAATTAGCCCGGAAGTTTCTGGTGAGGTAGTTGAACTGCCTATTAAAGAAGGCGACGTAGTTAAAAAGGGCCAGTTATTGATCCGTATTCGTCCGGACATTTTGCAATCAGGTTATAACAGGGCAGTTGCATCGTTAAACTCACAAAAAGCAAACGTGGCAAACTCCAGCCAGCAACAAAAGCAGGCCGAAGCAACTTACAACAACCAGGCTGCAAATTATAAACGCAGCAAGGAGCTTTTTGAAAAGAAAGTACTTACCGCTGCCGAGTTTGATCAGGCTAAAGCTACTTATGAAAGCGCGGTTGCCGGTTTAGAAGCCGCTAAGCAGTCTGTTATTGCAACGCGCTTCGGTATGGAGCAATCTGCCGCAAGTGTTAAAGAAGCAAGCGACAACCTTTTAAAAACAACTATTTACTCTCCTGTTGACGGGGTGGTTTCAAAACTTTCAGTTGAAATAGGCGAACGCGTTTTGGGTACTGCACAATTTGCCGGTACCGAAATAATGACCATATCCAACCTTAACGAGATGGATGTGAATGTGGATGTAAACGAAAATGATATTAACCGTATAACTTTAGGCGATACTTCTATTATACAGGTTGACGCGTTTTCTGGCAAAAAATTTAAAGGCACAGTTTCAGAGATCGGTAGTTCTGCAAATGTGGTAGGTACCACTGCCGATCAGGTTACTAACTTTACTGTTAAAGTACGGATAGATCCTAAATCGTACACAGATATGTTGAATGCAAAGGCTGATAACCCGTCGCCTTTCCGCCCGGGACTTACCGCTACTGTTGATATTCAAACTAACCATACCAAGGCACTATCTGTACCGATACAAGCCGTAACCACCCGCGACGACAAAAAGGACGAGGCCGGCCCTAAAAAGGATGATAACGCTGAAGAAAAAACTACGGCCAGTGCTGCTCCTGCAAAAGAGTATGTATTTATTTACGAGGCTCCGGGCAAGGTAAAACAGGTGCTGGTAACTACCGGTATACAGGACGATACCTATGTGCAGATATTGTCAGGCCTTAAAGAGGGCGACGAGGTGGTTTCGGCCCCGTATCCGGCCATTTCAAAAACGTTGAAAGACGGAGCGTTGGTTGAGAAAGTTGACAAGAGTAAGCTATTTACCAAAGAGGGTAAAGAATAACGTAAACTAATAATATTATAACCAAGGCCGATCCGAAAGGGTTGGCCTTTTTTGTTGCTGAATATCGGACACTGATATTGAATAATTTTAAAATCGTGTTTCACGTCATCATTTGATGTTTATGAATTCGGTGTTCGATATTTAAATATTTCGTGATTGTGGTATAACCGAAAACAAGAAGAGCTCCTGATGGGCAGGAGCTCTTTCTAAACCAATTATAAACCAATTATATGAAGAGAATTTTTAATCTTATTTTAATTAAATAACATTATACAAACGCTGTACCAAAAATAAAATTGTGTATTTATTACACGTTATTAAAATGTTACATGTGCTAAAAAATGTACATATAAAAAGCGCCTCAGGACCTCCTGAAGCGCTTTTTATACTTAAAGAAATAAAGTATTAAATTGTGTGCAGTGCGTTGCCTGTATAGTACAATATAATGATAGCTATCCCCGCTGCAATACGATACCAGCCAAATAGTTTAAATCCCTTCCGCTCTAAAAATGTGATAAATGATTTTATGGCTAGCAATGCTACTATAAACGCTATCAGGCTGCCTATCAGCAGAAACTTAATGTCCTGATACATATCAGCCTGGGCAATGTTACCATGTTTATAAAAATCATACAGATCTTTTACCGTAGCGCCAAACATTGTCGGCACTGCTAAAAAGAAGGAAAACTCGGCAGCGGCCGTCCTGCTTAATTTTTGCGACATCCCACCTATAATTGATGATGCCGAACGCGACACACCAGGTATCATAGCCAGGCATTGAAAGAAACCAATTTTAAGTGCGGTAAGGTAGCTAATGTCTTCCTCATCTTTAACAGTTGGGTTCTTAAACCAGTCATCAACAAAAAGTAACACAACACCACCGGCAACCAGTGCTATACCAACTACCAGGGGGTTTTCAAGCAGTTCGTTTATCTTGCTTTTAAACAGCAAACCAAATATTACAGCCGGAATAACACCTACTACCAGTTTAATGTAGAAATTAAAAGAGCGGAAAAAGCGTTTAAAATAAAGTACCACTACTGATAGTATGGCACCTAACTGAATAACTATCTCAAACAGTTTAACAAATTCATCTTTACCTATGCCCATCAATGCACTTGCTACTACCATGTGCCCGGTTGATGATACCGGCAAAAATTCTGTAAGGCCCTCAATAATGGCCAATACAATAACATGAAATATATTCATTTTGAGATAATGTTAGATTGAGATACTGTTATTGCTTACCCTATTAAGAATCAGATTTTTTCAGGATAGCATAAAATCCTATGCCGAAACCGGCTAAAACCACCACAGGGGCTACAACTATTTTGGTACTGCTATAAATATCTGTAGTACCCGCCATCAGGAAAAAACCTAAGGTAACCACAGCTATGCTGATAACGAACCAAAGGTAATTGGTTTTACCGAAAATAAATTTAACAGGGTTGCCCGCATTATCAGCCTGTGTTTTTTGTGCACTCTTCGCCATTTATTTAATTATTGAATTATTGATTGAGTGAATTATTGATTATGAAAACTAAGTCTTTCACTCCTGTTTTTTTATTTAAAGGGTTGTTTGTAAGTAACCTTTTACCTATCTGTATAGATCGTATATTTTTAAACGTAGAAACTTATTTACTGCCAGATAAGTGCTTAATGCTGATATAAATACCCCTAAACCCAGCACTACCAAAAACACAACGCCAAATTCCAGGTTGTTTTGCAATATCACCAGATCGGGTATCTGCAGGTTAGCCAGATACAGGGTGCCTATTAATATAATTACAGCTATCAAGCCACCTAATATGCCGTGCCATATACCATAAAGTATAAATGGCTTGCGGATAAAATTTTTAGTAGCACCAACCAACTGCATTGATTTAATTAAAAACCTTTGCGAATAAATAGCCAACCTGATGGTGTTGTTGATAAGCGCTACCGATACCACAACAAAAATACTTGCAAAAGCCAGTATAACCAGGCTTATAGCAGTCAGGTTTTGGTTCATTTGATCAACCAGCGATTGTTGGTATTTCACCTCTTTTACAAAAGGGTTTTTTGCCAGCTGAGTTTTTAACTTTGCTATTTGCTGGTTGTTGGCATAGTCTGCGTTAAGATAAACATCTAATGATTGCGATAGCGGATTGTAGCCTAAAAATTTAACAAAATCCTCGCCCAAGTCTTTTTGAAGATTGCGTGCAGCCAGTTCTTTACTTACGTAAATAGCTTGTTTTACCGCCGGGTTGGCATCCAGCTGGGTTTGCAATTGCCTTACGTCTGCCTCGTGCGCGGCCTCGTCAACATAAATATTAAGTACGATATTCTCTTTTACATAACGCGAAAGGTTATTGGCATGCACCAATATTAACCCTAATAAACCTACCATAAGCAGTACCATTGATATGCCAAAAACGGTTGAAATATAAATGGTTTTGGTTTTCTTAGCCGATTCGCTTACTTCAAATTCTTCCATACTTGCGTGTTTGTTGTGCTAAATTAAGAATACGCGCTTAAAGGTAAAACTTTATAAGTTAATTAAACAGATAAGGCCTGTATATTAACATTATTTAACGCAGTTAAACAATACTAAAGGCCTGGTGTTTATTTTAAGGTGAAGCGGTAAGTAATTACTCAGTCACTAATTCACTCAATCACTAATTCAAATAATTGATATGACCAAGCCCGCTAATTCAACAGACAAACCATCACCAGCAGATACGCCTACAGACAGGCCGCATGACGAGGGGCAGAAAAGTAAAGTAAAGAAAGAGGATAAAGTTTACAACGCCGACGAACCGCATGGTGGCGACGTTGCCCAAAAACGAGAAAAGGAGGAGCAACCAGTGCATTCGGTTAACTCCTCCCAAAAATAATCAGTTAAATTAGTATAAAGAACGATTTATAAGAGACTGGGATTTAATGATTCTACTTAAGTTTTAAAGCAATCTTTCCGTCTTCTATTCCTTCGATGTTCTTGTCGCTAAAAATATCTTTGCTGGTTTCGCCCATTAATTTCAACAGGTTATCAGTTGATTCTTTGTGCATAACTTCAATAGTTGATGCAGTTGAGTTAAACTTCATTTTGGTTTCGGTTACAGTACCGCAAGCCTGAATAGCTTCGTTGAATTTTTTAAGCGTTGCATAATCAATTCCGGTAACAGTTACAGTGGTAACTTTAATACCTGCAGGCAATGCTGTTGCAGCATTAGCTACTGCTGTATTGGCCAATTGTGTAGCCGCTGCTGCTGCTGCCGCCGCTGCCGCTTCAGCTTCTTTTTTCTTTTTGCCGCCAAATAAGCCTTTCAGTTGGTTAACAGCACCGGCCGCTTGTCCAACAGCGCCTGCAGCGTTGCCTACACTACCTGCGGCACCTGATACGCCGCTGGCAGCGCCATTTGCAGCATTAGTACCTGAAGCGATTGCGCCTAAAAGGCCTTGCGCCATTAATGATGAGCAGCTTAGCATTATTGCAGCTGCGATTAAAGTAATACGTGTTTTCATGATTCCCTTGGTTTTTTACGTTATTATTAGTTTTAATTGTTGATGCTAATAACTCTGCAACTTTTAAAGGCCCCTAACCGCACTAATTCTTCAAATCAAAAATAACAGAGATGTTTTTTGAATGATGCCTCAATTTTTCCCGGCGATCAGACAATTCAAAACTACCGCGGTAACAAAGAGTAATCAATAACGCATTTGTAGTATTCTGATGTGGGGGTGTCTTGAAAAAGAAAAGCCCTTCTCTTTTTCAAGAAGGGCTCATTTTTAGTTTTCATAAATTTTTGTCATTTCGACGGAGCAAAGGGGGGGCAGCGCCAAGGGGTGACCGAGAAATCCTTTCGAAGCAAAAACGGCATTTGTATCTTCGAAAAGATTTCTCCGTCGCGACCTGCTCATCTCGTGCCGTTCGTCGAAAAGGGGGTTGCCTCAATGTAACGTTAATCAGACTTTTACTGAAACCGACTTTTGAGCGCGGCAAGTTTCATCGCCATATCTATTTCCGGCTCGGACTGTTTCTTTTTTGCGGGTGAATGCTGATGGGGCCGATTTTGCTGTTGTGGTTTTGCAAAGCGGTCTTTTTGCGGCTCGTCTGTTTTCATAGATAGCGATATTCGCTTGCGTGCTACGTCAACCTCGGTAACGGTAACCTCCACCTGCTGGTGCACTTTTAACACCTCGTTAGGGTCCTTAACAAATCGGTTAGCTATCTGGCTAAGATGTACCAGGCCATCCTGATGCACGCCAATATCCACAAAAGCGCCAAAGTTGGTTATATTTGTTACTATGCCCGGCAGCTTCATACCGGTCTTCAAATCGGTTATACTATTTACACCTTCGGTAAAGCTAAAGGCCTCAAACTGCTCGCGCGGGTCGCGGCCGGGTTTAGCCAGCTCTGCCATAATATCATTAAGCGTAGGCAAGCCAACCGTGTCTGTAATATATTTTTGCAGGGGGATACTTTTGCGCAGCTTTTCATCGCGCATCAATTCCCTTACAGAGCAACCTTTATCTTTTGCCATTTCGGCAACCAACTGATATCGTTCAGGGTGTACGGCACTTGTATCAAGAGGGTTTTCTGCATTGCGGATGCGTAAAAACCCTGCAGCCTGTTCAAAAGCTTTATCACCCAGGCGGGGCACTTTTTTTAGCTGTTCGCGATGCGTGAACGCGCCGTTAACATCGCGGTAGGCAACAATATTTTGCGCCAGTTGAGGCCCCAAACCCGATACGTAGGATAATATCTGTTTAGACGCGGTATTTAGCTCAACACCAACAGCGTTTACGCAACTTATCACGGTATCATCTAACGATGCCTGTAATTTGGTTTGGTCAACATCGTGCTGGTACTGGCCAACGCCGATGGATTTGGGGTCAATTTTAACTAACTCGGCCAGCGGGTCCATCAGCCTGCGACCGATAGATACGGCGCCCCGGACCGTAACATCCTTATCCGGAAACTCCTCGCGGGCTACATCTGAGGCGGAATAGATAGAAGCACCGCTTTCATTTACCATAACTATTGCCACATCAGGCAAATTGAGCTGACGGATAAATAATTCCGTTTCCCTGCCGGCAGTACCGTTGCCAATGGCAATAGCTTCAATTTTATAAGTTTCAAAAAGATGGGTAACGGTTTTCTGCGCTTCTTTGGTCTGAAAGGCACCGGTATGCGGAAATATGGCATTGTATTCCAACAGCTTTCCCTGCTCATCCAGGCATACTACTTTGCAACCCGTACGAAAGCCAGGGTCAATGGCCATCATCCGTTTCTGGCCGAGTGGCGCGGCTAACAAAAGCTGACGGGCATTTTCTGCAAACACCCGTATGGCTTCCTCGTCAGCACGTTTTTTGGTAAGCAGGCGCACTTCTGTTTCCATGGACGGGCGCAGCAAGCGCTTGTACCCGTCGTAAATAGCCAAACGTACCTGTTCTGCGGCATCGTTTTGAGCGGTTATAAAAGCTTTTTCCAATAGTGCTATTGCCTCGTCTTCCGGCGGTAAGGTATCTAAAAACAAGATCTCTTCTTTTTCGCCGCGGCGCATAGCCAATATGCGGTGAGATGGAGCCGACTTAACCGGCTCTTCCCACTCAAAATAGTCTTTATATTTTATTCCGGCCTCTTCCTTACCCGGAGCAACGCGACTTTTAAATACACCTTTTTCCAGGAAAAGCTCACGCAATTTGGCTCTTATTTCGGCGTTTTCGCTTATGTGCTCGGCAATAATATCGCGCGCGCCGGCCAGCGCATCTTCGGCATTGGTAACACCTTTTTCTTCGGATATGTATTTTTCTGCTTCGGCAGCCACATCAAATTTATTTTGCGCCAGCAGGGCGTCAGCCAGCGGTTGCAAGCCTTTCTCGCGGGCAGTTGTAGCTCGGGTTTTGCGTTTTGGGCGATAGGGTAGGTAGATATCCTCCAGCAGCACCATGGTTTCGGCTGCCTTTATTTGTTCTTCAAGTTCGGGCGTTAATTTGCCCATTTCGGTTAACGAGTTCAGTATCACTTCGCGGCGCTTATCCAGTTCGCGTAATTGCTGTATGCGGTCGCGTATGCCGGCTACTTGTACTTCATCCAAACTGCCGGTAAGTTCTTTACGGTAGCGGGAAATGAAGGGAACAGTTGCGCCCTCGTCCAGTAACCCAACAGTGGCAACAACCTGCTTTTCGACAACAGAAAATTCAGTAGCTAATTTTTTATAATGATCAATCATAATTCAATAAATCGGACTGCGAAAATCGGTTTATAAAAAACAATTGCCAAGGGATGTGGAAAGTTTACGTGTAAGTATTGGCGATTAAATTAGAGATTACTCGGAGGGGGGGCTCAGGTGTTATGTGAACCCCCAAGAACCCCTGTGAGCCCCCGTGAGCCCCCCTAGGTATAGCGCGAGTCTCAGCGCGCAGATGAAGAGCGATATCCTGACTTGTGCTTGAATGGTCCAAAGCACAAGTCAGCCCGCCACACATTCAACCCGCTAAGACTTGTGCTATAATGGGGAATCGCTTCATTGCCGATTAACTAATCTCTAATCACCAATCAACTAATCCTCTTTTTTGCCAAATTCTTTTCCACCCTAAACTTTACTATTCTTTCAATCAAATTAAGCGGCAATGGTCTATCCAGAGCAAATTGTAAAGTGCCTTTGCCGGCTTCGTATTGGGCGGTTTCCTCTTTAAAGGCTTCTATACCCATAGGCGCAGGGTAAAAGCCTATGTGTTTTTTATATCCCCCAAAATGCACCAGGTTACCGTTTAATATAAAGGTGGGTATGCCATATTTAATAGCTTCGGTAGCATTGGGCGCGGCTGCATGAATGGTATTACGGATTTTTTGGAGTAACACCTGCACATCATCCGGAAAAGAGGTGATGTATTCATCAATGGTTGTATAATTCTTCATCGTAACTAAAATTGATGATCCGAATTTACAGGCATTTCTTGGCTTTAGCGGGGGTTGAAAACGACAAGATCAGGGGGTGTTTCTCCTCCTGATCTTGCAATTTATTTAATAATGGTCTTAGTTTTCTAACGGCGAGAAAACCTCCAGTAGTATGTTCCATTTATGCGCTGCATCAATTTCCCAAATGCGCACATAATAATAATGGTTAACCATGTTGCCCTTTTTAATAGTGGCCTTGCCGAAGCTGTAAGCCAGGTCACCGCTGGTTGACCGTCCTGCTCCGCTGGTTTCTGCAGAGATACTGATGGCATTGTTATTTATAAACTTTAATATCTTGTCAGTACCCGTCATCGGTTCAAACCCCGGGAAATAGTACCTGCCTTCCGGGCTTAAAAACTCCTTATAAGCCGCCATTTCTGATTTGGTTAGCGAAATATTGAAGGTCTTATCGGTATTTATTATAATAGTTTTTGAGGCAAACGGATCTGCCGATTCCTTAACTGTTTTAGCTTCGCTGTCTTTAAAATCAGTTAACTGCTTTTCTACCGGCTCAGGGTGCTGTATACCCAGGTATATCAACAACTTTAATTTGTTACTGGCATCTGTTCTCCATACAGAAACGTAATCACCATAGATCTTGTCGTCTTCTGATTTGCCGTTTTGAAAGGTGTAAGGCCCGGCAGTAAAAGCCAGGTCGCCATTTGCAGATATGCGCGCAAATTTAGGTTCTTGCTTTGCAGTGCCAGGTTGTTTTTGCAGGCTCGAATAGAAACTGGTCATTTTAACCGGACTGGGCTTAAAAACAAAACCTTCCGGGTCTGCAACACCTAAAAACGCGTCTTTGATACCCTTGGCTGCAACTACTTTATTAAAATTAGTTTCGGCATCTATCACTTTACTCACTTTGGCAGTTTGGGCCAATGCAAGCGCTGAATAGCAAAAAATTGAGGTAGCCAGTAATATTTTTTTCATGTTTTTTGTTTTGATGATATTATTGCGGTTAAACAAGCATGTTAGCCTTTTGTTGTATAATTTGTTGATAACGTAATTTTATCAATTAAATTTTACTCCAGTTGGTACCTTCTTTACTGTCTTTTAACTGGAAGCCAATTTTTTGTAATCCGTCTCTTATTTTGTCAGAGGTAGCATAATCTTTATTTGATTTAGCTTCGTTTCGCAACGTAACTACCAGATCAAGCACTTTGGGCAGGTCATCATTAGCTGCCTGTTCATTTTTAAGGCCTAAAATGTCAAACACAAAAGTATTCATTAAACTTTTAAGCAGATCCAAATTCGCCTTATCAATTTTAAGCTTCCCGTCTCGCACAGAGTTGATAATACGTGCGCCTTCAAATAGTTCGGCAATTAAAACCGGACTGTTAAAATCATCATTCATAGCGTTATAGCACCTATCCAGCAATGGAGCTATCTCTACCTCTGATGAAGACGATTCCTTCAGCGTATCCAGCAATGACAGCGCATTCATCAAACGCTTAAATCCTTTTTCTGATGCCTCCATAGCATCATTACCAAAATCTAATGTACTACGGTAATGTGCCTGCAGCATAAAAAAGCGCACCGTCATGGGGCTATACGCCTTATTAAGTATGGAGTTATTGCCACTAAAAAGTTCGTGCGGCAAAAAGCTGTTACCTAATGATTTTGACATTTTTTGCCCGTTTACCGTAAGCATATTGGTATGGATCCAATAACGCGCGGGGTTTTTACCGCAGCAGGCCACGTTTTGCGCAATCTCATTGGTATGATGCGTTGGCGCGAGATCTATACCGCCGCCGTGGATATCAAATTGTTCGCCCAGGTACTTATTGCTCATGGCAGAACACTCCAGGTGCCAGCCCGGAAAACCATTACCCCATGGCGATGGCCACTGCATCAAATGTTCGGGTTTGGCCTTTATCCATAAGGCAAAGTCAAGCTTACCATGCTTTTCATCCTGCCCGCCTAAATCGCGGGTATTGGTAAGCAGGTCCTCCAGTTTGCGGCCGTTCAATATGCCGTAATCCTGGGTTTGGTTATATTTTTCAACGTCAAAGTATATGGTGCCGTTCACTTCGTACGCGTACCCTTTGGCCATTATTGCTTTAACCAATTCAATCTGTTCAATTATATGGCCGGTAGCGGTAGGTTCTATACTTGGCGGTAAGGTGTTAAGTATCTGCATTACCTCATGAAAGCCAACGCTGTACTTTTGCACTATTTCCATAGGCTCTAACTGAGCCAGCTTTGCCTTTTTTGATATTTTGTCTTCGCCCTCATCGCCTGCGTCACCTTCCAGGTGGCCGGCATCTGTAATATTGCGCACGTAGCGCACCTTGTACCCAAGGTGATTCAGGTATCTGAATATCAGATCAAACGAAACGTAGGTGCGGCAATTGCCCATGTGAGCATCACTGTAAACCGTGGGGCCGCATACATACATGCCAACGTGTGGCGCTGCAATGGGTTTAAATTCTTCTTTTTTGCGTGTTAGGGTATTGTAAACAAGCACATTTTGCTCCATGAGACAAACTTACGATTTTTAGGTTAGTTGTTTGGCTTATTAGATGGTTAGTTGATTAGGTGAATATTGATCAATTGTAAAATTTGAACCCCACTCCAACCAACGTCAATCAACCACTCACTTTAAAGCCAGATCAGCATATACCGGATAGTGGTCTGAGAAGTTTTGTTTTATGATATCATAGTTTAACACATCAAACTGGTTGCTCGCCATTATATAATCAATTTGATAGTTTGGGAAATCGCCGTTATAGGTGCGCCCCAGCCCGAAACCTTTTTCGCGGAAGCTGTTTTTTATTCCCTTTTCCATTTGGTTTACCGCGAATGAGGAAGGCGTATCATTAAAATCGCCCGAGATAATATAAGGATAGGGGCAAGCTAAAGCGTGTTGTTTTACCAGCATTACCTGGCCGGCCCGGTTTAAAAAAGCGCGTTTAAGTTTTATGGCCAGCCGTTTGGTTGATGAGATATCTGCCTTGCCGCTTTTGGTAACTGTGTCTATATACAGATAGTCTTTTTGCTCAAAAAGAAAGGATTGTAAATGAACGCTATAAAACCGAAAGATATCCTTTCCCTTTTTTATATCTGCATATATGCACTGTACGCCTGAATTAGGTGAAGCAACGGTAACAGTGCCCTTAGCAATTATTGGATAACGCGAAAAAATTGCCACTCCCATTATTTCACTTTCGGTTTCAATACTACCCTCAATATGCCGGTACGTTGTGCCAATTAAACCGCTTATGGAATCTTTCATCGCATAAACCCCTTTTTTTCGCGAAAAATATTCCTGTACACCGATAACATCGGGCTTTACATTGCGCATTAGCTGCAAAATACCATGGCGGGTACTGTCGTCGTCATTTTCGCCGTACTTTTTAAAATTACGCGCGTTATAAGTTAGCACCCGGACATTGGCTGCTGAATTTTCAGGGGCTTTACTCCAAAGGGAAAATCCTACGTTATTGTGCAGCGCGTTCCATCCTAATAAAATGGTAATTATTGATACCAGGGCAAGTTTGCTCCGCGCTATAAGCCAATACGCTATAAATATTACGTTTAGCAATAACAAAGGCGGATAGGCGATACCAAAAAATGCCACGGGCCAAAATTTACGCGGATCAACTACCGGTGCCAGGTAAGAAACAAGCAAAGCCAGGGCAAAGCAGCAGTTGATAAAGAGCAGCAGCCTGGTAAAAAAAGAAAGTTTTTGGTTAGATTTCTTCTTCATGTTTGCTGGCGCGAAAAAGGACCTCTTTCTCGTGCTTGTTTAGGCTGTCGTACCCGGTTTTTGATATTTTATCTAATACAGCGTCTACCTCGTCCTGGCGGGGTATTGCCGTTAAGTTTCTATCGTGGTTGGTTGATACCACCTTGAGTTTTGATTTTCTCTTAAATATTCCACTTATGTTGGTTATCCAGTCGTTACCGCGCTGCAGTTGCTTTATGTAAATAAAGCCTATTAAAGCGCCGCCTAAATGGGCTATCTGCCCGCCGGCATTAGGGCCGGTGGCGGTCAAAAAACCCACAACCACATAAAAAATGGCTATCCATTTTATTTTAACCGGACCGATTATAATCAAATTGATGCTGTAATCAGGAGCAACAGTTGCCGCGGCAACCACCACCGCCATTATACTTGCCGATGCACCAACAACATGACTGATCTGCTTTGCATATGTAAAAAGCGGAAGTAAATTAAAAGCTATAACAAATAATACACCGCCTGCAAGGCCACCTAAAAGATATAGGCCAATGGTTCGTTTTTTACCTAAAAACTCCTCAAATATTTGGCCGAACCAATACAGAAACAGCATGTTAAACAGGATGTGTAGCACGCCGGCATGCATAAACATGTAGGTAACAGGCGTCCAAAAGCGGATAAGCAACTCATGAAGATTTGACGGGAGCGAAAGATATTCATCAGCATATGCAGAAATGTATTCGGTTTTATTGAACCAGCTTTCAAATTTTCCGGATACGTTAATAACTAAAAATACGGCAACGTTTATCCCGATAAGCATAAACAGCTTACTCTGTGATACAGCAACTTTATATTTTATGTTATCCCAAAAGGTCATAGTTCCGCGTAATATCAATAACCATAATTGCCCGGGCCCTGTAAGCGCCACAGCTTTATTAGTATAAAACCTAAAACGGCGCCGCCTAAGTGGGCAAAGTGCGCAACGTTATCGCCATTAAATTGCCCCACCCCAAGTGTTAATTCTATAATGATATAAACAGGTATAATATACTTTGCTTTTACAGGTACGGGGATGAACATGATCATGAGTTCCGCGTTAGGATATAACATGCCGAAAGCTACTAACACGCCAAATATGGCACCGGATGCACCAACCATACTAGATTTATTGATATCGGTTGCTTTTTGAAGCGCTTCAAGAGATTGAACTGCCAACGAATCTGTTGTAATAAAAGCGCCCGTGTAATGGTAGAACTCAATTGCCTGAACAAGCCATTGCCCAAGCAGCCCCCCTATGCCGCATATAAAATAAAACATGATGAACCGTTTTGACCCCATGTTATACTCAATGATATTACCGAAAGAGTAAAGCGCGAACATGTTAAAAATGATGTGCCACTCGTCGCCATGTAAAAACATGTAAGTTATGGGTTGCCACTTCTTGAAGAGTGGTGAGCCAAAATAATGAGCTGATCCTAAATTGTAGATTGTGTTAACTAATGCAGGGTTGAACAACCAGTACGGCAAAAAGCAGATAATATTAATGATCAGAAGGTTTTTTACTACCGGCGGTATATTGGCGAATGGAGATTGCATAATTAATATAAAATGCGGTTATTTTTCAAACCGCTCTAATAATTCAGTTAAGGTAAAAGTACTAATAACAGGCTTACTGTTAAGGGCAATGTTAGGTAATTGGCAGGCAAATAATTGGTCTGTCATTAAATTCATCTCTTCTAACGATAGCTTAGTACCTGCTTTTATGGCCGCGTTACGCGCCAGCGCCCGTGCCAGGTTATCCCGTTTATCCAACTTTAAAATACTCAGGTTGTTTTTAAAACCTTCTAATAAATGTTCCAGCAGTTGGTGCCCATCGGCATTGTTTAAATCGGCAGGTACACCTTCAACCACAACGGTGTTTTTACCAAACTCGCGTATGTCAAAACCAAGTGCGCGAATATCCGGCAAAAGCTCTTTCAATAACTCAAAATCGGCACCGTTTAGTGTAAGCGATTGCGGAAACAGGCTTTGCTGACTAACACCCGAATGGTTTTGCAACTGCTGCAAAAAACGTTCATATAAAATTCGCTCGTGTGCGGCCTGCTGGTCTATCAGCATAAAGCCCGATTTGATAGGCGATATAATAAACCGGTTATGGATCTGGAAAAACTGACGCTCGCTGGTTTTGCTTACTTCCTGCTCATCAACGGCTATGGTTTTTTCTATATGTATTTCCTGCTGTGTGGATGTATCGCGTTTACTTATCTCGTACAAAGTATCCCAATTTTGCGGAATAGATGCACTGCGATGGGTATCGCGTTGATAAGATGGAGAGGTTAATGGCCGCTCTGTACTTCTTTCAACAAAGGGGTTAAAGTTAGGGTCAAACTTAATAGAGGGTGCTATTATCTCCTCAAAAGGTTTGGGGGTTATCAAATGCTCAATACTGTTCTCCTGGTCAAAATCTAAACTTGGCGTAATATTATAGCGCCCCAATGAGCGCTTAACTGCCGAGCGGATAATGGCATAAATAGCTTTCTCGTCCTGGTATTTTATTTCTGTTTTGGTTGGGTGTACGTTGATATCAATTTTTGAAGGATCAATATCAATAAACAAAACATACAACGGGAAAGACTCATCAGGCAATAACTCCTCAAAAGCAGTTAAAACAGCATGGTTAAGGTAAGCATCCTTTATAAAGCGGTTGTTTACAAAAAAGAACTGTTCGCCGCGGGTTTTGCGGGCAAATTCGGGTTTGCCTACAAAGCCGTTCAGTTTTATAATGGTGGTATCTTCCTCAACAGGCACCAAACGCTGGTTGTAATTATTTCCTAACAGGTGTACAATGCGCTGCTTTAACGTAACGGCGGGTAAGTGGTAAACCTCCTGCCCATCATGGTGCAGAGTAAAGAATACTTCGGGATGCGCCAGGGCCACACGCTGAAACTCGTCAATAATATGCCGCATTTCTACCGGGTTGCTTTTTAAAAAGTTACGGCGGGCGGGGATATTATAAAACAGGTTTTTAACGGATATGGAAGTGCCGGGCGTTGCGGAGCAGGCCTCCTGTTTTAAAACTTCTGATGCTTCAATAAACAGCTGCGTTCCCAACTCATCCTCATGGCGGCGGGTTTTCAGCTCAACCTGGGCAATAGCGGCTATAGAGGCCAGCGCCTCGCCACGGAAACCCATGGTACGGATGGCGAACAGATCATCAGCTTTTTTTATTTTGGATGTGGCATGGCGCTCAAAACTCATGCGCGCGTCTGTACCGCTCATGCCGCAACCGTTATCAATCACCTGTATCAATGATTTTCCGGCATCCTTAACAATTAGCTGAATTTTATCGGCACCGGCATCAATGGCGTTCTCTATCAGTTCTTTTACGGCAGATGCGGGCCTTTGCACCACCTCGCCGGCGGCTATCTGGTTGGCAACGGAATCCGGTAAAAGCTGAATTATATCTGACATGTAATGGTTTTCCCTCTATTTCTTTTCGATGCTAAATTAGTTATTTGATTGCATAACTTTACAGTTTGGGTAGCTGTTGTTACACACACTATTTATGAATAACTCAAATTCTTCAGCGCAGTACTTTGATAAAATTACTGAACTCCTGAACCTAATAAAGAGCAAAGTAAGCGAAGAAACCGATGTGGTCTGGAGTCGTTATGCAACTCCTCAACATTTGTCTGACGATCTTAATGAAAAAATTGCCAAGCTAAAATTAAACGATCACCAGGTTTTGAACGATCTGTGCATATTATTTGGTCCAACTAGCTCTTTTCAAGAAATTTCCATTTCCAACGGCTGGGGCGATGAGTTTTTGGAAATTGCAGAAAAATTTGATCTTCTGCATGAAAAGCTTAAATGAGTTCAATAACTCATTTCTTACTTTTTAACCAACTTTATTTGCCGGTACTTGTATATAGATATATTTACCGAAATGTAGCCCATCCGCGATGAAAAAACTATGGCCCCTGTTATTGCTTTTAGCAACAGCCTGTAAAAAGAAGGATTTTAATGCCGACCTGTTGATAAAGAACGCCGTGGTTTACACAGTTGACAGCGCCTTTACCGTAGCTGATGCATTTGTTGTAAACGGCGGCAAAATAGTTGCGGTAGGAAAAGCTGCCGATCTGGAAGAGGAATACCATGCCCGCCAGGTTTTAGATGTGCAAGGGAAAGCTGTATACCCCGGTTTTATTGACGCGCACAGCCATTTTTACGATTACGGCTTAGGTTTGCAGCAGGTAAATTTAAAAGGGATTTCCAGCTGGCGCACTGTTACAGATTCTGTACAGGCATTTGCGCGCAGCAACCCCGATGGCTGGGTTTTAGGCAGCGGCTGGGATCAGAACCTGTGGCCCGGCAAAAAATTTCCGGATAAAGCATTGCTGGATTCGCTTTTTCCTATGCGACCGGTTTTACTATCGCGGATTGACGGGCACGCGGCCATTGCCAATCAGGCAGCTTTAACCATTGCAGGTATATCACCCGGGCAAAAAATAATAGGTGGCGAAATAGAAGTGGTAAATGGTAAGCTTACCGGCGTTTTGCTTGACAATGCTGTTGGTATTGTTACCCGTAAAATACCCGCTGCGGACGAGGAAGCCATGCAGGCAGCCTTATTAAGCGCGCAGCAAAACTGCCTGGCGGTAGGTTTAACAACCGTTGATGATGCCGGGTTACCCTATACCATGGTAAACACCATTACCCAACTTCAAAAAAAAGGCGACTTGAAAATGCGCATGTATATTATGCTGGCAGACAGGCAGGAAAACTACAATTACCTTTTTAAAAACGGTATAGTTAAATCCCCGCGCCTTAGCGTGCGGGCCATAAAGATGTACGCTGATGGCGCGTTGGGCTCGCGGGGAGCTTGTTTGTTGCAGCCTTATGCTGATCAAAAAGATTGGAAGGGATTTTTGCTCAGCAATCCGCAGCACTTCCAGCAGATTGCTGAAAGACTGGCTAAAACAGATATTCAGCTTAATACCCATGCTATTGGCGACTCGGCCAACCGGGTAATACTTAAAATTTACGCCGGGGTATTAAAAGGAAAGAATGATAAACGCTGGCGTATTGAACATGCGCAGATAATAGCGCCGGAGGATTTGCATTACTTTGGCGATTATAGTATTATTCCTTCGGTGCAACCCACGCATGCCACGTCTGACATGTATTGGGCCGGCCGGCGTTTGGGAGAAGACCGGCTAAAAACGGCCTATGCTTACAAGGAGCTTTTAAAGCAAAACGGATGGATGCCGCTGGGTACCGATTTTCCTGTTGAGAATATTAACCCTATTTATACATTTTATGCTGCGGTTGTGCGTAAAGATCTGAAGGGCTATCCGCAAAACGGATTTCAGCCCGAAAATGCGATAACACGTAACGAAGCGTTAAAGGGTATGACCATATGGGCCGCCAAAGCCAATTTTGAAGAAAAGGAGAAAGGCAGTATTGAAGCCGGCAAGTATGCCGATTTTGTTATATTAGACGCAGATATTATGCGCATAAGCGCCAGCCAATTGCCCTATACAAAAGTTTTAAAAAGCTTTATCAACGGAGAGAAAGTGTATGAGAAAAAATAGGCCTTTCGGCTTAACTATAATTATATCAGCGTTTATATTATTTAATTCGGCCTGCGCGCAAAATCCCTATTCGGGCCAGGCTTATGTGGCAGAACAACGCCAGGTGCAAGCTTCAACAGTATTGCTCAATAATCAGAAAGATATTATCCCGCTAAAAGATCTCGCCAAAAAAAAGATGGCCAGTATACGTTTCTCTAACGCGTTCGCGGCAGGTTTTGATAGCCTGCTTAATAATTACGCCAAAGTAGAAACCTTTAACGGAACGGATTATCTGGGCGCTAAAAGCATGGAAGACCTTTCGCGGGATGTTAAATTGTACAATACGCTGATAGTACAGCTAACCGAAGCCGATATTGCTAATACCAGGATCATAGATTTTATAAAAGCCAATCAAAAGTTAAAAAATATAGTTGTGGCGTATTTTGGCAGGGGTACGCAATTGGTTAATCTGAATGACTTTAACGGCCCCATTATTTGTGCCGAACGTATAACACCGGTATCGTCAAACTTTGTGGCGCAGGCTATATTTGGCGGTATTGCCATCACCCAAAAACTAACAGCGGCATACACGCAGCAGTTAACACCGGGTATGGGTTTTACTACAAAGCAAATCCGCTTGCAATACACTGTTCCCGAGGAAGTAGGCATCCGCACAGAAAACCTTGCCGACATTGATAAAATAGCCCGCGAAGCCATTGCCCAGCACGCTACACCCGGCTGTGTGGTGCTGGTAGCTAAGGATGGCAAAGTGATATTTAATAAAGCCTACGGCTTTCATACTTATGAACCCGTAGTGCAAAACAAGGTAACTGATATTTTCGATCTTGCCTCTATGACCAAGATATCGGCCACAACCATTGAGGCTATGAAACTGGTGGATGAGGGTAAACTGGACATAAACGCCACTATTGCAGATTATCTGCCGGAGGCTAAGAACACGCCCGTTAAGGATGTAAAGATCTGGGAGATATTGACCCACCAGGCAGGTTTTATTGCTGATATACCCACGTTTGAGGTTGTTAAACCGCAGGAGCATAGTGTTGACTCGTCTGCAGCTTATCCTACCAAAGTGAACGAGAAGTACTACCTTATTAAAGACTACTTTAAAAATGTAATGTGGCCCAAAATGCTGCGCGGCCCTTTAAAAACACGCGGGCAGTATGTTTACAGCGATGTTGGCATGTGCGTTTTACAGCAAATAATAGAAAATATTACAGCTACCAATGAAGCAGAATATACTCAAAAGCAGTTTTACGCGCCATTGGGCATGCAAACCGCCGGATTTTTACCGCTGTACCGTTTCAGCGCCGATAGAATACCGCCAACAGAGGTAGACCGTAAATACAGAAAAGCTACCCTAAAAGGTTACGTGCACGACCCTACCGCTGCCCTAATGGGCGGTGTAGCCGGGCATGCAGGCTTATTTGCCGATGCTATTGATATTGCAACCCTTTACCAAATGCTGCTTAACGGCGGTACTTATGGCGGCGAAGAATATATAAAGCCCGCTACTGTAAAACAGTTTACAGCCAAATATTCTAATGTAAGCAGGCGGGGTTTAGGTTTTGACCGCTGGGACCCGGCGACTGATAAAAAGTACCCCTCTGAATTTGCATCCGACCAAACTTTTGGGCATACCGGTTTTACGGGCACCTGCATTTGGGTAGATCCGAAATACAATCTGGTTTATGTGTTTCTTTCTAACCGTGTTTACCCTGATCTAAGCAGCAAGTTAACCAGCCTGAGCATAAGGCCCCGCATACAGGATGTTGTTTATCAGGCGATTGAGAAGGGGATGGAGTAGGTTTTTCTAATTTAGTTGATAGTAACAATATTACATCCGCTTAACACTTATGTTGTAAATTGCTGTTAAACTTGCATCAACATTCAAACACGTATAAATGAAGATCGGAATAGTTTGCTATCCAACCTTTGGCGGTAGCGGCGTTGTTGCAACAGAGCTGGGAAAAGCTTTGGCTGATAACGGGCACCAGGTACATTTTATCACTTATAACCAGCCAGCCCGTTTAGATTTTTTTTCCGAGAACCTGTTCTATCACGAAGTATCGGTAGCCAATTACCCCTTGTTTGATTATGCACCTTATGAGGTAGCGCTTGCCAGCAGGTTGGTTGATGTGGTACGTTTTGAAAAGTTAGACGTTTTACACGTGCATTATGCTATACCGCATGCTTCGGCGGCGTTTATGGCGAAGCAGATCTTGCTAACTTATGGTATTTATATACCTGTTGTAACCACTTTACACGGTACTGATATCACCCTGGTGGGTAAAGACAGAACTTACAAACCTGTGGTTACCTTCTCTATTAATAAATCTGACGGTGTGACCGCCGTATCAGAAAATTTAAAGAAAGATACCTTTGAGTTTTTTGACATAGAGAATGATATAAAGGTAATACCCAATTTTATTGATCTTACCCGTTTCAGCCTGAAGCCTAAAGATCACTTTAAGAAAGCTATTGCGCCAAATGGCGAGAAGATCCTTATCCACACCTCCAACTTCCGTAAGGTAAAACGTACAGAGGATGTGGTGCGCATATTTGCCAAGATCCGCGAGAAGATCCCATCAAAACTATTGATGGTAGGCGATGGCGGCGAACGCTCTGCTTGCGAACAGTTGTGCCGCGACCTTGGCGTTAGCGAAGATACCCGCTTTTTAGGCAAGCAGGATGCTATTGAAGAGATCCTGTCTGTGTCTGATCTGTTCCTGATGCCATCGCAATCAGAGAGTTTTGGCCTTGCTGCTTTAGAGGCTATGGCCTGTAAAGTGCCTGTTATAAGCTCTAACACAGGTGGTCTGCCCGAGTTAAATGTGGAAGGTGTTACCGGATTTTTAAAGGATGTAGGAGATGTTGACGGCATGGCGGAAAAGTCTATCTATATTTTAGAAAATGATGAGCGTTTAGAGGCTTTTAAAGAGGCCGCGCTTGCACGTGCAAAAGAATTTGAGCTATCTAAAATATTGCCGCTTTACGAAAACTATTATACTGAGGTGATAGAGAAAAGCTTGTCGGCAAAGGCTTAATTTATGCTTTCGGGGGTGTAGCCGTATACAGTATACCACGCTGTTAATGTTGGTATACACTTTATATGTAATTGGCTGTAAATTAATAAATTAGCTATTTTGTTTATGATTTTATTAAGCTGAAAAATGGCTAAAAACGCTAATTACAACCTGCGGTTGTATACACTTGCGCACTAATAATCATCTGCTTTTTACCAAGATGATCCACACTTTTAACTCATCCAACTATAAAGCAATCTGCGAAGAACTTGCGCAAAAAGATGCTCAGTTAAAGCATATCATTCAAACTTACGGCTACCCGCCTATGTGGAGCCGCCCCAATACATTTGAATCATTAGTGCATATTATCCTGGAGCAGCAGGTATCGCTTGCTTCGGCGTTATCGGCCTTAAATAAACTGCGCGACTATGTACAGCAAATAACACCCGCACGGGTTTTGCTGCTTACAGATGAGGAGTTTAGGGCCTGCTATTGCAGCAGGCAAAAAACAGCTTATATTAAATATTTGGCAGAAACTATTGTAAGCGGACAGATAGATCTTGATGCTTTTGAGGCCCTGCCTGATAATGAAATAAGAGTGAGCTTAACATCATTAAAAGGCATAGGTAACTGGACGGTTGATGTTTACCTGATGTTTGTATTACAGCGTGCAGATCTGTTTCCGGTTGGCGATTTGGCAGCTGTTAACGCTTTAAAGCGGGTAAAAGGCTTGCCGGCACAAGCATCGCGAGATGAGCTGGTTAATGTGGCAGCACAATGGTCTCCTTTCCGTACCGTAGCTACTATGATGCTGTGGCATTATTACTTGTCTGCCCCGCGAAAGGCTTAGTATTGTATCTTTGTAAATAAGCGAAGCGCATTTATATGTAGCTATAATTAACGGCTATGACCATAGAAACCCTTCAAGAGATCTGCTACTCACTTCCCGGCGTAACGCAGGATATAAAATTTGACGATCACCTGTGCTTTAACATAGGCGGAAAAACCTTTCTGTTTACCCACCCTGATGGTGTACCGCCATCAGCATCATTTAAAGTACTTGCCGAAGATTTTGAAGAAATAATAGCCAAAGACGGCCTGGAACCACAGCCTTATGTTGCCAGATATAAATGGGTGCTGGCTAAAGATATTTCAAGTTTAAATAAGAAAGATTGGGAACACTATATCAAACAATCATACAAACTGATAGCCGCAAAACTACCAGCAAAGCTTAAGAAAGAGTTAGGGTTGTAATGTAAGATGTTCGAAAGAAGGGTTTGTCATCCTGAGCGATAGCAAAGGATCTTATACGCTTGCCAATCTTGCGGCCTGTCCCCGCGTCACCTATCAGTTTTACAAGATTCTTCGCTACGCTCAGAATGACAGAGGAGGCTGTTTAAGACTCTTGATTCTATCTCACTCAAACACCACCGTTTTATTATTATAAACAAAAACGCGGTCCTCAAACACCAGTTTAAGCGCTCTGGCTAAAACAGAGGTTTCTATTTCTTTTCCGGCGTTTACCATATCGGGTACTGTAAAAGAGTGGTTAACCGGGATAGTTTGCTGCGCGATGATAGGGCCTTCATCCAGTTCATTAGATACAAAGTGAGCGGTAGCGCCAATTAGTTTTACACCGCGCTCATAGGCCTTACGGTAGGGGTTGGCACCTATAAACGCAGGCAAAAAGGAGTGGTGGATATTAATTACCCGCATAGGGTATTCAGCCACAAAGGCGGGCGATAAGATGCGCATAAATTTGGCCAGCACCAGGTAATCGGGTGCGTAAGGTTGTATCAATGCCTCTATTTGCTTTTCAAATTCATCCTTGCTCTTTTCTTCGTGCGAGACGTGGTAAAACTGTATACCAAACCTTTCGCAAACATCGCGCAGATCATCATGATTGCCTATAACACATTGCACGGTAGCGCCCAGCGTGTTAAAGAAATTACGTATCAGTATATCGGCAAGGCAATGGTATTCTTTGGTAACCAATACCGCTATTTTTTTATGGGGGATGGGGTTGATATGAATAGTAGCATCCGTAGGAAGTACGGATTTTAATTGATGCTCCAGTTGTATGGGATCAATGATCTCCTCCACCTCCAGCCGCATAAAAAACAGGTTCTCAGCTTTATCAACATACTCGCGCATGGATATAATGTTGAGTTGCTGTTTTGATACTACCGAAGATATGGCTGCCACCAACCCAACCTGGTCGGCGCATTGAATTACAATTATCATAATAAACTGTTACAAATACACAGCGCTAAGGTATAAACTAAGCCAGTAATTTTATAACAAGCCTGGCGCTTACTTTTGACGCGGCACCATGTGCTTAATCCTGGTATAAATTTGTTTGCAAGGTAACGCTATTCTTTGTGGCACTGTAAAGCGCCAGGCTAAAATATGGAAGAACGAATCTATCGCCAAACCAAAGTACAGATGAGCCTTTTGAATAAGCCAGGGCGGCTATTTTTTTCTTTGATAATTTATACATTTTTGCCCACTTACCTGTATTGAGGTCTAGCACGGCGTAAGCACAGGCATTTGAGGCTATGCCATTTTTGGTATTGGCCAATATATTCAACTCATTTTTTCTAACATGGAAGGAGATGGTGGGGTTATCAACGCCATGAAATGCGTTGGTTGGCAACACCTGACTAAATTTAAGGTTTAAATTTTCATCATAGCCATTCAAAACCATTGAGCTGGTTGCGTAAATAGTTCCATACCTGGAGGTTTGATGCCAATTAGGTGCAGCTGCCACAACTATCTTTCCGTTTACTTCTTCTAAATACTGAATAGTCATCCCTCCGGCAAGCCCAAAGTCAACATCGTCAAGGTCTTTATTTAAAGGTTGAAAGTTTTTCTTCCAGGCATTTAAATTCGCCTTATCAAAAGCTTGCGTAACAAAGTTTTTTTGATTGGTGGAAAAATTTAATCTGCCAATCCCCAGTTCATTAAAACCCTTTTCATTGCTATAGATGAGGCCAAAATTAAGTATGTTCTTGTTTTCGGATGGCCTTAAAAACAAGCTGTTGGCAACAATACTGTTTCGTCCGGGTTTGAAATCTACAGGCACGGCCAGAAAATTTGAAGGTTTGGTTTGTCCGGCATCATATTTATAAATTTCCATACTTGGGCCGTTAAACCAACCAATAAACACGTCCTGGTTTTTACTTACAGTAAGCGATAGAAATATACCGTTTGTTAAAACCGGCCTAAGCGTGTTTATAGTGTCCAGCTTTTCGGTGTATGAAATGATCCTCAGATCGGCTGTTTGGTTCCACTCGTTAGCAATGGCGCTACCCGACTTGAACATTTCAGCAAACATGCCGATGTTTTCTTTTCGCGTTGTGGTTCTTACCGCAAGTTTAAAGAAATCACCATCGCCAGTAAATAGCTGGGGCTGCTGTACAAATTCACTTGTTGCATGATACACCACCTTGCTGGTGGTTATCTTTCCCGTAGCGGGATCTACCACGTATGCGGTATAATTTATATCGCCTGCGGCTCTTGATTTATTAGCGAGCGATGTAAGCACCAATATTTTGCTTTTGAATTTCTTCATCCACAGATTATCGCCGGCTACCGGTATTTTCCACACCTGCTGCATTTTGTCATCCACACCAACAACATCATATTTATCATCATCTGTTTGTAATGCCAAAACATTTAAATGCTCGTCAACCACCATAGCAGTTGAGTTATTTATTTTTTTTGCAAAATCTTCAACTACAGGAGGGGCTTTATCTTGAGCAGCTGCCGGACGACATAAGATCAAAAACGCTGAGAAGAAAAATAGAAGTTTCATGATAAGGTTACGGTGGTTTTATAAGTGAAAATAATAAAAGCCGAAGTATTTATTAAGCATCGGCTTTTAAATTATTAACATAAACAATTGCTATTTTAATCCCTTAATAAACCCTACTACACTGGTAACAAACTCGGGCTTTAAGGGCAGGTCGGGTTTATTATAGGTAGCCAGGTTTTGCTGCCTGTCTTCGGGCGCTTCTTTTAAAACATGGTTCATGCCGGGTATTATGGCCAATGTAGCATTCTTGGTTTTTAGTTTCTCCGCGTTTGATACATTTATCTGCAGATCAGTAGTGCCTTGAACTATAAGGGTGGGGATCTTCAACTTTTTTATCTCTCTTTGCGGGTCAAAACGGCACCAGCTCATTAAAAACAGCTGTATGCTGGGGCGGATAATAAAATATAGCTGCGGGTCAACCTTTTTTTGAGGCCTGCCCATCTTTAGCGAATCCATAATTTTATTCAATCCGTCCGACAGGTATGATGGCTGTGATTTCATTTGCTCCTTTAATACCTTCTCGCCTGGCTCGCCGGCACCGGCTACCGAAATAAACGCGTTAACATTTCCTTCGCTTGATCCGCTGGCCAGTATACCCACCAGCGAACCCTCGCTATGGCCCAGTACTATAACCTTTGAAAAGCGGCTATCGGCTTTTAGTAAATTAATAAAGCCAATGGCATCATCAGTATAATCGTCAAAACGCAGGTTGTCTTCTTTTTGATTGCCTACACTTTGCCCAACCATGCGTTTATCATAACGTAAAGAAGCTATGCCATTTTTAGCTAACGACTCTGCTATCTGCTTATAAGTATTGGTATTAATGTTGGCCTGAGGGCTGTTGCCATTGCGATCTACAGTTCCTGATCCGGGAATGATCAATACCACAGGCATCTTTCCTGATGTATTAGCCGGTACCGCAACCGTTCCGGATATTGTGCCGCTTAGTGTCTTCAATAAAATTGGCGACTCTGAGAGAGCAGGATCAGTACTCGCCATTGAAGCAGCCTGCTGCTGATAGGGGCTTAATAGCAAACCAATAAATTCGTTGTTGTTATTTAACGAAATGTTTAATGAAAAAACACCGTTTTTAAATGTGGCTTTATAAACGGCAAGCGGTTCGCTGTAAGTAGAAAATTCTACTTTGGTTAAATCTCCTAATTGTGTTTTTAACTGGGTTGTAGTTTGTTTAAACTGAGCGGGTGGTAATTGCCCCTTCATGGCTGCGCTAAAGCGCGCAGAAATACTATCCGGGAGGTTTTGATTATAAAATTTTTCAAAAAGCGCTACTGCTGCTTTGTATTTTGCCGGCTCGGACTGCGCAAATAACATGGCCGGAAAAAAAATACTTAGTATAACAATGCTAAATCTTTTCATTAATATGGGATGAAATTGAAGACTGATTATTTTCAAGCCGAAAATTAGTAAAAAAGTGCATACAATTTGAAATTCATTGTGCATTTTTACCCGTACCTGTGTTTTACTCAACATCTTAATAAAGCCTAACCAACATTAAAACAGCAAAGGCCGTATAAGGTGTAATAATAAATTTACTATTGCTCAATAACTTCAATATAGATTACTACATATATTGTGGAATAAGAGGCGCTGTTAAAATAGCCGCGCTTGTTATTGTAACGTTTGTTTTTGTTGCGCAATGTTATGCTCAAAACAAAACACCGGTTATAAAGGGCAGGGTTTTTATTGAGAACAAAGTACTTGCGGAAGCATCAACAGTTATTTTATTAGCGGCAGATTCATCCATCGTCACCTCAACCGCCAGCGACGAGCAGGGAGCATATAATTTTGTTGTTAACCCGGGCGTTTACCTCATCCTGGCTTCGCAGATAGGCTATAATCAATCAATTTCAGGGCCCTACACAGTTGCCCAGGAAGGTGATATCAATGTCAGGGATATCTCACTTATAAAATCTGTTCCCGTACTAAAAGAAGTATCAATAACCGCAAGGAAAGCTTATGTAGAAACAAGGCCGGGACGTGTGGTACTTAACGTTCAGAACAGTATTGTTGCTGAAGGCGTATCCGTTTACGATCTGCTTCGCCAGGCACCCGGCGTGCAGGCGGGCAGTCAGGGCAGTTTAAGTATTATAGGCAGGCAAAATGCTATGATATTGGTTGACGGGAAGCCGCTCAACGTAAGCGGCGAAAACCTGACAGCCTTGTTAGAAAGTATGCAAAGCAGCAACGTGCAGCAAATTGAACTGTTGAGCAATCCGTCTGCACGGTATGAAGCCGGTGGCGCAGGGGTGATCAATATCATGTTAAAAAAAGGTAGTAATGCCGGTACAAACGGAACTTTTTCTATAGGTGGGGGATACGGTAAGTTTTATAAAGCTAACACAGGTATTACATTTAATAACCGCATGGGCAATGTCAATATTTTTGGCAATTACAATTATGTGGCCAACAAAACCTTTAAAACTTTTACTACCGATAGGGTAATTGATTACCAGGGAACTACAAGTAACTATGATTCGCGCTACTACACTACCCGGGAAAGTTTTAACCACAGTTTCCGACTGGGTTCAGACTTTTTTCTGTCTCCCAACCATACCCTTGGTTTTTTAGTTAGCGGAACGATCAACAACAGTGATTACTTAAAAGATAACGAACTGCGCATTTCCAATAGTGGCCGGTTTGATTCAACCATTGTTACTATGGCCAGCCTGAAACGTAACCTGGCTACCCTTAATTACGAAGCTAACTATAGTGGTAAACTTGACACGCTTGGGCAAACGCTTTCAGGATATGTAAGTTACAATCACTTTGATAGGCGGTCAGACGAATATATCAGCAATAGCTTTACCAAAGCGTCCGGCGAAGTTTACCGGCCTGCTTTGTGGCAGCAAAATCTTTCGCCCGCCATGATCAATATCTGGGCTGCTAAGGCAGATTACCTAAAACCACTATCAAAAAATACGCGGTTTGAAACAGGCTTAAAGTATAGCCGGGTGCGTAGTGATAACGACCTGATATTTGGCCCAAAGCGTAATGGTGTTTATACGGTAGACCCTAACTTTAGCAGTAATTTTATTTATACAGAAAATGTTAATGCCGCTTACGCGAATTTGTCGTCCTCCACGGGCAAATGGAAAATAAACGGGGGATTGCGGGTTGAGCAAACAATAGCGCACGGTAGTTCGGCAAGCGACAGGATCAGTTTTGAAAAAAATTACGTCGACTTTTTTCCGCAGGTGCAGCTGCAATACAACCACAACGCTAAAAATTACTTTACGCTTAGTTTTAACCGAAGTATTTACAGGCCCTTGTATGAAGAAATAAATCCTTTCCTGTACTATGTTGATCTATATGACTATCGCGCCGGTAACCCGCAATTGTTGCCATCCTACACCAACACTGTTGAGTTAGCGCATAGCTACAAGTCTACAATTGTAACCAGTTTGTATGCTACGGTTACCGATAACTTTTACAATTTTACCGCCTATGAGCAGAATAGTGAGAGTAAAGTGAATATTACCACCAAGAAGAACTTTGGAAGAATGGCCGCTTATGGTATCAAGTTTTTTACCCCCTTACAATTCACCTCATGGTGGACCGCTACGCTTTCTGTTGATGCTTCTTATCAGCGTATACAGGCTTACCCCCAGAATGGAAGTCTGAATAAAGGAACGCAAGACGTAATTGTATTTAATAATCATAGCTTCAAAATAGGTAGTGGTTTTGCTGCCAACTTAAATATTTGGTATGAGTCTCCTACGTTTTACGGATTCAGCCGATTTAAGGCAAATAGCAGATTTGACGCAGGCATCAGCAAAACAGTATTCAAAAACCAGGGCACCTTCAGGTTAAGTGCAATGGATCTTTTCAGAACCCTGCGCGACCGTGCATACACCAATTATCAAAACATTAACCTATCAATAATAAACCGGGAGGAAGGGCGCGTTATTAATTTTGGCTTTAGTTACCGTTTTGGTAACAGGCAGCTTAAAAATGCCAATACGCACAAGCTGGGCAATGAGGACGAACAGCGCAGAACCGGAAGCGTGGCAGGTTCAACCAATTGAACCAATTTGTACATTTGCCGCATATAATTTGATATGGGTTACCCAAGTTTACAGGCATGTATAGCCGATCTGGAAAAAAATGGTCATCTCGTCCGCATAAAGCAGGAAGTTGATCCGCATTTGCAAATGGCCGCCATACACCTTAGAGTGTACCAAAATGGCGGGCCGGCTATTTTGTTTGAGAAGCTGAAGGGTAGTAAGTTCCCCGCGGTATCCAATCTGTTTGGCACCCTTGAGCGATCAAAGTTTATCTTCCGCGATTCGCTAGATAAAGTTAAAAAGCTGGTAGAACTAAAAAACGACCCTATCAATGCTATTAAGCATCCCCTGCAAAATGCTAATGTAGCTTTAACGGCTTTATCGGCCCTGCCAAAAAAACTAAACAAAAGCTACCTCAATAACTTTGAACGTTGCCGCATCAGCGATCTGCCGCAAATATTGAACTGGCCAAAAGATGGCGGCCCTTTTGTTACCATGCCGCAAGTGTATACAGAAGATATTGATAAGCCCGGCGTTATGAACGCCAATCTGGGTATGTACCGTATTCAACTGGCCGGTAATGATTATATATTGAATGAAGAAATTGGCTTACACTATCAGCTGCACAGGGGTATAGGGGTACATCAAACCAAGGCGAATGCGAAAGGGCTGCCGCTAAAAGTGAGCATATTTATAGGTGGCCCGGCATCGCATCCGGTAGCGGCGGTTATGCCCCTGCCCGAGGGCCTGTCAGAAATGACTTTTGCCGGGGCGCTGGGTAACCGCCGTTTCAGGTATTTGTATGATGATGAAGGTTTTTGTATCTCTGCAGATGCCGACTTTGTGATAACCGGCACAGTGATGCCGCACCAGAATAAACCCGAGGGTCCCTTTGGCGATCACCTGGGATATTACAGCCTTACACATCCTTTTCCGTTAATGAAGGTGCACAATGTGTATCATCGCAAGGATGCCGTATGGTCCTTTACTGTAGTGGGGCGCCCGCCGCAGGAAGATACCAGCTTTGGGGCTTTGATACATGAGATTGCCGGCTCGGCGCTGCCGCAGGAGATACCGGGCTTAAAAGCAGTAAACGCGGTTGATGCAGCAGGCGTACACCCGCTTTTGTTTGCTATAGGCAGCGAACGGTATACGCCTTACCTTAAAGAGCGCCGTCCCCAGGAGATCTTGACCATTGCCAATCATATATTAGGCAAGAACCAGTTAAGCCTGGCTAAGTACCTGTTCATTGCCGCGCACGAGGACGACCCTGAATTGGATGTGCACCATATTGCCGCGTTTTTAACCCACATACTGCAGCGCGTTGACCTCACCCGCGACCTGCACTTTTATACCAAAACCACCATTGATACCCTGGACTACAGCGGTAGCGGCCTAAACGCAGGCAGTAAGGTGGCTGTTACCGTTGCCGGTGATGTTAAGCGTGAACTGTGGGCCCAAATGCCCGCCGGTTTTACCCTGCCACCTCCCTTTGTTAACAGCCAAATGGTAATGCCGGGTGTACTGGCGCTGGAGGTTCCGGCCAATATACGTACCAGCGATATGCCGCTGATGCTGGAGATACTGCAGGAACACCTGGGCGAAACTGACCTGAGTGGCCTGCCGCTTATTGTACTTTGCGATGATGCCGCCTTTACCGCTGCCAACATCAACAACTTTGTATGGGTAACCTTTACCCGCAGCAACCCATCGCATGATATTTATGGGATAAACGAGTTTGTTGAGCACAAGCATTGGGGCTGCTATGGCCCGATGATAATTGACGCGCGCATAAAACCGCACCATGCGCCGGTGTTGCTGAAAGACCCCGAGGTGGAGAAACTGGTGGATAAAATGGGCGAGCCCGGCGGTGAGTTACACGGCGTAATTTAGCCATTTTTGTCCCACGCGTGTGTGGGACAAAGTGAGACAGCGTGGGACAGAATTTTCTGTAATTATTTGACTGTGAGTGGTTTGATTTTTTTTATGGGACAAAGTGAGACAACTTATTCGTCAGGAAAATTAGCTGTGTAATTGAGGTAAATGATTGATTGTCAATTAAATGAAAATTATACTTTTTTTGTCCCACATAAAGCCGACCCGTCCTAAGAGTTTACACCCGGGCCGGTTCAAACAACTCTATAAAATTACCTGATGGATCCATCAATAAAATCTGCGATCCGCCAGGACCCGTTATTATTTCGTTGCGAAAATTTAGTCCCTTTCCTTTTAGCTTTTGCACTTCAGCATTAATGTCTGAAACGATTATTTGAAAACGGTTCCATCCGCCCGGAACAGGCGTGGTTCCATCAGGCATTGCTCTTCCGGCAGAACTGGTTGGTCCGCTTAACAATAAACGCAAATTGCCAAGCGCTACATCGGCAAAGGCGGGAGCAAAATTGTTAAGCAACGTAAAGCCTAAATATCCGGTATAAAAAGCAACCGACTCGTCAACATTTTTTACCATGTAGCGTACATCCACCCGGGTGGGTATTTCATTGCTAATATTTCCCATTTTCGTTATTCTTTTTTAAAACTCTGGCGCTTAATATCATGCCAACTAAACAGAATATTGTAGCAACAATAGCTCCGGCTTTGCCGCTGCCTGATCCAAAAACTGCCCCCGCCGTAATGATAAAGTGCAGTATGCTTAACACCAGGCCAATAGCCCCAAGTGCCAGCGCGGATGTTGCCGTAGCACGAACGTTACTATTACCCTTATTCGAGCCGATTTTAGCCCGCCATGCCAAAAAAAGACAAACCAGGCCTAAAAAAACGCCGATGAGTGATCTTGCGCGCCCGGCAGTAACGCCGGATACATATGCGGTATTGCTGTTGGTTGAACTCATAGCCGGACATACTATTAATACAGATGCTGTAACCAGGCAAACCAATAAAAGCCATTTAAAATGCTTGCTCATAAAATTAAATTTATTGACAAAACAACACCATAATTGATCTATAAAATTGGAAAAAAACGACGTCTTATTTTAATTCCACGGTTCCTCTGTCGCTTGCGGCAATGGTACCGGGTCTAAAATATTCCTTGGGATTATAGCCCGAAAATTGTTGAAAGTCATGTATAAAATGCGATTGGTCATAATAGCCATGTTCAAAGGCAATTTTGCCGAGGGGCTTATCGCAAAAGGAAGTGTCCAATAAAGAATTAAACCGGGTAATTCTTAAAAATAGTTTGGGGCTGAAGCCTGAAAACTCTTTGAATTTTCTTTCAAATTGCCTTAGCGATAAGTAGCTATTTTGGGCAAAGGCTTTAACACTCTTTAAATTATTGCGATCTGACATCAAATTTATCGTACACAACAACGAAGTGTATTCCATACGGGCATTTTTTAGGCGTGATGCCAAAAAATTGCATACCAACTTTATCCGTTCCTGATTATTTGCAGCCATCATTATTTGCTCTTCCAAAGCTTCGCCAGCCTTTCCGCAAATGCTACGGATATCGGCAGTTTGGTCGGTCAGCTCGTTTGCTGGTATACCGAATAATTGCGGAAATGCATGGGAGTACAAGTAAAAGCCGAATACGCCAAACTTTCCTTGCGCGCTTACCTTGCTGTAAGTTTGGGTTTGCCCGTATATCCCGGGAGTCAGGATCTTTTCGGCGCTACGGGCAACATTGTATTTAAACTGTCCCTTGTAACAAAAAATAAATTCGGGCGAAGGGTAAGCGAAAGCATTGTGAACAAATGGCGCGTTTACAGAAGCAACTCCCTCCGTGAACCAAAAGAACCGCACATAGTCTGACAAATGCGACGTTGGTTTTATCATTCCATAATCGGTTATTAAGCTTGACATCAAACGATAATAATATTCCCTTTATGAAATGTATAATTACATCCCATGAATTAAAAATACAAAATTATATGTTACCTGATTGACTGTTATACGCTGAATGCTGCAATAGGCAGAGCGCGGATGTTAGTGTCGCCTCCATATGTTAAGATAACCCTTAAAGCATAGATTTCAGTCTGTTGGGTATCATTTTTAAGCTACCACAAATACCGCTGATGGTAAAAAACCTTAATCAATATGTGTTTAATATGGAATATATATTCAAATAAATTATAGTTATTTGATTGTTAAACCTGTTTAAATCCGGCAACACCCGTTGCACAAAATTTATATGATCATTAAAAAATCGAACGTATTACTTATAGTATGCGCCTTTATATGTGTAGCTATAGTTGGTATAATATCATGCAATAGCGGTACCCAAAGTACCGGGGATAGGAAGGCGGCAATTGCTGAGTATATGGCTAACGGCAAGGCGTTGTCAAAACAGTATTGCCAATCATGCCATATGTATCCCGAACCCGGTTTATTAAATCAGGATAAGTGGCTCGTTGTATTACCTGAAATGGGTTTACGCCTGGGTATTAAGCAGCATAAAGAGCAGGATTATACTAATACTATTGATCCGAGTGATTTTACACCGCCATCTGCCGCGGCAATGAGTGCCGTGGAATGGCAAAACATATTAAATTATTATCTTTCAAAAGCACCGATAAATTTACCCGAACAAAAAAGAAACATTGCTATTGACAGGCAATTACCCTTTTTCAAAGTTCAAAAACCGGCATCAATTTTTAATGGGAAACAGGTATTAAGCAGCTTTGTTAAAATTGACAATACGGTTAATCCGGCCAGAGTATTTGTAGCCAATGCACAGGCCCATAAATTGTATTTATTAACCCCCCAGTTAAAAATTGTAGATTCTGTTGAAACGGAGGGGCCGGTAGTTGATATGTTGTTTAATAACAACCAAATATTTGTTACTACTATAGGAAAAACACTAGGTGCAAACGCTGATAAAATTGGAACGGTTACAGAGTTGTCCATCAATAACGGCAAAATTATTTCGGGCAAAGTGCCACTATTTAATAATCTGGCCCGGCCCGTACAATTACTAACAGCCGATTTGAATAATGACAACAAGCAAGATTACCTGATATGTGAATTTGGTAATATGAACGGCGAATTAGTATGGATGGAAAATAAAGGGCCGGGCAACTTTATTAAACACGTGATCAGCAGCAGGCCCGGTGCAACAAAAGCTTATTTCGACTATCGTAAAAACCCATTAGCACCTGATATTTGGGTATTGTTTGCGCAGGCAAGGGAAGGGATCTATCATTTTATTAATAATGGTAAAGGCTCATTTACAGAAAAACAGGTGCTGGGCTTTCCGCCTATATATGGTTCATCATCTTTTGATATGGTTGATATGGATAACGATGGCGATAAGGATATTATTTACACCTGTGGCGATAATGGCAACGCCAGCCTTTCTTTAAAACCATACCATGGTTTGTATATATATTTAAATGACGGACGCGATAACTTTAAGCAACGTTATTTTTATCCTGTAAACGGCTGTTATAAGGCCATTGCAAAAGATTTTGATGGCGATAACAAAATTGATATTGCTACCGTAAGCCTGTTTACTGATGCTGCACAACCTGCAGAAGGATTTGTTTATTTTAAAAACACAGGCAATTTAACTTTTAAACCATATGCGTTACCGCCCAAGGTGCGTTTTGAACGCGCTGTAACTATGGATGCCGGAGATATTGATGCCGATGGCAAAACCGACCTTATAATTGGCAATAATTATTTTGAGAACGGGCCTTTTGGTTATTATAACGTAACCGAACCATTATTTTTTACTTTAAAAAATACCGCAAAGAATAAATAGAATTCTCCCCTACTGGTCGAAGTTTAGCGCAGCGTAACTTCGACCTAAAATGTTTTAAGCTTTCAGCTTAAGCAGCAAACGGCACTCGCAAGCAGGATGCTTGCTGTATTTTAGGTCGAAGCTGAAAGCTTCAACCAGTATGGGTATTTACATAACAAGACGTTAATATCCCGCCGTTTGCCCTTTTAAATAACCGTTTGTGTTGCTTTTGTAATAAATAACCGAAACCCGGGTCAGCAATTCGTATAAAACGGTTTGAATGTCAGCACCCGGCGAACGCGCGTAAACCGTTCTTTTGCCGCCGTTGCCTGTAGCAATATCAAATGTGAATGAAGTGCCGTCAATAGCGACTGCATTTTTGGCGCGAGCAGGCCGCTCCAATTCTTCGTTGCTGGATGATAAAACCTGGTCCACGATCTTTTTTAAAGCTGCATCGTTGGTTTCAACGGTATCGCTCAGTAAACCTCTGTATCTTCTACCAAAGTAGTGGCTCTCTAAAAAAACGCCCTTTTTAAATATCGGGTTACTGGCGGTAGTATCCCTCAAAAAAAATAAACTGGCTTGTATGTTATAAACGAGTTTGATTTCGCGTTTATCTTTAAAAATATCTATACGTACGCGTGCATTGGTAGGGCTAAAAATATAAGATATTGATACTGCCGCGGCGCTATCGGCCATCTGTACTGACTTTGCAGTACCGGCTGTTGCCACTAATAAGCTAAATGCAATTAAAAAGCAGGTGTTTTTAAAGAAATGCATAACAAGATAAGGTAATTAGTAATAAAGCTACGTGATATTTTTTAAGGCGTTTGTAAATTGTTGCTTACGTTAGCTCTTGTTCGGGCCGGGGCTACAATAGGTAACCTCTCCTGGGCATTTATCGCTTGCTGATAATGGCTTATTTCTGTAACAATGTATTTGTTTAATATCCTACCGCGCGTAAACGCACTTTGGGATATTTATCGCGGTAAATGTCAATGCATTTTTGAAGCAGTTGATATAGCTGCGTGTCGTGATCCGGCATAGGGCTGTGTGATGAGATGCGCTTTGTTCCGGCAGGAGTTGTGATCTCAACTTTAACATGGTGGCCATCCAAAACAGGGGCCATGTCATTCATGGTTAGCCGCTCCCGGCTGTCTAAATTAACTACCCGGGCAATCGCATCTTTCAATACAATATCTGCAGTTGCTATCGTATCAACACGTTTTACACTGTTTCTCAAACTTATTGCTATATAAGGCGAAATAAAGTAGGAGGTTTTGGGTTGAATTTCTTTGTGCGCAGGGTCTTGAAGATACGCGTTGCGGAAAACGCTGTCAACAACAGTGTAGGCAATTTTAAACTTATCGTTCTTTGCCGCAATAGCTATAATTAAGGGTGTAGGTAATATTTGTCCAACTGCATCAACAGTAATTTTTACAGTAGTATCTGCAACAGAGCAACGCGCCGTTGCTTTCGTGCTTAGCACCGCGAGGCAAAATGTAAATAGCAATAAAGATTTTTTTAGATAAGGCATTATAATTAGCGGTTAATAGTTACTTAAAGGTAAGGAATATGCTTTTAAGCATTTGTAAATTGTTGTTTACGTTCACCTGTACCACACTAACCAATAGTTAAATTTTAAATTCCTGGTAGCGTATTTGTCCATCGCGATAGGGCTGCCGGTGCCTTTCTTTTACTTATAATATAAGCTTCTTCTACCACTCAGGCTTACTCGCGCTAACCTCCTTATACTTAGCTTGCTAACATAATTAGCAGATGTCTGCCTGATGCCAAATCAACCCAAAGTGGGAGAAAAAATCACTTAAATAGTGTTGAAAACTTTTTGGTGGGAAAAAGTGTTTAAAAGTGGGAAAAGTAATTTACTTTTACGTTACAATAATTGCCAAAGTGTAACTATGCCAAATTTTTTGGGCGAATTTGATTGTAAACTGGATGCCAAAGGACGCATGATGATCCCTGTTGGCCTCAAAAAACAGCTTCCCGAAGCTGTCGCTGAGGGCCTTGTGATTAATCGTGGCTTTGAAAAGCACCTGGTGATCTATACCCGGAAAGAGTGGGATAAAACGGTTGAGGACCTGCAGGAACTTAATCAATACGAGGAAAAGAGCCGCAAATTTAGAAGATATTTTATGCGCGGCGCTTCTGAAATGCCATTGGACGGTGCCGGGCGCGTTTTGCTGCCAAAGTCGCTGATGGAATATGCAGGTATTGAAGTAAATGGCGAAGTGGTGCTTTCGTGTCAGTTAAATACAATTGAGCTTTGGGCCAAGGATGCTTATGATGCCGAATTGGATAACGAGCCCGAGAACTTTGCCAGGTTGGCCGAGGAGGTAAAGGGTGGTGCTAAAATAAGGAGGATAGATGAGTAATTACCATACCCCCGTTATGTTACAGGAGTGCATTGAGGCGATGAATATTCGCCCTGATGGCACCTACGTGGATGTGACTTTTGGTGGTGGTGGTCACTCGCGCGAGATTATGAAGCATTTAGGCAAAGGCGGCAGATTGCTGGCTTTTGATCAGGATGCCGACGCGCAGCAGAATGCTATAGCCGACGAACGTTTTGAACTGGTTGATCAGAATTTTAGGTTTTTAAAAAACTTTTGCCGTTTGCATGGTGCTACCCCGGTGGATGGGATACTGGCAGACCTGGGGGTTTCATCCTATCAGTTTGACCAGGCCGAGCGCGGATTTTCCATCCGCTTTGATGCTGAGCTGGATATGCGGATGAACCAGGCATCAGACCTGAGCGCCAAAGAGGTGGTTAACACTTATGCCGAGGCTGATCTGCATAGGATCTTTGGTATATACGGCGAGATACAAAATGCAAAATCGCTGGCCAAAACGATAGTAACGGCACGGCTAAATACGCCGCTTAATACGGTGGCCGATCTAAAAAATGCGATAGCGGGTTTAATACCGCGCGGTAAGGAAAATAAATACCTGGCGCAGGTTTTTCAGGCGCTGCGCATAGAGGTTAACCAGGAACTGGAAGCACTGAAGGATTTTTTGATCCAGAGCGCAGATGTGCTGGTATCAGGCGGCAGGCTGGTGGTAATGTCATACCACTCGTTAGAAGACCGGCTGGTGAAGAACTTCATCGCCAAAGGCAAATTTAGCGGCGAGGTGGTAAAGGACCTTTATGGAAATGACCAAAAACCGTTTGATGCGGTAAGCAGAGGCGCTATAACAGCATCAGACGAAGAGATAAAAAATAATAACAGGGCACGGAGCGCTAAATTAAGAATAGCGGTAAAAAAATGACCAATCGTTTACGTACCGAAATTGAACCGGAAGAAGAAGTAACTGTAGAAAAAAAATCTGCGGAGCTGCCGGATAATGTTGTGATGAAATTTTTTACCAATGGTTTCATCACCACTGATGATGCTACCCGTGCATTGCCTTTTATTTTGTTCATTGCCTTTTTAGGGATGATATATATAGGCAACAGGCACCTGGCCGAAAAGAATATCCGCAAAATAGATAAGCTGAATAAAGAGGTTAAAGAACTGAGCTGGGGTTATAAAGTAGCCAAGGCAGATATGGCATTTAAAAGCACGCTTAATGAGGTTGCGCAACGCACCGATACTTTGGGCCTGAAAGAATCCATATCGCCGCCGCAAAAAATAGTGTTAAAGGGGGATGTGCAATGAGTATCAGAACCAATATACTTTTACGTGTATACATAGCTTTCGGGCTTATTGTATTGCTGTCGTTGGCGGTAATAGGTCAGCTATACAACCTGCAATATGCGCAAGGCGAAAAATGGCGCAATATGGCCAGTAAATCGTCAACCCGGTACGAAACGATTGAAGCGATAAGAGGGAATATTTATTCTGTTGATGGCAGCCTGCTTGCTACCTCGGTGCCTGAGTATGAGCTGCACATGGATATGCTGGCAGGTAAAATTGAAGAAGACGAGGTGTTTTACGGCAAGGTAGATTCTTTGGCTGCTGCCTTATCTCAATTATATCCTGATAAAACCACCCGCGACTATTCGCGCCTGCTGCGCGAGGCGCGCAAGGAAAAGCTGCGTTACCAGCTCATCCGCCGCAGGGTTACCTTTAACGAGCTGAAAGCCATACGCAAGTTCCCGATCTTTAATTTAGGCAAATTTGGCGGCGGCTTAATAGTTGAGCAAAAGAACAAGCGCATACTTCCGTTTAAATCCCTGGCGGCACGTACCATCGGTTATAAAAATGAGAACGTAGCCAACGGTGTGGGTTTGGAAGGCGCGTTCACTAAATACATTAGTGGCGAGAATGGTAAACGCTTAATGCAGCGTATTGCAGGGGGTGTTTACGTGCCCGTTAATGATGAAGACGATGAAGAGCAGGCAAAAGACGGAGCTGATATTATATCCACTATCGACGTTAACTACCAGGACCTGGCGCAGAAAGTTTTAAAAAAACAACTGGATAGCATACAGGCCGATTTTGGTACCGTTGTTTTAATGGAAGTTGCTACCGGCGAGATCCGCGCCATTGCCAACTTTACCCGCACACCCGAAGGCGAGTATAAAGAGAAGATGAACTATGCCATTGCTGCAGCGGCCGAGCCGGGTTCTACCTTCAAGCTGGCATCATACATGGCCATGATAGACGACCATAAAATTGATACCGGCAGCACTATTGATGCGGCGCATGGTACTTTTCAGGTAATGAATCCGCGTAATGGCAGGGTAGCTTTGAAGATAAGGGATACAGAAGATCACGGTGGGATGATAAGTGCCAAACGCGCGCTGGAAGAATCATCAAACATAGCCGTGGCACGCTTTGTAAATAAAGCTTATGGCGATAACCCGCAGGCGTTTATTGACAAGCTGTACAGTTTCCACTTGAATGAACCTAACGGGTTACAGATACATGGCGAAGGCAAGCCGCGGGTAAAGAACACCCGCTCTGAAGATTGGAACAAGATCCAATCGCTTTGGCAAATAGCTTACGGCTACGAGTCGAAGTTAACGCCTTTGCAAATGCTTACGTTCTATAATTCGGTTGCCAATAATGGTAAGCTGATATCGCCATTATTTGTGCGCGAGATCCGCCGCATGGGCAACACGGTTGAACGTTTCCAGTCGCGGGTTATTAACCCTAAAGTTTGTTCAGACGAGACACTGGCCAAAGTACGTGGCATGCTGGAGGGTGTGGTTTTAGAAGGTACCGGTAAGCTCATCATCAAAAATAAACTATACAGTGTAGCGGGTAAGACAGGTACTGCTCAGATAGCCAATGGTAGCTCAGGCTACGGCGAAAAAAGCAGTCACCAGGCTTCATTCTGTGGATATTTCCCGGCCGATAAGCCAAAGTATTCTATGATAGTGGTTATCAGTAACCCGCGCGTTGGTTCGCATTTGGCGGCTTGGGTAGCTGGTCCGGTGTTCCGCAAAATAGCCGACAGGGTGTACGCAAATGATCTGGGTATTAACCAGCAGCCTGCCGCGGTAAAATTTGTGGGCAATACTAATTTGCCAAAGGTTAAACAGGGCAACGCCAAGGCTTTAAAACTGGTTCACGAAAAATTGGGCTTAAAGCCGCTGTATGCCTCAGCCAGTGCCGGGATAGACACCAGCGCGGGTATATCATTTGAGGATGTTAAATATAGAACAGGCACGGTTCCGGCTGTTGCAGGCATGGGCTTAAGTGATGCCTTATATACGTTGGGTAACGCGGGTTATAAGGCTGTGGTACGCGGAAGCGGTGCCGTTGCCAGCCAGTCTATCCCTGCCGGAAATGTATTGCGTAAAGGATCAAAAATATTTATTGAGCTGAGATGAAGTACCTGAGCGACATAATAAAGGGTGTTCCGTTTACCGAACTGCAAGGCAGCGCCGATGTTGAGATCAGCGCCGTTGTGTTTGATTCGCGTAAGGTGGTGCCCGGTTGCTTATTTGTCGCGGTAAAAGGTACTGTTGTTGATGGCCATGAATATATTGACCAAGCCATACAGCAAGGCGCGGCGGCAATTATTTGCGAAGATCTGCCTGCGCACACCGCTACCGAAGTTGACTTTTTAATGGTTGCCGATTCGGCAAAAGTGTTAGGGACAGTAGCCGCTAACTTTTATGATAATGCTTCGGATAAGTTAAAACTGGTTGGGGTAACAGGTACCAATGGTAAAACCACTGTAGCTACGTTATTATATCAGTTGTTCCGCGAGTTAGGTTATAAATGCGGCTTGCTGTCAACAGTAGAAAACCAGATAAACGGAAAAGTTATACCATCAACACATACCACGCCCGATCCGGTAGCACTGAACAGCTTACTAAATGATATGGTGGAGCAGGGCTGCGATTACTGCTTTATGGAAGTTAGCTCGCACGCTGTCGCGCAGCACCGTATTGAGGGTTTAAGTTTTGCAGGCGGCATTTTTACCAATTTAACGCATGACCATCTGGATTATCATAAAACATTTGATAACTACCTGAAGGCTAAGAAAGCTTTTTTTGATGGCTTGCCTAAAGACGCCTTCGCGCTTACCAATATTGATGACAGGAACGGCAACGTTATGCTGCAAAACACCAAAGCGCACAAAAAAAGCTACGGACTAAAAAACATGGCCGATTACCGCGCCAAAATATTAGAAAATCAGTTTGGCGGTTTGTTGCTGCTGATAGATGGCGAGGAAGTATGGTTCAGAATGGTGGGCAGCTTTAATGCTTATAACCTGCTCGCGGTTTACACCACCGCTATGTTATTAGAGCAGGATAAAGCCAAAGTGCTAACCGCGCTGAGTAAGCTAAGCGGTGCCGAAGGAAGATTTGATTACATAGTTGCGCCCAACAAAATAATAGGCATTGTTGATTACGCCCACACGCCTGATGCGGTGCAGAATGTGCTAAGCACCATACACGACATACGCAAAGGAAACGAAAAGGTGATAACCGTTATTGGCTGCGGTGGCGACAGGGATAAAACCAAGCGCCCTGTAATGGCAAAAGTAGCCTGTGAGTGGAGTGATAAGGTGATACTAACATCAGATAACCCACGCAAGGAAGATCCGGCAGTTATTATAAAGGAAATGGAAGCGGGCGTTGATGCAGCCTTCAAACGGTCGACGCTGAGTATAGCCGACCGTCGCGAAGCTATAAAAACCGCATGCATGCTGGCACAACCCGGCGATATTGTTTTATTAGCCGGCAAAGGACACGAAAAATACCAGGAAATAAACGGAGTGAAAAATCACTTTGATGATAAAGAGGAGTTATTGAACCAATTTAAATTAATGAATTAATAAGAACGCGTCATTGCGAGGAACGAAGCAATCTCTACATGATAGGTATGGGGGGAGTTTAATTCAAGGGGTGTATCATCTCGCAAATTGCAACGACAAGAACATAAAGCCGAATGCTATACTATCTATTTACATATCTGTACGATAACTATCATATTCCGGGGACGGGGGTGTTTCAGTATATCACGTTTCGTATGGCAATGGCTGTTATTACTTCGCTGTTGATAACTACGGTGTATGGGCGCAGACTGATAGATTATTTGCGCTTTAAACAAGTAGGCGAAACGGTGCGTAATCTGGGGCTGGAAGGGCAAATGCAAAAGCAGGGCACACCAACAATGGGCGGGCTCATCATCATTGCAGGTATCCTCATCCCTACACTGCTGTTTGCCAGGTTAACCAATGTATACATAATACTAATGCTGGTTACTACTATTTGGCTGGGCGCGATAGGGTTTTTGGATGATTATATTAAAGTATTTAAAAAGAACAAGGAAGGCTTAGCCGGCAGGTTTAAAATAACCGGACAAGTTGGGTTGGCGCTTATAGTAGGCTTTACCATGTATAACAACCCTAACGTTGTTGCAAGGCAGGGTGTTAAGCCGCCTATACAGTATGATGCGCCTGTTGGTTACCGTATGGTTAACGGCAAGGCTGTTTACTACCAGGATGTGAAATCAGTAAAAACTACTTTGCCTTTTATAAAAAACAATGAGTTTGATTACGGCAAGGTAGTTAAATTTTTAGGCGGCGATTATGAGCGTTATACGTTGCTGATATTTATGCTCGCCGTTATAATAATAATAACAGCTATATCCAATGGTGCCAATATAACAGATGGTATTGACGGGCTGGCTACAGGCACATCAGCCATAATGGGTTTTACGCTGGCCATACTGGCCTACGTATCGGGTAACGTGGTTTGGTCAGATTATCTCAACATAATGTACATACCTCACACCGGCGAACTGGTAATTTTTGCCGGAGCCTTTGTTGGGGCCTGCGTAGGGTTTTTATGGTATAACACCTACCCTGCCCAGGTTTTTATGGGCGATACCGGCAGCTTAACCATAGGCGGTATTATAGCGGTATTTGCCATTTTAATACGTAAGGAATTGCTGCTGCCGGTACTGGCGGGCATATTCCTGGTTGAAAATTTATCGGTTATGATGCAGGTAGGATGGTTTAAATACACTAAAAAGAAATATGGCGAGGGCAGGAGGATATTCCTGATGTCGCCGCTGCATCATCATTACCAGAAAAAGGGTTTCCACGAATCAAAGATCGTAACGCGGTTTTGGATCATCGGGATAATGCTGGCGATAATAACTGTAATAACGTTGAAGCTTCGCTAATGCGAGGTCCATGGTCCATAGTCGATGGTCCATGGTAGAGAGATTAACAAAAGGAACTATGGTCCATCGACCATGGTCTATGGACCAAAAAGAATGAACGAAAACAAAAACATACCACCACAAAAGCTCCCCCTTCAGGGGGCGGGGGGGGCACTTGTTGTCCTTGGTGCCGGCGAAAGCGGGGTGGGTGCGGCATACCTTGCGCAACAGCAGGGCTATGATGTTTTTGTGTCTGACTTTGGTGCCATAGCACCGCATTATAAAGAGCAGCTGCAAGGCTGGGGTATCCGTTTCGAAGAGAATCAGCATACCGAGGCGGAGATACTGAAGGCGGTGGAAGTGATAAAAAGTCCTGGGATACCTGATAAGGCTCCCATTATCAAAAAAATAAAAGAAAAGGGCATACGGGTTATATCCGAGATAGAGTTTGCGGGCAGATATACTGATGCAAAAATAATAGGCATAACAGGCTCAAACGGAAAAACCACAACTACCAGTCTTACTTACTTCATCCTTAAAAACGCGGGATTGAATGTGGGTTTGGCGGGCAACATAGGCAAAAGCTTTGCCTATCAGGTGGCTACAGAAAAGTTTGATACCTACGTGCTTGAGCTAAGCAGCTTTATGCTGGATGATATGTATCAGTTTAAAGCAGATATAGCAGTACTGTTAAATATCACACCCGACCATTTGGACAGGTATGACTATAAGCTGGAGAACTACGCTGCATCGAAGTTCCGCATCACGCAAAATCAAACTGCCAATGATGTATTTATTTATTGTGCGGATGATGAAGAAACGTTAAAAGGGATGGATGGGAAAACCTTTAACGCGCAGCAGCTGCCTTTCTCTATAAAAAAAAAACTTACGCCGGGAGCATACCTCAGCGGCGACAAAATTATTATACAAACCAATCAACAACCTTTTGAGATGACCATTACAGAACTGGCCCTGCAAGGCAAGCACAACATTTATAATTCTATGGCATCAGGTATTGTTGCCCGCGTGCTTGATCTGCGCAATGACTCGATACGCGAGAGTATGGCGCAATTCAAAAACATTGAGCACCGGCTGGAGTTTGTTGCCAAAATATCGGGCATCAGCTTTATAAACGACTCAAAAGCTACCAATGTTAACTCCACCTGGTATGCTTTAGAGAGCATGACCAGCGATGTTGTGCTGATATTGGGTGGTGTTGATAAGGGAAATGATTACAGCATGCTGCGCGACCTGGTGAAGCAAAAGGTAAAGGCCATTGTGTGTTTAGGTAAGGATAACCAGCGCATACATGATGCCTTTGAGGATGATGTTGATGTTATTGTAAATACTACATCAGCACAAGAAGCCGCTACCGTAGCGTATCACCTGGCAACAAAAGGCGATACCGTATTACTATCGCCGGCATGCGCCAGTTTTGATCTGTTTAAAAATTACGAGGATAGAGGCGCGCAGTTTAAAGAAGCGGTGAAGGAGTTGTAGAATAGTCCATGGTCCATAGTCAATGGTCCATGGTGAATTAAGAAAACTAACTATGGACTATGGTCCATGGTCTATGGACAATAAAAATGAACCAGATAGTAAACAACTTAAAAGGAGACAGGTGGATATGGCTTATTGTCATACTGCTTTCGCTTATTTCATTGTTATCGGTGTATAGCGCTATTGGGTCATTGGCGTACAAGCGCGGGGTGGGTGCAGAGTCTATATTAATTAAGCACCTGGCCATTATGATTGGCGGATTAGTGCTGATGTACATTTCGCACAAGCTGGATTACCGTTATTACGCGGGTATTAGCAAGTTGTTGATGTTCATTACTATCCCACTATTGTTATACACGCTGGTTTTTGGCGCAAAGCTGAACGAAGCCAGCAGGTGGATAGCCATACCCGGAACAGGTTTAAGCTTCCAAACATCAGATATGGCCAAGCTGGCCCTGATAACTTACCTGGCAAGGGTGCTATCGCGCAAGCAGGAAAATATAAAGGATGTAAAAAACTCTTTTATCCCTATCATCAGTTCGGTGTGTTTGGTGTTTGTATTAATAGCGCCGGCCAACTTATCTACCGGCTTAATGCTGTTTGGCGTGAGTATACTGTTGCTGATTATTGGCCGCATAAGCATTAAGCAAATAGCGGTAGTATGTGGTGCCGGACTGGTGCTGTTGGTTATAATGTTAGCAACCGGGGTTGGCGGCAGAAGTGGTACGCACTCGTCAAGGATAGATGTTTTCCTTCATCCCGAAAAGGCTGATCCGGCTAAAACGTTCCAGTCAGACCATGCAAAAATTGCTATTGCAAGCGGTGGTTTTTTTGGTAAGGGCCCCGGCAAAAGCAGCGAGGTAAATTACCTGCCGGAGGCTTATTCGGATGAGATCTATGCCATAATTGTTGAGGAATACGGCATGTTCGGCGGTATTGTATTGGTGGGTATATACCTGTTTTTACTTTATCGCTGTATAAAAATAGTAACACGCGCGCCAAAAGCTTTCGGGGCTTTGCTGGCGGCAGGCTTAAGCTTTAGCCTAACCATACAAGCCTTTGCCAACATGGCGGTGGCCGTTGGCCTGGGGCCGGTTACGGGTGTTCCGCTACCATTTGTAAGCATGGGTGGCACATCTATGCTGTTTACCAGTATAGCCTTTGGTATTATACTATCGGTAAGCAGGGATATTGATGAACCTAAGGGTGCAGAAGAGGAAATAAGTTCGGGAAATAAGATAGTGGTAGGGCAAATTAGCCCCCTAACCCCCTGAAGGGGGAACTATGGTTTGATACCGGATTTTGGAATTTCGATTTCGGATTTGGTAAAGAAAAAGAGTAAAGTTTAAACGACGCGGTAAAAGAGAAATAATGAAAGAGCAAGGCCAGCAACCCAATCAAAAGCTCCCCCTTCAGGGGGCGGGGGGGGCACGCGTTATCATTAGCGGCGGTGGTACAGGGGGGCATATCTTCCCGGCTATTGCTATTGCCAATGCTTTGAAAAAAATGGATCCTGCTACCGAGATATTATTTGTTGGGGCCAGCGGTCGTATGGAGATGGAGAAAGTACCTGCAGCCGGTTATCGCATTATAGGTTTAGAGATACAGGGTATACAACGGGGTTCAATAGTAAAGAACCTGATGTTCCCGGTAAAGCTGGTAAAGAGTGTATTTAAGGCTTTGCAAATAATCAGGGATTTTAAGCCTGATGCCTGCGTTGGAGTGGGTGGATATGCATCGGGACCTTTATTGTACGCGGCTTCAATAAAAGAAATACCTTATTTAATACAGGAGCAAAACTCATACGCGGGTAAAACCAATAAATGGCTGGGTAAAAAGGCGCGTAAAATATGTGTTGCTTTTGATGGGATGGACAAGTTTTTTCCCGGTGCTGATATTATAAAAACGGGTAACCCCATACGGCGCGAGTCGGTTGATATTGCGGGTAAGCAACGCGAGGCGTTGGAGAGCTTTAAGCTATCAGCAACCAAAAAAACCATACTGGTTACAGGTGGTAGTTTAGGTGCCCGTACTTTGAATAATAGTATAAAAGCAGGGTTAGATCAGTTAATAGCGGCTGATGTACAGGTGATATGGCAAACAGGCAAATTTTATTATAAAAACCTGATAGCCGAATTGGGCGAGAACTATCACCCTAATGTGTGCATTAGAGAATTTGTAAACAGAATGGACCTGGCTTATGCCGCTGCTGATGTAATAATATCGCGCGCGGGTGCCGGCACCATAGCCGAATTATGTGTAATTAAAAAACCGGTTATCCTGGTGCCTTCGCCTAACGTGGCAGAGGATCATCAAACAAAAAACGCTTTAGCACTGGTGCAGGAACATGCTGCTGTTTTTATAGCCGACCGCGACGCGGAAGCCAAACTGGTTGACAAAGCAATTGCGCTTTTAAATGATAGACACGAACAAAAAATATTAGGCGACAACATTGGTAAGCTGGCCATGCCAAATGCTGATGAGGTTATCGCTAAAGAGGTTATCCAAATAACAATTAACAATTAATCCGGCTCTCCTCTGTAAAAGGAGGAGAGCTTTTTAAGAACATGGAACTACAAAACGTACAAAGGGTGTATCTGGTAGGCATAGGCGGCATAGGCATGAGTGGCCTGGCGCGCTATTTCCATAAATTGGGTTGTGTTGTTTATGGATACGATAAGACGCCTACTGACCTGACCGATCAGCTGCATCACGAAGGGATACAGGCAACTTTTGATGATAACAGCGAATGCATACCCAAAAGCTTCCGCGATTTTGACGAAGGCACACTGATAATTTATACTCCTGCCATACCCGCAGACTCAGCCATACTTAACTTCTTTAAAAATAAAGGCTTTACCCTATACAAGCGTTCGCAGGTGTTGGGGTTGATCAGCAAAGGCAAATACACTATAGCTGTTGCAGGCACGCATGGCAAAACTACTACATCAAGCATGGTGGCGCATATACTTAAAGATTCGGGCAAAGACTGCTCGGCGTTTTTAGGCGGTATCTCGTCCAATTACCAAACCAACGTGTTGTTTGGCGATAACGATATTGTTGTGGTTGAAGCGGATGAGTACGACAGGTCTTTCCTTACGCTGCATCCTGATGTTGCCATTATAACATCCATGGATGCCGATCACCTGGATATCTATGGCGATCACGGCCGGTTAACAGAATCTTTCCAACTGTTTGCATCGCAGCTAAAACAGGGCGGTACGCTTATTCATTATAAAGGCCTGCCCCTGGATGGCGGACTAACTTATAGTATTGACAGCAATGCCGATGCCCGCGCCGTAAACATTCGCGTGGAAGATGGCGATTTTTATTTCGATTTTAACAACGCCGCCATCAGCATAAATAACATAAAGCTGGGCATAGCAGGTTTGCATAACATAGCTAATGCTACCGCTGCTATTGAAGCCGCTTTATTGGTAGGCGTACAAGCTGATGATATAAAGAAAGCTTTAGAAAGCTTCCGCGGGGTTAAGCGCCGGTTTGAATACATTATAAAAAACGACCAACATATTTTTATTGACGATTATGCGCATCATCCCGAAGAGTTGAAGGCGGCAATATCATCAGTAAAGCGCTTGTATCCCGGTAAAAAACTCACAACAATTTTTCAACCGCATTTATTTACCCGCACCCGCGATTTTGCCGATGGCTTTGCCGAAGCATTGGATATGAGCGACGAGCTGTTGATGCTGGATATTTACCCGGCCCGCGAGCTGCCCATTGAAGGCGTAAATTCTGATATGATAATGCAGCGTATGCAAAGCCAAAGCAAGCATAAATACAGCATGCAGGAGGCCGTTGAAAAAATCAGAAAAGAACAACCTGAACTATTGCTTACAGTAGGAGCAGGCGATATTGATACACTGGTACAACCATTAAAACAGGCATTACAGCATGTGGAATAAAAGACTATGGCGCAACATTTTTATAGGATTTGCCTGGCTGGTTAGCCTGGGCGGCCTGGTTGTGCTCATGAGTTTTATCGGGATCAAAAAATCGGGCGTGGTTTGCAAGTCTGTAAAGGTTTACATTCCGGGTAGCCAGCTTTTTATTGACAAGCAGGAGGTTGACCATATTTTGCAATCGGGTAATTTTTTGCTGGTGGGGTTAAGGATGGAGAACATCAAAATGCACGATTTGGAGAACAGCCTTAGGGCCAACCCCTTTATTGAATACGCAAAGGTGTATGGCGATATGGATGGCACATTGGTTATAGAAATAAGTCAGCGGCAGCCTATTTTACGTATGCTTAACCGTTTTGACCAGGACTTTTACATAGATCAGCACGGACTTAAACTGCCTTTGTCGCCCAACTTTACAGCCAGGGTGCTGGCAGTTAACGGATTTATAGAAGAACCCTTTGGCGGCCGGGTTGACACCCTGCGCACCCAGATAGCGCGCGACGTTTTTAAGACGGTTAGTTTCATCCATAGCGACACGCTTTGGGACGCGCAGATAGCTCAGATCTACGTAAATGCCAACCAGGAAATTGAGCTGATACCCCGTGTGGGCAGCCAGCGCATATTACTGGGCAACGCCGACTCGTTGGATGTGAAGTTTAAAAACCTGCTTGGTTTTTACAAACAGGCCCTGCCAACAATGGGTTGGGAGGCATACAAAACAATTAATATAAAATACACCAATCAGGTAATTGGTATAAAAAATACAAAGGCCGATTCGCTCAGGTTAGCAACACCAGCGCCTGCAGATTCGGCCACATTAGCTAAAGATACATCTCAAATAATGCATTAATATGGATAAAAGTTCAACTCAGGAAAAAAGTTCGCCTATTGTGGTAGGGTTAGACATTGGGACTACCAAAATATGCGCAATTGTTGGTCGCCGAAGCAAGAACGGAAAAATAGAAGTGTTGGGTGTCGGCAAAGCCGAATCTGCGGGGGTAACGCGCGGTGTGGTGTCCAACATTGATAAAACGGTTCAGGGCATAGGGCAGGCGGTTGACATTGCAGGCACACAATCAAACGTAGAGATACGGGTGGTAAACGTGGGCATTGCAGGGCAGCATATAAAAAGCTTGCAGCACAGGGGGCTCATAACCCGCCGCGATCTTCAGTCGGAAATAGGCCGCAAGGATATAGACAAGCTGGTGGAGGATATGTATAACCTGGTTATGCCTCCGGGCGAGGAGATCATCCATGTATTGCCGCAGGAGTTTACTGTTGATGGCGAGCCGGGTATAAAAGATCCTATCGGTATGGCAGGGGTACGTTTGGAGGCCAATTTTCATATCATTTCGGGCCAGGTCACAGCAATAAAAAATATCGTTAAGTGTGTTAACAAAGCAAGCCTGGAGAGCCAGGAACTGATACTTGAGCCGCTGGCATCGTCAGAGTCGGTTTTAAGCGATGAAGAAAAAGAAGCCGGTGTAGTACTGGTGGATATAGGTGGTGGTACAACGGATGTTGCCATCTTCCACGAAGGGATTATCCGTCACACCGCGGTAATACCATTCGGTGGTAACAGCGTTACCGAGGATATCCGCGAAGGCTGCTCCGTAATGCGCAACATTGCAGAGCAGTTAAAGGTACGTTTCGGTTCTGCATTAGCCGAAGAGAACCGAGAGAACGAGATTGTATGTGTGCCTGGTTTACGCGGCCGCGAGCCAAAAGAGATCTCTGTTAAAAATCTGGCCTTTGTTATCCAGGCGCGTATGGAAGAGATTGTAGAGCATGTTTACTACGAGATAAAATCGTCCGGCTACGAAAAGAAACTGATAGCGGGCATAGTAATAACCGGTGGTGGTGCTCAGTTAAAGCATTTGCCACAACTGGTTGAGTTTGTAACCGGATTAGATTGCCGTGTTGGTTATCCTAACGAGCATTTGGCAAAAAACGAACTGCTGCCTAAAAATGTTTACGAGGAAATGCAAAGCCCAACCTTTGCTACCGGCATTGGCTTGTTGATAAAAGGCATCCAGAAAATGGAGTATGACGGCTTAACATTGCCACAGGTGGAGACACGTACAGAAAAACAAAAATATACCGACGACCGTAAGTTTGGTTTGCTAGGTAAAATATTAGAGAGCGGAAAAAAGTTTATTAAAGACGATATAAAAGACGAAGACTTTTTGAAATAAACAGCCCCACCCAACCCTCCCCGGAAGGGAGGGCTTAAAGCTGCTATTCAAAGTCTCCCCTTCCGGGGGGAGATTTAGAGGGGGCTGGGGTCGTAATTTTCAACAAGCATTAAACTTTTCCACATAATACACAATTGTGGAAAAAGCTTGTGGAAAAAGTTATATTATTACAATGGTTTAATCTACTGAATCGTCAAATACCAAATAGCTGAAAAACAAGGATTATGCAATTTGAGATGTTAAAAGAAAAGTCGTCTATCATCAAAGTTATTGGTGTTGGCGGCGGTGGTGGCAACGCGGTTAACCACATGTACAAGCAAGGAATAACCGGTGTCGACTTTATTATATGTAATACCGATGCCCAGGCGCTTGAGTTAAGCCCTATTCCTAATAAAGTACAGTTGGGTGCCAGCCTTACCGAAGGAATGGGAGCGGGATCGATCCCCGAAGTTGGTAAAAACTCAGCTATAGAGAATATTGACGATATAAAGCAAATGCTGGGCACCAATACCCGCATGCTTTTCATCACCGCAGGTATGGGTGGTGGTACAGGCACAGGTGCAAGCCCTATAATTGCCAAAGCCGCCCGCGAGCTGGATATTTTAACGGTGGGTATTATTACCACGCCGTTCTCTTTTGAAGGCAAGCGTCGCCGTATGCAGGCCGAAGAAGGTATGGAAGAGTTTAAAAAATATGTAGACTCTTACCTGGTAATATCTAACGACAGGCTGCGCCAGATCTTTGGTAACCTTACATTAGGGTCTGCCTTTGCACAGGCGGACAATATATTGACCACGGCCGCAAAGGGCATAGCCGAAATTATAACACTGCCCGGCTATATCAACGTTGACTTTAAAGATGTGCGCACTGTAATGAAAGACAGTGGCGTATCTATAATGGGTAGCTGCTCTGCCGAAGGCGAGAACCGCGCGCTTAAGGCTGTAGAAGGTGCTTTGGCATCGCCGCTGCTAAAAGATAATGAAATTGAAGGCGCGCGTTATATATTGCTTAACATAAGCTCTGGCGAAAAAGAAGTAACCATGGACGAGGTAAGCATTATTACCGATTACATACAGGAAGAAGCCGGCTTAGCTGCCGATTTGATATGGGGTAACTGCCGCGACGAAAATTTAGGCGACAAAATATCGGTTACTATTATAGCAACCGGTTTCCAAACTAAAGACGAGCGCGAGAAAGAACATAACAGCAAAAAAGTAGTGTCTATGTTGGTGCCCGATGCACCTATGGTAAGGCCCGTTAACGAGTTTATTACTCCCGTTAATGAGCTTGTTGCACCGGAGAGTTCGTCCCTGTACTTAAAAAATCAGAAAGAGGAGCAGGCCCAAACCGGATTGTTCGATCTATTTGCAGCCAAACCACAGGCATCAGAAGAAGATACGGGTATGGTGAGGTTTAATCTTCAGGAAGAGGAGCCGGTAGCGCAGGCAGAAGAAAGCGATGTGCCTGAATTTACTTTCAAACTTTCTGAGCCGTCTTCGATATTAGACATGCAGATAGAAGATATTGAAGAGGAGGAAGAAGAGGCTGTAGAGGAAGAAATAGCTCCGCTTGCAGTTATAGGTGCCGACGACAATAAAACCGATGAATCTATTGAGGAGCAATTGCGTAAATCGCGCGAGCGTATTATGAGATTGAAGGACCTTAGCATGAAATTGCGCAGCGGTAACATACAAGAGATGGAGAATGTGCCTGCTTACAAGCGCAAAGAAATAGCTTTGCAGGAGCCGCCTGCTTCTAACGAAACACAGGTATCAAGGTTCTCCCTGCTTCCTGATGACGAAGGCAGAACAGGCATTCGCAATAACAACTCTTTTCTGCATGATAATGTAGATTAGTGAGATAGAATCAAGAATCAAGAGCCAGGAATTAAGATTTCTGGCTTTTTCTGTAAGTAAGGATCTTAATTCTTGCTTCTTGTCTCTTGCTTCTCATATAGCTATATTTGCAAATTAAATACACAGTACATTGGATTTATTTGATAAGATTTCGAAAAGTATGGGCGGCCCGTTAGGGCAGCATCAAAAGTGGTCGCATGGGTATTTCTCCTACCCTAAGTTAGAAGGCGAGATAGCACCGCATATGATGTTTAACGGGAAGGAACATTTGGTTTGGAGCCTTAATAATTATTTAGGCCTGGCTAATCATCCCGAAGTTAGGGAGGCTGATGCCAAAGCAGCGGCAGATTACGGTATGGCCTACCCAATGGGCGCGCGGATGATGTCGGGAAATTCAATACACCACGAAGAGTTAGAAGCCAACCTGGCCAAATTTGTAGGTAAAGAAGATGCTTATTTGTTAAACTATGGTTACCAAGGCATGGTATCAATAATTGATACGCTGGTTGACCGTAATGATGTTATAGTTTATGATGCAGAATCGCATGCCTGTATAATTGACGGTCTGCGGATGCATATAGGTAAGCGTTATGTATACCAGCACAACGATATTGAAAGCTGCGAAAAACAGCTGGAGCGTGCTACCCGTTTAACAGAACAAACAGGCGGCGGCATACTGCTGATAACCGAGGGTGTTTTTGGCATGTCAGGAGCGCAGGGGCGTTTAAAAGATATAGTTGCTTTAAAGGAAAAATTCAATTTCAGGATGCTGGTTGATGATGCGCATGGTTTTGGTACCATGGGTAAAACCGGAGCCGGCACACACGAAGAGCAGGACTGTATTGACGGCATTGATGTTTATTTTGGCACCTTTGCCAAATCAATGGCAGGCATAGGTGGTTTTGTTGCTGCCGATAAGCAAATTGTTGATTACCTGCGTTATAACATGCGCTCGCAGATATTTGCCAAGGCATTGCCAATGCCAATGGTTATCGGGTTAAAAAAACGTTTTGAGTTGCTGGTATCGCAGCCACAGCTACGCGAAAAACTATGGCAGATAGCCAACGCGCTGCAAAGTGGCTTACGCGAGCGTGGTTTTGATCTGGGTGTTACCAATACCATGGTTACCCCGGTATTTTTAAAAGGCGATTTGTACGAAGCTACCGCGCTTACCCGCGATCTGCGCGAAAACTATGGCATATTTTGTTCAATAGTTATCTATCCGGTTATTCCGAAAGGATTGATCGTTTTGAGATTAATTCCAACCGCGGCTCACTCTTTAGCCGATGTGCAGCGCACGCTTGATGCTTACACCGAAATGGGCGAAAAGCTTAAGGCGGGTCATTATAAAAGCGATAAAGTTAAGGCGGTTTAATAAATCGCTATCTAATAAAGCAAAAAGCACCCGGCTTAAACGCCGGGTGCTTTTTTGTTGCTGCAAAATGGTTATAAAGCCCTCATAATAAGTTGATTTAACCCTTAGAGGCGTTAATTTTTAAAAAAAACGGCTTACTTAATAGGTAAAATTTTTTTTTTCGATAAAACGTATTAGATTAGCTTAACAAAAACAAAAAACCTCAAATTATATTAAAAAGGAGTAATTTAAATGGAAAAATTTACTGAAGTAAAAAACTTAATTGCGTCGTTAGAAGCAGATGCAGACAAGTTTTACAACAAAGGCAACAGCGCTGCCGGAACCCGCGTGCGTAAAGGTATGCAAGATCTGAAAAACCTGGCTCAGTCAATTCGTTTGGAAGTTCAGAATGCTAAAAACAAAGCTTAATTAGCTTTTTTTGCTGATTATAGAAAAGAAATTTGAACCCCCGGGTATACGGGGGTTTTTTTATGCGGTTATTTTTGCAAGCTCCTTTTTAAACAGATCAACAGTACTGCTGCCAACCTGTACTAAAGGCAGGCGCACGGTGTCGCCGCAAACGCCTAACACGCTCAACGCGGTTTTAACTCCCGCCGGGCTGCCTTCAACAAAGCACAAGCGGGTAAACTCCACCAGGCTAAAATGTGCTTTTTGCGCGGCAGCATAATCGTTATTAAGTGCGGCGCGTACCATATCAGACGTTTGGCGTGGCAAAGCGTTTCCTATAACGGTTATTGCACCCACGGCACCAAGCGCCATCATAGGCAGCGTAACCGGGTCGTCGCCTGATATCAGCAAAAATCCTTCTGGTTTATCGCGCATTATCAGGTTAAACTGCTCAAAATTGCCCGATGCTTCTTTAATGCCTATAATGTTTTTAAAATCGTGCGCCAAACGCACGGTAGTACCGGCGCTTACATTACTGCCTGTACGGCCCGGGACGTTGTATAAAATTATTGGCAGTGGCGCAACCGCCGCAATGGCTTTATAATGCTGATAAATGCCTTCCTGGGTAGGCTTATTGTAGGATGGACTAGCTGATAGAATACCGGCATAACCTGTAGTGTCAAAAGCCTTAATTTGCTCAATTATATCGGCTGTGTTATTACCGCCAATACCGGCAACAAGGTCAATACGTCCGCGGTTAACTTCGGCTGTAAAGGCCCATACCTTCTTTTTCTCTTCGGCAGTTAACACAACATTTTCACCAGTAGTGCCTAAAGACACTATGTACTCAACGCCACCCTCAATTAAATACTCTATCAGGTTTCTAAGCGCGTTAAAGTCTATCTCGCCGTTTGCTTGAAAAGGCGTTATAATAGCTACACCCGTTCCGTAAAATTTGTTCATTATCCGAATTAAAAGGTCGCTAAGATAATAATTTTAGTTGTGGATATGAGCCCGGATGCTGTTTTAAACCAAAAAATCTAGCTTACCTATAGATTTTATTAGAGGGTAATCACGAATACAAAATGTCATACTGAATTTATTTTTCAGCACCACACACGCTAAGCAGGCGTGCATGTCCTGTGGGATGCCGAAATAAATTCGGCATGACGGCTTGTAGCGCACATTAAAAATTTATGCCTAATCTAAAAGCTGATGTGGCATTACTGCCTGAATTGAATGACCAGCCATACATCACCCTGAAAGTAAAGTACTGTAAGCCCACGCCCACTTCGTAATAGTTTTTCAAATCAGGCGTAGAAAGGTAGTTTACGTTTAAAATTTCCTGCAATTTAAGCTTGCGTATTAATGGCAGCTTATTGGTTATAAAGCCCGAAAAGTTATGCTCTAAATGGCCCTCCAGGTATTCTTTTTGCGTACTGAAGCGATAGTAATCCAATAGCAGGAAACTGTTTAAACCTCCCTTGTACAAAAGCACCTGGTTGCCGTTAAAATGGTGATAATCGGTATAAAATAAACTGCTATTGCTCAGGAACTTTCCTGCCGAAAGATAGAACGAAGACCTGCCATAAACACCCATACTGATGTTATACTTAGAAATATCAGCAGAAATTTGCGTATAGTCTACATCAGAACCTAACACGTTTTTAAGCCCCTTGGTAAGCGTTAATCCAATGGTAGGATATTTTGATTGAACATACCTTCGTCCGTTTGGATAGGTTTCGTATTTATTGCTGAAGTTGTAAGTGGTGCGCAATCCAATTTTAAACGAGGTATTATCCGGAAAAAGCGGCACATCAGCGGCCGGCACCAACGGATTGTTTGAGGTAAACGCCCTTTGCCTGTTAAAAAAGCTGTAATCAGACGAGTTGGCTAACCAATGGCGGTTGGCCCATTCAACGCCCAGGCTACCCTGCCAGCCACCGGCAATACGGCCGCCAACTGATGCAGAAGCAAAAGTTTTTTGATAGAGTTTTTGAAAATTTTGCCGTTGCAGCAGTGTATAAACAGAATTAATAAAGGGGCGGATAGGTTGGGTGTTGTTCATATCCACAACATCAGAGCCACCGCTTACGCTCAGGCTGAGCTTTCCTGCCGGGATGTTTACTGTGGCATTAGCATTCAGCAACCTGTTGGCAAAGCCATAACGGATGTTTGTACGAACGCTGAAATTTTTGTTGTTAACTGTATCTATTCTTTTGATATACGAAGCGCTGTAATTAATAGCAAGCCCCTCAACCGTATTAAATAACAGCGATGCGGGTATGGCATCAAAGTGGTACGACTCACGCTCGTAGCGGTTACGGATATTGATGCCGCCCGTAATAAAATTACGTAGCCTTACTTTGTTGTTTCGCAGATCCAGCGAGTCGAGATACTCTTTTGATTCGCGCCGTTTAGCAAGCGCTTCTTTTTTCTGATAATCGTTTTTTTCTTCCAGCGTAAGCGGTATGGGTCTTTGCTGTAACCAGTACACGCTGTCTTTTTTATTTACATCACGGGTAATGCGCAGCAGCTCGTTAAAGCTCTTTTTGCCAAAAGTTGGGTTAATATCATAATTGTTATAAACCGAAACAAAGTAACCGGCCAGTTTAAATCCGAGCAACCCGGCAGTAAAATCAAATCTAACGGTTGATGGCATCCAGGCTTTTTTATCAACAGGCAAAAATTGCTGGTTTACCTTCACCGTATCAACAAACCTTATATTGGCTTTTTTGGTAATAAAAAGCTCAATACCTACCACCCGCCAGCTATCCTCCTGTATATAAATAAAGCCTTCAAAACATGGGTCGTGCTCGCGGCGGGGTATAACCTGTATCTTGTTTACCTCCTGTCCGTCTTGCGTAGTTTGGCCTATATATTTATAACGATAATAAAACAGCGCGTTATCGGCAATTGGCGATACCAGCGGCCTTAGGCTAATTTCGTCCCAGTTTTGGTAATTCTCATAAAAATCTACTTTCAGGTCTGATGCCCTGTTATAGCTAAAAGCCCTGTTATTACCTGATACCTTTGATGATATCATTTCTTCGTGCACCTGGTCGGGGTAACTAAAGCTGTATTTTGACTCAGACTCTGATAAATAAACTATCCCCCGCCTGTTGGAGTCAAGGCCCATTCTGCTGGTCATTTGCTCTATATCCCTGCCTAAAAACCGCTTCGGCGCATCCAACAGCTTTTGCAAACCTTTAATATATACATCGGCAGTGTAGGCTTTAACCTCCTGTAAATGAAATTTACGTTTTTTTATGGCCTGGCGAATAATGGCATAAGCAGGATCTTCGCCCGTTGCGCTGATAGATACCGTTTGCAACTGGTAAACCTCGGGCTTAAGGGTAATATTTTTTGACTGGTTCTGCTTCAGGTCGAGCTCAAACAGCTCCTGGCGGTAACCAACAGCTCTGTATATTATAGTGCGCTTGCCGGCTTTAAGGTTAAATGTGTATTCGCCTTCATTATTGGCAGAAGTGCCGCTTGTTGTATTTTGTATATATACACTTGCAAACGGAACCGGCCGCCCCGCCTCATCCGTTATTTTTCCGCTTAAGGTAAATTGTTGTGCCGCCGCCGCAAAGCACATAAAAAATAAACATATTGTAATTAGGGCAGGTTTCATGTAAATAGTTTATGCTAATATGCGGTTTATTAACAAAACTACATGCCGGGGTAATGTTAATTACTGTTAAATATAAACGCATAAAAAAACCTGCAAACTTTTAATATTGCAGGCCTGGTGTTTAAATCATCCGCCGTAGGGTCGCCGGGCATTTTTATGTAACTGTCGTCAGTAAGCGTTTAATAATATTAATGACCAAAGTCATGCTGTTCCAGCGTAATTTGCCTTTTTATGCTTTCTTCAAGAGATATAAAGGTTTCAGTACGTTGTATCCCTTTAACACCCTGGATCTGCTCATTCAATACTTCGCGTAAATGCGTGGTATCATGACAAATAATTTTGGCAAAAATGCTGTAGCTGCCGGTTGTATAATGTAGTTCAACTATCTCTTTTACAGTCTTTAACTGTTTAACGGCCTCGTTATATTGCGAACCCTTTTCAAGAAATATACCCAAAAACGCGGTGATATCGTATCCCAGTTTCTGTGGGTCAACTTCAAGGCTGGCGCCCTTAATAACGCCCATCTCCTCCAGTTTCTTCATGCGCACGTGTATTGTGCCACCAGAAACTATTAATTCCTTAGCGATCTCGGTGTAAGGAGTGGTCGCGTTTTTCATTAATATTGATAAAATCTGTATATCCAGATTATCAATTTCTAAATTTTGCGCTTTTCTGTGAGACATAAATTTGAATTTCAATATTTAAATACAAGTTTAATTAAAATTTGTATAAAAATAAAATAATTTTGTTGAAATATTTGCAAGAAAGATGTGGCTATATTACTTTTGTATCAAGCAATCGATAAAACCTAATCGTCGTTCTTATAAAATATAATGTTGGGTGGTGAAATTTTTGGCAGACACACCTCCTTGTCCCGGTGGCGGAGATCATAGGAAACCCGAAGCGGGCTAACTACTCTGTGGAGGTTCGAATCCTTCCCCAACAGCAATTCACTGGCGTGAATTTTATACTGTAGGATGGTGAAATTTTTGGCAGACACACCTCCTCGTCGCGGTGGCGGAGATAATGGGAAACGCTTAGCAATAAGCATAACCACTCTGTGAAGGTTCGACTCCTTCTCCTACAGCCTCTTCTCATAATTTAGGTTTATAATTGGTTAGTAAAGGCCCCTGCCCATCAGGGGCTTTACTTGTTTTATACCTTTTTTGTACTAAAAAATAGTCAATTATACCTTCGTTTTAAATTACCTTTATGTATTATTTCAAAATGGATGAATAGATATTTAATTATAGCGTTTGGAGTGGGTTTAATATTATGTATAGGCACTTGCGTTTATTTTGTGGCAGGTGTTAGTTCAACATTTCCGCCAATTAAAACCTATGATTACAAAAGGAACATAGATGAATTTAAAAGTGACATGAATAAGTTGGCCGTTTCGAACAAAAATATTTTATATAGAATTACTGACATAACAGGCGATTCAAATACTGGCTACAAGTATTATTTCGATATTTTTATAAAAGAGCCGAAAAGGAATCTCCAATATCACGCCTTTTATGATAAAACCGACTATTGGTTTAAAGATAATAAGACCGAAATAGGACTTGTGTTTGCGTACGACCAGACACATTCAGTTGGGGGGTATGGGGTTAATGCTACAGGAATAGCAAATCTTATTAAGGTATTTGAAAAAGAAATTATTTATAAACTACCAAAATAAAAACCCTTCCGGTTCTCTCCGGAAGGGTTTCTTAAAATCAAGGAAATCCCTTAATCCTATAAATCTTAGTTCAGACTAAAAGAATTTAAAACCAACACTCAAAGCCCAAAGGTTTTGGCGCTGACCGTAGTTTTTATTTACATCGGTAAGGCCGCCTTCATACCTTAAATCGGCAGTAATAGCGCCAATATCAACGCCGGCACCCACCTGGTAGCCCAATGTGCTGTTTTTGTAGTTGCCAAAATCGGCATAGGCACCATTAAAATTGGCCGAGAAGTTTTGGCTCTTATCCATAATATAAGAGTAGATAGGGCCACCCATAATGCGGAAGTTAAAGCTGTCATCGCCAATTGCAGTACCTAACAAAAGCGGTACGTTTAAAGTAGTAAATTTAACGTCGCCGCTGTAGTTGGTGTTATTAGCGGTTGAGTTAAACTTACCGCCTTTGCTGCTTACATAAACTTCGGGTTGTAAGTAAACCCCGCTGCCTACACGGGCAAATAAACCGGCCTGATAACCGGCTACTGTTGATTCATTCAAATTATCGGTAGCTATCTTTGAAAAATTAACGCCACCCTTTACGCCTAAACTAAATTGTGCCTTAGCGCTGATGCTCACTGCCATCAGTAACGCTGCACCTAATAAATACTTTTTCATAAATAATGTAGTTTTAATAAAAATAGTGCTTTTAAGTAAAGCTATATTTTTAATATAAACAATTGCTATACCAAAATTTTAAAAATGCCAATCAGGTTATTTTTATATTTGCCCAAAATATATAACTATGGCAGAGGTAACTATCAGTAACAAAGACTGGGAACGGGTAAAAATTAAGTTACAAAGAAAATATAATCATCTCACCGATCAGCAATTAAATTACACAGAGGGCCAGGAAGAAGCCTTAATTAATACCATAATGCAGCTGGTTAACCGTAAACGCGAATACGTGGTGTTTACGTTGCAAAAAGCTTTGGCTAATATGGACAACAACAGACTGTAAAATCTCTGTTAGTTGTTTCATTAATAAAGATCTAATTTTTGTATTTTTATTTTTTAAGTTTATTTAAGTGCGTGTGATGGAAAAATATAAAAAGATCATTTTGTCCGCAGGGCTGCTGACATTAGCTGTAGGCACATGGAGTTTTAAAGACGACTTGTTTCAGATCTCAAAAAATCTGGAAGTGTTTGCCTCGTTATACAAAGAGGTAAATGTTAACTATGTTGACGACATCAACTCGGCAGAGATGCTTAAAACCGGTGCCGACGCCATGCTTAATGGCCTTGACCCCTACACCGAGTTTGTTCCCGAATCGGAAATTGAAGATTATAAGCTCCATTACGTAAGCACACAGTACGGGGGCATTGGCGCGAGTATTTTTTTGCGTGATAACAAAGTTTTCGTTTCAAGCGTGTTTGAAGCCTATCCGGCCCAAAAAGCCGACGTTAGGGCCGGCGACCAGATAATTTCTATCAACGATGTCCCGCTGCAGGGTAAAGATAACGACCAGGTAAGCACGTTGCTTAAAGGATCAAACGGAACTGCGGTTAAACTGGTGGTTAAGCGCGAAGGCGATGCCAATCAGTTAATAAAAAGCGTTGTACGCGATGAGATAAAGCAACCTAACGTATCCTACTCTGGTATGGTTGATGGTAACATGGGCTACATAAAGTTGGATAAGTTTCTGGAAAACTCTGCGGATGAAGTTACCAGCGCCCTGGTTGCAATAAAAAAGAACAACCCGGCAGGCGTGATACTTGATCTGCGTGGAAACGGCGGCGGTATTTTGCAGGAGGCTGTGAAAATTGTTAACCTTTTTATACCGCAGGGTGTTGAGGTGGTATCGCAAAAAGGAAAAGTGAGGGAGAAAAGTTATGTATACAAAACTATGGCACCCGCAATTGCTCCGGATTTGCCTTTGGTGGTGTTAACAAACAACAGGTCGGCCTCTGCTTCAGAAATTGTGGCTGGTGCCATTCAGGATCTGGACCGTGGTGTTGTTATTGGTCAGCGTAGTTATGGTAAGGGTTTGGTTCAGCAAACCTTCTCATTGCCCTACAATAGCCTGGTTAAAATTACTATCGCTAAATATTATGTGCCATCAGGCCGTTGCATACAGGAACTGGATTACGCGCACCGTAAAGACGATGGCAGCGTAATTAAATTTGCTGATTCAACTTTGCATGAATTTAAAACCAAAGCCGGTCGTTCTGTTTATGATGGCAGCGGTATTTATCCGGACATTTCTGTTAAGCAGGAACGTTATGCAACCGTTACCCAAACCCTTATTGGCAAGCTATTATTATTTGATTACGCCACTAAGTATCGCGATGCCCACCCAAAAATTGCCGATGCCAAGACCTTTGTTTTGAGCGATGCTGAATATAACGACTTTGTGAAATATCTTGCCGGTAAAAACTACAGCTATAATACGGTATCAGAAAGAACGCTTGACATCTTAAAATCAGACGCTACCAAAGAAAAGCAGTTTGACCAGATCCAGGCGGAGTATGATATTTTGAAAACCAAGTTAATGAATAGCAAGAAAAACGATCTGCAAATTCATAAAACAGAAATAAAGCAAGCTTTAGAGAACGAAATAGTGTCTCGCTACTATTACGAAAAGGGCCGCTTTGAAGCCAACCAAAAGTATGATAACGAAATGGCCCAAGCCGTAAAAACCTTACAGGATAAAGCCCTTACCGCAGCAGTACTACGCGGAGATGGCAATTATAAAGTTATTGGTAAGCCTGTTTTAGCCATGGCGGATAAAAAAGCTGACAATAAGGAAAAGGAATAGTTCAACTATATATTTAAAAAAAAAGCGGCCCTTTACCAGGGCCGCTTTTTTTATTGAGTAAACTTTTTTGATTTGAAGTTGTCTTACATCCAAATAAATTGATAGCTATGAAAAAGATAACATTAATTGCCGCTACCGTTTTTAGCAGTTTACTTTATACATCAGCCAATGCGCAGATTAGTTTAAATGTAAACATTGGCAGCCAGCCGGCCTGGGGGCCCGTTGGATATGATTACGTAGAAAATTATTACCTGCCTGATATTGACACTTATTATGATGTGCCAAATCACCAGTATGTTTATTTGGATAATAACGTATGGGTACGCTCGCGCAGGTTACCGGTTCGTTATGCCAATTATAACATTAACAATAACTATAAGGTTGTTGTTAACGAACCCCGCCCATGGTTAAGGGCCGATGTTTACCGCACTAAATATGTAACCTACAAAGGCCGTCACGATCAGGTTATTATCCGTAACAGCCCCGACGTGAAATATAAAGCCCATTGGAAACCGGGTAAAGGCCCTAAAGGTCCGAAACCAGGTCATGGTCCACGTCCGGGCGGTCCGCATCCGGGTCCTGGTGGCCCGGGTCACGGTCCGGGTAAGGGACATGGCAAACACTAATTTCAATAAAAAAGCCGCCCCAATTGGGGGCGGCTTTTTTATTGAAATGCTTTAACGCTTATTTATAATCATCAGCGGATGGAACACTCGCCACCCGGTAGGTAGTATTGCCGTCTTTTACCACAGCCTCATAATAAACACCATCAGGCGCAGCAAAATAATTAACGCCGTTAAGGGTTACTTTCTGGCTGCCATCGGGCAGTTTACCAACGGTGTCGCCAATTTTTGGCAGGGGAGCCATGTTGCTGTCATTATCAGTATTTAAAACCCCGTCTTTGCCGGCAACTACATAAATGGTTTCGCCCTTATCATTAACCTGCGCGGTGTAATACACTCCACGATACTCATAATATTGCGCGCCGTTAATAACTATTGAATGCGCGTTTTTTGGCAAATTAGGTATAGCTGCTCCAACCGGCGGATCGGCTACGGTATATCCACCTGTATCATTAGGGCGGTAAAATGCGCCACCGGAATAATAATATAAACTGGTTCCAAAGTAAAAAGGATAAAATCCCGGAGCCATTGCCCCCATACGGAAACCTAAGTTAGGGTATCCCCACACACCCAGGCCCGCGCCGTAAAAACCACGGTTATAACCCAGCCCCAAACCCATTGAAAATGCCGGTCGGTAACCAAAACCACCACCGCCGCGCGCTATATTTACACCACCACGAACGCCGCCGGTACCGCGCCTTTGCGCATCGGCGGTTAATACCATTGCACACATTGCTCCGGTTAGCAACAAACCGGTAGCATACTTAAATATACTGGCCATTTTCTGAAAAATTGTTTTGTGGTTGTTAGACTAATTTGGCTTGAAATGGTTTAAATCTGCGCGTGAGATTTTTTTTAAAAGGTGTTGTCATTTCCCCCTTCGCTTCACTCAACCCTACGCGGGTCGTCTAAATGACATAGAGGAGGGTACTAAAGATCAACAACCAGGTTTGCAGGGAAAATTAATTTGAAGGTACTGCCTTCATTCAATTGAGAATTTACCAGTATTTCTATACCATGAAAATTGGCTATTGATTTTACTATTGGCAAGCCAAGGCCAAAGCTGTCCTGTTGTAAGGATTGCCTGAATTTTTTAAAGCGGTTAAATATAAAAGGTAATGCCTCCGGGCTTATACCCATTCCCGTATCAATTATACTTACCGCTAATCTGCCATTGTCGGTAGTTGTAAATATCTTAATTTCACCGTTAGGCTTGTTATATTTAATGGCATTGTTTATCAGGTTAAAAAACAAATTAAATATCAAAAAGCTATTTACGTTGACGAGCAGTTTGTCTTCGGGCGCGGTTATCGTACAGGAAATATCTTTCTCCGTAAGGCGGATAGAGATCTCCTCATAAACCTCGTGCAAAAGTTCCTTAATGGAAACCTTGTCTTCTTTTAAAAATTGCTCATTCTCAATTTGCGATATCAGCAACAAGGTTTTAGTTATGCTTTTAAGCCTGTTTAGCATTTTTTGCATTTCAAGCAAGCGTAACTTAAGATCCTCGGCAATATCTTCCCGCTCAAACATGTTCTCAATTTTTGATTGCAGGATGGATATGGGCGTCATCAATTCGTGCGAAGCATTTGAAATAAATTCACGCTCTTTTTGGAAGGCCGCCTCAATAGCCTCTATCATTTTATGAATACTGATATCCAGGTGCTGAAAATCAGTAGTAGTGGTTTTTATTTCTTTGTAAGAACCAAAATTTGGAAATTTTTGATTGACCAGCTTCGTTCTTATTATCAGTGCCAGCGGGTGCAGCAGGTAGTTGGTATATAACTGATCAGCCAAAATGGTGAGTAATACCATGCTTATCAGCACAACAAAAGCCAGGTTTTGCAGCGGTGCGCTTGTGTCATTAAGTGTAACCGTACTTTTTCCTATCTCAAGCAGGTAGTTTTGGCTATCAAGCTTAAAGGTGTGGCTTAATATGCGATACTCTATGGTGTCGCGCCCAACTAAGCGCTTCTCGTTCTTAATCGTATCAATAGCACGTTTAAACAGGGTGTCTTTTTCAATGGTAAGATATTCGTCTTTAAGGGGCAGATAATAACTGCCATAAGTTTCTCCGGGTGGTATATATTCGGCTATTCCCTGCTGGTCAACTATTTGCAGGAATTTTGTTTTTTGCTTGATAAGCTTGTTGTCAACATAGTTTTTGCTGATCTCGGTTATCAGTAAAGGCACTAAAAGAACAAACAGCACCGCAATTGCCAACTTTGATACGGCATTAAACAGCGTTAGTTTGGTGTTTAGTTTCAAAGTATCAGCTATTCACGGTGATTTTATAACCCAGCCCCCTTACCGTCTCCAGCCAGTCGGGCGGCGAGTAGGCATTTAACTTTTTACGAATGTTTTTTATATGCGCATCAATATAATTAGAGTCATAATCATCATTAATAATGCTGCCCCATATATGTTCACTCAGTTGTGTGCGCGTAAGGGTACGGTTTTTATGCAGAATTAAATAAGCTATCAGGTCAAACTCCTTTTTAGTGATAGTATTTACAACGCCGCCTTTATGGGTAATAGTACGGTCGGTTAAATTTATAGCAAAGCCACCTAACTCAACTACGCTCTGTTTAAGCCCGAATTTACGCCTTAGTATGGCTTGCATGCGGCTTTGCAATTCAAGTAACGAGAAAGGTTTGGGCAGATAATCGTCCGCGCCCTGATCCAGCCCGCGCACACGGTCATAAACCTCGGCACGGGCGGTTAAAATAATACAAACCGCATCGGGGTTATTTTGCTTTGCCTCTTTAAGCAGGTCCATGCCATCATAATCTGGCAAACCCAGGTCTATCAAAATAAAATCGTACAGATTAGTTGCTACTTTTTCTGAGCCGCGCTTGCCGGTATGGCATACCTCGCAAATGTAATTGTTGTTGGCTAAGAATATTTCAAGCTCCCGTGCAAGGGCAACCTCATCCTCTATGATCAAAACATTCATTGCGCGTTAATAAAAAAGGTAATAAAAAGTAAGGTTATAAAACGATTCCTTCCGGTTTCTTAAAGTGCCTTCAACATTAACAGGTATGGAATACTTATAAGCAAACTCAAACGTATAATGCGCCCTGTTGTAGGCAACAGGTATTTTAAAACTATAATTTAAAGCATTAAAACGGCCATTGTTATATTGGTAGGGTGAGTAAGCTTTTGGTACGATGCTGGCATCAACAAAACGGTCCTGGTGGTCAAGCGAATAGGTTTGCACAAAGTTTTGTGTGCCCAATATCATACTTATTGAAGGGTTGAATGTTAGATAGTCGTTATTGCTGAAAAGCCGCCAGTCGGGCTCAAAGTATTTAGATTGGCTTACGGTGACAAAGAAATCGCTTGAGCGGCCAAACAGGTAGTCCAGTATCACTGTAGATTTAAAGGGCCCCCAGTTATAGGCATTTTTCCAATTGATATCATTATTTGTGGCCGATTCAATAATGCGTTGCTCTTTGTTAAAGATAAAACGGGTATAACTGACAGAACCCGAGAATTTTTTTGAAGGACGGTAAAGATAGCCGCCGCCCACATCTATTTCGTCAATAGAAGTACGGTAACCAATTAAACGCAGCAAAGATCCGTAAGCAAAAAAGCCCTGCTTGGTGTTGTATATAACGTCTGCCGAATAAAATGGATACCTGATCGGGCCCGTACGGCCAAAAAACATGGCGTCGCTGCCAAAATTAAATCCCACAGATATAGATCTTTTACGCACAATGGTATCTGTATCGGCATACAAAGTGAGGCGGTTTTTTGGCAAAAGCAGCCTGGCTGCCGATGAATTTGCAGTGACAACCGTGACAAGAAAAAACAATATTCGAAGGAACTTCATTTACAGTTTACAAATTTGGTTAGGGTTAATTGCCATTTCTTCTGGGTATTTCGGGCGGCCGTTCCATACCTTCGGGCCTGCGTTCCCGCTGTGGCTTGGGCTGGTTGCCGGCGTTATCAATTTTTTCGGGTTTTGACTGGCGCTTTGCCTTTGATATTTCTTTTATTTTATTCTTTTCGTCTTCATCTGGTGGGTGCTTTTTTATTATGGTATCTGCCAATGGCAAATTGTGGGTAACATAATAACGCCTGGTAATGGGGGGCACCTTAGCTGCGCTATTGATTAATTTAGCTGATGACGCTGTTGGCGCAATCAACAAAAACAATACAATATACACAAACCACCTCATCATCAAACAAAAGAAATTTCTAAAAAAAATGTAAAAGCCAGGCATTTGATTAGGACGCCGCGTGGGATTGACAGCAAATTAGAGGCTAATTTACCTTTATGGTTTAACAAAGCCAAGCTAATTGCTTTAAGCTGTTTTAATGCCGTTAGAAGTATAAACACGGTTTTGGTCGTCGGTAATAACGCAGCCAACCTGGTTAAGGCGATTTACCAGATATAAACCGGCATTTATGCCCATGGCCATTAACGGGGAAGTTAAGGCACCGGCAAATTCGGCCGAAGGGCTTAATACATTCACGCTTTTAATAGCGCTTACAACAAATCCGCCCTTTAAGCCTGTTTGCTTTGCAGCTATTTCTTTATTAAAAGAAGCCGCTAAGGTCATATTGCTAATGTCGTGGTCGGCAAGATATTTATTATTGTAACCGGGGCAAGCTGTAGCCGGTGTCCAGGGCTCAAGATCAGGCTGGGTTCCCCAGGTTAAAATGTCACCGCCGGCGTTAATAACGCCGCTGCTTACACCTTCAAATTGCATTAAATACTTTGCTCTGTCTGCAGCGTAACCTTTGGCTACAGTGGCCAGACTAATGCGCATGCCTTTTTCCTTTAAAAACACGGTGCAGTTTTGCGCATCTAAAGCAATGCCTTTGTAATTTGTTTTAGTAACAGAGTAGGGGATTGTATTTACAGGGGTATTGTAATTGTTATCAATAAATAGCTTATCGGCAGAGTAATAAGTAATATCAAAAGCGCCATGCGTTAAATCAGAGATCTTTAGCGCGCGGTCTATCAATCTAAAAACTTCGCCGCTTACCTTAACGGGACGTACACCCGCGTTACCGTTAACGGCGTTTATTTCGCTATCGTCGCCAAAGGCGGTTAATAGCTTTTCTACGCGGTTTATCTCGGTTATGGCACTATTTATACGGTCATTAGCCCAGGCATGGTTATCACCTACAACACTTATCTCAAATTCGGTACCCATTAAACGGGCTTCGTGATTGAAAACCGATAAATTACTTCCCGATGTATTTTTTAGAGCCAGCATAACAACACTATTAATTCGCTATCAGATAAACCGGCGTTCTGTAAAATTAACCAGGCAGAACGCTGGTATAATAAAATTAATAGCTAAAGTAGCGGGGTATTATGAAAATAACATGAAAAGCGAAGCCTATGTGTAAATAATGTAATGAGCAGATGAGTTGGGAAAAACGTGAATTGTCGTTCTGTGTGATAGCGAAGAATCTTATACGCCTTGTGAGCCGAGCGCCTGGCACGGCATGATTTACAAGATCCTTCACTGCGTTCAGGATGACAGTTTAAAAGAATAAGCGTTACGCTACGGTACCCTCTTTCAACTTCTCGGCATTCTCAGCAAACTGCAGGGCTTCCATAATGTCCTGTATGTCACCGTTCATTACGTTGGAAAGGTTGTAAATAGTAAGACCTATGCGGTGTTCTGTTAAGCGGCCCTGAGGGAAATTATAAGTACGCACCTTGGCTGACCTGTCGCCGGTTGCTACCATGGTTTTACGCTTTTTAGAAGCTTCTTCCAGGTGTTTTTGCAGCTCCAGTTCGTATACGCGCGAGCGTAGTACCTGTAAAGCTTTATCAAAGTTCTTTAACTGCGATTTTTGGTCCTGACATTGCGCTACCAAACCCGTAGGTAAGTGGGTAAGGCGCACCGCAGAATAAGTGGTATTTACTGATTGCCCGCCCGGTCCTGACGCGCAGAATAGATCCTTACGTATATCCGCGGGGTTCAACACAATATCAAATTCATCCACCTCTGGCAATACCACAACTGATGCCGCTGAAGTATGTACGCGGCCCTGCGTTTCAGTATCCGGCACACGCTGCACACGGTGCACGCCCGATTCGTATTTTAAAGTACCGTAAGCGTCTTCCGCTATAACGTTAAATACAATTTCTTTGTAGCCACCTGCTGTTCCTTCGGTAAAGTCAACCAGTTCAGTTTTCCAGCCACGTTTTTCGCAAAAGCGCATGTACATGCGGTAAAGGTCGCCTGCAAAAAGAGAGGCCTCATCGCCACCTGTGCCACCGCGTATCTCAACAATGGCATTTTTGCTGTCTTCAGGGTCTTTAGGTATCAGCATCAGGCGGATCTTCTCCTCCATTTCGTCTTGCTGAACAAGCAACTCATCCAGTTCCATTTTGGCCATTTCCCTAAACTCTTCATCCTTTTCGGTAGCCAGAATGCCTTTATTGGTGTCTATATTACTCATAATGTTGCGGTATACATTATACTCATCAACAATTTTAGCCAGGTCTTTATATTCTTTATTTAATTGGGCAAAACGCTTCATATCAGCCATGGCATCCGGGCTGCTCAGTTCAGCTTCTACATCTTTCCAGCGTTGAAATATCGCCTCTAACTTATCTAACATAATCTTATTATTATTCGGGGCGATATACTAAAGCCCTAAAAAGCGCACAAAAATACGGTTTTTTAATTCAAGGTAAAAGCTTAAAGCAGAAAGGCAAAAGGTTTGACATTTCTACGATGAGCAGCACTCAGACAGCCTGCTCAAAGCGTTCCAGTTTTAGCTCTACACCGTCAAACACCGCGTATGAGTCGTAATTTATCCATTCACCCAGGTTTATATAACGGCTTTCATCCGTTAATTGCACCTCCATAGGGAAATGCCTGTGACCAAATATCAGGTAATTGTATGGGGTGGTTTTTATAAGCTCCTTGCTAAAATCCAAAAGCCAGCCCTGTTCTTCCTCTTTATATGGCTCATCGCCAAGATTACTAAGCCGGCTTTTGCGCGACCAGTAATTGGCAATACCCACACCCAAATTAGGGTGTAAGCGCTCAAACAGCCACTGGCAAAACCTGCTGCGAAATATATTTTTAAGTAGCTTATAACCACTGTCGCCTGCACCTAAGCCATCGCCGTGATGCAAAAAGAATTTTTTTCCGCCGCGCTCTATTATCAGTTCATTCGTAATTATGGTGGCACCCAGCTCTTTTTCAAAATAACCGAACATCCACATATCGTGGTTGCCTTTAAAAAGGTATATTTTTATTCCGGCATCGGCCAGCTCCGCCAGTTTGCCTATAAAACGGATGTAGCCTTTAGGGATAACGGTGCTGTATTCAAACCAAAAATCAAATACATCGCCCATTAAAAAAAGCTCAGAAGCATCGGCCTTTATACTGTCCAGCCAGCGTACTAATCTGGCCTCGCGCGCGCGGCTTTTTTCGTAACCACCGGCCCCTAAGTGAAAATCAGAAGCAAAATAAAGTTTGTTGCCTGTTGCCATCAGCCCCAAAAATACATTTTAAGTGGAATATTTATCATAGTAGGTTTTTTGCTTTATCAATTATGGCAAACCGTTTGCAGGCAAATCAGTTATAGATAATAATAAAGCATTAAGCATGAGATCTATCTGGAAAGGTTCAATAGGGTTTGGGTTGGTAAACATCCCTGTAAAGTTGTATTCTGCTGTGCAAACAAGCAATCTTGATTTTGATATGCTGGATGGCCGCGACCATTCGCGCATCCGCTTTCAGAGGATTAATGAGCAAACGCATAAAGAGGTGCCGTACGATAAAATTGTCAAAGGCTATAAGTTGAGCGATGATTATGTGATAATGGACGACAGCGATTTTGAAGACGCCGCACCCGAAAAAAGCAAACTGATAACTATTGAAAGCTTTGTTGACATTGCCGATGTTAACCCCATGTTTTACGAAACATCCTACTATACCGAACCTGATACCAAGAACAATAAAGCCTACGCGCTTTTGCTGGCAGCATTGGCAAAGTCAAAAAAAGCAGGGCTTGCGCGCTTTGTGCTGCGCAGTACCGAGAGCTTGTGCATAGTGCATCCGGTTGATAACGTGCTGGTGGTTACACGGATAAGATTCGGTCAGCAGATAAGAAGTACGGAGGATTTGAAAGTAGGTGACAAGGTTACAGTAACTAAAAAGGAGCTGGATATGGGCCTGGCCCTGATAGACCAATACGCCGAGAAGTTTGACGTATCAAAATTTAAAGATGAGTACAGCGAATCATTGCTGAACATTATAAAGGCAAAATCAAAAGGCAAACGCGCCAAGGTTAAAAAGCTTACTCCGCAAAAAACTACCAGCGATGATCTGTACGACCAGTTAATGGCCAGCCTGAACACCAAGAAAGGAGCGTAACCCATGAGCCTGGAGACCTATGTAAAAAAGCGCGATTTTAAGCAAACATCCGAACCCAAAGGCGGTAAAAGCGATAGCAAAACATTATCGTTTGTAATACAGCGGCACCATGCTTCGCGTTTGCATTATGATTTCAGGTTGGAACTGGACGGTACGCTGAAAAGCTGGGCAGTGCCTAAAGGCCCATCGCTCAATCCAAATGATAAGCGCCTGGCTATGATGGTAGAAGATCATCCCGTAGATTATCAGCACTTTGAAGGGATTATTCCTAACGGTAATTATGGGGCAGGGGTGGTTATTATCTGGGATAAAGGTACCTATACCTCGCTGGCAGACGACCGCAAGGATGATATAAAGCAACTGCGTGCCGGCCTAAAATCAGGTAATTTAAAGATCAGGATGGACGGCGATATTTTGAAAGGCGAATTCGCGCTGGTAAAAATTAAGAACGCTGAAGAAGATAACTCCTGGCTGCTGATAAAGCACCGCGACGAATATGCCGTTGATGATTTTAATAGTGAGGACCTGGTGCCCGATGCCGTTAAGGAAATGCTGAACAACAAAGACGGCAAGGCGAAAGATTTGCCCAAGCAACATAAGGTTAAGGTTGAAAAAAAAAGTACTGATGACACCATCGGGATAGAGGATGCTCCTGCACTAAAAAGCTCCGGTAAAGCCTTCTCGCCAATGATGGCCAAATTGGATGACAAGCTATTTGATGATGATAACTGGATCTATGAACGTAAGCTGGACGGCTACCGCGCATTGGGTTATACAGGTAAAGAAGCCAGACTAATATCCCGCAACAATATTGACTTTAGTGCCAACTACAAAAAAATAATTGCCGAACTAAAGACAATAAAAAAGGATGCAGTGCTGGATGGAGAACTGGTAATAGAGGATAGTAAAGGGCGCAGCAGTTTTCAGGATATACAGCATTATGATGGTGACACCAGGGATAAACAGCTGAAATTTTATGTGTTTGATCTGCTGAGTTTAGATGGGCATGATCTGCGCGGAATTGAATTATTAAAGCGCAAGCAACTGCTTAAAGCCCTGGTGCAGCAGTTGGATAGCACATCAATAATATATAACGACCATATAACAGGCAAGGGTACTGATCTTTTTAATAAAGCAAGAAAAGAAGGCTGGGAAGGGATAATAGGCAAAGACGGCGAGAGTTTTTACGAGAGCGGCAAACGTACAGACAGGTGGCGGAAGTTTAAGCTGCAACAATCGCAGGAAGCGTTGATATGCGGATTTACTGCACCTACGGGTTCGCGCAAGCATTTTGGCGCTTTGATATTAGGTATTAACAAGGGTGACGGTGTAAAGTACATTGGTAATTGCGGTACGGGTTTTAATGATGCCGGCATCAAAGAGCTGTATAAAAAGCTGGAACCGCTGCAAACGGATACGAAGCCATTTAAAGAAAAACAGCATAGCCGCACAAAAGTAACCTGGGTTAAACCGGAGCTGGTGTGCGAAGTATGGTATTCTGAATGGACGGCTGACGGGCATTTGCGGCACCCCGTTTTTAAGGGCCTGCGTACTGATAAAGAAAAGGAGAAAGTGGTTATGGAAAAGCCCGATGAGCAGATGGCTGATGATGAGACAATAGTGGTAGGCAAGCATAAATTAAAGGTAACCCACCTGAATAAGCCATACTGGAAAAAGGATGGCATTACCAAGGGGCAGCTAATAAACTACTACCGCGAAATGGCAGATTGGGTGGTTCCGTATTTAAAGGACAAGCCCATATCTATGCGCAGGCAGCCCAACGGCATTGATGACCCCGGTTTTTTTCAGAAAGATAATACGGCCAACCTGCCGCCATGGATAAAAACTGAAAAGCTGTACTCTGAAAGCAACGACAAGGACATTAATTACATTATAGGTAAAGATGCTGCCACCCTGGTTTATATGGCTAATTTAGGCTGCATTGAAATAAACCCTTGGCTCAGCTCGTATAAAACGCCCGAAAACCCTGAATTTGTTGTAATTGACATTGACCCGCACGATGTGCCATTTACGCAGGCCGTTGAGGCTGCCCTTAAAACCAAAGAGGTTTTTGAACGCATGCAGCTGGATGTTTTTATTAAGACATCGGGCTCAAAGGGACTGCACATTTATTGTTACCTGGGTGCTAAATATGATTATGATCTGGTTAAAATGTTTGCAGAGTATGTGGCCAAGCAAATTCACGAAGAACTACCGGATACTACCAGCATAGAACGCAGCCCCGCCAAACGCCCCAATAAAATTTATATTGATTTTTTGCAGAACCGCCGCGGGCAAACCATTGCCTGCCCTTACTCTGTTAGGCCAAAGCCGGGTGCCACAGTTTCAATGCCTTTACACTGGCACGAGGTGAATGATGATCTTAAATTATCCAACTATACAATTTTCAATACACTGGAGCGGGTAAAAAATACAGAGGACCCATGGAAGGATTTAAAAGCTAAAAAAGCAGATCTGAAAAAGGCGTTGAAATTGTTGAAATCGTTGTAGAGATACGATGCCAAAAAGGAGCGGTGGAAAGTGCGATTCCCTCCCTTGGGAGGGTGTAGGGAGGTGTTTAACCGCTTTTTAAACCCCTTCCCGCCACCTCAAAGCCAGCCGCACCCTTCCCCGGGGAAGGAGTTTATAATAACACTAATCTTTTAAATACGACTAATTTGAACTTTCTATGCTCTGATTAAATTAAAAATAAAATAATTTTCTTAAAACTACTTGTTGTGGCATCTGCTTTGTATAGTTCTGTGTAGAAAAACATAAAATATCATTTACCATGGCAACTACAAAAACAGCTAAAAAAGCAGAACAAACAACAGACGTTCAGGAATCAGCATTGAACGAATTATTTCTTGACGAATTAAAGGACATTTATTGGGCAGAAAAGCATTTGGTTAAAGCGCTGCCTAAAATGGCCAAGGCCGCCACATCAGACGAATTGCGCGCTGGAATTGAAAAACACATCAGCGAGACCGAAAATCAGATTACCAGGTTAGAGCAGGTTTTTGATTCTATTGGCGAAAAAGCAGTGGCAGTAAAATGCGAAGCAATGGCGGGCTTGATCAAAGAGAGTGAAGAAATTGTGTCTGAAACCGAGAAAGGGAGCTACACCCGTGATGCAGGTATTATCTCTGCAGCACAAAAAGTAGAACATTATGAAATTGCTTCTTATGGTACACTGCGTACGCTGGCAGGTGTATTGGGTTACAACGAGGCAGTTGAACTGTTAGAAGCTACCCTGGCTGAGGAAAAACAGTGCGATGAAGACCTTACCGTATTAGCGGTTAACGGTATCAATTCTACTGCCAGCGCCGAAGCTGAATAATATATTTGCCGAAACATAATTGTGAGAGGGCCATTCCTGAAAAGGGGTGGCTTTTTTGTTTGATCGGCCTTTTCTTTGCATATTTTACTCACGTTGTCATCTCGACCTAAGGAGAGATCTATACACATGCCAGGCAACGGCGTTATTTGTCATTCTGAACGCAGTGAAGAATCTTATAAAACTTTGCTAAGCGCGCGGACCTGTACAGCGTACAAGATTCTTCACTGCGTTCAGAATGACAACTTTTATGGTAGATTAATGTATAAAACGTCGCGTTATTTACAAAGACAAATCCGTCTTGTAGCAATTGTGGTTTTAATATAGCACAAAAAAAAGTCAGCAGGATCAACTCCTGCGGACTTTTTAAATCTTAATGGGCGCTATATATTAAAGCGCTGTTGGCCTTCTGATAACCCCTAATAGTAAAGAGATAATAGCTATAACAAGCAATACGTGAATAATGCTGCCTGCTGAATACATAAAGAAACCAAGTGCCCATCCTATGATGAGAATAACTGCGATGATATACAATAATGAGTTCATGATGGTAATGTTTTAGTTAATGAATTTCATAAGTTATATCAACTAATACCAAAACGGTGCCAAATCATCGCCATATAGAAAAAGCGGCTCTGTATAACAAAAAACGCCCTTTTTTCAGGGCGTTGATGTATATACTTTATGAAAATTAACCTGTTGTCATTGCGAGGTACGAAGCAATCGCGAACTATGCATGGCTGCTTTTGTCCTTGCGATTGCTTCGTACCTCGCAATGACAATATTGAAAGAGCAGCTGAGGCTTGTAGTGCAAAAAACTACTCTACTGCAGCGTCATCCATTTTTTACGCACTACCAATTGCTGAGGGGTAGCATTTGCAAGTTGCTCAATTTTATATTTTACGGTTGTAGATCGTTTAAGCGTTACCGGTATTTCTTTTTCAAGGCCATCGCGTATCAGTTTCACCAAAATTTTATCTCCCGGTTTTTTATCACCCCCAATAGGTTCTTTGCTGTCTGCAGGTTTACCGTCAATGGCAATTATTTCATCATTAACATTTATCCCGTCATCCCACGCTGCAGTTCCGCGCAATACCGTTGCTACTATCACCCTACGTGTATTCGGTATCATGGTAATGCCAAGCGCGGCGGTATTGCTTCCGGCTAAGTCATCGGTTAATTTGCAGCCTGCATAAGCCAGGTAGCTGTTATAATCAATATCTGTAACGTCGTTTATATATTTAGCATAAAACTCATCCAGATTTTTTCCGGCAAACTTTTCCAGGGCCAGTTTAAATTCCGCATCGGTATAACCTCGTTTTTTTACTTTGTAATACTCGTTATACATGTATCGCATTACATCATCCAATGAGTTTTTTCCTTTGGTATTATTAATTATCTCCAGGTCTAACATCATGGCTATAACTGCGCCTTTGGTGTAATAAGATATAGTGGTGTTAGCAGAATTCTCGTTAGGGCGGTATGATTTTATCCAGGCATCATAACTGGCCATGGCAGCGCTTTGTACTTTAGCACCCGGCTGATTGTCAAGCAAGGTAATTTGCCTCGCCATCAGATCAAGATAATTTTGCGGGGCGTACAGCTGCGTGCGGCGTACAATAACATCCTGATAGTAGGCAGTAAAACCCTCTGCTATCCAAAGATTAGTGGTATAGTTCTCGTTGTCATAATCAAACGGACCTAATGCTATCGGGCGTAAGCGCTTGACGTTCCACAGGTGAAAATGCTCGTGCGCTGCTAATGATAAAAAGCTTTGGTAGGTGCCTTCGTGCGTATAACCGTCGCGTGTAGCACCTAAGGTAGTTGAGCTCAAATGCTCTAAGCCGCCACCACCTTTTAAGTAATTGTGTATAATGAAGGTATAGTGCCTGTTAGGGTTTTCGCCAAAAACAGCTACTTCCTGTTCAACTATCCGGGTAAAATCCTTTTTAACACGCTCTTTATTATAGTTGCCGCCGCCGCTCATTGCCACTTCGTAATCTGTATCGCCAACCTTGAAGCCAAACACATCCTGTGTGCCCACCTCCAGTGGCGAATCAAACAGAATATCATAATTAGGGGCCGTGCGGGTGAAACTATCACCGTTCACTTTTTCCAAACTTGTTGAAACGGTTGTCCAGCCTTTATAAGGAACTATATGGACGGTTGATGGCGTTTTAAGCATACCATCAGGGTAAATAAAAATATCAGGCGATGACAGGAACGCGTGTTCGGCATCAATAAAACTAGTACGTACCGATACTTCAAAAGCATATACACGATATTTAACTGTTACCGTTGATTTGCCTGCCACATCAATATGCCATATGTTTTTGCGGGTTTTTACAGCCGGGAGCGCTTTGCCTGCAGCACTTACACTCAACGATTCAATATTGCGGGTAAACTCGCGCACCAGGTACGAGCCGGGTGCCCAAACGGGCATTTTCAAATCTAACGTTTTCTGCGCCAGGCCGCTTATGGTCATTTCCACATCTACGTAGTGAGCCTGGGCTTCCGGAAAAGTAAGGGTATATTTTATTTGTTCGTTGTTGGCAGCGTATCCGGTAGTCGTATTCATTAAAATGTACGTTATAAAAAAAAGTGTAGCAAAAAGTTTTTTCATAAATGCAATGTATAAAAAAAATATGCCTGTTGGCTTATTAAAAAGTTAGGATAAAACTTGTTGTAACATGGTTGATACAAGAAATTTTCGGCAAACGTAACTATCTATTTTTACCGTTTCAACATAAGTAACATAAAAAGGTTTAAAACGTCTTCTGGCAGTATCATAAATGTAGGCATAAACAGCCGCTAATAGTAAGGGCCTTAGATAAATATTGCCCATATTATAATATATTTGAAGGCTCATTGAAAGCGGCCCCTAATGTAATGTTGAAAACACAAAATAAAGCTTAATTTCAAAGGAGTGAAAACCTAAGCGTCGTTTATAGGAAATATGAAAACCAGATATATTGTTTACCTCGTTATAGCTGCAGTAATTGGCTATTTAATTTATAACAAGTTTTTCGGCGAAGGTGCTAAAAAGAGAGCAGCCATGAGCGCCAGGGGCCCGGGTGGTCGCGGAGGTGCAGGCGGTGGTGCGGGTGATGCCGGTGGTAAAAAAGGTCCGGGCGGACCCGGAGGCCCTGGTGGCCCAGGCGGCGGTCGCAGAGGCGGGCCGATACCTGTGAAGGTTATGGTAGTAAAAGATACCACCATAAGCAACATTATAGATGTAACCGGTACTATTGACGCTAACGAAAGGGTGAATTTAATCAGCGAAGTATCCGGCAGAATTACCGGTATTTACTTTACAGAGGGCAGCCATGTAAATAAAGGGCAATTGCTGGTTAAGGTAAATGACCAGGACCTGGTAGCATCGTTAAAACAAAATGCCTATAACATTGCGCTGGCTAAGCAAAACGAGGGCCGTAACAAACAGTTGCTGCAAAAAGAAGCGATAAGCCAGGTTGAATATGAAACATCATTAACCAGCCTGAATACATTAGACGCGCAGGCTGATGTTATAAAAGCGCAAATAGCCAAAACAGAAATGCGCGCTCCGTTTTCCGGCACAATAGGTTTACGTAGTGTAAGCCCGGGCGGTTACTTGTCGCCTAATACAGCTATAGCAACTTTGGTAAATTTAGATCCGGCCAAAGTAACCTTTTCAGTACCCGAAAAATATCAGGCTTATATAGGGCCCGGCACTAAAATAAATTTTACTGTGGCAAGTTCGCAAGAGAAGTTCAAGGCTGTTGTTTATGCTATTGAACCATCTATTGACGTAAACTCGCGCACTATTACCGTTAGGGCAAAAGCACCTAACCCTAAAGGCTTGCTAAAGGCGGGTGGTTTTGCCAAGATAAGCCTTGCTTTAGATCAGATCCGTAATACAATTATGTTGCCTACAGAGGTGGTTACACCGGGGCTTAAAGGCAGTACAGTATTTATTTATGATAACGGTGTAGCCGTACCGCGCACGGTTGTAACTGATTTACGCACCGACACCAGAATACAAGTTATTGACGGTTTAAAACCCGGCGACAGCGTGGTAGCATCGGCTATTATGCAAATGCGCCCTAAGGCTCAATTAAGATTAGTAGGTAAGGACAAGAAGAAAGACAAAAAGAAATAATCAGCATGAGTTTATCCTCAGTTAGCATAAAAAGGCCGGTACTTGCGACAGTTTTGTCTGTTGTGATAGTAGTATTTGGTATAATAGGCTACAATTTTTTAGGTATCCGGGATTTCCCGTCGGTTGACCCGCCAATCATTAATGTTCGTACAACATATACCGGCGCTAACTCCGATGTAATTGAATCGCAGATAACCGAGCCGTTGGAGAAAGCCATTAACGGCGTACCGGGTATTCGTAATATATCGTCAACAAGCTCTGTGGGAAGCAGCAATATTACCGTTGAGTTTGATCTGGATGCCGACCTTGAAACAGCGGCTAATGACGTACGCGATAAGGTGAGCCAGGCCCAGCGCCAGTTGCCGCAGGATATTACCGCGCCGCCGGTTGTAACCAAAGCCGATGCCAACGCTGATAATATAATTACAGTTTCTGTAAAAAGCAGTAAGCGGGATATTACGCAGGTAAATGATTATGCCGAGAACGTGTTGATGGAAGGCTTGCAGACCATCCCCGGGGTAAGCGCTATCAATTTGCAGGGTACCAGGCAGTATGCTATGCGTTTGTGGATAGATCCTGCCAAGCTAACCGCGTTAGGATTAGCAGCCAATGACATAAGCACAGCGCTTAATCGGGAAAACGTTGAGTTACCTGCCGGAAAAATTGAAGGCGACAGAACAGAATTGAGCATACGGGCAGTGGGAAAAATGACCACCCCTAAAGAATTTAACGACCTTATTATACGCGCCGATAGTAACCGTGTTATACGCCTTAGCGATATAGGTTATGCGGTTTTAGGCTCTGCAAATGAGCAGACGGCCTTTAAAGAGTCGGGTTCGTTGCAGGTATCACTGGCTATTGTGCCGCAGCCTGGTGCTAACTATGTAGATATAGCTAAGGAGTTTTATAAAAGATTTGAGCAGTTAAAAAAGGATCTGCCGCCCGATATTGAGGTTAAAATATTGGTTGACAAAACCAAATTCATTAAGCAATCCATAACAGAGGTTGAAGAAACCCTGGCCATATCGTTCATATTGGTTGTAATTATTATTTACCTTTTCTTCCGCGATTGGCTGATCGCTTTCCGCCCGTTAATTGATATACCTGTATCATTGGTGGGTACATTCTTCATTATGTACATCTGCGGATTCTCCATCAATATTTTAACATTGCTGGGTATAGTGCTGGCAACGGGTTTGGTGGTTGACGACGGTATAGTTGTTACCGAGAATATCTACAAGAAAATAGAGGAGGGCATGGATGTGCGTAAGGCTGCTTTCGCGGGTTCTGCCGAGATATTTTTTGCAGTAATTTCTACATCTGTTACGCTTGCCGCGGTGTTTTTACCGGTAATGTTCCTTCAGGGCTTTACGGGCCGTTTGTTCCGTGAGTTTGCTGTGGTTGTTGCAGGTTCTGTATTGATATCGGCCTTTGTGTCGTTATCGCTAACGCCAATGTTGAGTGTTAAGTTTATACGCAAAGATCAGAAGAAGTCTAAATTTTACGAGCGCACCGAGCCGTTCTTTGTAAAAATGACCAATGCCTATACCGAAACGCTTACCAACTTTATGAAGCGTAAATGGATAGCCGTTGTAATTCTGGTTACTTCGTTGGGTATTGTATGGCTTATAAATGGTTCTTTGCAATCAGAACTTTCGCCACTTGATGACCGTAGCTTTTTACGTTACCAGGTAACAGGCCCGGAAGGAGCATCCTATGAATTTATGGCCGATTATATGGATAAGGTTTCTGACATGGTTGCAGATTCTGTACCCGAAGCCAATATGAACATAGAGATAGTGGCTTTTGGTGGTGGTGGTGCAGGCGCTGTAAACAGCGGTATGGGCATGATAGGTTTGGTTGATCCGGATAAACGTAAGCGAACTCAGCAGGAAATTGCTGATGCCTTAACAAAGGCACTGCAAAAATATCCGGATGCCAGGGCAATTGTTGCTCAGGAGCAAACCATAAGCACAGGTGGCGGTGGTGGTGGCCGAAGCTCACAGCCGGTACAATACGTTTTACAAAATCAGAATTTCGATAAAATACGCAATGTATTGCCTGAGTTTATGGCGCAGGTTATACAAAGCCCGGTGTTTGTTACGCCTGATGTAAACCTGAAATTTACTAAACCAGAACTAAGGGTTACTACAGACAGGGAGCGCGCGCGCGATCTGGGTGTTTCGGTGTCTGACATAGCCCAGGCACTGCAGCTTTATTATAGTAACAGCCGTTTGAGTTATTTTTTAATGAACGGTAAACAATACCAGGTAATAGCGCAGGTTGACAGGCAAAACCGTAATCAGCCGCTGGATCTTAAAACATTGTATGTGCGTAATTCGCGCGGGCAGCTTATTCAGTTAGATAACGTGGTAAAGGTTGACGAAGATGCTACCCCGCCATCAATACTGCACTTTAACCGTTTTAAAGCAGCAACTGTGCAGGCAGGCCTTGCGCCGGGTTATACAGTAGGCGATGGTATTAAAGAAATGGACCGCATTGCTAAAGCAACTTTAGACGAGACCTTCAGCACAGAGTTGAGCGGTGCATCCAGGGATTTTGCCGAAAGCGGATCAAATATCTTATACGCGTTCATTTTCGCGCTGTTATTGATATATCTGGTATTGGCAGCACAGTTCGAGAGCTTTAAAGATCCGATCATTGTGATGCTTACGGTGCCATTGGCAGTTGCGGGTGCCTACTTGTCGTTATGGTTGTTTGATCAGACGCTTAACATATTCGGGCAGATAGGTATTATTACCCTGGTTGGTTTGGTTACCAAAAACGGTATTTTGATTGTTGAGTTTGCCAACCAGCGTATGGAGCACGGCCTTAAAAAGTATGATGCTGTTATAGAAGCTGCTACCGCCCGCTTACGCCCTATCTTAATGACGAGTTTGGCGGTTGTTTTAGGCTCGGTGCCAATTGCGCTGGCTTTGGGTGCAGGTGCAAAAAGCCGGGTATCATTAGGTATAGTAATTATTGGCGGTATGCTTTTCTCGCTGATACTAACTTTGTATGTAATACCAACAATGTATGTATTAATAGCATCAAAGGTACGCCGCGACCCTGATGCCGAGGAGGAATTTGTACCGGAAACCAAAAAAAGCAAAAAAGTAAAATTGGTTGAACAACACTAAGCAATTTTTAATGAAACTTAAACAAATAGTCTGCCTTATTTTATGCTGTATGGCTTCATCTTTTATAGCAAACGCGCAAAACGCGCCCCTGCTTACCTTAAAGGATGCAATAGATACAGCACTGCAGAATAATTACAATATAAAGCTGTCACAAAATAATGCTACCATAGCACAAAATAACGTTACGCTGGGCAACGCCGGATTTTTGCCTGCTTTCAGCGGCAATTTTAGCAACAATAACACCGTACAAAATAGTACTGTAACGCGTACCACCGGTACCAGCAGCTTTACTAACGTTCGGAGCAAAAGCTACAACTATGGCGTAGCTATGGATTGGACTATTTTTGATGGTTTTGCCATGTTTGCCAATTATGATGCCTTGAAAATACGCCAGCGTTTAAGCGGTATAACATCGCGCGATACGGTATTGCAAACTTTAACTAATGTTATATCTACTTATTACAGCTTAATTAACCAAAATCAGGTATTAAAATCGCTGCGGGGCGCAATAGGGATCTCAAAACAGCAGCTAAAGTTTGCGCAGGATAAGTTTTCTGTAGGCGCGGTTTCGCGATTGGAAGTTTTAAATGCCGAGGTGAATGTAAATACCGATACGGCTAATTATCTGGGGCAATTACAGCAATTAAAAGCTACCAAGATACAGCTTAACCAATTATTGATCAGGAATCCGCAGGCAGATTTTTCGGTGACAGATACTATTGTGGTTGATGATAAGCTGGTGCTGGGTAACGTGCTTGCAGCTGCAGCTACGCAAAATCCACGTGTTTTATCGTCGCAGATAGCCAGGCAGCTGGCAGAGATCAATGTTAAGCAGGTAAAGGCAACGCGTTATCCGGTTGTAGGTGTAAATACGGGTTATAATTTTACCAACAGCAGATCGCCGAGTGGGGCGCTATTGGCTAATGACGCGCGTGGTTTAACCTATGGCGTAACGGCGAGCATGAATATTTTTAACGGCTTTAACCAAAAACGCCGCGAAACCAACGCCAAAATACAATTAGAGAATTCGGCGTTGCAGGTTAAAAATGTTAAGCTGGGTATAGATGCGCAGGTTAATACTTTATACGTTAATTATCTATCCGGTTTAGATCTGATAAAATTGGGGCAAGCCAACGTGGCTATTGCCAAGCGCAACCTTGAAATTACCCTGGATAAATATAAATTAGGCAATATTACGCCGCTTGAAGTGCGCCAGGCCGAAGAAAATTATATTAATGCGGAGGTTAGCTACCATGCAGCTCAGTATCAGGCTAAAAGCGCAGAAATAAGCCTGAAACAAATAACCAACAACATTAATATTCAATAAATAACCAATAATAAAATAAAAAGTTATTTTTGATAGATAAAAATGACTGGATCTTACAAAACCTGCTTACTGATTGATGACAATTACATTGATAATTTTGTCACGAGCAGGCTTTTGGAAAATTGCAACTTTGCCGATAGTATAATTATAAGCCAGTCATCGTCTGAAGCGATTGAAGACTTGCGGGACGGAAAAGTAGCACCCGATGTAATATTTCTGGATCTGAGAATGCCGGTTATGGATGGCTTTGAATTTTTGCAGGAGTACGATAAGCTGGAGATTGAAAAGAACGGCGTGAAAATATTTATGCTTTCATCATCGCTTGATCCTACAGATCTTCGCAGGTCGCTTGCCAATAAATACGTTACTCAGTTTCTTCACAAGCCGCTAACTAAAAAAATTCTGGAAGAGCTTTCATGATCTTAGTTGCGGATAGCGGATCATCAAAAACAGATTGGTTGCTTAAACAACCCGATGGGAACACCGTCGAGTTTCGCACCCCGGGCTTGAATCCTTATTTTTTAACGGAAAAAGAGATAGTTAAGATCTTGCAGGATAGAGGTGCCGATATGCTTACCCACAGCAACAAGGTTACCGAGATCTATTTTTTTGGAGCAGGTTGCTCGGGCCCCGACAGGCACGAGATCATATCAAATGCTTTAAGCCAATTATTCCCCAAAGCCTATATTAGTGTAGATAGTGACCTGCTTGGCTCTGCCTATGCAACGTGCGGGCATGAGAAAGGCCTGTGTTGTGTTTTAGGCACCGGCTCTAACATATCATTTTTTGATGGCGAGGAGATCCACGAAGGTAAGCATGGCCTTGGTTTTATTTTAGGCGATGAAGGATCAGGCAGCTGGTTTGGGAAGCTGTTAATAACCGACTTTTTATATAACGAGATGCCTTATGAGGTGCATACGCTGTTTGAAAACACTTATGAACTTAGTAAGGACGTTGTAATGCAGAATGTTTACCAAAAACCCGCCGCAAATGCTTATCTGGCATCATTTGCAAGGTTTTTAAATGTGATAAGGCGCACGCAGTACGGACAGGATCTGTTGAAAAAAGGGTTTTTGGAGTTTATTGAAACCAACATTAAATCATATCCAGAGTATAACGATCATAAATGTCACTTTGTAGGGTCAATAGCCTTTACTTTTGCGCCCGAGCTTACAGCCTTATGTAAAGCCAATGGTGTACACGTAGGCAAGATCATAAAACAGCCTGTGCATGATCTGCTTGCTTTTATTTTAAGCCGCGAGGCCTTGTAATTGCTAACCGGAAAAAAGCCAGAACAGTCACCTGCTCATTATTTAAGAAACTCCGTTAGGAGTTAAAGGTCGGTAGCAAAAAGAGCCAGAACGAGTACCTGGAAGGGCATATCATTATTTAAGAAACTCCGTTAGGAGTTAAAGGTCGGTAGAAAAAAACGGAGCAGAGAAAAGCGTGCCGTAGGTACGCAACTTAAGGCGCATACCTACGGCATGCAGCATCATCTTTCCTCTTATTCTACCAACCTTTTGCGCCTACGACGCATTTATTTTAGACGAATCGCTTAAATATCGGCATTGCGCCGGGCGTTGTACTTACTCTTTTATCAATATCATCTGATACCGCTTTCCCTCCATTTCTCCATTAAGGTGCAACTCTGTGCCTTGCTGCCTTAGCGTTCCTTTAAAATGTTCGGTGGCGGTTTTAGGATATCGCCATTGCATATGTACCTTACCCCGGCTATCCAGTTTATAATTACCTATACGTACCCGGCGGTGGTCGTTCCACCTAAACCCAACCACATCGTCCAGATCAAGGTATACGTGGCTAAGCACGCTGTCTGTTGAGGTTTTAGCCTGATAGCTAATGCCATTTATTTTTAAGTTCTCTACCCGGTACTTACCGCTAAGGAAAGGATGTTTGTCCGGATTTTCATAAGTAATAGTGCATAATATAGTCACCAGTGCAAATAAGGTGGGCCAAAGCCACTTTATCGGCGTATCACTATTATTTTTTCTGATAAATAATTGAGGCAAAAGATGCGAGCCATCGGCACAAATAAAATAAAGCACCGCGGTTAACAAAACCACCCCCTGAGCTATCACCCCCGGGGGCATAGCATAAAAAATGTCCATTAAGCTAATAAATACCAGCATGGGTAAGGCAACAAGACTGCCTAATAACCTGGTACGGTTAAAAAGAATGAGTGCAGCCGCAATTATTTGCAGCAAAGCTATTACGCAGGTAAAGCCGTAAGAGAAATGGAAGAAAGCCCACACCAGGTCATAGCCCGAAAATGACGAGAACGGTTCGTCTAACTTTCCAAGCGGTATGAGCATTTGCAGTTGCTGTATTTTTTGAACACCGAACATGGTAAGGTCCAAAGCCAGGCAAAATGCTATCAACTGTCTAAACCATATTTTATGTGATGAGGTAAGGCCCTTTCGTTCGCGGGAGTGCCAGATAAATACCATAGCAAGCATGATAAATAAGGGCAGGTAAGCCGCCAGGAAAATAACATCAAGCGGTACAATTACGCTGAGGTATTTAGAGGCCAGTCGCCTAAAAACCAAACTTACCACAAATGCGAAGAGCAGGCCGAGCAATAGTTTTTGATAAAGTTTCATATGATCTGTTTTTCCTGCAAAGCAATGTGTTGCTGATAAAAATTTGTTCGGCTGTATCCAAACGCACCGTCCGGCTGTATAGCAACGTATATTTACCGCTTAAACGTCATGGTTGGTATGCATCCGTCTTTCGCATTGTTATTTTCGGCGCTTAGTGCAGGGAGTTTATTCCTGGCTGCTTTTTTATTGCTGACAGGTGTTGTGCAGGCAAATCGCGAGGCGAATAAATGGCTGGGCGTTTTCTTTTTACTACTGAGTTTTATTTTTATAGAATTGTTTTTAGAAGGTGCGGGCCATCCGCAAGCGCTGCTGATCCAGATAACCGAATGGCCACGATGGGCAATTTTTCCCTGTTTACATATGGCTGTTTTTACATTTGTCCACCCGCAGCGGCGGCCACGGTTATTGTTTATTCATTTTGTGCCGGCTTTAATTTTTGTAGGTATTTTGGTGATAGGCAGAACGCTGTTGCCCAATTGGGTAGGGTTGGTGGTGCGCTATTTCTTTTTTGCGCAAGGTTTGGTTTACGGGTTGTTGAATCTGCAAATATTAACGAAGCATCAAAACCATATGCGCCAGTTACTGGCCGATACAGCTTCTGATCTGACCTGGCTACGCAGCTTTGTGTACGCGCCTTTGGTAATAGCGGGGCTATGGTTGGTATTTAGGCAGTTACCTGTTATGGAAGGGTTATTGCAATTAGTGTGTTTGGGCCTGAGCCTGTACTTTGTTTCAGCAGCATTCAGGCAGCGCGATGTTTACCCGGATAAAATATTAGAGGGTGCGGATCAATTGATGGATATGCCCGCATCATCCACAACCGCCCAAAGACTTACTTTGCAACAGATAGACCTACTAAAAGATAGGGTGGCATTGATTGTTGATCAGCATAAACCTTATTTAGACCCTGCCTTAAACCTGCAAAGCTTAGCCGATAAGGTAGGTATTAACACACACGAACTTTCCCTGGTTTTAAATAAAGGTTTTGGGATGAATTTTTACGCCTACATTAATAGCTTGCGTACGGCAGAAGCAATCAGATTAATAGAGTCCGGACAATACGGCCGCGGCGACGTGGAGGCTATCTCTATTAGGGCAGGCTTCAATTCGCGCACTACTTTCTACGCGGCAATTAAAAAATTAAAAGGCGAGACGCCAAGCAATTTGCTGAAACAGGATACTAAACTTTAGGCAATCCTGCGGAAGGGTTTAGATTTCTACTTAAAATAAGAACCAGCTTAAGTAAATAATTTTATCAGAAACCTTATGTTTGGATAATGAATGTCCAGATAAAGCAACTCACCAAAATTTACGGATCGCAAAAAGCTGTTAATGATATTTCATTCAGTGCCGGCTTAGGTGTACTTGGTTTTTTGGGCCCGAACGGCGCAGGCAAGTCAACTACCATGAAAATGCTTACCTGCTTTTTACCACCTACCAGCGGCAGCGCGGATATATGCGGATTTAGCCTGGATAAACAATCTTTACAGGTGCGCGCCAATATTGGGTACCTGCCGGAGAATAATCCACTTTACACGGGCATGTACGTAAAAGAAGCGCTGGCTTTTGTTGCTTCAATACATAAAATAGAACAGCCGGAGCAACGTATTGCCGATGTTATTGCGCTTACCGGTTTAGGCGAGGAACAGCACAAAAAAGTAGGGCAACTATCAAAAGGCTACAGGCAAAGGGTAGGCTTGGCGCAGGCTATTCTGCATGATCCGCCGGTTTTGATATTAGACGAGCCAACATCCGGCCTGGACCCCAATCAATTGATAGGCATAAGGCAACTGATACGCGATCTGGGTAAAACAAAAACGGTTATCATCTCCACCCATATTATGCAGGAGGTTGAGGCCATTTGCGACAGGGTTATCATCATCAACAAAGGGAAAATTGTTGCTGATGATACGCTAACGGGTTTACTGGCCGCACACGGTTCAAATTCGTTAGAAAAGATATTTGTAAAGTTAACCAATAGCGCGGCCTGATTGCCGCTAACAAAAGCATGAAAAAGTATTTTTTTACAACCCTGTTTTTTGCCTTTATAGCTTGTAGCTGTTTTGCGCAGCAGGATAGCAGGACAAGCATTGGAGTAGACGCGGGTTTCCCTGTGGGTTCTTCTGCCGATGATTTTGCTTTCGCCATTGGAGGATCATTGAAAATAGAAAATCCGGTAGGCGATAGAGCGCTCATCACTCTTTCAATGGGTTACACGTCGCTATCTGCAAAATCAACACTGCTTGGTGCCAACATTAAACCACCCGCTTCTGTATTTACACCGTTAAAATTTGGTTTAAAATACAATATTGCTGGGCCTATATATGCGGAGGGACAAATAGGAGCCGCGTTTGAGATACGTGGGCGCCGCACTACGCGCTTTGTTTATTCGCCGGGCCTGGTAGGTAATATTGACAAATTTGATCTGGGTGTGCGATATGAAGGCTGGGCCGGTAACGGTGGAACGATAAGCCAGGTGGCGGTTAGATTAGGGTATAGGTTGTAGTACTGAAACGTTGATTGTCATTACAAGGAAGGACGCAATCGCGAACTTTGCATGAGAGACTTTCTTCGTGCGATTACTTCTTTTCTTACAATAACATATATTTTTATTAGGCCGTTTGTATAGCCTGCGACCACACGAAACCTTATCATTTAATAAAAGGCCTGCTTATCAAATGCAAATCAGCAAGCACGCTAGGCGAGAAATAAATCCGGCAAACAATCAAATTTATTCTCGCCATTGCTTACTTGCATCAAACTAAAACTAAATATATAAGCACACAGGTTAACCTAAATCCTGTGCCATTTGGTAACTGCCTAAAAATCATAAACTTCCTTTTTTTGCAGAGCGAATGATGGTATCATAACCGAACGACGTTTGTTCGCTTTTGATGCAAACGCACATGCAGAATACCTGTTGCAAAAGTGTTGCACGAAATGGGTAAAATTGGTTTGTTTTTAATTAATTATAAATCAGATAATTATATACATTCTATAGCTGATTTCCCTGACGAATAAGTCTGTTGCAAAGTGTTGCATGTTTAAACACGAAATAGTTATAATTATTTGATAATCAAGTATATGTAAAAAATGCTGTTGCAAGTGTTGCAAAGCGTTGCATATTCTCTTGCAACAGCTGCTGCTTTAATGCCATTAACCCTGGTGCTGACCTTAAATAAAAATTAATTGTAACAGACGGGACCTTACTGCGTCTTAAGAAGGATAATGCGAGGAAGAGATATTGTAAAATTAATGCCTTATTAATATGATTTATACAATATTCCTATCTTTGTATTAGGATAATAACAATTCACAATTTTATTTAACTAAAAAACAATTTATGAAAAAAGTTCTGTTAGCAACCTTATTATTTGTAGGTGTAGCCGCAACTAGTTTTGCACAAGATGGTGGTAAATTTAGCATTGGCGTTGAAGCAGGTTTGCCGGTTGGCGAAATTTCTGACACGCATAGCTTCGCTATAGGTGGTTCTTTAAAGTACGATCTTCCAATTGCCAGCGATCTTGCATTTACCGCATCAGCTGGTTATACTTCATTCCAGGGAAAAACTTCAACAATACAATACGGCGCAAGCAGCATTACTGCAAAATGGCCTGCGTTTGGTTACATTCCTGTTAAAGCCGGTATAAAATACAACCTTGCTTCAGCTTTATATGCCGAAGCACAAGTTGGTGCTGCAATTGGTACTGAAAGCGGTAGTAAAACTGCTTTTGTATACGCTCCGGGCCTTGGTTTCAAATTTAGCGATGCCGTAGACCTTGGCGTTCGTTACGAAGGTTGGTCTGCTAACGGTGGTACAATTAGTCAAATTGCTGCCCGCTTAGGTTTCAGCTTCTAATTTTAAAACTTTCGCGTAACATTACGCATTATAAAAAGGCCCCGGGTTTACCTTCGGGGCCTTTTTTGTTTGAGCGAATATTGTTGTAATTTCGGCGTTCAAGGTCTTGCTGTGTATAGTATCCTCAAAAAAGAAATTACCTCTTATTTAAGCTCACTGGTAGCCTATTTTACCATCGGCGTGTTTTTGATAGTGCTCGGCCTTTTTTTGTGGGTGTTCCCAGATTCGAGCATATTAGATTACGGCTACGCCGGATTGGACAGCCTGTTCAACACAGCACCCTATCTTTTCATGTTCCTGGTACCGGCAATCACCATGCGCTCCATTGCCGAGGAACGCCGCGAAGGCACTTTTGAGTTGCTGGCTACACGCCCGCTAACACACTTTCAAATAGTAATTGGCAAGTACGTGGCCGCGGTGCTTATTGTGTTGTTCGCGTTGCTGCCTACGCTGGTTTACTACTACTCCGTTTATACGCTTGGGGTTACCCCCGGTAATATTGATAGCGGCGCGGTAACTGGCTCTTACATCGGTTTGTTTTTGTTGGGTGCAGCCTTCGCTGCTATAGGTTTATTTGCATCGGCAGTTACAGGCAACCAGATCATCGCCTTTATTATAGCCCTGTTTACCTGTTTCTTTTTTTATAGTGGTTTTGATTCGTTAAGTGGCTTGCTGTCGCTGCAAAGTTTTGGCGTGCAGCGCCTGGGTATTACACAGCATTACACATCCATCAGCCGTGGCGTACTGGATACCCGCGATCTGGTTTACTTTATTGTATTAACGGGTATCTTTCTATGTCTCACTCTTTTTGTGTTATTAAAGCAAAGGCAAAAAAGCCTGCGCGAAGAACCCTTGCTGCAGATATCAGGTGCCTTAGTAGTACTGATAGTGCTATCGGCCTTCACTTTTACGCGCTTTGATTTTACCAAAGAGAAACGATACACCATATCACAAACCAGTAGGGATGTTTTAAGCAAGCTACCCACAGATGTTAAGGTTACGGTTTACCTGCAAGGTAATTTAACCGGAGGTATGAAGCGTTTGCAGAACGAAACCCGCGATATGCTTTCTGACCTGCAGGCTTATAGCAGCGGTAAGCTTCAATTTGAGTTTGTTGATCCGCTGACAGGTCAAACGGCCGAGCAGCAGGAACAAACCATAACAAAATTACAGGCATGGGGCCTTGAGCCTACTAATTTAGGCGTAGCTACCGAAAACGGCATGAATCAGCAGATCATTGTACCCGCGGCCATGCTATCAGCCAATGACAAGAACGTGCCTGTTAAATTATTATACCAGCAGCGGGAGATGGGGCTTTCGGCTGATGAAGTGATAAATAACTCTATTCAAAATCTGGAGTACGCCTTTGTATCAGGCATAAAGAAAGTAAGCAGCGGCGGGCAATCGGCCATAGGTTTTACCACCGGGCATGATGAATTGAACGACACGCAACTGAACGATGCCATGGCCAGTCTCTCCGACGGATTTTTAGTGGGCCGGGTTGATCTGAAAAGCATTCCTTTTGATAGCTTACGAAACATTAAAATGCTGGTAATAGCCAAGCCTGCAAAGCCATTTACCGAGGCGGAAAAGTTTAAGCTGGACCAGTACATTATGCGTGGTGGCCGCGTGCTGTGGGCCATTGATCAGGTAAGCGCTGAGTTAGACAGCATGCGTGGCCATGGCGGCGAGCAAATGACTTTCCCTAAGCAATTGAATCTGGATGACCAGTTGTTTGTTTACGGAGCTCGCATAAACTATGATCTGATAGCTGACATAAACAGCGCGCATATACCGGTTAATACTGGCAACGTTGGCGGGCAGGCACAGATACAAATGGTGCCCTGGTTGTTCTATCCCATATTTGTGCCCTGGTCAAAACATCCTATAGTAAAAAATCTGGATGGTATATACAGCGAGTTCCCATCAACCATTGATCTGCTCGACACAAAGAATACCCGCAAAACGGTGCTGCTAACGTCGTCTATTTATAATAAAAAATTAAAGACACCACACCAGTTGTCGCTACAAGCCATTGAGCAGGAACCCGACCCTAAAGCCTTCCAGAGCGAGCCTAAAATAACCGGGGTTTTGCTGGAAGGCAATTTCGCATCTAACTTTAAAAACCGTCCGCAGCCGGAAGGAGTTGGGCCTGTTATAACCACAACAGCAGAGAGCGTTCCAACCAAAATGGTTGTTGTAAGCGATGGCGATATTTTTAAAAACCAGGTTAGTGCGGATGGCTCGCCGTTTCCTTTGGGATACGACCGTTATAGCCGCCAAACCTTCGGTAATAAAAATCTTTTATTGAACATTGCCGACTACCTGACCGACGATTCGGGCCTGATTGAATTACGCACTAAAGAGGTGCAATTACGCCTGTTGGACAGAGCCCGCGTTAAAAGTGAAAAAATGTTTTGGCAGCTTATAAATACTATTGTACCCTTGCTATTAGTGTTAATATTTGCTATTTTTCAACATTATATACGCAGGCGTAAGTATGCCCGCTAAATTTTATACTTTTGATAATTAATTATTAATTATATATATGAGATTTATAGTTTCCACATCAACTTTGCTTAAGCAATTACAGGCAGTAAGTGGGGCATTAAGCAGCAGTACGGTTTTACCGATATTAGAAAACTTTTTGTTCGAGATAAAAGAAGGAAACTTAACCATTTCGGCTACGGACCTGCAAACCAGCATGACCACTACTTTGACCGTGGAGGCTAAAGAGAATGGCCGCATAGCTATCCCATCGCGCATTTTGCTGGATACTTTAAAATCATTGCCTGAGCAGCCTATTGCTTTCTCTGTTGATGATAACACCTTTGCTATTGAAATAAATGCCGGCGACGGTAAATATAAACTGAGCGGCGAGAACGGCGAAGACTTCCCTAAGATCCCGGTTGTAGAGAATGCCTCATCAGTTAACCTGCCTGCTTCGGTTTTATCAGAAGCTATAAACAAAACTATTTTCGCGGTAAGTAATGACGAGCTGCGCCCGGCCATGACAGGTGTTTATTGCCAGTTATCACCACAGTATTTAACCTTTGTTGCTACAGATGCGCACAAACTGGTGCGTTACCGCCGTTTAGATGCAAAAGCAGAAAGCGTTACCTCGTTCATTTTGCCTAAAAAAGCGTTGGCATTGTTAAAATCGGCTTTGCCTTCTGATGATGTTAACGTATCAGTAGAGTACAACAGCACAAGCGCTTTCTTTAAATTTAACAATATCAATTTGGTTTGCCGCTTAATAGATGAGCGTTACCCGGATTATGAAGCCGTTATACCACAAAATAATCCTAATAAGCTAAGCATTGACCGTTTGGCATTTTTAGGGTCATTAAGTCGTGTAGCTATCTATGCAAACAAAACTACCCATCAGGTTAGATTAAAAATAACCGGCAGCGAGCTGCATATTTCATCAGAAGATATTGATTTTGCTAATGAAGCGCACGAGCGTTTAAGCTGCCAGTATGAAGGAACCGATATGGAGATTGGTTTTAATGCAAGATTTTTAATAGAAATGTTAAAGAATTTAAGTGGAGAAGAAGTGTCTTTAGAAATGTCTTCGCCAAATAGGGCAGGTTTATTGCTGCCGCAGGGAGGGGATGAGAACGAAGATGTGCTGATGCTGGTTATGCCGGTGATGCTTAATAGTTATGCTTAAGTGTAAACTTAAATTATAGATCCAAAATCTGAGTCCGGTATAAAAACCGGACTTTTTTGTTAAACGCGGATAACAAAACCTGCAATTGTAAGTTAAATAGCTTTGGCTGCCCATGACGAATAAAACCGGCATATTGATATTAACCGTGCTGCTGGCATGTATGGCGTTTTCATGCAAAAAAATGAATGCCGATTTTCCGCCTGATGCCGGCCGGCCTGCGCAAATGAACGTGGTGAACGCTACGGCCGATACACTTAATATTTTTCAGAACGGTAACCGCTTTAATAACATATCGAGCTTTTATCCAGCGGGGTCATTAGGCTATTTGCAGGTACTTGCCGGTGAGCAACAGTATCAGGTAAAAAAGGACGGTACGCCAAATGTTTTACTCAGTTTACCCATGGCGCTTGATACCTTAGGTGTTTATTCGTTTTTTATTGCGGGTAACTCGGCCGACCGTGTATTTTTAACAAAAGATGTATTTTTGGCTAATAATGATATTGAGATAAGGTTTGTTAATTCAACGCCCGGAAAGAGTTTTGATATTAAAATAGGCAGCAACTTTAACTACAGCAACCGTGCTTTTAAATCCGTTACCGGTTTTGTAAAGATGACGGCAGGTAAAAATCATTATGAATTGTATGAGACCGGAAACGCTGTACCACTGGCACAAGGCGATATAGTATTAGCAGAGCAGCGCGTTTATACGCTGTTTACAAAAGGCACGGCAACCGGAACAGGCGACAACGCTTTAGGCGTTAAATTAATAACGAACAGATAGAAAATGAGATCAGCCTTACTACTTACTAAGCAAAAGGGAATGGCATGGCTGTTTGCATGTTTTGCCGGGCTATTAGTATTGTCGGGCATTATATCTTGTGGTAAGGCTAATACAGCAATCCCCGTAGGGGCAAACATACAGTTTCAGGTGGTTAATCTCGGCCCTGATCTGCGCCCCATAAACCTATGGGTAGGCTTTATAAAAAGAAATATAGCTTACAGTTACCCTACGCCATCGGGCTATTTTTCAATGGCGTCTGTTGATACGCCTTTGCAAATACGGTCGGCATTAGCCAATGTATCTACAACAAACTTTGTTTCTATAGATACATTACTAAGGGGCAATACTAAATATACCTTGTTTGTTACCGGCCTGCGGGCCGACACCAGCATAACCGGAATTTTTACCACTGATACTTCATCAACCAGTACGCCCGGGCGCGGAAAAATACGATTTGTTAACGCTTCTCCGCGTTCACCTGGTTTAGACGTTATAGCCAATGGCACTACCGCGTTTACTAACCGTGCTTATAAGAGTGTTTCTAAGTTTATAGAAATGGCACCGGGTAGCTACGAGTTTAAAATAAGTCCTGCGGGTTCGCCGCTTAATGTTTTAAAAACGCTACCTCAGGTAAGCATACAGGACGGCAAGTTATACACCATCTATTCTTACGGAATAGCGGGGCGGGTAGACTCTGCAGCATTTGGCGCGGGAGTTATAGCCAACAGATAAGGCTTTAACCATATATATTTTTATTTTTGCCCAAAACATACAAAGCCCTTGGAACTGATTAAGCACCTTATTGATTTTATTCTTCATATAGATACACACCTGTCGGCCATTATAAGCCAGTACCAGGGTTGGACCTATTTAATATTATTTGTAATAATATTTGCCGAGACAGGTTTTGTGGTAACTCCTTTTTTACCCGGCGATTCGTTGCTGTTTGCAGCGGGGGCGCTCATTGCAGGGGGCAATACAGGCCTGGATATTTATTTGCTGGCGCTGATATTAATTGTGGCTGCCATAAGCGGTAATACAGTTAACTACACGCTGGGTAAGCTATTGGGCGATAAAGTATTTAAACCGAATAACCGCATACTCAAGCTGGAGTACTATAATCAAACCCACGCGTTTTTTGAAAAACACGGCGGCAAAGCAGTAATATTTAGCCGTTTTATGCCCATAATACGCACCATAGCTCCATTTGTGGCGGGTGTAGGCCATATGCCATTTGGGCGTTACACGCTGTATAATGTTATAGGCGGAGTAACGTGGATAGTGCTATTTCTGTTTGCCGGCTTTATTTTAGGTAACGTGCCTTTCTTTAAAGAGCATTTTTCGCTAATTGGTATCGGGATCATCGTGGTGTCACTTATCCCTCCAATAGTGGCGGGTGTGAAAAGCAAGATGAAAAAGTAACAATCCTCCGGAATGTTACTGCCAGCTTTAATTATACTTACACGCCAAACAGTTTGCGCTTCTTTTTACCCCTGTAACTAAACCAACCCATGTACACAAAGGGGAATAAGAAATAAACATATCCCGATCTGCCTGCCGTATCAGGAAAAGCAAGCGCTACCATTATGGATAAAGTGCAAACGCCCATACACAGCAGGTTAATGTTGGTTACCGTTTTAGCCTCAAATATCTCGTGTTCAGTTAACTCAAGCCTGGTAAAAAACTTTTGCGCGTGGCTATACATCAGGTAAAATAAAAGATAAATAGTAAATAAGCCGACGCTGTAAATCAGCATCAATGGCCGTATCTGCTCACGGGTAAGTTTAAGCAGATCCTTTCCATCTTCGTGATAGTTGTTACCAATAAGCAGTAGATCACATAAAAATTTAAGCGGGAAGGCATAAACAAGCACAACAAAAAGCAGCACAGCGTTAAGGAATGCGGTGTAGGTATCGTTAACACCAAAACGTCTGAAAAAGACATTCTGCCTGTTCCAGATATTGAACAGTACCGCAAAACAGGCAGCAAAGCTAAGTGTGCCACTCATGGTCTCCGTTAATTCATCAAATGATTTTGGGACCTCAATAGATAATATAATTAGCGTTAGCGCGAATGCGAAGACAGCATCGCTAAAGGTTTCTAATCTGGAAGGTTCATGGCTGCGCCAGGCAATGGCATCAGAGTGTAATTTGGCTGCTTTTGTTCTTAGCATGATCAGTTAATATTGAATGGTGCTATTTTTCCTGCCTTAAATATACTTTCTTCTTTTTGAATTTTTAAACGCTCCGCGGTACTTAATTGCTTCGCAATGAGTTTATTCAGATCAGGTTGCCCGGCATCAACCCAGGCGGAATACCAGTAACTACCCACCGACAATACCGCCGATCGCATGCGCCGTTGCACCATTCCTCGCAAAAGTTTTTGATATGCGCTGCTGTAGGCTACGGAGTAGTCTTTTACCTTGCGCGTGCCACGTAAAGTCATGGTGTATTTAGTTAAAGCAGGGAAGCTGCGGTTAAGCTGCCGCTCTAAGCGCAAAACAGAATCGGCCTGACCGAACGATGTGCGGCAGATCTTTAAAGCCTCAGTAAGCGGGTTCTCAATATATCGAGCCTTGCCTGCGTAGCAGTTATAGTTGGCCGCGAATAATTCGGGTAATCTGGTTTCCCACAAAGCGTGTATGCCTTTTTGCCCTGTCAACTGCCCATCGTGGTTGCTGTGTAGATGTAGTGGTACGTGCGCATCTGCTACATAATGGCCCAAATTGACAGAGGCTGTTAAAATTGCTGTAGTATCATGCGCTTTAAGGGCTTCAACCAGCCGGTAGTATTGCGATTGAATGGCCCAGGGAACCGTGCCATATTTATTTAATGTATCTGCAGAATATTTTTTCGCAGCATCCGTCCACTTACGTGGAATTGCAGTAAAAGGCTTTTTGCCATAATGGTCGGCATTTAAAAAGTGCCGTGGCGCCTCTGTCGAGTCGACGTAACGGCGTTTATCAGCACTAATGGCATGTTCTGTTATAAAACTAATGTTAGCCTTATAGAAGCCTGCCATGGCCTTCGGCAAAATAAAAACCGCCAGGCGGTTAACGCGATAATGCGCATAGAAGCCCCAGGAGGAACATAACACCACAAGCAATAATGCCGCTGTAACGCGGGCAGCGTACTTCATTTAAGGTTGATTGTTGTTTGGTGCTGAAAAATAGGCAGTTTCAGCATCTAAAACTAATTTAAAAAAGGCATTTGTTTTTAAATTAAAACGTCATATATTTGCAGTCCTTAAATAAGAACAGTAAGAATAGAGCTACAATGGCAAATCATAAATCATCATTAAAAAGGATCAGATCAAACGCTGCGAAGCGTCTGCGTAACCGTTATCAGGCAAAAACCACCAGAAACGCTATCAAAAAATTGAGAACTACCACCAGCAAAGCTGATGCAAGTGCTCTTTTATCAAAAGTGATTTCTATGCTTGACCGTTTAGCTAAAAAGAACGTTATTCACAAGAATAAAGCGTCAAACAATAAATCAAAGCTTACTAAATTCGTTAACGGATTAAGCTAATCATATTTTAAACTGCAAAGTTTAGAAAGGCGATGAGTTGTAAAACTTATCGCCTTTTTTGTTTGTCTGAACCAGGATTTTTAGGATTTAAGGATGATAAGATAAGGCGGGAAGAGAAATCCTAAAATCCTTTCATCCTATAAATCTTAGTCGTACCTTCCCCTTGTGGAACCTTACCAGGAAAAAATAAGCATTAAAGCATGGGCCGAAGAGGACCGCCCCCGCGAAAAGTTGAGCAGCCAGGGTAGGCGTGCTTTAACAGACGCGGAACTAATAGCCATTCTGATAGGCTCCGGCAGTCGCACCGAAACCGCGGTTGAACTAAGCAAGCGCATCCTGCACCATTACGGTAACGATCTGAACAAGCTGGGAAAAGCATCCGTTATTGAGCTTTCTAAGTTCAAAGGCATTGGCGAAGCCAAAGCTATTTCTATTATAGCGGCGTTAGAAATAGGTCGTCGCCGTAATGATACAGAAAGCAAGGCACCCGAAAAGATAAACAGCAGCAGAGATAGTTACAATGTGATGCGCAGGCATTTGATGGACCTGGGCCATGAGGAGTTTTGGATAATCCTGCTTAACCAGGGCGGCAAGGTTATTTCTACAGAACTTATTAGCAAGGGCGGATTAACCGGTACTGTGGCCGACCCTAAGATCATATTCGGAGTGGCGTTACAGCGTCAGGCTGTTTCTATTATACTAAGCCATAACCACCCATCGGGCACCTTAAGGCCAAGTCAGCTGGATATTGACCTTACCAAAAAAATTGCGTCGGCAGGGCGAATGTTAGAGATCAACGTGCTTGATCATATCATATTTACTAATGAAGGGTTTTACAGCTTTGCTGATGAAGGGATAATGTGATATCGGATTTCCGATGTTCGATTTCGGATTTGATAAGGGCTGTGCATGCGGCTTTTCTCCGTACGATTGCTTCGTACCTCGCAATGACACAGACTTCTTTATATCGAAAATAATCGATAAATTTGCACCATGGAACTGGATGCAAAGAAAGTAGAGCGGATATCAAAGGCGTTGGGCGACCCGTACCGTTTAAAAATAATGGAGATGGCCAAATGCCAGGCCGAGAACAACTGGCTTAAATGCTCTTGTGTAATGGATAATATTGAATTGGCACAGTCTACTATATCCCATCATATTAACCAATTAGTTGATGCCGACCTGCTGCTTACCGAAAAAGATGGCCGCAACGTGCGTTACCGTGTCAACAAAGATGTATTGGATGCTTATATTAAATTTCTTGGCGTTTTAAGCAGCTAAAAAAAAATTAAAATAATTAATCGAAATATTTCGATATATCAATTTAATGTATTTATATTTGTGGTGTAATTAATGAAAGCATTACACAATAATACATCGAAAAATTTAAATATATAAATAAATGAAAAAGTTAGAAAATAAAGTTGCCGTAGTTACCGGTGGTAACAGCGGTATAGGTTTAGCGGCAGCCAAATTATATGCACAACAAGGTGCCAAAGTAGCCATAACCGGCAGGAATAAAGCCACACTTGATAGCGCGGTTGGCGAGATAGGCAATGATGCGATAGGTTTTGTAAGCGATGTATCTGACGTGGCCAGCATAGCCCCTGCTTATGAAAAAGTAACCGGAGCCTTTGGTAAAATTGACGTTTTGGTGGTTAATGCAGGCGTATATGGCGGTGCACCATTGGCTGATCTGACAGAAGAACAGTTCGATCAAATAAGCGATATTAATTTTAAGGGCGCGTTTTTCTCGGTGCAGAAAGCCTTGCCTTACTTGAACGATGGCGCGTCAATTATTATTACTTCATCGGCGGTAAGTAACAAAGCCTTTGGCGATGCAGCTGTTTACGCGGCAACTAAAGCAGCTACTACTTCGCTGGCCAGAGGATTATCACAATCATTATTGGATAGGAAGATCCGAGTTAACGTGCTTTCTCCGGGCCCGGTTGAAACGCCAATATTTGGCAGAAACGGAGGAACCGCAGAAGAAGTTGATGGCATGAAAGCCTATATGGCCGAAATGACCCCAATAAAACGCATTGGTAACGTAGAGGAGATAGCTGAAGGGTACTTGTACCTGGCTTCTGACGATTCGAAATACATGGTTGGTGGCGACCTGGTGTTAGACGGCGGCTTTAGCAGGTTTTAAATTTTTTTAGTCGGGAAGTCCGAATGAATTTAGTTTGATGCCATAGTTGTCAATCGTAATTCGTAAATCTAAAATCGTAATTATAAAAAGGCAGTCGGGTTCGGCTGTCTTTTTTATTTGAAACAAGTGTACATTTATATGGTTATTTACATTCAAACAAACGCATCATGATAACACCAGACGACGAACTATTACCGGACGATTCAGAAACCGAAGATTTTGAACAAACCAGTCAGCAGGATATTCACTCCATTGGCCTTGATGACGATGTGGAATACGAGGCCGGCGAAGTAGACGAAACCGACGCGCTAAACCAGGCTTATGATGCTTCGGAATCATCATATACTTTAAACCTGGATGATGAACCAAGAGATGATGACTAATTAAGATTTACGAAGTACGAATTACGATTTGGGCAATAAAACAACAAATCGTAATTCGTAAATCTAAAATCGTAAATCAACCTTTTACCTTTCAGCTTTAACCTTTCACCTCCAAAAGCTATCTTTGCCGATTATCGTTCCGAAATAAATGAAGATATCATATAATTGGCTTAAAGAATTTATCCAAACCGACAAAACTCCACAGGAGCTATCAACCATACTAACCGGCACCGGCCTTGAGGTAGAAAGCCTGGAGAAAGTGCAGGCTGTTCCGGGCGGGTTAGAAGGTTTGGTAATAGGCTATGTAAAAGAGCGTGCCCAGCACCCCAATGCCGACAGGTTAAGTGTTACTAAAGTTGATGTAGGTACGGGTACCGATTTGCAAATTGTTTGTGGTGCGCCCAACGTTGCCGCGGGGCAAAAGGTGGTGGTTGCCACTGTTGGTACAACAGTACACCCAACAGCGGGCGAACCTTTCGCTATAAATAAATCAAAAATAAGGGGCGAAGTATCTGAAGGGATGATCTGCGCCAGCGACGAGATTGGTTTAGGTACAGACCATGCAGGTATTATGGTTTTGGCTGAGGACGCGCAGGTAGGGACACCCGCCAAAGCGTACTTTAAACTGAATGACGACTACATGTACGAGATAGGCTTAACACCTAACCGTGCCGATGCAACATCACACCTGGGTACAGCCCGTGATATAGCCGCGTTCCTGAAGACTACTGTCATTAGACCAGATGTGTCTGCTTTTAAAGTCGACAACAATGATCGGGTTATTAATGTGGTGGTAGAGAACGAACAGGCAAGTCCGCGTTACGCGGGTTTAACTATTTCGGGTATTGAAGTAAAAGAATCACCTCAGTGGCTAAAAGAGCGTTTGGCAGTGATAGGTGTTAGAGCCATCAACAATATAGTGGATGTTACTAATTACGTACTGCACGATTTAGGTCAGCCGCTGCATGCTTTTGATGCGGATGCTGTTAAAGGCGGCAAAGTAATAGTAAAAAACTGCGCGGAAGGAACGCTTTTCAAAACATTGGATGATGTTGAGCGCAAGCTATCTGCTGATGATCTGATGATCTGCAACACAGAGGGGCCAATGTGTATTGCCGGTGTTTTCGGCGGAATAGACTCAGGCGTTACCGAAAAGACTACAAGTATATTTTTAGAGAGCGCATATTTTAACTCAGTTTCTGTACGTAAAACCGCTAAAAGGCATGGCCTTAAAACAGATGCGTCTTTCCGTTTTGAGCGTGGTACCGATCCGGATATGCCGGTTTTTGCTTTAAAACGAGCTGCCTTGTTAATAAAAGAAGTAGCGGGTGGCAATATCTCGTCTGATATAGTAGACCTTTATCCTAACCCGGTTCAACCTTTCGCGGTTGAACTGCCTTATAAAAATGTTGACAGATTGATTGGTCAGCAAATACCTCACGAGGAGATAAAAGCCATTGTTACCGGCCTGGAAATGCAGATCACTAACGAAACTGCCGAAGGTGTTTCATTAAGCATCCCGCCCTACCGTGTTGATGTTACCCGCGATGTAGATGTTATTGAAGATATCCTGCGCATTTACGGCTACAATAATATTCATATCCCTACACAGGTACGCGCATCGTTAAGTACTTCGCAACGCCCCGAAAAGGATACGGTACAGAATCTTTTGAGCGATCTGCTTACTACGAATGGCTTTAACGAGATCTTATCTAACTCGCTTACCAAATCTGCTTACTCTGATAAGTTGGATTCGGCGGTGAAGATATTGAACCCTTTAAGTTCTGATCTGGACGTTATGCGCCAAACTATGCTTTACTCTGGTTTGGAAGCCATAGCCTATAACCAAAACCGCCAGACTGCGGATCTGAAACTGTATGAGTTTGGAAAGGTTTACAGCATTAATGAAGATAAGTACATAGAGAGCCAGCGCTTCGCCATATTTATTACCGGCGATGCCACGCAAGCCGGATGGAACAAAAAGGCCCAACCCTCATCATTCTATAATTTGAAATCCTTAGTTGACGGTATTCTTCAAAAACTGAATATTACGGATGTTACTTTAGAAGACTGCACCTGCAGTAAAATGGCTTATGGCTTAAACTACATTAAAAACGGAAAAACGCTTGTTAAATTTGGTGCTGTTGCCAAAGAGGCCTTAAAGAAAGCCGATGTCGACCGCGAAGTTTTCTACGCCGATTTTAGCTTTGACCAGATCATGCAGATCGTTAAGAAGAACAAGATCGTTTACCGGGAGATCTCTAAATTCCCGGCGGTAAAGCGTGATCTTTCTATGCTGGTAGATAAGGCTGTAACTTTTGATCAGCTAAAACGGATTGCGCAGCGTACCGAGCGCAAACTTTTGCAGGATGTTGATATTTTTGATGTTTACGAAGGCGACAAGCTTCCTGCAGGAAAAAAATCATACGCGCTGAGCTTTGTTTTGCAGGATGCAGAAAAAACTTTAACCGACAAAGCCATTGACAGCGTTATGCAAAAAATAATGTATAACTTAGAAAAGGAAGCAGGAGCGGAGATAAGGAAATAGTTGATCAGAGATTAGTTGAATAGAGATTAGTTTTTGCATGAGTACATTTTCGGATTTAGAAGTTTGGAAAAAATCGAGAATATTAAGAAATGCGATTTTTGAATTAACTAAATCGTTTCCGGGTGAAGAAAAATATAGGTTAAGCGATCAGATCATTCGGTCGTCAAGGTCAATTGGAAATAACATTGCTGAAGGATACGGCAGATTTCATTTTGCAGATGAAGTGAAGTTTTTGCTGAATGCAAGAGGTTCCGCAACAGAGACGATTGATCATTTAATTATTGCGTTGGACAATAAATATATAAGCGAAGATACATTTGAAAAATTTAAAACTGATTGTGATGAATGTGCTAAATTGATAAATGGTTACATTAATTATTTGCGTAGTCAGGCAACAAAAAAAACTAATAACTAAAATAAATATTAACTAATCTCTAATCAACTAGTCTCTAGTCAACTAATGAGCACCGCAGCACAATTAGATAAAGTAATCAGCAAAGCCGAAAGGTTGATAGAGCTGTGTTCTGCTTTGCAAGAGGAAAACGACTTGTTAAAATTAGAAAATGAGTCGCTTAATGTTGCGTTTAATGCCAGCAAAAATAAGACAAAGGAGCTCGACGAAAAGTTGAGGGCTTTGAAGTTAGCCAAGTCATTTTCAGAAACAAATGAAAAAAGTGTTGACATTAAACAAAAAATTAACGAATTTGTGCAGGAAATAGACAAGTGTATTGTATTGCTGAAAAAGTAATGCAGAAAGTGAACAAGCTCAAATGGGAGAAATCTCAATAAAAATAAATATTGCTGACAGAGTTTACCCCTTAAAGGTGAACATGGAAGAGGAAGAAATAATACGCAGGGCAGCTAAGTTAATAAACGACCGCATAAAGGAATATCAAGAGAATTACGCGGTTAGAGATAAGCAGGATCTGCTGGCTATGAGCGTGTTGCATTACGCAACATCATCATTAAAAGCAGAAAAGAAAGTTACTTTTGAAGATACAGAAGTAGCCGAGAAAACTTATCAGTTAGACAAATTGCTGAATGACTTTTTTTCAAAACAGTAATAACGTTCTTTAACATAAGCCTAAGCATTAAAGCATAAAGCATAAAGCACCTTCAAGGTTTGCTTTTCGCTTTGGTCTTTCAGCTTTCCGCTTAAAAAACGAGCAATTAAGATTTAACCGCGGTTAAATTTTGAGTTCACTATTGAAAACTTAACACTTCAATATCAAAGGATCAAAGAGAGCATGCGTTACTACAAAGTATTAACGGTAACTCATGGTCCCAAAGTATCTGCATGAAGTTTTTCAAATACATGAGCTTGAAGTTTAATCGCGGTTTTTTTATTTATATAACCTAAAAAAAGAATGAGTATTGTATTATATGTTATTTTGGGGGTGCTGATAGGCATTCCTCCGGGTATCGTCGTAGGGCGGTTCCTGCTGAGAAAGCTGTTTAAAGACCAGGAAGCAGCGGCGCAGCTTAAAGTAAAAAAGATACTGAAAGATGGTGAGAATGATGCCGAGATATTAAGAAAGAACAAACTGCTGGAAGCTAAAGAGCGTTTCCTTCAAATGAAGGCAGAGCATGAGCAAGAGATAAACAGTAAGAATAACGAGATCAATCAACGCGAGAATGGTGTAAAACAGAAAGAACAATCGCTTAACCAGCGCATTGAAAATGCTACCCGCAAAGAGAATGAATTAGATAACCTGCGCAAAAACCTGGAACGCCAAACTGAACTGGCTGTTAAGAAACAGGAAGAGGTTGACGCGCTTAAAACCCAGCACGTACAGCAACTGGAAACTATTGCCGGTATATCTGCAGAAGAAGCCAAAGACCAACTGGTAGAGAACCTGCGCGAAGATGCACGCAGCAAAGCCATGGCGCAGATAAAAGACATTGTTGACGAGGCTAAGCTAACCGCTACCAAGGAGGCTAAAAAGATAGTTATCCAAACTATACAGCGTACAGCTACTGAAGCTGCTATTGAGAACACCGTATCTATTTTCAACATTGAAAATGACGAGATCAAAGGCCGTATCATCGGTCGCGAGGGGCGCAACATCCGTGCGCTGGAAGCTGCAACCGGTATTGAAATTATTGTTGACGATACGCCTGAGGCGATTATACTTTCCGGGTTTGATCCTGTACGCCGTGAGATAGCCCGTTTGGCTATGCACCGTTTGGTTACCGACGGACGTATACACCCGGCACGTATTGAAGAGGTGGTTGCCAAAACGCGTAAGCAGATAGAAGAAGAAATTGTTGAGATAGGCGAACGGACGGTAATTGACTTAGGTATCAGCGGTCTTCACCCTGAATTGATAAGGATGGTGGGCCGTATGCGCTACCGTTCATCATACGGGCAAAACCTGTTGCAGCACTCGCGCGAGGTGGCTAATTTCTGCGCTACTATGGCGGCAGAGTTGGGCCTTAACGTGAAATTAGCTAAACGTGCCGGTTTGCTTCACGATATTGGTAAAGTGCCTGATGATAACCCTGAACTGCCACACGCTATTCTGGGTATGCAGCTGGCCGAGAAGTATAAAGAGCATCCTGAAGTTTGCAACGCCATTGGCGCTCACCACGATGAAGTGGAAATGACTTCTATGCTATCACCTATTATTCAGGTTTGTGATGCCATATCAGGCGCACGCCCGGGTGCACGCCGCGAGGTGGTTGAAAGCTACATCAAACGTTTAAAAGAACTGGAAGAGTTAGCTATGTCTTACCCGGGTGTTGAAAAAACCTTTGCTATACAGGCTGGTCGTGAGTTGCGCGTAGTGGTGGAGAGTGAAAAAATAAGCGACGCGCAATCTGAAACGCTCGCAGCAGATATCTCTAACCGTATTCAGACTGAAATGACCTATCCGGGCCAGATCAAAGTTACGGTGATAAGGGAGACGCGCTCGGTAGCGTTTGCTAAGTAAAAAATAATTGAATCCGGTCATGTCGAATTTATTTCGGCATCCCATCACGCATTAACGCGTGCTTAGCAAGTGGGATGCTGAAATAAATTCAGCATGACTTTTTTGTTTTAATAATGAAAAACCAACCCAAAGCGAAACATCCTCCAATAGAAAAGCGGCCAGTAGATGCGCAGTTGGATGAGTACGCTTCGTTCCATACCAATCCAACCAACCGCGTTATCAATTATATATGTATACCATTGGTAACTTTTGGCATTCTGGCTTTTGTGTGGTCTATTCCATTTCCAAAGCTTGAGTTTTTGGGTAAAAATCAAACCTTCATCAACTGGGCTTCGTTTGTGGTGGCATTTACGCTGTATTATTATTTGCGCTTGTCGCCCATGCTGTCGTATATCATGCTGTTTTTCCTGGGCGTGTTTAGTTATATAATTGTGTCGTTAGAGCAACATTTGGTGCTGGCGCAAATTGGCTTACTGCTTTTTGTAATAGGCAATTTAGGTCAGTTAATAGGATACAAAAAAGAAGGCCGCAAGCCTGCGTTCGCCCAGGATTTTAAATTTATGCTGATAGGGCCGATGTGGCTGTTCAGTTTGATCCTTAAGAAATTTAAGATCAGGTATTAACAACATAAAGTCATCCTGAACATGTTTCAGGATCCCATTGACAGGTGGTAATGAACTTTTTGGCAACAGGCTCAGCTTGTGGGGTGCCGAAATAAATTCGGCATCACGTATGGGGAGTTTAAGACTCCAACATTGCCATCAACTCATCATCACTAATAATCGGAATATTCAGCTTCTGTGCTTTTTCCAATTTTGAAGGCCCCATATTATCACCAGCAACCAGGTAGTTAAGCTTAGCCGATATGCTGCTTAAAATCTTGCCGCCGTTCTGCTCAATAATATCCTTCAGCTCATCGCGCGAGAATTTTTCGAACACGCCCGATATTATAAAGCTCTTACCGGCAAATGTATCGCTGGCCAGTGTAACTTCTTTTTCTTCGGTCACAAACTGCAAGCCTGATGCCTTTAGCTTTTCAATTTCTTCGCGATGTTTTTCTTCTCCAAAGTATTCAATCAGACTATGCGCTATGCGGTCGCCTATCTCATCAACAGCTATCAGTTCTTCAAATGATGCTGCCATCAGATTATCGATATTTTTAAAATAGGCGGCAAGTTTTTTTGCCACTGTTTCGCCAATAAAACGGATGCCTAAACCGAACAGCACTTTTTCAAAAGGCATTTGTTTAGACCGCTCAATACCATCCAGCATATTCGTAATGGACTTTTCTCCAAAGCGGTCCATCTGTTTCAGATCATCTTCATGATCCTTTAATACATACAGATCGCTGATATGCCTGATAAATCCTTTCTGATATAACGTGTCAATGGTCTCATCGCCCAAGCCATCAATGTTCATTGCTTTGCGCCCGATATAATGCTGCATTTTCCCGGTTATTTGCGGCGGGCAGCCCTCGTCATTAGGACAGTAAAACGCGGCTTCGCCTTCCTGGCGTTTTAGCTGGGTTTGGCAAGCGGGGCAATGCGTAATATATTCGATAGCCGCCGCTGATGGATCGCGCTTCTCGAGGTTTACGCTGATGATCTTTGGGATGATCTCGCCACCCTTCTCAACATAAACCCAATCGCCTTGGTGCAGGTCAAGCCTGAGCATCTCATTGGCATTATGAAGGGTTGCACGCTTTACAGTTGTGCCAGCCAATAAAACGGGCTTCAGGTTAGCCACTGGCGTTACAGCTCCTGTGCGGCCCACCTGGTAGGTTACCGCCTGCAACTGTGTTTGTACCTGCTCTGCTTTGTATTTATAGGATATGGCCCAGCGCGGCGATTTGGCGGTAAAGCCCAGTTCCTGCTGCTGCCCGTAATTATTTACTTTAATTACAATGCCATCTATATCATAACTTAATTCGAACCGGCGCTTATCCCATTCGGTAATAAAAGCTAATACATCATCAATAGTATGGCAAAGTCTGCTTTCGTCATTAACATGAAAGCCCCAGTCTTTAACAGCCTGCAAACTTTCCCAATGGGTTTTAAATAGTGTTTTCTCCGTATATAAACCATATAAGAAGCAATCCAAAGGGCGCTTGGCCACCTCGCTTGAGTCCTGTAATTTTATGGTGCCCGATGCAAAGTTGCGTGGGTTAGCGTATGGTTGTTCGCCGTTGTCAACGCGTTCCTGGTTTAGCCTGTCAAAAGCTTTAAGGTGCATAAACACCTCGCCGCGTATCTCAAATTCGTCGGGGTATCCATCACCATGTAAACGTTTTGGAATGGTATGGATGGTACGAACGTTAGTGGTAACATCATCGCCTTGTGTGCCATCGCCGCGGGTAACGGCTTTTACCAGTTTCCCCTGCTCGTAAGTGAGGCTCATAGAGAGGCCATCAAACTTCAGCTCGCATACGTATTCAAAATTATCACCTATAGCCTTACGGATGCGTTGATCAAAATCCAGCAACTCCTGGGCATTGTAGGTATTGCCCAGGGACAGCATGGGCCAGCGGTGCTTTACGGTGGTAAACTCCTTGGTAATAAACCCGCCCACCTTTTGTGTAGGCGAATCAGCATCCAACAAATCCGGAAACTGTTTTTCAAGTGCGGCCAGTTGCTCCAGCTTTTTATCAAATTCAAAATCGGTTATGGTAGGCATGGCCAGCACATAATAGTTATACGTGTGCTGTTTTAACTCTGCCGATAATTGGTCAATTTGTTGTTTAGCTTCAGAAGGTGACATACCAACGAAGATAGTAAATTGAGCGTTGAGCAAATAATTTTGTTACATAATGCATCATTAAACTTTTTAGAGCAAATGCAGTCTTTATTATAGTAAATGATATTACGATGCCTTTAAAAGTTGAGCGCTAACTTACCGGGGGCATTTATCTAATACAAAGCCGTTCATTTTCGGGAGAGGAGCCCGCCGGTGAGGGGTTTTTTATTTGACTGTTTTTTTGGCATATAATCGTATTATTGTGGTGAGCATGAAACGATTAATCACCAACCTTACCTTCCAGGTTTTAGTAGCAATAACGCTGGGTGTTATAACCGGCTTCTATTTCCCTCAATTCGCGCCAACTGCGCAGCTTATCAGCAAAACGTTTATCAATCTTATAACCATGCTGATAGCGCCAATCATATTTTTAACAATAGTGCTTGGCGTAGCGGGTATGCGCGATATGAAAAAAGTGGGCCGGGTAGGGGGCAAGGCACTCCTGTATTTTGAAATAGTGACCACCTTCGCGTTGGTAATAGGTGTGGTTGTATGTAACCTGCTTAAGCCCGGCGTTGGTTTTGTAAGCCACGTAAAGGTTGACGCAACTAAACTTGAGGAATTTGAAAAGGCCGCTTCAGAAATGCATTGGGGCGATTTTATTGCACACATAGTTCCCTCTAATTTTTTTGACGCGCTTGGCAAAGGCGATATACTGCAGATCCTTTTCTTCGCTATACTATTTGGTATTGCTTTGAGTAAAATGGGGGAGCGTGGCAATACAGTTGTAGACCTGTTTGAGAAGATCTCTAAAGTATTCTTCAATATTATGCATATGGTAATGCGGGTGGCACCAATTGGGGCTTTTGGCGGTATGGCATTTACTGTGGGTAAATACGGAATTGCTACACTGCAACCCTTAGCTAAGCTGATGGGGTCGGTATACCTTACCATGTTCCTGTTTATATTTGTGGTGCTTAACCTGATCTGCTATTTGTACAAGTTCAGTCTGTGGCAATACCTTAAATTCATCCGGCAGGAAATACTTATCGTGCTGGGCACCTCATCGTCAGAGCCGGTGCTGCCTGCCATGATGGAGAAGATGGAGCGCTTTGGTTGCTCGCGGTCGGTAGTAGGATTGGTTATACCCTCTGGATATTCTTTTAACCTGGATGGTACCACCATTTACCTTTCCATGTCCGTGATCTTTTTGGCCCAGGTATTCAATAAGCAGCTTAGCTGGGAGCAACAGCTTTCTATTATTGGGATCTTAATGGTTACCTCAAAAGGAGCAGCGGGGGTAACCGGCAGTGGCTTTATTGTACTGGCATCAACACTTACCGCTGTAAAGCTTATTCCGGTAGAGGGGGTTGCCATTCTGCTAGGTGTAGACAGGTTCATGTCTGAAGCGCGGGCCATTACTAACATGATTGGCAACGGCCTGGCCAGCGTGGTGATTGCCAAAAGCGAGAAAGAATTTGACGAAACTAAATACAAGGCGGCTATAGCCAATAACTAATTAACCTTAAAACGATGAAAAAACTACTACCCCTGGTACTACTGCTGTTAACGGCTCAACTGGCATTAGCCCAGCAAGAGGAATATGTAAAACCCGGTCAGGTTATTGAGAAGGGTAAGGCGCCTGCAATGAAGTACCGGCTGGTCAACACCAACGGCAATATTAAAACCTACGTTATAGCATTATTCCGTGGGGATGATATCCTATCGGGTATGAGTGACTTTGCCGAGAAAGAAGGAATCAAATTTGCGCAGTTTAACGGGGTGGGTGCCATAAGTTCGGGCAGGTTGGGCAGTTACGACCGCGATAAGCAGATGTATCACATTTACACTGTAAAGCAGCAGGCCGAGATCGTTTCTTTTACCGGCAACATAGCCACCTTTAATGGCAAACCGGTAGTACACGTACATATGAGTGTTAGCCAGAGCGATTTTACTGTGCGCGCCGGGCATCTTTTCAACGGTATTGTGTGGCCCACTTTAGAGATAATGGTTACGGCGTACCCGGATGGCGTGTATAAAAAGAAAGAAGATGATACCGGCTTCGTGCTGACCGATCCGGAGTTGACGCATTAATCGCGTTGTCTCACAACAGTGTGGGACAAACTGAGACAACGTGGGACAAGATTTTTAGTAAGTAATTGACAGTTAGTAGTTTGATGATTTTGCCTGGGACAAAGTGAGACTACTTATTCGTCAGGAAATTTAGCTGTAATTTTGCTATAAATTATTGATAATCAGTATAATTATAAAATTGATAAAATTTGTCCCGCCTGGGACGTGAAATGTGGCCATGCGGCTGAGAGAACATGATGAACAAAGAGATAAAACCGTGGACGGTATTAGAAGAAGAAGATGTATCGCCAAGCCATTGGTTCCCTGTTACAAAACAAAAAGTAAGGCTCACCAATAATAATGTCTACGATTATTATTTAGCTGAACTGGGCGATGTGGTGCAGGTGCTGGCCCTTACAAAACAACATGAGGTAGTATTGGTAAAGCAATATAAACACGGCCTTGGCCAAATACTATTGGAGCTTCCGGGCGGGATGCAGCAAAAGGACACATCGCTAATACAGTCTGCCTTAAACGAGCTGGAGGAGGAAACAGGTATAAAAGCGAGTGGCGAAAATCTTGTCTCTTTAGGCAAAATTGCCATCAACCCAACAAAATTAAAGCAGGTTACTTATGGCTTTATTGTGTTTGATGCCGAGTTTAACTCGGTGCAGCAACTGGAAGATACCGAGGACATACAAATAGTTTTAAAGCCCGCTACCGAGGTACTGCAACTCGCACTAAACGGGGGAATATGGGTTACAGATTCGGTAAGCTTTATTTTAAGGGCGGCGATGATGTATCCGGAGGTTTTTGGACGGTAGGGATTTCAAAAAAAAGTCGGTGGCCTGTGCGATTCCCTCCCTTGGGAGGGTGTAGGGAGGGGTTTAGCCGCAGTATTAAACCCCTACCCGCCACTCCACAACCTGCCGCACCCTTCCCCAAGGAAGGAGTTTTAATTGATTTTCCGTTCCCTCAGGGGCTCCTGAAAAGTGTTGGAGATTCAAAAAAGGCGGTGGCCAGTGCGATTCCCTCCATTGGGAGGGTGTAGGGAGGGTTTAGCCGCAGTATTAAACCCCTACCCGCCACTCCACAACCTGCCGCACCCTTCCCCAAGGAAGGAGTTTTAATGGATTTTCCGTTCCCTCAGGGACTCCTGAAAAGTGTTGGAAGATTCAAAAAAAGCGGTGGCCAGTGCGATTCCCTCCCTTAGGAGGGTGTAGGGAGGGGCTTAGCCGCAGCATTAAACCCCTACCCGCCACTCCACAACCTGCCGCACCCTTCCCCAAGGAAGGAGTTTTAATGGATTTTCCGTTCCCTCAGGGGCTCCTGAAAAGTGTTGGAAGATTCAAAAAAAGCGGTGGCCAGCGCGATTCCCTCCCTTGGGAGGGTGTAGGGAGGGGTTATCCGCAGTATTAAACCCCTACCCGCCACTTCACAACCTGCCGCACCCTTCCCAGGGGAAGGAGCTTAATGGATTACAAATCACCGTCCCCTCAACTGCCCTTCTCGTTTACAAATAATTACGATTATTTCGTAATTATACGAATGTTTCGTAGTTTTGGTTTATAACCAAAAAACAAACCTGTTATGAAACAATTTAAAACTTTGTCATTATCGCTTATTGCTTTATTGTCCAGCCTGGCTTCTTTCTCGCAAAATCTTCCCGTAATTCAACCGGCGGGTTTACAAGCTCCCCAGGGCATCAATATAGATGGTAAACCCAACGAATGGGGTGGCAACTTTCAGGCTTTCAATCGTGCTACAAGCGTATTTTACACTATGGCTAACGATGATAAGAACCTGTACATGGTAATTAAATGTGAAGAGCAGCCAACCATAGCCAAGATACTGAGCGGAGGAATCACACTGGCGCTAAAAAGTGCCGCTAATAAAGAAGCTCAAGCTGTAAAAATTGTCTATCCGCTAATATCTTATACAGATAAATATACTATCAGTATACCCCTGCGTGAGGATGCCGACGTAGAAAAAATGGCGATCACACTAAATAAGGAACTGCCAAAAGTGGCCAAGCAGATCAACGTTTCCGGCATTTCAGAAATCAAAGAACCATCTGTTTCTATCTATAATGATTGGGATATAAAAGCAGTTTCGGCTGTAGATACCAAACGCGCTTACACTATTGAATGGCAGGTGCCTTTAAAATATCTTCGCCACTTAATTAGCGCCGACGGCAGTTTTGATTATAACATAATAGTAAATGGTGTAGTTAATCCGCCCGGTACCATCGTAGTTGGAGGAGGAAGGATTGGCGGCGCGCCGCCCAAATTAAATGAAGCCGCTGCTTTTGATATGTTTAATCCAACTGATTTTAAAGGGAGTTATACCTTGATGAAAAAATAGGGCTTGACTTTTTTACGCACGTTATGACGAGGCGGTATTGCACCGGAGCTTTTGAGTTAGCCCATTGGGGGATTACAATCCCCTGCTCTTAAGTCCGGGATCGCAGATCCGGACTAACGGGCTAACTTACCGATCCGCTACCCGGCATGTGGGGTGCTGAAACAAGTTACCCATGACAGATTATATTTTGAGGGTGGGCCTGTCACCCTGAGCTTGTCGAAGGGCGGGGCGTAAAGGCCTTGCCGCGCTATGGTTCGACAGGCTCACCATGACACCCAACCCAGTGTCATTGCACCCTTAGAGACCCCGGATTTTATAACTCAGCATGACGGGCAATAAGTAAAATATTATCATAAAAAAAGCGATGAGCATTCGCCCATCGCTTTAAAAATATAACAAACGCTGGTGTTTAGTTCAAAGAAAACTCAACCCTGCGGTTTTGCTGACGGCCAGCTGCTGTTTTGTTTGTTGCAATTGGCTGGTTAGGGCCATAGCCTGTTGCTTCAATTAATGATGCGTTTGCACCTTGCGATACCAGGTAAGCTTTAACGGCCTCTGCACGGTCTTTTGATAAAGCCATGTTTAAAGCCATTGAGCCGGTGTTATCAGTATGGCCTGCTAATTTTAAGCTAAAGCTTTTCTCTTTTAACAGATCGGCAACACGGTTTAATGTTGGGTATGATCTTGTTTTGATGGTAGCTTTACCCAGATCAAACTCCAGGTTTTTAATCGCTTCGCCAACAACACGACGATCAGACTCGGTTACAATAACTTTCTCTTTAGTAACCACAACCGGGGCCGGAACTTTTAACGGGCAACCTGCACCGTCAACTTGTGTACCTGCAGTTGTGCCCGGGCATCTGTCAAACTTGTTAGCAACACCATCAGCATCATCATCACCCATTTCGCGGGCGTATTGCTGTGCAAGCGCTGCTCTGGCTTGCTCTTCCTGCATTCTTGCTTGTTCGGCAGCAGCTAAACGGCCTCTTAAATAAGCACTCTCTGCAGCAGCGGCTTCGCGCAATGCGGCGGCGGCGCTGTAGTTTTGCAGTTGTGGCGATGATTTTTTACCCAGGGCAATTTCTAAACCGGCATGCGCGTAAGAGAATCTGTCGCTTGTACCGCTTCTGTAACCATCAAAGTTGTTGCTCTTTACAAAGTTTACGTTATAACCTAAATCAATGTTAATACCCCTGGCTATGCCAAATTTTACACCTGCACCAACAGGTATGTAAATGCTTTCATCGTAAGTAGTGTTAGCAAACCCGGGCACATTACGCACATTAGCGCTTGATGACATTACACCAACACCCGATGTAAAGTACGGCGAGATCACGCTGCGTTTTTGATTTAAGCTAAGGTTAGCCAGGGTAATGTTGGCGCTGATAGCGCCTGCCCATGCTATGGTAGTTTTAAAGCTGCTGTTATCCTGCGCGGTTGAGCCCGGTTGTAAACTGTTAGATCTGGAACCCTGAACAGTACCTGCCAGGAAGTCGGCCTGAATACCGAAGCCCGGTAAAATTTGTTTTTTAATGTAACCGCCGTAACCCCAGGTTTCCTGCGGGGTTAAAAAGTCGCCGTTAAATTGATTGTTAAACGGCGTGTAGTGGGTTAACATACCACCGTTTAAACCTATAGACCAGGTACGGAAGTTCTTTTTGTCGAAACGAGTAGTTGTGTCTGAATAACCTTGCGCAAGTACCGCGCTTGATGAGCCTATAAGTGCAAGGGCCATCATGGATTTTGTAAAATTGAATTTCATGGTATAAAATATTTATTAACTGATGAACATGTGTTCAACACCGGCATACAGGCAATAAGCAGGCCCATTTTATGGGCGTTGAGTTTTGCTCATGGTTAATTTGCTGGATATCAGCCGTACAATTATTTATGTTTAACTGATGTTGCCACATATATTATTTTACTATATGTGTACACTAAAAAGGGCGTTTAGTATGATGTTAGTAATAAATTGAAAGAATTTGCCCCTTTTAATCTATCCCTGCTTTTATTGTAATAAATGGGCACCCGTTGCTAAGAGAATTTAAAGCGATGTACTATGTTGCTGTATTATAAGGGTTTGCCTGCAGCGTAAAATTTTAATGCCAATACATTGTTTTTACAGCGATATGTTGGTAAAATTTGCCTAACATTGCGGGCTCAAAACCGTCCCGATTTTTTTTAATAAAAAATTTTGTCGGGCATTAAAATTTTGTAAATTTGCAATCCCTTTCAGAAAGGGGCTTATCGCCACTTCTGAAATAAGGGAACGGTTCTTTAAAATAAAAAAATAAGCCTCCTTAGCTCAGCTGGTAGAGCAACTGACTTGTAATCAGTAGGTCATTGGTTCGATCCCGATAGGAGGCTCAGTTTGATTTCGAATTTCGAAATTTCGATTTCGGATTTTTTCCTGTCAAAAGGTAAATCCGAAATTGTAAATCCGAAATCCGAACTCAACTTGGGGGGATACCAGAGCGGTCAAATGGGACGGACTGTAAATCCGTTGCTTCGGCTACGAAGGTTCGAATCCTTCTCCCCCCACAATGGGTAATGAGTGAAGGTTGAATGAGTGAATGAGTGATTAATTGAAACTTAAAAGTCAATAAATCGCTAATTCACTCAATCACTCATTAAAAAAAGCGGAAGTAGCTCAGTTGGTAGAGCGATAGCCTTCCAAGCTATAGGTCGAGAGTTCGAACCTCTTCTTCCGCTCTGTTAAAGTTGGCAGTATGCGGTTCGCAGTAAGCAGTTAATAACTGCAAGCTACAAACTGAAAAACTGCAAACTAAACAAAAAGCCGACGTAGCTCAGGGGTAGAGCACTTCCTTGGTAAGGAAGAGGTCATGGGTTCAAATCCCATTGTTGGCTCAACTTATTAAAGTATAAATAAGTAATAGTTTTAAATATAAATTAACCTACAAACAAAAATAAATCATGGCAAAAGAAAAGTTTGACCGCAGTAAGCCGCACTTAAACATCGGCACTATCGGTCACGTTGACCACGGCAAAACTACCTTGACCGCAGCTATCACTAAAGTATTAGCTGACGCAGGTTTATCAGAAGCGCGTTCATTTGAATCAATTGACTCAGCTCCTGAAGAAAAAGAACGCGGTATCACTATTAACACAGCTCACGTTGAGTACTCAACTGCTAACCGTCACTACGCTCACGTTGACTGCCCAGGTCACGCGGATTATGTGAAAAACATGGTTACAGGTGCTGCTCAGATGGACGGTGCAATTATAGTTGTTGCTGCTACTGATGGCCCGATGCCACAAACTCGCGAGCACATCCTTTTGGCTCGTCAGGTAGGTGTACCTTCATTGGTTGTATTCATGAATAAAGTGGATATGGTTGATGATCCGGAATTGTTAGAGTTAGTAGAAATGGAAATCCGTGAGCTACTTTCATTCTATGATTTCCCAGGTGATGATATCCCTGTTATCCAAGGTTCTGCTTTGGGTGGCTTAAATGCAGATCCGAAATGGGTTAGCAAAATTATGGAATTGATGGATGCTGTTGATAACTACATCCCAATCCCTCCACGTTTAACTGATCTTCCTTTCTTGATGCCTGTTGAAGACGTATTCTCAATTACTGGTCGTGGTACTGTTGCTACAGGTCGTATTGAGCGTGGTGTAATCAACTCTGGTGAGCAAGTTGATATATTAGGTATGGGTGCTGAGAACTTAAAATCAACCGTAACAGGTGTTGAGATGTTCCGCAAGATCCTTGACCGTGGCGAAGCTGGTGACAACGTAGGTTTATTGTTACGTGGTATTGAAAAAACTGATATCCGTCGTGGTATGGTTATTTGCAAACCAGGTTCAGTTAACCCACACACTGATTTCAAAGCAGAAGTTTACGTATTATCAAAAGCAGAAGGTGGCCGTCACACTCCATTCTTCAACAAATACCGTCCGCAATTCTATTTCCGTACAACAGACGTTACAGGTGAGATCACTTTAGCTGAAGGTGTAGAAATGGTTATGCCTGGTGATAACGTTACCATCACTGTAAAGTTGATCAACGCTATCGCGATGGAAAAAGGCTTACGTTTCGCTATCCGTGAGGGTGGTAGAACAGTAGGTGCCGGTCAGGTAACCGAAATATTAAAATAAGCCCCCCGGCCCCCTTAAGGGGGAGTAATTGGGTGAGGTTAATTTAGACAAAGTACTTAGTCATTTTGACTAAGTACTTTGTTACATAATAAAGAGGTTCTCTTTTGTTCCCCCTTTAGGGGGACAGGGGGCTAATACACGGGAATAGTTCAACGGTAGAATAGAGGTCTCCAAAACCTTTGATCAGGGTTCGAATCCTTGTTCCCGTGCTTATAGTAATTAATAATATAGATGGCTGGCGTATCAGAATATATTAAAGAGTCGTACATAGAGTTGACCCAGAAGGTAACCTGGCCAACCTGGAAAGAGCTGCAAAGCAGTGCCGTATTGGTGCTTATTGCTGCTATTATTATTGCGTTGCTTATTTTCGGTATGGACCATATAATAGGTTACGTGCTAGACAAGTTTTATAGTTCACTGGCTTAATAATATATATAAAGAATGGGTGATCAGTTAAAATGGTATGTGGTTAGGGCCATTAGCGGTAAAGAGAAAAAGGTAAAGCAGTATATTGATGCTGAGGTAAACCGTTTAGGTATATCGCACCTTGCACCGCAGGTTTTAATACCTACCGAGAAATATTACCAAATGCGCGACGGAAAGAAAATTGCTAAAGAACGCAATTATTTTCCGGGTTACGTGCTGATGGAAGCTGCCCTTGATGGCGAGCTGGAGCACATTATAAAAAATATAAACAGCGTAATTGGCTTTTTGGGTGATAAGGCAGGTAATGCCATCCCTTTACGCCAGGCAGAAGTTAACCGTATTTTAGGTAAGGTTGATGAGATGAGTGCGCAAGGCGAAACCATGAGCGTGCCTTACTATGTAGGCGAGGCCGTTAAAGTAATGGATGGCCCTTTCAACGGTTTTAGCGGTGTGATTGAAGAAGTGAACGAAGAGAAAAAGAAACTGAAAGTAATGGTAAAGATCTTCGGGCGCCGTACACCGCTTGAATTGAATTACATGCAGGTAGAGAAAGAGTAGTTAATATTTCGAATTTCGAATTTTCGATTTCGGATTTATATAAAGACATTTTGACCAGGAAAAGGATAGGAAATTCAAAATTGAACATCCGAAATCCGAAATCAAAATAACAAAATGTTACATAGCTTCCAACTTATAACATTGAGTACTAATTAAACAAAGCAAAAGATGGCAAAAGAAGTCGGTGCGATGGTAAAGCTGCAAGTAAAGGGCGGCGCTGCAAACCCATCACCTCCAATAGGCCCAGCATTGGGTGCCAAAGGGGTGAACATTATGGAGTTTTGCAAGCAGTTCAATGCACGTACCCAGGACAAACCTGGTAAAGTGCTTCCTGTAGTTATTACTGTTTATGTTGACAAGTCATTTGATTTTATCATTAAAACCCCACCGGTAGCTATCCAGTTAATGGAAGCCACAGGTTTAAAAAGCGGGTCGGCAGAACCCAACCGTAAAAAAGTTGCCAGTGTAAACTGGGATCAGGTTGAGACAATTGCCAAAGATAAAATGACTGATTTGAACGCATTCACAGTAGAATCAGCCATGAAAATGGTAGCAGGTACTGCCCGCAGCATGGGGATAACCGTTAGCGGTACAGCTCCCTGGAACAACAATTAATTTCGGATTTCGGATTTTCAATTTCGGATTTTGAAATTGAAGGAAAGAAATTTGATTATTAACGTTTCGAGTTAAGGAAGCGACGAGGAAAATAAATCCGAGATCGCAAATCCGAAATCCGAAATAAAAAATTAAATCAGTTTAAAGACAGTGGCTAGATTAACAAAAAATCAAAAAGTGGCACTCTCCAAAATTGAGGCTAATAAATCATACTCGTTAGAAGCTGCATCAGCTTTAGTGAAGGAATTAACCCTAACTAAATTTGATTCATCAGTTGATATAGATGTGCGTTTAGGTGTAGATCCGCGTAAAGCCAATCAAATGGTACGTGGTATTGCAACATTGCCTCATGGAACCGGTAAAACTGTACGTGTATTAGTTCTTTGTACGCCTGATAAGGAACAAGAAGCTAAAGACGCAGGTGCAGATTACGTAGGTTTGGATGACTATATTGCCAAGATTGAAGGCGGATGGACTGATGTTGATATTATCATTACTATGCCAAGTGTTATGGCTAAGGTAGGTAGATTAGGCCGTGTGCTTGGTCCGCGTAACTTAATGCCTAACCCTAAATCAGGAACAGTAACTCCGGAAGTTGGAAAAGCTGTAACTGAGGTAAAAGGTGGTAAGATCGATTTCAAGGTTGACAAAACCGGTATCATCCATACCTCAATAGGAAAAGCATCTTTCCCTGCTGAAAAAATTTACGAGAATGCATTAGAAGTATTGCAAACCATCTCTAAATTAAAACCATCAGCAGCTAAAGGAACATATTTTAAGAGCATTCATATCTCTTCTACTATGTCTCCCGGAATTACAGTAGAAACAAAATCAGTAGCGGGGATCTAAAATCATGACTAAAGAAGAAAAATACGACTTAGTTCTTGCCCTCACTGAGCAAATGAAGGAGTACGGCAATTTTTATATTACCGATACTTCAAACTTAACGGTTGCAAAAGTAAACGATATCCGCAGGAAGTGTTTCGACGCTGACATCAAAATGCAGGTTACCAAAAACAGCTTGATCAAAAAAGCTATGGAAGCTGCAGGCGGAGACTTTGCACCAATATATGATGTGTTAAAAGGTTCATCATCAATACTTTTCTCAAAATCAGCAACTGCTCCGGCAAAACTGATCAAACAACTGAGAAAAGCTGGCGACAAACCGGTATTAAAAGCAGCATATATTGACTCTGCAGTGTTCATTGGCGATAATCAGCTGGATACATTAACCAAGCTGAAATCAAAAGAACAACTGATAGGCGAAGTTATTGGCTTACTGCAATCACCAGCGAAAAATGTTATTTCTGCACTGCAATCAGGCGGAAACACATTGGCAGGATTAGTAAAAACATTACAAGAAAGAGGTTAATCCAAACACCTAAAAGTTTGGTAATTAAAAACAAAGCATTACAATAAAACACAAAATAAAATGGCGGATTTAAAAGCGTTTGCTGAACAGTTGGTAAACTTAACAGTAAAAGAAGTAAACGAATTAGCTCAGATATTGAAAGACGAGTATGGCATTGAGCCTGCTGCTGCTGCTGTTGCAGTTGCTGCTGCTCCTGCTGGTGGCGATGACGCCCCTGCTGCTGCTGCTGAGCAAACAGCATTTGACGTTATCCTGAAAGAAGCAGGTGGCGCTAAATTAGCTGTAGTTAAATTAGTAAAAGACCTAACCGGCCTTGGTTTGAAAGAAGCTAAAGATCTTGTTGACGGTGCACCTAAAGAATTAAAAACTGGTGTAACTAAAGAAGAAGCTCAATCTTTGAAATCACAATTAGAAGAAGCCGGAGCGGTAGTTGAGGTTAAGTAATTTAACCATACACACAAAGCACAGAGACTCCGACCTGTTTTGGTCGGGGTCTATTGCTGTTTATAAGGTTTTAGATTGGAGATATCCGAGCTGAGTTATGAGATTGATGGCACAATAATTGTGCGTTAGGTTTCGTTCTTTCTCTCAAATCCCATAATACCACCCGGTGCAGCCCCGGGGAAACTCACATCTACTAAAGTTTAATTTTTAAACTAAATTTATAACACCTTGGCAACCCAAATAAATCAAAGAGTTAACTTTGCAACCAGCAGAAAGGTACTTGAATACCCCGATTTTCTGGATGTGCAGTTGCAATCTTTCCAGGAATTTTTTCAATTAGAAACTACTTCAGACAACCGCCACAAAGAGGGTTTGTTTAAAGTTTTCGCAGAAAATTTTCCGATCTCAGACTCAAGGAACATCTTTGTTCTTGAATTCCTGGATTATTTTATTGACCCGCCACGTTACGATATACGCGAGTGTATTGAGCGCGGTTTAACTTACAGCGTGCCTTTAAAGGCAAAGCTGCGCCTGTCATGTAACGATGCAGAGCACGAAGATTTCGAAACCATAGTTCAGGACGTGTATTTGGGAACCATCCCTTACATGACCCCTAAAGGTACTTTCGTTATCAACGGTGCTGAGCGTGTTATCGTGTCGCAGTTGCACCGTTCGCCTGGTGTATTCTTTGGTCAAAGCCGCCACACTAACGGTACCAAGTTGTACTCTGCCCGTGTAATTCCTTTCAAAGGATCATGGATTGAGTTTGCTACCGACGTTAACAACGTAATGTACGCCTACATTGACCGTAAGAAAAAATTCCCGGTAACTACCTTGCTTCGTGCTATTGGTTATGATTCTGATAAGGATATATTAGAATTATTTGAACTGGCTGATGAAGTAAAAGTTAGCAAATCTGGTCTGAAAAAATTCATTGGCCGTAAACTGGCTGCAAGAGTTTTGAAGAAATGGGTTGAAGACTTTGTGGATGAAGATACCGGTGAAGTTGTTTCTATTGACCGTAACGAGATCATTCTTGAGCGCGAAACCATGCTGGAAGATGACCATATTGATATGATCATTGACGCTGGCGTTAAAACTATCATCCTGAACAAAGAGGATAGCGCTTCAAGCGGTGATTACACTATTATATATAACACTTTACAAAAAGATACTTCAAACTCAGAGAAAGAGGCGGTTGAGCATATCTACCGTCAGTTGCGTAACGCAGAACCACCTGATGAGGAAACCGCACGCGGTATCATTGACAGATTGTTCTTCTCTGACAAACGTTATGACCTGGGCGATGTGGGCCGCTACCGCATTAACCGTAAGTTGAAACTGGATACTTCTGAAGAGATCAAAGTTTTAACTAAACAGGATATCATCGCGATAGTAAAATACCTGATCAAGTTGATCAACTCAAAAGCCGAGGTGGATGATATCGATCACTTGTCAAACCGTCGTGTTCGTACAGTAGGTGAGCAGTTATATGCTCAGTTTGGTGTTGGTTTGGCCCGTATGGCCCGTACCATCCGCGAGCGTATGAACATCCGCGATAACGAGGTATTTACACCAACCGACTTAATTAACGCGCGTACACTATCATCTGTGATCAACTCGTTCTTCGGAACCAACCAGTTATCACAGTTTATGGACCAAACCAATCCTCTGGCAGAGATCACGCACAAGCGTCGTCTGTCAGCCCTTGGGCCCGGTGGTCTGTCTCGTGAGCGTGCAGGTTTTGAGGTGCGTGACGTTCACTACACCCACTACGGCAGGTTGTGTACTATTGAAACACCGGAAGGTCCAAACATTGGTTTGATCTCTTCATTGTGTGTTCACGCTAAGATTAACAACTTAGGCTTTATTGAAACACCATACAAACGCGTTATTGAAGGTAAAGTACAGGTGCAAGAGCCGGTAATTTACTTATCAGCAGAAGACGAAGATGGCAAAACCATTGGTCAGGCTAACGCGGTTTATGATGATAAAGGCGAATTTGCTACTCCGAAAGTGAAAGCACGTTTCGAGGGTGATTTCCCTATTATTGAGCCGGAAAGACTGGATCTGATGGACGTTGCTCCAAACCAGATCACATCAATCGCGGCATCATTAATTCCGTTTTTGGAGCATGATGATGCTAACCGTGCCTTGATGGGTTCAAACATGCAACGCCAGGCCGTACCATTATTGCGCCCTGAAGCGCCAATTGTAGGTACCGGTTTGGAAGGTCGTGTGGCAAAAGACTCTCGTACCTTGATCAATGCCGAAGGCAATGGTGTGGTTGAGTATGTTGATGCTAACCAGATAATAATTAAATATGATCGTAACGAGGATGACCGTTTGGTTTCTTTCGAAGGCGATTCAAAAAGCTATATATTAACCAAGTTTAAAAAGACTAACCAGAGCACTACTATCAACCTTAAGCCGATCATTAAAAAAGGTCAGCGTGTTGAAAAAGGACAGGTGCTTTGCGAAGGTTATGCTACACAAGATGGTGAACTGGCCCTGGGCCGTAACCTTAAAGTGGCATTCATGCCTTGGCAAGGTTATAACTTTGAGGATGCGATTGTAATATCTGAGCGCGTTGTGTCTCAGGATATCTTCACATCGCTTCACGTTGAAGAGTTTGAACTTGAAGTGCGTGATACAAAACGTGGGGAAGAGGAATTAACTGCCGATATCCCTAACGTATCAGAAGAAGCTACTAAAGACCTTGACGAAGACGGTATCATCCGTGTGGGTGCAGAGGTTAAAGAAGGCGATATTCTGATTGGTAAGATCACCCCTAAAGGCGAATCTGATCCTTCACCGGAAGAGAAACTTTTACGTGCCATATTTGGTGACAAAGCAGGTGATGTTAAAGACGCATCATTAAAAACTCCGCCTTCAATTGCAGGTGTGGTTATTGATACCAAATTATTCTCTCGCGCTAAAAAGACCACTAAGGCTGAAGAAAAAGCACAGATAGAAAAACTGGATACCAAACACGATAAAGCAACTAAAGATCTGAAGTCTACTTTGATCGAGAAGTTGTTTGAAATTGTTAACGGCAAAACATCACAAGGTGTACAAAATGTTTACAAAGAGCTGTTGGTACCAAAAGGTGTTAAATTCACTCAGAAAATTTTAACTGAATTAAACTACGAAAACATCAACCCAACTAAATGGACAACTGATGACGACAAGAATGATCAGATAAAATTGCTGTTGCATAACTACAACATCAAATTGAACGAGGAACTGGGCGCTTACCGTCGTGATAAATTTGCGATAAGTGTAGGTGACGAGCTTCCATCGGGAATTGTACAAATGGCTAAAGTTTACATCGCTAAAAAGCGTAAGCTTAAAGTGGGTGATAAAATGGCAGGCCGCCACGGTAACAAAGGTATTGTTGCACGTATTGTACGTGATGAGGATATGCCGTTCTTGGAGGATGGAACACCGGTTGATATTGTGTTGAACCCACTGGGTGTACCATCACGTATGAACCTTGGACAGATCTACGAAACTGTATTAGGATGGGCCGGTAAAGAGCTGGGTATTAAGTTTGCTACTCCTATTTTTGATGGTGCAAGCCATGATGAAGTAGAAGAGTACGTTAAAAAAGCAGGTATACCAGAAAGTGGCCGTACTTACTTATACAACGGCTTAACAGGCGACCGTTTTGACCAGCAAACAACTGTAGGTATTATCTACATGCTTAAACTGGGCCACATGGTTGACGATAAGATGCACGCGCGTTCAATAGGGCCATACTCATTAATTACACAACAACCATTGGGCGGTAAAGCACAATTTGGTGGTCAGCGTTTTGGTGAGATGGAGGTTTGGGCACTGGAAGCATTCGGCGCATCAAACATCCTGCAGGAAATATTGACAGTTAAGTCTGACGACGTTGTTGGCCGTGCCAAAACTTACGAGGCTATTGTTAAAGGTGAAAACCTGCCAACACCATCAGTTCCAGAATCATTCAACGTATTGGTTCATGAGCTTAGAGGTTTAGGTTTGGATATCACGCTTGAATAATTAGTGAATTAGTGAATGAGAGAATGAGTGATCAGGTCACCATTCACTCATTCACCACTCACTCATTCACTCATTAAAAAAACAAGGAGACTATGTCTTACAAAAAGGATAATAAAATCAAAAGTAACTTTACCACCATCACCATTAGCCTGGCTTCGCCTGAGGCAATTTTGGAGCGTTCAAGTGGTGAGGTTTTAAAACCCGAAACCATTAACTACAGGACTTATAAGCCTGAGCGTGATGGTTTATTTTGCGAGCGTATTTTTGGTCCGGTAAAAGACTACGAATGCCATTGCGGTAAATACAAACGTATACGTTACAAAGGTATAGTTTGCGACCGTTGCGGTGTTGAAGTAACCGAGAAAAAAGTACGCAGAGAGCGTATGGGCCACATCAATTTGGTGGTGCCTGTTGCTCATATCTGGTATTTCCGCTCGTTGCCAAATAAAATTGGTTACCTGCTGGGCTTACCTACAAAAAAACTCGACCTTATTATTTACTACGAGCGTTATGTAGTAATTCAGCCGGGTATTAAGGAGTCTGATGGTATATCAACAATGGATTTCCTTACTGAGGAAGAATACCTGGATATATTAGATACTTTACCAAAAGAGAACCAGTATCTTGATGATAAAGATCCGCAGAAGTTTGTAGCCAAAATGGGTGCAGAGGCTTTAGAAGAGTTGTTAAAACGTATTGATCTTGACCACCTTTCTTTCAGCTTACGCCACCAGGCAGCTACAGAAACTTCGCAACAACGTAAAAACGAAGCGTTAAAACGCCTTCAGGTTGTTGAAGCTTTCCGCGGAGCTAAAACCCGTATTGAAAATAACCCTGAGTGGATGATCGTTAAGATCGTTCCGGTTATACCGCCGGAGTTGCGTCCGTTAGTACCACTTGAGGGTGGCCGTTTTGCAACATCGGATTTGAACGATCTTTATCGCCGTGTAATTATCCGTAACAACCGTTTAAAACGTTTGATAGAGATAAAAGCGCCTGAGGTAATTTTACGTAACGAAAAACGTATGTTACAGGAAGCTGTAGATTCGTTATTTGATAACTCACGTAAAGTTAACGCGGTAAAAACTGAAGGTAACCGTGCTTTGAAATCACTTTCAGACATCCTGAAAGGTAAGCAAGGCCGTTTCCGTCAAAACTTATTGGGTAAACGTGTGGATTATTCAGCACGTTCTGTAATTGTTGTGGGCCCTAACCTTAAACTGCATGAGTGCGGTTTACCAAAGGATATGGCTGCAGAATTATTCAAACCGTTCATCATTCGTAAAATGATTGAGCGTGGTGTTGTTAAAACTGTAAAATCTGCAAAGAAAATAGTTGACCGTAAGGACCCATTGGTTTGGGATATATTGGAGAACGTACTTAAAGGACACCCGGTATTACTAAACCGTGCGCCTACGCTGCACAGGTTGGGTATACAGTCTTTCCAGCCAAAACTGGTTGAAGGTAAAGCTATCCAATTGCACCCGTTAACCTGTACCGCGTTCAACGCCGACTTTGACGGTGACCAGATGGCCGTTCACGTACCACTTGGTAACGCCGCAATTTTAGAAGCACAGGTGTTGATGCTTGCATCGCACAATATATTAAACCCTGCTAACGGTACACCTATTACAGTACCGTCTCAGGACATGGTTTTGGGTCTTTACTACATTACTAAAGGCCGTAAAACTGATGCTAGCCGCGTTGTAAAAGGCGAGGGATTAACATTCTACTCTGCTGAAGAAGTTATTATAGCTTACAATGAGAGGAAAGTTGATCTGCACGCGTTTATTAAGGTTAAAGCCTTTGTAAAAGAGCGCGATGGCAGCATTGTTAGCAAAATTATTGATACCACTGTAGGCCGTGTATTGTTTAATCAGCACGTTCCAACAGAAGTGGGTTACATAAATGAGCTGCTTACCAAAAAATCACTGCGTGATATTATTGGCGAGGTAGTTAAAAACACCGGTATGGCCCGCGCTGCCGCTTTCCTTGATGATATTAAGGAATTAGGATTTAAAATGGCGTTCCAGGGTGGTTTATCATTTAACCTTAAGGATATCAACATCCCTGCTGAAAAAGTAACCCTGATTGACACTGCTTCTAAACAAGTAGAAGAAGTAATGGGTAACTATAACATGGGTTTCATTACCAATAACGAGCGTTATAACCAAATTATCGATATCTGGACACGTATCAACAACCGCTTAACCGCGAATGTGATGGATATCCTGAGCAACGATAACCAGGGCTTTAACTCGGTATACATGATGTTGGACTCAGGCGCGCGTGGTTCTAAAGAGCAGATCCGTCAGCTTGCAGGTATGCGTGGTTTGATGGCTAAGCCTCAAAAATCAGGCTCAGGCGGCGAGATCATTGAGAACCCTATCCTTTCAAACTTTAAAGAAGGTTTGTCTGTATTAGAGTACTTTATATCTACCCACGGTGCACGTAAAGGTTTGGCGGATACGGCGTTGAAAACGGCGGATGCGGGTTACTTAACCCGTCGTTTACATGACGTTGCGCAGGATATGATTGTTGGTACCGTAGATTGCGGAACCTTAAGAGGTATATTCACTACCGCGTTAAAAGATAACGAGGATATTGTTGAGCCACTATACGATCGTATTTTGGGCCGTACATCTTTACATGATGTTCATGATCCGATCACTAATGAGTTATTGGTAACAGCAGGACAGGATATTACTGAAGAAATTGGCAAAAAGATAGAGAATTCACCATTGGAAGGTATCGAAATTCGTTCGGTATTAACCTGCGAAAGCAAGCGTGGTGTTTGTGCTTTATGCTATGGCCGTAACCTTGCAAGCGGTAAACGCGTGCAAAAAGGCGAGGCTGTTGGTGTAATTGCTGCACAGTCTATCGGTGAGCCGGGTACACAGTTAACACTACGTACATTCCACGTGGGTGGTACCGCGTCAAACATCGCGGCTGAATCTCAGATCAACGCTAAGTTTGATGGTATCATAGAGTTTGAAAACGTTCGTACAGTAGAGTATGTTGGCGAAGACGGACCGGTTGATGTAGTTCTAGGCCGGTCAGGCGAGTTCCGTATAGTTGAAGAAGGAAGCAACAAGGTAATTGTTACTAACAACATTCCATACGGCGCTTATTTATACATTAAGGACGGCAGCAAAGTAAAACGTGGCGATCGCATCTGTTCATGGGATCCGTACAACGCGGTTATCATCTCTGAATTTGCGGGTAAAACACAGTTTGAGGCTGTATTAGAGGGTATCACTTTCCGTGAAGAATCTGATGAGCAAACCGGTCACCGTGAGAAAGTTATTATCGATACACGTGATAAAACCAAGAACCCGTCTATCCAGGTTGTTGATGGTAAAGGAACGCTTATTAAAGGATACAACATCCCGGTAGGCGCGCACATTGCTGTTGATGAAGGTGAAAAACTACAAACCGGACAGATCATCGCTAAAATACCTCGTTCAACAGGTAAAACGCGGGATATTACAGGTGGTTTACCACGTGTAACTGAGTTGTTTGAAGCACGTAACCCATCTAACCCTGCGGTAGTAACTGAGATTGATGGTGTGGTAACTTTAGGTGGTGTTAAACGTGGTAACCGCGAGATCACTATCGAATCAAGAGACGGACAGATCAAAAAATACCTGGTGCCATTGTCTAAACACATCCTTGTACAGGATAATGACTTTGTTAAAGCCGGTATGCCATTGTCTGACGGTTCAATATCACCATCTGATATATTAGCTATTAAAGGCCCTGCTGCCGTGCAAGAGTATCTTGTTAACGGTATACAGGAAGTTTACCGCTTACAGGGTGTGAAGATAAACGATAAACACTTTGAGGTTATCGTTCACCAGATGATGCAGAAAGTAATGATCGAGGATGCAGGTGATACCCGTTTCCTTGAGAAAGAAGCTGTTGATAGCTGGGACTTTATGCAGGAAAACGACGAGATATTTGACAAAAAGGTAGTTGTTGATCCGGGTGATTCAACAGCATTTAAAGCCGGTCAGATAGTATCTGTACGTAAACTGCGTGATGAGAACTCTATCCTTAAACGTAAGGATATGAAGTTGATTGAAGTGCGCGATGCTATTGCTGCAACTTCAAGCCCTATACTGCAAGGTATAACCAGAGCTTCATTAGGTACCAAGTCGTTTATCTCGGCTGCATCGTTCCAGGAAACTACAAAAGTACTGAACGAGGCTGCAATTGCCGGCAAACGCGATTTGATGCTGGGTCTGAAAGAGAACGTGATCGTTGGTCACCTGATACCTTCAGGTACAGGTTTACGCGAATACGAAAATATCCGTGTAGGATCTCAGGAAGAGTTCGATCGTCTGATGGCATCAAAAGCCGAAGAGGTAGAAGCTTAACCCAGGCAAATACAAATAATTAATATTTTCAAAGCCTTCCCATTTGCGGAAGGCTTTGTTATTTTAGCACCATGGAAGAACAATTTGACAACCAGCTTAATATAGAGCTTTCAGAAGAAATTGCCGAGGGGATATATTCTAACCTTGCCATTGTAACCCATTCAACTGCCGAGTTTGTAATGGATTTTATACGTGTTATGCCGGGTGTGCCTAAGGCTAAAGTAAAATCAAGAATAATTTTAACGCCGGAGCATGCCAAACGTTTGTTAGCCGCGCTTGAAGAGAATGTTGAAAAATACGAAGCAGTAAACGGGCGCATTAAAACCCAGCCCGAAGCAGGCGGTTTCCCCATAAATTTTGGCGGTACTATGGGCCAGGCCTAATAATCTGCTATATAACTGCATAGCGCTTTTTTGATATAAAATATACTGTTTGCTAAACCCGAAAATGAAAGTATATTTGCAAACTCTATTAAATCAGTAGAATTACTCAATGATATCCAAATTAAGCTCGAGCGAGGTACTGCACTTTCTGATCATCGTATCGCTTATGCTGCTGCTTGCAAGACTGTTAGGCGAACTTTGCCGCCAGCTAAAGCAACCCGCTATTATAGGCGAGGTGATGGCGGGAATTATTCTCGGCCCGTCATTGCTGGGTGGTATATTCCCTGATTTGTTTAACGAGATATTTGTATCGCAACCAAAAGCATATGGCGCTTACGATGGCCTGGCCAACATTGGCATTATGCTTTTAATGTTTATAGCAGGCTTTGAAATAGATTTAAAGCAGATAAGAGCGCAGGGAAAGCAGGCGTTTTCTATAAGCATGATGGGGCTTTTGTTTCCGTTTGCCGTTGGGTTTGCCGTGGCCTATTACTTTTACGATCACATTTTTGCCCAACCCAGCCATAACCTGATAATATCGGCCATGTTTTTTGGTACGGCGTTATCTATTACAGCATTATCTGTAATAACCAAAATACTGATAGATATGGATATCCTTCAATCAAAAATTGGAGGTTTGGTATTAACAGCTGCTATGGTTGATGACTTTTTTGGTTGGATACTCTTTTCGGTTATACTTAAGCTGATGGGCTCGGGTAAGGAGGATGCTTCATTCCTGTCTATTATACTAGTATTGGTTTTCGTAGCATTTATGCTCACTATTGGCCGTTGGGGAATTAACAAATTACTGTCGCTTGCGCAGCAACACTTAAAAACCGGCAGAATAGTTACCCTTTGCGTAATTCTGTGCCTGTTAGGTGCCATTGTTACAGAGTATTTGGGTGTGCGAGGTGTTTTCGGAGCATTTTTGGTTGGTATAGCAATTGGCGACTCTGAATACTTTAGCGCGCGCCACAGGTTGGCCCTTCATCAGTTTGTAGTTAACGTTTTGGCTCCGCTGTTCTTTGCTTCAATTGGATTGCGACTAAACTTTATTGAAAACTTTGATTTAAAAGTAGTGCTGATAATATTAGGCATTGCTTGTTTTGCAAAACTGGGTGGAGCATGGTTGGGCAGCCGCATGAGTGGTATGAGCAATAACGAATCGTGGGCGGTGGCTTTTGGTATGAATGCCCGCGGATCGCAGGAGGTGGTTTTGGGTTTAATTGCTTTGCAGGCCGGCATTATTGATGAACCATTATTTGTGGGCCTTGTAGTAATGACCATTGTTACTATCGGCATTTCGGGCCCGCTGATGCGACATTTTATTTTAAAAGAGGAAGCGGATGTTGCCAGGGCCAAATTGCCCGCAGAATTGCCTTCAACTTAATATCGGAATTTGCACTTTTATCCCGAAATTTGCGGGATGGAAGGAAACCCCAATATTGTAAACTTTACCTACTCGGTTTGCAAGCAAATGCGGGAAGGTGCAAATGGCCATAAAGGCGCTTGTTTATGGTTTGAGGGGCTGTCAGGCGCGGGGAAAAGTACCCTGGCAAATGGGGTTGAAAGTGAGCTTTTTAAAAAAGGCGTTAAAACCTTCAGCCTTGATGGAGATAATGTGAGGAGAGGTTTAAATAGCGACCTGGGGTTTTCTGAATCTGACAGAATAGAAAATTTAAGGCGGATAGGAGAGGTTGCAAAGTTAATGTGTGATGCAGGGTTGGTGGTAACTGCAGCGTTTATATCGCCTTATAAAAAAGACAGGCATCTGCTTAGAAATTTAATAGGCAGTTCTTTTTTTGAGTTTTTTGTTGATACCCCACTAAACGTTTGCGAACAAAGAGATGTGAAGGGTTTATATAAAAGAGCAAGGGCAGGGGAAATAAAAAATTTTACCGGTATTGACGTCCCCTTTGAACGCCCTGACAATCCGGATATGATAATAAATACAGTTAATCAATCAATAGATCAATCGGTAAGTTTAATTTTGGATTTTATTTGGCCAAAATTAGCGCTTAGTTAAATATAATGAATAAATACTATCTTAATCATCTTCAGGAGCTTGAAGCTGAGGCAATTTATGTGATCAGGGAAGTTGTGGCTCAGTTTGACAGACCCGCTATTTTATTCTCTGGCGGAAAAGACTCCATCGTAGTAACCCACCTGGCGCGCAAGGCATTTTGGCCTGCACGTATCCCTATGCCTTTAATACACATTGATACCGGTCATAATTTCCCCGAAACTATGGAGTTTAGGGATAAACTGGTTGAAGAGCTGGGCATACAATTAATTGTTGGATCAGTACAGGAGTCAATTAACGAAGGACGGGCGGTAGAAGAATCAGGCTTAAACGCCAGCCGTAATGAATTACAGATCGTTACACTGTTAGACGCCATCGAAAAAAACAAAATTGATGCAGCCATTGGTGGCGCGCGCAGGGATGAGGAAAAGGCCAGGGCAAAAGAGCGCTTCTTTTCGCATAGAGATGAATTTGGCCAATGGGACCCGAAAAACCAGCGCCCCGAATTATGGAACATATTTAACGGACGCAAGCGTATGGGAGAGCACTTTAGGGTGTTCCCGATAAGTAACTGGACAGAAATGGATGTGTGGAACTATATCCTGCACGAAAATATACCTATCCCGTCGTTGTATTTTGCTCATCAACGCGAAGCGATTTATCGTGATAACACATGGCTGCCCGTTTCAGAATTTACTGAATTACGTGCAGGCGAAAAGATAGAGACCAAATTAATGCGTTTCCGCACATTAGGCGACATAACTATAACCGGAGGTATAGAATCTGACGCGGACACATTGGAGAAAATTGTAAGTGAGGTTGCCGGAAGCCGCAGCACAGAGCGCGGAAACCGAAGCGATGACAAACGTTCTGACACCTCGATGGAGGACAGGAAACGTCAGGGTTATTTTTAAAATGCCCGCAACCTTAATTTACCCTTTTAATTATTATTAAACTATATATGGAATTATTACGCTTTACTACAGCAGGTAGTGTTGATGATGGAAAAAGCACATTAATTGGCCGTTTGTTATATGATTCAAAATCAATTTTTGAAGACCAGATAGAAGCAGTAAAAAAATCAAGCGAACGCAAGGGTTTACAACATGTTGACCTTAGTTTACTAACCGATGGTTTGCGTTCAGAACGCGAGCAAGGCATAACTATTGACGTTGCCTACCGTTACTTTGCCACCCCAAAGCGTAAGTTTATTATAGCAGACACCCCGGGCCACATACAGTATACACGCAATATGGTAACCGGCGCGTCAACAGCTAACCTGGCGCTGGTGCTGATAGATGCCCGGCACGGTGTAATTGAGCAAACCTGCAGACACTCTTTTATCGCATCGCTTTTGCAAATACCGCATATTATAGTTTGTATAAATAAAATGGACCTTGTTGATTATTCTGAAGACGCATTTAACAGAATAGTTGAGCAGTATCATGAGTTTGCAAGCAAGTTAAGCATTAAAGATATCCGTTACATACCTATCAGCGCGCTTAAAGGTGATAATGTTGTAAACGAATCAGAGCATATGCCCTGGTATAAAGGTTCAAGTTTATTAGAAACGTTGGAAACTATACACATAGGCAGCGACTATAACCACAACGATGCCCGTTTTCCGGTGCAAACTGTTATAAGGCCTCACGATACAAAGTACCACGATTACCGTGGATATGCCGGGCGCATAGCGGGGGGGATCTTTAAAACGGGCGACAATATTGTCGCTTTACCGTCGGGCCAAACATCACGCATAAAATCAATAGATACCTTTAACGGGCCGGTTGCAGAAGCATTTGCTCCAATGTCGGTGTCTATTACCTTAGAGGATGATATAGATATTGGAAGAGGTGATATGATTGTTGCGGAAGACAATGAACCAACCGAAACGCAGGATCTGGATGTTATGCTTTGCTGGATGCGCACTAAGGGCCCGCGCCCCGGTGCCAAATATTTTATAAAGCATACCAGCAGGGAGGTTATGGGCATTATAAAAGAAGTGGTTTATAAGCTTGACATCAACACGATGGAAAAGGTAACCGACGATCAGAATATCAAAATGAACGATATGGTGCGGGTAAAAATAAGAACGGTACAACCTTTAATGGTTGATGAGTATAGTAAAAATCGCGTAACCGGTTCTTTAATATTGATTGATGATACCACCAATGAAACAGTTGCCGCCGGTACTATTCAGTTTAACGGATAATTTATAAACGTGTAAGGTAAGGCTTATAACAAATAAATAACGCATGGGCGATAATGCAAATAATGGTGTTAAACTTTCCTTTAACAGTCAGCATATCCCCATATTTTTTGTACAGCTGGGCAATCACGTAAATTTATTTCTTGATAAAATACTACTGCAGGCACAGCATTCAAACGGCAAAGAGAATGTTTACGTGTTAGCAGATAAGAATTTGCATTTATACCGGGATTTTAACTGTATCGATGTATCAAAATACCTGCATGGCCGTGAGTTTGACTCATTGTATCAACACCATTCATCCAATAAATATTCTTTTGAAAAGGCCTGCTTTGACCGCTGGTTTATAATTAATGATGTTGTAAACGATTTAAACATCGATTATTTTTTTCATGCCGATTGCGATGTGCTTATAACGGAAGACCTAAACCCTACTTACGCCCATTTGCTGCAGCATAATTACGATGGCTCGGTAATGTATTTTGAACATGATGGTAAAACCATAACATCAGGGCATTCTTCGTTTTGGAGCAAAAAGCTGCTTGGTGACTTTTGTAATTTTGTTTCTGAGAAATACGCGGATGGGGCAGCTTTTAACGAAATATTGAACGTTACCAGATCAGGTTTTTTTCTGGGCAACAAAAATGTTTCAGACATGATCTTCCTGGATATTTTCAGGCGCAGCACCATCTTAAAAACGTTAAATTTATTTTCGCTTGAAGATGAAGGCATTGGCTTTGATTTTAACCTGAATGTTTCCTCAAATGGTTGGCGTAAATTTTTTAAAATAAATAAAATTTACGGTATAAAAGCCATAACCAGGGCAAACAAAAGCGTGTATGCCGAAGAAGTTGATAACGGCACCCGCTTTAAATTTTACACACTCCATTTTCAGGGTTATATTACTAAATCTTTGATACCTAAGTACATAACTTACGGCAGTAGTATAGATAATGTGCAGAACACCCTGTTAGCGTATTTTACTTTTACCAAAAGAAGGCTTATATTAAAAAAGAATTGGTTAAGAGATAAACTTAAAATTAAAAAATAACTTAACTAAAACTGCTATATTTAGCCAGCCTTCTGCGCGGTAAAAAAATGGTATATAAGCAGTTAAAATAAGGTTAGGTTAAATGTTTTATAAAATTTTGCGATTTTTTTTAATAAAATTGTAAAATTAAAATTTAGCCGCCGGTAAAGTTGTAAATTTGTTAAGCCTGTCAGATACTGTTCTTTCAATGCTTGGTTACAGCCGGGCACACAATATATTTTATGAAACTAAAATTCCATTTATTTAGCTTTATTGTAATAACGATGTTTCTCGGGTCTTTGCTAAGCTCTTGTATTTCAGGTAAGCAACTGGCCTATTTTAATAACATCAAAAATGATAGTGTTTCTACCATAGAACCTACAAATTTTCAGACCGTTATTAGTAAGAACGATATTTTACAAATAGATATTTCTACCCCCGACCCCGTAACAACAGCACGGTTTAATACTACCGGAACTAACGGAAGAACAGAATATCTGGTAGATGAAACAGGCGTAATTAAGTTGCCCTATGTGGGGGCTATTAAGGCCGAAGGGTTAAATAAAAAACAATTGGCAGATTTTATAACTAATGCACTTGTAAAAGGTGAATATGCGAAGGAACCGGTAGTTTCTGTACGGGTAATCAATTATTTCGTTACCGTTTTGGGCGAGGTTGTGAGGCCGGGAAACGTACCTGTGCCAAATGAAAGAATAACATTGCCGGAAGCATTAGCAGCTGCAGGGGATTTAACGGCTTACGGCCGTAGAAATGATGTATTGCTGGTAAGGGAGGCAAACGGAAAAAGGATATATAAGCACATTGACCTTAACAAGGGGCAAATGTTTGATCCTGACGTTTATAATCTTCAAAACCAGGATAAGATCTACGTCTCTCCGAGCAGAAACCGCGCAGCCAGTGTTGATAGAACGGGGCAATTAGTTTCTATAGTTGCATCTGTAGTATCGTTGGTTTTAGTAGTGTATGTTCAATTTATTAAGTAGCGTATTTATTTGCAATGAAAAATATTGAGCAACAAAATGTTTTAAACAACCCGTTTGAGCAAAGGTCTGTTAAAACAATAATTAATCATATTGCCTTTAGATACCTACCTTTTTGGCCAATTTTTGTAATTACCATTATTGTAGCGCTTGTTTCTGCCCATTTTTATATCCGGTATCAAACACCAATTTATCAGGCTAATGCTACAATTGTTTTAAAAGACAATGCCAATGAACGCGAGGATGCCAATGTTCTGCAGGCACTGGGAGTATCAAATACCGTAAAATCTGTTGAAAACGAGGTTGAGATATTAAAATCACGCGATTTGATGGAGCAGGTGGTTGCCAAAGCTAATCTGTATGCTACGTTGTATTATAAAGGCGCGTTAAGGGATGTGTTGATATATCCAAGCCCGATTGATTTTATAGCAATAGATCCTTACGCGGTAAAATCAACCGGCCCTATTTCTTTTAAATATAACGCTAAGGAAAATTTTATTCAGCTTGATAATAAAAAATACCGTTTAGGAATACCGGTTAGGACACCTTACGGGGTATTTAAATTTGATGTGAATCATAATTTTAACCCTTCGCCTCAGGGAGATAACGATGAAAACCAATACTATTTATCGCTGCGCGATGTAAAGTCTGCAGCCTTGGGCACTTTGGGCAATCTTAGCGTGGTGCCTTTATCTAAACAATCGTCATTAATTAATCTGGCTATGTCTGATGCCGTACCTCAACGCGGCATAGATATCCTGAATGCTATAATAAAAGAGTATAACATTGAGGGAATAAAAGACAAAAACCAAATTGCAAGTAACACATTAGAGTTTTTAGAAAAAAGGTTACAACTGGTTGCGGATGAGTTGTCTGGGGTGGAAGGAGAATATGAGAATTACCGGTCTCGCGAAGGCATAGTTAGCATAAGCCAGGAAGGAAATAACCTGCTTACCAATGTTCAGACATTTGATAAGCAAAAAGAAGATATAGAGCTGCAACTACACATTCTTGATCAGATTGAGAAGTATATAGTTACTAAAGGCCCTCATCCGGGTACTGTACCCGCGGCAATAAATAATCCGTTTTTTAATAATTTGCTCGAAAAATTATATGGGTTTGAGCTTCAATTAGAAGGTTTAAGAGAAACAAATGGCGAAAAATCGTCGGCTGTAGTTGGCCTGGTGTCTCAAATTAATCAGGTAAAACAAAGCTTATTAGAGAATATAAAGAATACAAGACAAAGCTTAACAACCGAGTTAAAGTCAATACAAGGCCAGGTTAGCAGAAATTCTCAAATGTTGAAGCAGGTGCCTCAAAAAGAACGCGACCTGCTTCAGATCACCAGAAAGCAGGTGATCAAAAATGATATCTACACCTTCCTTCTTAAAAAACGCGAAGAAACAGAATTATCTAAGGCTTCTCAGGTAGCCAATAGCAAGGTAGTTAATTCGGCCAGTGGCAGTGGCGGCCCTATAAAGCCAATACCACGCAACATTTATCTTATTGCTTTAACAGTTGGTGTTTTTGCCGGGGTGCTGTTTGTACTGATAAGGGAGCAATACAATCAGTCAATATTGTTCAGAACAGATATAGAGCGGTTAACAAATGCCCCTATAATTGGCGAAATTATGTACGACAGCAGTTCAGATGCCATGGTTATCAAAGATGGCAAACGAACGGTTATAGCCGAGCAATTCAGGGCCTTGCGTACTTCGCTAAGCTTTACCGGCATTAATCCTGACAACAGCAACACCTTCTTATTAACCTCTTCCATTTCCGGGGAAGGTAAAAGTTTTATCGGTGTCAATCTGGCGGTTAGTTTCGCGTTAACGGGTAAAAAAGTAGCATTGCTTGAATTTGACTTACGCAAGCCCAAAGTAAGTTCAATGCTTGAAATTGAAAAGGATCCGGGAATAAGTAATTACCTGGCCGGCCTGGTAACCTTGAACGATATAAGAAGGCCAATGGACGACAAAGGCGTACCGGGATTTGTTGTGTTGCCTGCCGGTACCATACCGCATAATCCTACAGAGTTAATGTTAAACGGGCGCCTGGATATATTAATGAAGGACCTTAAAGCTGAGTTTGATTACGTAATTATAGATTCGCCTCCAATTGGATTGGTAACGGATGCCAAGCTGCTTAGCAAATATGCCGATGTAAGCTTGTACATGATCAGACACGGCTACACGCCTAAAGGTTACTTAAAATTGATTGATCAGCTTTACAGCAATCAAGAGATGAAAAATGTTAATCTAATATTTAACGGTATCAAATCAAGAGGTGTTGGAAGCGGAACAGGCTATGGCTATGGTTACGGCTATGGCTACGGTTATGGTTACGGCTATGGCTACGGTTATGGTTACACTCAGGAGGATGAGAAAAAACCGGGTATATTGAAACGCCTGGTAAAGAAAAAGAAATAATCCGAACTTTACTGCGCTTGCAGATCGCGTGGCACTTATTTAATAGTTATGCAAAAAAGTGATGGGTCTACAAATTGGACGCTTAAAATAACATCATCTCGTAGCGCTTTTGATCTTCATCTTAAAGATATTTGGCTTTATAGAGATTTGCTATGGCTCATAGTACGTCGCGATTTTGTGTCGTTCTACAAGCAAACCATATTAGGGCCACTGTGGTTTTTTATACAGCCAATATTTACTACAGTAATATATGTGGTAGTTTTTAGCAACCTGGCAAAAATAAGCACCAGCGGGGCTCCTCCGGCTATTTTCTATTTGGTAGGTACTGTTGCATGGACCTATTTTTCTGATTGTCTAACTAAAACATCAACAGTATTCAGAGACAATGTATCCATTTTTGGCAAGGTTTATTTTCCGAGGCTTATTATGCCATTGAGCATAATCTTTTCCAATTTGATAAAATTTGGTGTACAGTTTTTGCTTTTCCTTATATTATTAATATACTATGTTGTTCAGCAAAGGGTGCATATAAATAATTATGTGTTATTATTCCCGGTAGTAATATTGCTAATGGCTATACTGGGTTTGGGAATAGGATTAATAATAACGGCGCTAACAACAAAATACCGCGACCTGGCATTTATAGTAACTTTTGGAATGCAATTGTTAATGTATGCTACGCCGGTTATTTATCCCCTTTCAGCTGCTCCGGCTAAGTATCGAACAATTATATCTCTTAATCCGATGAGTGGGTTGATAGAAACTTTTAGATACGGCTTTTTAGGCACCGGAGATTTTTACCCTTCAGCCTTTTTATATAGCATTTTTGCAAGTATTGTTTTATTAATATTAGGGTTGATAGTATTCAATAAAGTTGAAAAGAACTTTGTTGACAAGATATAAGGTACGGCGTTAAATGAGCGATATTGTAATACAGGCAGAAAACATATCTAAGGCTTACCAGCTGGGTGATTTTGGTACGGGTACGCTGAGCCATGATATTGAGCGGTGGTGGGCAATAATGCGCGGAAAGGAAGACCCGTTTTTAAAAATAGGCGAAGTTAATGACCGGGCTGTAAAGGGCGTTAGCGACATTGTATGGAGCTTGAAGGATATAAATTTTGAAATTAAACAAGGCGAAGCTATAGGTATTATAGGCCGTAACGGTGCGGGAAAAAGCACTTTGCTAAAAATACTTAGCCGGGTAACTACCCCTACAACCGGCGAAATAAATGTTAAAGGCCGTATAGCCAGTTTGCTGGAAGTAGGTACAGGGTTTCACCCTGAACTTACGGGGCGCGAGAATATTTTTTTAAATGGTGCCATCCTGGGCATGCGTAAGGCCGAGATAAAAAAGCAGTTTGACAGTATAGTGGCCTTTGCCGGAGTAGAGCGGTACATTGATACCCCGGTAAAACGCTACTCATCGGGTATGTATGTAAGGCTGGCATTTGCTGTTGCGGCTCACCTTGAATCAGAGATTTTAATTGTTGATGAAGTGCTTGCCGTAGGCGATGCCGAGTTTCAGAAAAAGTGCCTGGGTAAAATGGGCGAGCTAAGCAAAGCGCAGGGTAGAACAGTGTTGTTTGTTAGTCATAACCTGCAATCGGTAGCAACTTTGTGCAATAGCGGAATGTATTTAAAGAACGGTGATTTAGGCTTTAAGGGAAATATTGACGAAGCATTAAAAACTTACTCAATTGAAAAGGATATTAATTACTCAAACAAAATTGTAGTAATAAGTGAGGGTAAAAGAGCATGGCTATCAAATTTTTATATAACAGATCAGGCTGGTGATGATTATATCCACCCTGAAGGGATTAAGAATGTAATTGTTGAAGTAGAATCTACCGAACGCATAGAGCGTATATTTATAGGGATTGGAATTAACGATACAAATGATCTGCGATTATTAACCTTGTTTAGTAAATTCAGTAATCAGTCATTTACATTAAATCCGGGTAAAAACCTTTTGCAGTGTGAGGTTGAGAGTTTTTACCTAAAACCAGGTATTTATCGGGTAGAGGTGTTTGTTGGCAATGATTATTTAAATCTCGATTATTATGATCGCGGTTTGCAGTTTGAGATATTTCCCTCTGTAAAAACAAACCAAATATTACCTGATTCAGGTCAGGGGAGTATAATGATAAATCAAAAATGGCGTGTCTATGAAGGAAACTGATGAATTTGCGGAGGAGATTTTCTGTTTAAAGTATGAGTTGAATACACTTGCCAGCGTTTTGCTGAGAAACGAATCAGAACGTTGGTTGCCGGGTTTTTTACACGAAAGAACAGAATATTCACACGTTGAGCGATACAAGCTTGCCTGTAAGTATACATCCCAAAAAAATGTATTAGATGTAGCTTGTGGTATTGGCAAAGGCAGTAGTATGATGGCACAAGAAGGCGGCGCGGCGCTTGTTAACGGATTTGATATACAGCCAGAAGCAGTTAGATACGCAAACTGGCGCAATGCAGCCCCAAATTTAACCTTTTCTGTTGTTGATGCCGAGACTATGGATATTGTTGAAGCGTACGAGATGGCAGTAAGTTTTGAAACAATTGAGCACTTACATAATTATAGGAGCTTTTTAATAAATGTAAATAAAAGCATAAGGGCAGGTGGTTATCTTTTAATTTCAACCCCGATATCTGCGGCAAGCGTCGACTCGAATCCTATTAATCCCTATCATACACGAGAGTGGGGTTTTACAGAATTTCAAAAAGTATTAAATGAGTTCTTTTCGATAGAAAAGATATTTGTTCAGCTTTATCCACCATCACAGGTACCAATAAATACTCCACGCAAGGGTATTATTGAAGATTTAATCGGTAAAATAAAACGAAAGCTTGGGTTTGCACAAATCCTTGAACAAGTCAAAGAGTCAGCGAACGGTTTTTCAAAAATTGAGGAGTATACAGGCCAATACGCAGAGGAGGAATTGGGTGTAAGCCGTGTTGGTTATCAAATTGTATTAGCAAGGAAAAATTAATATGAGTTTGGCAATTATTATACCGGCTTATAAAGATCATTATTTTGAAAAGGCGCTACAGTCCTTGGCAAATCAAACAAATAAAAACTTCACGGTCTATGTAGGAGACGACAATAGCCCCAATGAACTTTTTAAAATTTGCGAACTATTTAAAGATCGGATGAATTTGGTTTATCACCATTTCGATAATAATTTAGGCGGAGAAGATCTAGTTGCACATTGGGAAAGGTGCGTAAGTTTGATGAAAGATGAAGAATGGCTATGGATTTTTTCTGATGACGATTTAGCGGAAGAAACCTGCGTTGAATGTTTTTATGCCGCGATTGCAGAAACCAATGGTTTTTATGATGCATATAGGTTCAACGTCACGGCAATCGATTCAAACGATAACATAACCAATAAAACTCCCGCGAGCCCAACTGTTGAATATGCCTGCGATTTAGCCTACCATATTCTTATTAACCAGCGCGGTAATTCTATGCCCGATCATATTTTCAATACAGAAGCATACATTCAAAAAGGTGGTGTGGTAAATTTTATTCAGGCTCAGGCCAGTGATTGGGCAACCTCAATAAAATTTGCAGGTGATAAAGGGTTATATACTATTAGCGGACCCAGAATTAGATGGCGCTACAGCGGGCAAAACGTTTCATCAACAGCTCATAAAAACAATGCCAAATTAATATATGGGCATTTGCAATTTATTGATTGGGTAATCAAATTACCAAATATTAAATGCTCAGAAAAAAACAATGTTTATAAAAAACGAGATTTAATAAAGGCCACAAAATTTAACTTAGATCTTGTTATCACCAGCCACTACAGGGGGGTGCCAAATTCTGATCTGGTAAATATTGCGAAGATTATTGGTGGTATTTATAATAAATCGTTACTATTTGGCCTTTTGTTTTGTTTAAAAATCAACTATAAGGTATACAAAAGAAACAGGTAGTTAGTGTAGGCGAATAAAATATAGTTAATAGTTAATCAGCCTAGCTAAATTTAGGGAAAACAGTTATGGTCATTGTTAAGCTCATTAGCGGATTAGGGAACCAGTTATTTCAATACGCGTTTGGCAGGAAAATGGCATTAATTAACAACGTGCCTTTAAAATTGGATACCTCGTTTTATGAAACTCAGCATCTGCGGGGCTATGTACTTGATCGTTTTAAAATAAAGGCTGAGGTTGCTACAAAACATGATATAGAGGAAGTTTTAAAACTTAACCATCTTGTGAGTAAGTTGGAGCGTTATTTTACAGGCACCAACAAATATTATTACAAAGAGCGAAAGGTGTGGAGCTATGATGCCTCATTATTGAGTTTAAAAAAAGAACGGATCTATTTAGACGGATACTGGCAGAACTACAAATATTACAATGATCTTGATGGCTCAATATTAAGCGAGTTAACAATAGCTGATGAGGCTGAACCATTCAATTATAGCGTATATTCAACTATTTTGCAAGATGAAGGGTCGGTTTCCATACATATACGCAGGGGGGATTATGCCATTGATGAGGAAGCCAATAAAATGATGGGCTTATTGCCATTGGGTTATTATGATAGCGCAGTAGCTTATATAAATGCCAACGTGCCGAACGCGAATTTTTATATATTTTCGGATGATTTAAACTGGGCAGCCGATAATTTAAAAATTGATAGACCGGTTACTTTTGTGGATGTAGCGAACGGCCGGAAGGACTATGTTGAATTGAATATGATGAGTAAGTGCAACCACAATATTATTGCTAACAGCACTTTTAGCTGGTGGGGAGCATTTATCAACAAAAATCCGGGTAAAATTGTAATCGGGCCTAAAAACTGGGTTGCTACGCCTGATGTGAACGCCCAAATTGAATTGCTTTTGCCAGAATGGATAAAGATATAAAATGAGTAATCCTGCACTGTCTGTTTTAATACCGTGTTATAACGGCGGGCAATATTTGCCCGCGGCTTTAGCAAGTATAACCAGCTATCCTGACAAGCATCTTTATGAAATAATAATTGTTAACGATGGCTCAACTGACGAGGCAACTATCGGGCTTTTAAATTCTTTGCAACAACAGGGCTATCAAGTTATTAACCAGGAAAATAAAGGGCCTGCCGCTGCCCGCAATAATGCAGCAAAAAACGCGAAAGGTGAGTACTTACTACTGCTTGACAGCGATAATAAAATACGGCATAATTATATAAAAAAGGGTGTTGACATATTAAGGCAAAACCCCGAAATAAGTATTGTACATGGCAAGCCGGTTTTTTTTGGCAACGTTACTCCGTCGCGCTTATTTGACACGGGCAAGTTTGATATGGCCAAAATGTTAAACTGCAATTACATTGATAATTGCACCCTTATCAGAAAATCCGCCTGGGATATGTTAGGGGGCCAGGACGAGAAAAGCTTTGTAGAGGATTGGGAGTTTTGGATAAGAGCGGGAATAGCTGATCTTAAATTTTTTTATCTGGAAGAAGATTGTTTTGATTACAGAATTGTATCTGATTCATTAACAGACAGCCTTGCCAAAGAAAGGTGGGATAGCGAAGCGCAATACATTTATAACAAACATGTTCAATTGTTAACTGAGCAATATAAACGGCTTTATATAGAAAAGCTAATTTATCATCAAGATCAGCAGCAACCTTTTCGGTCATTCGTAAAGTATTTTTTTAAAAAATATTTTAAGAAAAAATAGGTGATAATGCGCGCTAATTTTAAATACAATATAAACACTCCAATCTAAGCATGCCAGCAGTATCTGTCATCGTTCCAAATTATAACCATGCTCCTTACCTTAAACAGCGTATTGATAGTATCCTTGCGCAAAGTTTTCAGGATTTTGAGGTGATTATATTAGATGATTGTTCTACTGATGACAGCCGTAGTATAATTGAGCAATATCGTGGTCACGACAAAATAAGCCACTTAGTGTTTAACGAGCAGAACAGTGGCGGACCTTTCTACCAATGGAAAAAAGGGATCGAGTTGGCGCAGGGTAAATATATATGGATTGCCGAAAGCGATGATTGGTGCGAACCATCACTGCTGGAAACCTTAGTTGCAGCTATTGACCATAATCCGGAGTGTGTAATGGCTTATGTGCAAACACATACAGTTTACAATGATGAGATCATCCAAACGTCGTCGCATGTTAAGTTAGCGGAGTACATTGATGGCAAACAATACATCAAAAAGTACCTTGCCGGGTTATGTGCTATATGGAATGCCAGTATGCTTTTGTTTAAAAAGGAATATTATTACCAGGTGTCTGATAGCTTTATCAATTTTAAGATGTGCGGCGACTGGCAGTTTTATGTTGAGCTGGCCAGCCAGGGAGAGGTTTTCGTTTCAGGAAAAGTACTCAACTATTTCAGGAAGCATGAAAACGACGTAAGCGGTAAAATTTACGGTACCGGCCAAAATTACATTGAAGAAATAGATATACTTACGTCGCTTGCGGATTATACATTGATTACTGCTGAAGAATTTAAGCAACATTTACTGGATAAATACATAAGGTTTTTAGTTTCCCGCCATCTGTTTTCAACTGAAATGAATGCTGTTATTGAAAGTAAGTTTTACCAGACAGGGGGTGGTAAGTTAAAAAGCTTTTTGATAAAAGAAAGCAGGCGTATACTGATAAAAGCCCGTATAAAACGCAGGCTTAACATGCTATTTGATAATTGATATACAATGGTTAACCGTGTTTGCGTAGTTATTCCCGTACACAAGCAACACCCAACAAATGCTGAAGTACTTTCGTTGAGGGCCTGCACGCGGCACCTGGCATCGTATGATTGTTATCTGATTTTTCCGCAAGATTTAGACGTAAGCGCTTACACCACCATTTTTAAAAGTTTGCTACCCCGGCCGGTAACGCCGCAGTGGCTAGCATCAATTGAAGCGTATAATAAAATGAAACTGGATTTACGGTTTTACAACATGTTTAGTGCCTATACCCACATGCTTACCTACGAGCTTGATGCATACATTTTTAGCGACAAATTAAACCAGGCCCATGCCTTTGAATTTGATTTTATAGGCGCACCTTTTTTTGAGGGTTATTGGGAGGCAAAGCCAGATGCTCAACTTGTTCAGGGCTGTAATTCAGGTTTTTCTGTGCGTAATATACAGTCGTGTATTAGCGTATTAAGTTCAATGAATAAATACCGCAAGCATTGGATATTCTACAAACTATTTTTATCGCCTTCCCGCCATATCAGGCTTTGGTTAAACAGGCTTACCAATAACCGATACGAAGTATTTATTACAGGGCGTTTCGCTTTTTATTTTGATGGTTTTCATTTAAATGAAGATGTTGTATGGACAGAGGTTGTGCCAAAGTTATTTCCAAATTTTAGTATAGCCGACGGTAGAAGCGCGCTGCAATTTGCTTTTGAATATAATTTACCGCAATCTCTCCAACTAAACGGTGGTAATTTGCCCCTCGGATGCCATGCATGGCCTAAACATCCTGAATTTTGGAAGGAATACATCAACTTTGATAATTTGACATAAGATGGGGTTTGATTTTTATCTTTCTGAGATGTCTATATCTGATTACCACGGAGGCGGTTTAACCCTTCAGCGTGTAATTGGCGACGATCTGAAAAATATTGATCATTTAATTTATGTTAGCCGCTTTGCTACGGATATTGAAACAATACCAGCCTTAAAAAGCAAGGTGATAGATGTAACGTCAACCTGGGATAGCAACCTGATGCGTCGTGTTATAGGCCGCACCCGCGCAAATGCCATTAGTAAAAATCTATCTGTTATTAAAGCTGATGCCAAAAAAGCAGCCAATACTATTGTTAAACGGGTAGGGAAAAATGGGCAGTTAAATGGGTTGGTATGCCCCCAGGGTGCGCAATCAATTTATACAATTGAAGCTTTAAAACAGCATACGCAGCTACGTTACACAACATGGGTAATGGATGACCATTTAATTACGTATCAAGGCGGAAAATGGGAATATCCACCGGGTGTAGAAGCTGTATTTGCAAAACATTTGCAGGAAGCTGAACACGTTTTTGTTATAAGCCCCGTTATGCAGCAGTTTTACCAGGAGCGGTTTGGCGTTAAGTCAACAGTACTTTTTGGGCCGGCTGATCCGAAAGAAGAAAACAAAGTGTCTCGCAATACTCCTACGCAAATAAAAATAGGGTATTTTGGCGCCGTTACAGAGTGGCAAACAGATGCTTTATGTGCTGTTGCCGATGCCCTTCAGAACACAGACACTACATTGGATATATATTCTGTGGTTAATAAACTGCCGGATAAACTTAATATTGATGGTGTGTATTTTAAAGGCAGATTACAACAGAATGAAGTTTTAAATACCATGCAAAGATATGATGCTGTACTTTTGCCAATAAGCTTTTCACAGAAAATGCGCAGTATGTCTGAGTTTAATATTGCAACAAAAATGAGCGAGTATCTTGCGTCAGGCGTGCCTGTATTAGCCATCGGCCCGGCGTATGCCGGCATGATAAAGTATCTTAAGCAACACAATGCCGCGCTGATTGTTGAGTCGTTAGCGCTCTCAGATATTAGACACGCGTTTTCTCAATTAAGCAATGGTGAAGTAGTGAAGTCAATTTTACATCATGCCCAAAAAAGGGTCGCGGTTGAAACCGGTGTAACCGCAACGCAAAAACGTTGGCGTGATGCTTTAAGTAACTGATTATATTAATTTTCGTCAATATCGCAGCCGCATATGATCATAAAAAAGAAGAAATTATTAGTAACCGGCTCTTCCGGCCTTATCGGGTCAGAGGTTTGCGTTCATTTTGCCGCGCTTGGTTGGGAAGTTCATGGCTTAGATAATAACCAGCGGGCCGTATTCTTTGGTCCGCAAGGCGACACGCGTTGGAATCAAAACAGGCTAAAAGAAAAGTTAGGCCAAAGCTTTATCCACCACGAGTTGGATATCAGAGACCGTGCCGGAGTATTGGAATTACTTAAACAATTAACGCCGGATGCTATTGTGCACACAGCAGCACAGCCATCGCATGACAGGGCTGCAGCAATTCCCTTTGATGATTTTGACACCAACGCTACAGGTACCTTAAATTTATTGGAAGCCGCGCGACAAGCTTGCCCCGATTCGCCGTTTGTACATATGTCTACTAATAAAGTGTATGGCGACAGACCCAATTCAATTGACCTTGTTGAAAAGGAAACCCGTTGGGACTATGCCGACCCGTTTTATGAAAACGGAATTACAGAAGATTTTTCTATAGATCAAAGCAAACACTCTTTATTCGGAGCATCCAAAGTAGCGGCAGATATAATGGTGCAAGAATATGGTCGGTATTTTAATATCGCTACGTGTTGTTTGCGCGGTGGTTGTTTAACCGGCCCAAACCACTCCGGAGTTGAGCTTCACGGTTTTTTAAGCTACCTGGTTAAATGTAATATAGAAGGTAGAACATATAACGTATTTGGATATAAGGGCAAGCAGGTGCGAGACAATATTCACTCGCATGATGTTGCTTTGTTTATTGAAGCCTTTATAAATGCTCCCCGCGTGGCAGAAGTGTATAATATAGGTGGTGGTCGCGAAAACTCTTGTTCAATATGGGAAGCGTTTAAAATTGCCGAGAGCTTCTCAGGCAAACAACAGGTTTACACTTATGTGGATGACAATCGTATTGGAGATCATATTTGTTATATTTCAAACTTAGATAAAATGCGTCGTCATTACCCTCAATGGGATATAACAGTCTCGTTAGAAGAAACTATAAAGCAAATTGTTGAAGCACAAACAGGTAAAATGTAAATCTGCCTGAAAGTATTTAAAATGAAGATCCTTTCGTTTCATCCCTTCTCTTTATATGCAAACGGCGGTGGAAGCCGCATTTTGCGCCGTTTATATCAGGGGCGGGAGGCGCAGGTAACTTCTCTTGCTGTTGAGGGAATTAGTAATACACCAAACAAAGGTCCCATAAAGGAGCGTATTGTTTATGCGATGCCCCTTACCCGGAAATGGATGCGATGGCATTTACGCACCTGGATAATATTTTTAAGGGAAAAAAAATTTGTTGAAATAACTAATCGCCGTATTCGGCGTGCAGCTGCCCAAATACCTTGCGACGTTATACATGTTGTACATCATGGCCCGTTTGCTGATGCTTTATGTACAGATGAATTTGCCGGAAAAGAACTGTGGGTTTCGTTTCATGACCATTTTAACACTACAAAGTGTACATTCAGCAGTTCGGCGGAGTTATGGAACCGGGCAGACAGGAGATTAGTAATTTCTGATGAACTAGGCAAAAACTATCAGCAGGTATTTGGTAATAAACCTTACGATTTAATTACTGATGGCGTATATACAGACGAAATTACATATCCGGCCGAAGGTGAAGCCGCACAGCCATTTGAAGTTTATTTTGCAGGCTTATTGCATATAGCCTATTTACCCTTATTTGAAGTTTTGGCAGATGCGCTTGATAAGTTGAGCGCCGATGGTTTGTCATTTAAAGTAATTTTACGGGCAACACAAAAACTACCATTTTTAAGCAATAGACTTTTTAAAACTGAGTACAGAGGTATCACTTTAGTCGACGAGGAATTAAAAGCTGAGCTAAATAACGCGGATATTCTATATCTCCCCATAAAATTTACGCAGCCCGATTTTTACCTATATAGCTTATCCACCAAAATGGTGGGATATCTGGGCGCACCGGGTAGTATACTGTACCACGGCCCTGCAGATAGCGCCGCATGCAATCTTTTGCAAAACGCAAGTGCAGCCGCGTGTTGTGTTACCTTAAACGTAGATGAGTTAATAATATCTATTTTAGATGCTATTAAAAACAGGCAAAAGTTTTCTGCTGAGGCAAAAAGCCTGGCGCAAAATAAATTTGATATGTTGGCTATCCAGAACAAATTTTGGCAGTTGACATAAGACAGGTAACAGAATATAAAAATGAGGCGTTTACTATCTGAATTTCGAATATTTGTAGGTAACCGCTGGGTGGCAAGATTGCCCAGTCGTACTTTGCGCATGTTTTTCTATCGCTACATAATGAAATTTAAAATAGCTAGCAACTCCTATATTTTTATGGATTGCACGTTTGATTGTACGGAGCTTTTTAGCATGAAAAACAATTCAGTTATAAATACTAAATGCCGTCTGGATAACAAAGCAGGAATCCATATAGGCGAAAATGTCTCCATCTCGCAGGAGGTAATGATCCTTTCTGCCGATCATGACCCGGATTCCCCAACATTCGCTGCACGAGACCTGGCGGTGTATATAGATGATTATGTTTTTATTGGGTCAAGGGCTATAATTATGCCTGGCGTTACTGTGGGCAAAGGAGCGGTAGTGGCTGCAGGGGCGGTTGTTACCCGTAGTGTTGAGCCTTATACCATTGTGGCAGGTGTACCCGCTAGATTGGTCAGGCACCGCTCGCAAAATCTCAACTATAAAATTAAATACAGCCGTTTTTTACAATAGTTGTGTAACAGAGATCTATTGGTGAAAAAACTTATTTACTAACTGCTTTGCCAGTTTTTGAAAAGGAACTTCAATAAAGAGATAGCTCAAATAGCTTAGGAAAAACGCCAAAACGATAGATAGAATTAAAATAGCGATTTGCCCATATAACAATGCCGATCCAACTAAGGAGCAAACTGTTATGATAATGGGCAAATGAAGCAAGTAAAAGCTGTATGAAATCCGGCCCAAAAACACAAAGGGCTTTGCATTTAGCACGCTAACTAAGGGCGTATTACACAACGAAATGATCAAAATAATGCAACCACCGACGGCCGTTGTATAGTCTCGCCAAAAAAAGGCGAATGGGTGCAGCTTATCGCCATAAGGGATAAATGACAACAGGCTAATATTGTATAGGTAAATGGAAACTAAGCCAATAAGCAGCATTATGCCAAAGTGTATGTTATTTAATTTATCGATAACTTGATATCTGTATTTTGCCAACAAAATGCCTAAATAAAATATGCCCAAATAACCAAAAGTGTGGTTATATATCATCACATTGACGAGTAAGAAAAACAGCAAATTTAAATACCAGTTGCACCGGTTAACCAGCATTATAATAAAGGGTATAATTAATGACATTTTCATTTCAACAACCAGCGACCAAATAACCGGGTCGATAAGATCGCCATTAAAATTAGGGCCTATAAGCAAGCAAGTTTTAATAAGTTCTATGGCATATTTGCTATCCATGTGCCAGGCCCAAAATTCATTTATCCATGGCGAGAATGAATGCATTGCGACTGGCTGATACAAATACGTTTTCAATAATAATGCAAATGCTATAGCGGCCAGGTATGCAGGATAAATCCGTAGAATTCTTTTTAAATAAAATGGTAATAGTTTTAGGGGCTTATTGCTATTTAAAAAGGGAAGTGCCAGCACAAAACCGCTTAAAACAAAAAAGAACATTACCGCCGCCCTGCCATTTGTTATTATACCCAATGGTGTAAAGCGCAACGTCCACGAACTGTGTGCATCTATGTTGAAAGCCAACAGATAATGAGATAGGAATACACATAAAGCAGCAATGCCCCGTAAGCTATCCAGTTGTTGAAAACGTTGAGATACCTGGCTTTTTATTGCAGCATTTGTCATAACGAGTAATTGTACTGGATGGTCAAGGCGCTAAAAATAGGGTTGCTGCTGTTATATAATACAGGTAAATGTAAGGAGAATAAGTATGTTATAAGTATTTTTGTGAATCAGCGGTAACAACAAGTGAATATTGAATGAATATAATTTTAGTATGTAGTTCGCTTGAGCCGGGCCGTGATGGAGTAGGCGATTATTCGCGTTTGCTTGCAGGGGCATTGATAAACCAGGGACATGCATGCGCGCTATTAGCCCTTAATGACAAATTTGTACGCAGCATACAACATGAAGTGCAATTAGCTGATGATACAAAAGTTGCCGCATTAAGAATTCCAACTTATAAGCTAAAAGATAACATACGCGATGTCCAATCATGGATAATTGATTTTAATCCGGATTGGTTAAGTTTACAATACGTGATATTTGGTTATCACAACAAAGGATTACCGTTTAACCTGAGTAAGCAATTGTCAGCAATAAGCCAGGGCCGCAAGTGGCATATCATGTTTCATGAACTGTGGCTGGGAATAGCCGTGCAAGAGTCTGTAAAGTTGAAATTATGGGGGCGGATACAAAAATATTTGATAAAGACGCTGATCCGGCACCTTAACCCAAGGGTAATTAATACGCAAACCCCCCTTTACCAAATATTATTACAAAACTTAGGGTACAAAGCCACCTGTCTGCCGCTATTTTCTAATATTCCAAAAATTGAGAGTGTGCGCAAGGTTGATAATTCCGATAGCATTAAATTGGTGGTTTTTGGTACAATACATACCGGTGCCCTCATTAAGGAATTGGCGGCCGACGCGGCCGCATACACGTTAAAGCATAAAAAAACCGTGCTGCTTACATTTATAGGAGCGTGTGGTAGCCAGCAGGAAAAATGGGTTAGCGAATGGCAAAACGCCGGACTTAGTGTTGATATTATGGGCAAACAACCTGCCGGTATTGTGTCCGCTGTTTTACAGAATTCTACAATCGGTATTTTAAGCACGGCAGTCGCGGTTGCAGAAAAAAGCGGCTCTTTTGCAGCAATGCGCGCTCACCGGTTGCCCGTTTTAAATATATCTAAACCCTGGCAACCAACCGGAGTAGCTATTGATGTCCCCTTGGGCGTTACCGTTTATGAGCCCGGTAGTTTTGAAAAGTATATAGCATCGTGCCCGGTCATGATAAACAATAATATTGGTCCAACGGAAGTTGCAAAAGAAATGCTTGCTCAATTAACAGTTTATTAATGCCAAAAAGAAGAATCTGCCTGTTTACTGCCCATTCACCCGCAAGCGGTGGCGGTGGTGCTATATTACGTAGCCTGGTAGAAAACATGCCCCATATTGATGTAATATGGTGTTATACAGGAAGCAAGGTAGTTGGGTATGAGGCCGGGCATTTAGGCGAAGGCATAATGGGTGGCAATATTCTGAAGGATATAGCATCAACCTATAAAATGCTAAGCGGTTTTAATAGTGTAAGTTTAAATAAACTGGTTGATAAGCTACTGGCTGTTTCTTGCGATGCGTACTGGATAGTATCGCACAACGAAGGGCTGCGGGTTGCTTTAGAGTTAGCTTTACATCAACAGCAACGGCCGGTGCATCTAACCGTGCATGATGATTGGGCAGGGGCACTCAGCGCCCGGTCTGTAAGATATCGTTTATTAGCCGGGCCAGCACAAAAACTTACCATTAAAACCTTAAACAGCGTTGCATCATTTGATGTGATAAGTAAAGGCATGCAAGCATACTACAGCCAAATAGCTGGTAAAACCGGTAATATTTGTCATCGTTATTTATTAGTGGATAGTCTTCATATTACTCATTTACCTAATAGGGGTGAGGTTTACATCGGGCACATAGGTTCTTTGTATAACGTAAAAAGCTTAATAGATCTAATAACGTTATTGCGTAAATATTTTGAGCCAAAAGGAAAGAAGCCTGTGGTTAAACTGTGGGGCTGTCACATAACCGGCGAAAGCATGCCGGCTGATTTAAGAGATTATACCGTTTTTTACCCAACTGCCTCAGAGGCAGAAGTCGTTCCTGAGTTAGCCAACTGCGACTTATTATATGCCATGTATCCGTTGGGTAAATCACTGGAAATTTTTGCCCAAACCAGTTTGCCAACCAAGCTTACCAGTTATTTGCAGGCGGGACGCCCAATTTTGGCACATTGTGCAAAAACAAGTACCCTTGCAGAATATATTGACACAACAGGGTTAGGGGTGGTTTGGCCATCTGATAACGAAGCCGAAGGTATAGCAGCGATTGAAAAACTATCTTCGCTTAATATTACCCTGCAACTTGCATTAAAAGCAAGGGAGCTTTACTTTGGCGAACGCAATTTGGAAGTTATGAATGATTATTTTATGAACGGCGACACCAAAACAGCCTAGGTATGGAAAATAGTGCACCAGCTCGTAATATTTCCGGATCATCAAGTGCTTTTTTGGATGCATTACGAATCTGTGCCGCGCTCTTAGTGCTTATTGTGCATGCTTTTAATAAATGGTTTTTAACCAAAGCATATCGTAGCGAGTGGCCGGGCGAGCCTTCGCATGTGGCGGTAATCGTGTTTTTTGTTCTTTCGGGATATGTGATCGGCTATACAACTATTAGTAAAAACCGGGGCGCTATGCAATACGCTCAGGCAAGGCTAAGCCGGCTATGCTCAATTGTAATACCGGTAATTTTAATAACAGCATGTATTCACCTGTTTATATCAATAGTTAATCCGGAAGCACTATTAAAAACAAGGGGTTCCTCAGTTTTACGTTATATTCTTTCCAGCTTTTATTTAAACGAACTATGGCTCTTTTCGGCAGCTCCGCCGTTAAACGGCTCGCTTTGGTCCTTAAGTTTTGAGTTTTGGTATTACACTGTTTTTGGGTTATGGTTTTTCAGAAAACCCGGCTTAAAATCAACGCTATTGTTAATACTTGCAATTGTTGTTGCAGGCCCTAAAATAATATTGATGATGCCAATTTGGATAATGGGTTATCTGGCTTACAGGCTGCCCGGGCCAAATATTAGCCCGGCATTGGCGTGGTGCCTTATAGGTTTAACCTTTTTAAGCGGGGCCGTTGTTGCGGCTTTTCTGCCGCCTTTGCCATATGTAATTCATTTAAAGCCACTATATTATGCAAACCAGTTTTTTACAGACTGGGTTTTAGCCCTTTTTGTATCTTTTGCATTATGGTTATTGCCAAATGGAAATGGTAGTAAGGTTAGTTCTAAACCTGCAAATCTGCTTAGAAAAATAGCCGACCTTACGTTTCCACTTTACGTTCTCCATTTCCCTTTAATTGTTTTGTGGAAAGCAACCATTGGTATTCAGTATGATAATTTCTGGCAGCTTTGCGCGGCAATTGTTTTTGTGTTGATAACCGCATCAGTAATTGGATATTTTTTAGAAAAGCAAAGGCCGTTGTGGACGCGCTTTTTTAAGTGGCTGCTTACCAATGGGCGTAATTTTTTTAACGTGAGTCGATCAGATAAATCTACAGCCAATCATGAGTAAGATAGTTTTGTCGCATCCTACGGGAAACCAATTCGTCAGAGCTTTACTTGTGGAACTACAGGCGCGCGAACTATTAACTCGTTTTTACACAACCATTGCAACTAACCCCGGCAGCCCATGGCTTGGTATGCTGCCTGCTAAATTTAAGCAGGAATTGCTCCGCCGCTCTTACCCGGTACCCAGGGATATAATAGAAACCCAGCCTTTAAAAGAACTGTCGCGCAATTTGCTGCCAAAGCTTGGTTTTAAAAGCATAGCCAGGCATGAAGTGGGGTGGGCAAGTGTTGATGCGGTATACAACGAGCTTGACAATAAGGTAGCTAACGCGTTATCGCAACTTAAAATTAAAAAAGGTGTAACGGGCATATACGCTTACGAAGATGGGGCTGCGGCATCCTTTGTTATGGCCAAAAGCCTTGGCCTAAGTTGTTTTTATGATTTACCGATAGGTTATTGGAGAGCTGCGCAGCAACTGCTTGCTGCAGAGGCTGAGCGTTGGCCTGATTGGGCAGCTACATTGCCCGGTATGCATGACTCTGCTGAAAAACTATTAAGGAAAGATCGGGAGCTCCAGCTTGCCGATAAAATTTTTGTAGCCAGCCGGTTCACAGCAAAAACACTCGAATTCTATAATGGAACGCTTGCGCCGGTAGAGGTGATACCGTATGGCTTTCCGCAGGTTGCCGGGCGCGAATACAATAAAATATCGCGAAGCCACCCCTTGAAATTACTTTTTGTGGGGGGGCTCTCTCAACGAAAAGGTATAGCCGATGTATTTAAAACAGCGGAATTTTTTGGTAACCGCGTGGAGTTAACTGTTGTTGGGCATAAAACTGGAAACAACTGTCCGGTTTTAAACGAAGCACTTGCAAGGCATACCTGGATACCAGGCTTGCCGCATCAACAAATATTAAAATTGATGCATCAGCATGATGTACTTCTATTTCCTTCGCTTTTTGAAGGATTTGGTATGGTGATTACCGAGGCAATGGCGCAGGGCACACCAGTAATAACTACTGACCGCACCGCAGGGCCTGATATTATTGAGGATGGGCACAACGGATGGTTAATAGAAGCGGGAAATACGGAAAAATTAATTGAAGCAACCGAAAGACTATTGATGAAACCCGAATTGATTGAAGAGAATGGCAAAGCAGCCATTGAAACAGCTGTTAAAAGGCCCTGGCAATTGTACGCGAAGCAGCTTGTTGCGTCAATAATTGATGAAAATTGAGTATAATTGAAGAAAAAACAGGAGTATACCATTTACTAATATGGCCGAGGGGATAACAGCGCAACTGCAAACAAGTACGGACAAGAGTTTGCCCAACTTTAGAGCAGAGCACGGCGAAATGCTGTTAAAAAAAGGCATCTGGGTTTATTTTTTTCTAATAATTTTTGAAGGGGCGTTACGTAAGTGGTTTTTACCTTCTCTGGCAACCCCATTGCTTATCATTAGAGATCCTGTTGCAGTATGGCTGCTATACACTGCTTGGAAATATGACAGATTTCCATCAAACATATATATATCCGGAATTTATTTCGCGGGGATATTAGGTTTTTTTACAACTATGCTTGTTGGCCATGGTAATCTTTTTGTGGCTATATATGGAGAGCGCATATTATTGCTTCACTTTCCCCTTATATTTTTAATAGCAAATACTTTCGATCAGACCGACGTAGTAAAGATGGGACGGGTATTTATGTGGATAGCAATACCTATGGTTGTTATTGTTGCTTTGCAGTTTTATACCCCGCAGTCTTCATTTTTTAACAGAGGCATTGGCGGCGAGGGTAGTTCGGGTTTTAGTGGTGCCAACGGTTTTTTCAGGCCATCGGGTACTTTTTCATTTACAACAGGGCTAACAGAATTTTATACAGTTATAGCGGCATTTGTAGTGTACTTCCTGCTAAACGAAAATAAGATCAAGCGTTGGGTTCTTATAGGTGGGGGTATAGCTTTAATGGCTGCAATACCATTGTCAATAAGCCGGACTCTATCATTTCAAATAGCACTTACCGCGGTATTTACTTTGATAGCTGCTCTTAAAAACCAAAAGTATCTTACTACTATAATTGGCGGGGCTGTAACTGTGGTAGTGCTGTTTTTTGTTTTAAACGAAGTGGGGGTATTTGGAACCGCGGTTGATACGCTTGTGATAAGATTTACTGACGCCAATGAAAGTGAGGGTGGTATAGTAAAAACGCTGACTAACAGAACAATTGCAAACGTTGACGAGCCTTATTTGGGAGATGATTTTCCCTTTTTTGGTATGGGCATTGGTATGGGAACAAATGCAGGTGCCCGCATACTCGTAGGCCGATCAGACAAGTTCCTGGTGTCTGAAGGGGAATGGGGGCGACTGGTTGGTGAGATGGGATCTATTTTGGGCACGTTTGTGCTTTTAATCCGTATTGCCATATGCTTTAAAATACTCGTTAAAGGCTACCAGGCTCTAAAATTTAACAATATCCTTCCGTGGCTATTGTTAAGCGTTGATTTTCAGCTTATATCACAGGGGCAGTGGGCGCAGCCAACCGCTCTTGGCTTCGCCATTTTATTTGCGGGCTTAAACATTGCTGCTTTTAAAACATATGAGCCCGACGTGAAGAGTAATTTTAATTAATGCAAAAGTTAGAAAGCGTTTTAATTTACAGATTAGGTAGCCTTGGAGATACTATAGCTGCTCTACCGGTTTTCAACAAGGTAGTGGCCGCATTTCCGGGCGCGGATATAACCTTGCTAACTAATAAGCCTGTTGCCGCTAAGGCCGCTGCAGTTGAGAGTGTGTTGGGAAATGAATATTTCTTTAATCACATATTAAATTATCCTGTCGGAACACGCAATCCATTTTTACTGTTTAAATTACTGATTGATATCAGGAAGAGAAAACCCAATATCGTTTGCTATTTAGCCAGTGTACGTTCAGACGGCGATATTAGAAAAGCAAAATTAACCCTTTTGCGCGACAAGCTTTTTTTTAAAGCCGCCGGGGTGAAGACATTTATTGGTTTCCCGGAGATAATTGAAGATATCCAGCTAAGCATTGACCCTCAAACCGGAGATTTTGAATGGGAGCCTAAACGACTTGCACGCAGGTTTGCGTCAATAGGTCAGATAGACCTTAATTCGGAAGATGCTTGGAAACTTCATTTCACCTCTGCGGAGTTGGCGATAGCGGATAAAGTAATTGCAGACTACAGTATAAATACACCATTTATTGCCATAAGTACCGGCACAAAGCATCCAACCAATAACTGGGAACAACACAATTGGGTTGAATTATTGAATTTATTAGGACGAGAACTGAAGGGATGGCATTTAGTAGTTTTCGGCGCAGCCGATGAGGCTGAAGAAGCAGACATATGTTTAGCTGCCTGGGGCCAGCAAGGAGTTAATCTTTGTGGGAAGACCGCGCCAAGAACATCGGCAGTATTAATGCAGCGTGCAAGTGTTTTTTTAGGACATGATAGCGGCCCCATGCATTTGGCTGCCAGTGTAGGTACGCCTTGCGTGTGTGTGTTTTCGGCCCGCCATTTTCCACGTCAATGGTATCCACGGGGGTTAAATAACAAAATAATATATCATAGAACAGATTGCGCAGGATGCCAGAAAGAGATTTGTATAACGCAGCAGAAGCGATGCATACTATCTATAAGCCCCTACGAAGTTTATAGTGCGGTTGCCGAGGTGTTAAAGTTTAATATTAATTAAAACTGTATGAGGCTTTTACATATCATCTCAAGTATGGATCCAGTGAGCGGCGGGCCATGCCAGGGTATACGCAATAATAATCCACTGATCAGAGATTTGGGCGTTTATCGCGAGGTTGTGTGTATGGATGACCCCAGTTCGGAGTATTTAGGATCAGATGATTTTCCTATCCACGCTTTAGGGCCGGCTAAAGGGCTTTGGCAATACTCTAACAGGTTGTTTCCGTGGTTAAAAACGCATATGCAGTCTTTTGATGTTGTTGTTATTAACGGCTTGTGGTTGTTTTTTAGTTACGCGGGATGGAAAATGCTGAGAAAAATAAAAGAGGCGGCAAAGAATAAAGGAGATAAAGTACCTAAACTTTTTGTTATGCCACATGGCATGCTTGATCCATACTTTCAGTTGGCTCCCGAGCGGAGAATAAAGGCAATTCGTAATTATATATATTGGCATTTAATAGAAAAAAAAGTTGTTAATGATTCTGATGGATTGTTATTCACTTCGCAATTAGAGCTTTTACTTGCGCGCAAATCGTTTCCTGATTACCACCCGAAAAATGAATATAATATAGGATACGGAATTCCTTTACCTCCGCCATATTCAGCCGGCATGAAAGAAGCGTTCCTGAAAAAGTGTCCTTTGCTGCAGGGGAAAAATTACTTACTTTTTTTCGGGAGGATACATCCCAAAAAAGGCGTTGATATGCTGGTGGAAGCTTATTTAGAGTTGTTAGCAAAAAGGCAAATAAAGAACCTTCCTGTTTTGGTTTTAGCCGGGCCAGGTATGGACAGCCAGTTTGGCGCAAAAATAAGAAGGGCTCTTGCATTAATACCTGAAGCAAAAGATTACGTGTTTTATCCTGGAATGATAAAAGGCGCGGCCAAATGGGGCGCAATTTATGGGGCAGATGCGTTTATGTTACCCAGCCATCAGGAAAACTTTGGCATTGCCGTAGTTGAGGCTTTAGCATGTAGCAAACCTGTAATTATTTCAGACCAGATAAACATATGGGAGGAAATTAAAAAAGGCAAGGGGGGCATCGTAACTGAAGATACAATCTCTGGTGTAAAAAATATGCTCAAGCAATGGTTTGAATTATCTGCGGTTGACAAGAAAGAAATGGGTGAAAATGCCTTCAACGTTTATTTAAATAATTTTAGAGTTGAGCGTGCCGCCGCTAAATTCTACAATGTTATTTCGCAACGGTAATTGCCAGGCAAAATGTGTTATAATAAAATCAATTTGTTTAGCTGTTTTAGTTCTATTAGGATATATTTGCTAACCACTTGCAGATAGTGGAAAATTGTGATTTTATATGATATCTGTATTGATCCTTACTAAAAATGAAGAGTCTAATTTGCCGGGCTGCTTAAAATCTGTGGCCTGGTGCGACGATATAAACGTGTTTGATTCGTATAGTGAGGATTCAACCATAGAAGTTGCGCAACAGGCGGGAGCAATAGTAACCCAACGAAAATTTGATAACTGGTCCGACCATCAAAATTGGGGACTCGCAAACATTCGTTTTAAGTATCCATGGGTGTTATATATAGATGCAGATGAGCGGGTGTCAGAAAGTTTGTATTTGGAATTAAAGCGTTTTGATCCGGATAAAAATACTGACGTGGTAGCCTATGAGATACAAAGAAGGGATTTTGCCTGGAATGGAAAATGGTTAAAGCGGTCGCAGATATCACCGTACTATGTTAGATTGTTTAGACCAGAAAAGATGCGGTATGAACGATTGGTAAATCCAATTTCTCTGGCTGACGGAAAAGTGATGCGAATGAATGGTTATTTGGATCATTATCCTTTTTCTAAAGGATTTAACCATTGGTTTACCAGGCATTTGGGTTATGCAAACATGGAAGCTGAGATGTTAGTGCATGATGTAAAAGCTGATACCCAATTTTCTTTGAAAAAGGCCATTTTTGAACGCGATTTTACAGAGAGGAGATACCATCAAAAGGGTTTCTTTTACAGAACGCCGTTAAGGCCGGTTGTAAAATGGCTTTATATGGTTATTTGGCGTAAAGGGTTTATGGACGGAGCTACCGGCATAACCTATGCTACATTGCAAGCTATATATGAGTACCTGATTGTGTTGAGGACGCGGGAAATAACAGCTGCAGAAAAGGTGGTTTAATATTTGACAAGTGCACCGTGATTTAACTTTTTTGCTGTAATATGTAGGTGATATACGCCATATCTACGCTGTTTTTGATTAATAGTGTTTATATTTAGGGTTTAATAGTTACGGGGACGAGACGTAGGATGTGAAAAAACTATATTTTTAATGAAAAAAAAAAACATTCTGCTTATAAGTCATAATTTTTCGCCCGAACCCATCGGGATAGGTAAATATAACGGGGAGATGATGGACTGGCTGGCTAATCAGGGTTACGATTGCACAGTTATAACCACGTTCCCGTATTACCCTTTCTGGAAAGTTCAGGCACCTTACAGAAACAAATGGTATAAGAAAGAAATTATAAAATATCCCGATAGTAATTCAAATATTCAGGTTTATCGTTGCCCCTCATACATTCCATCTAACCCTACAGGTAAGCAACGAGCAATTCAAGATTTCTCTTACTGGATTGCTAAGTTTTTTGTTGTTTTTAAACTTATTCTGTCGCGAAAAAGGTATGATCTAATCATAAACGTAGCTCCGCCTTTTCACTTAGCCTACCTTGGTTTAATGCTAAGGGTTTTTAACGGCGGTAAGCTGTTGTACCATATACAGGATATGCAGATAGAAGCAGCTCGCGATCTTAAAATGTTCTATCATAAAAAGTTATTGGCAGGCTTGTTTAGAATAGAGCGTAAGATATTAATGAGCGCTGACTATGTAAGCAGCATATCGCTGGGAATGATTGACAAGATTCACTCAAAAATAAATAAGGACGTTATTTTCTTCCCAAATTGGGTTGATACCGAGTATTTTAAACCATTGCAGGATCGCGGCTCGCTTAAACAAAAATGGGGTTACCAGCCCGATGATCAAATTTATATGTATTCGGGGGCTATCGGTGTAAAGCAGGGCTTAGAAGGAATAACCCTTGCGGCAGAAAAATTGAAAGATAATCCGCGCATTAAATTTATCATTTGTGCATCGGGCCCGTACAAAGATGAGTTGGTTAAAGAGGCACAGAAAAAAGGACTGTCCAATATAGCTTTCTTGCCATTGCAGGACAAAGAAGTGTTTAACGAGTTTTTGAACATGGCCGATATTCACCTGGTGATGCAAAAAGCTACTGCAGGCGATTTGGTTATGCCATCAAAATTGGCCACTATATTTGCCGTTGGGGGCGTAAGTATAGTTACAACCTCGCCGGGAACGTCATTATACAAAATGATAAAGGATGATAATTTAGGTTATATTGTTGAGCCGGGAAAAAGCGATCTGCTGGTTGAAAAAATACTTGAGCTTGAAAAAGGGTACGATAAAAACATAGGCTTAAATGCCCGCAATTATGCTATGAAGTATTTAAATATTGATAGTGTAATGAAACAGTTTGTAGCCGATGTGTTGCATGATGTTTAAAAGCAAAAAGCGACTCACTTTAATAAGTCGCGGGTAATAAAAATCTTAATTACGTTGAGCCACAGCGTTATAAATGTCCAATAATTCGTTCGTTATTTTTTGCGGATCATGCCTTTCAAGGGCTGTTTTACGAGAGTTTCTTCCATAGTCAGCGGCTTTTTTATAATCGTTAATCATTTCAACAATTGCTCCCGCCATAACAAAGGGGTCACCATCTTGTATAACAATTCCCTCTTTACCATCTTGTATTAAAGTACTTGTGCCACCGGCATTTGTAGTTACACATGGCATGCCTAAAATCTGCGCTTCGCAAAGGCTGTTCGGGCTGTTTTCAATGTGCGATGTAGAAACATAAATACTAGCCTGAAGCATTTGTGTTATTAAGTCATCTTCAGCAACGGTGCCCAAAAATTTGATGTTTTTTGAGATTGGCTTTCCTACCACTTTTGCCGCTATAGCAACGGTTTCGTCGTTAACGTTAAGGCCCGCAACCCGCCACTCGAAGCTGATATTTATCATATCCAGTAAAAGGGCGCAATGTAACAAGGTTTCTATGCCTTTATAAATATCGGGCCCATTGGTGGTAAATAAAGTAATTTTTGAGTTTAAAGAAGCAGCCCATTGTTTTTGATAAAACCCGCTGCGAAGCACTTCGTCATTGTGATGATAAATTGCGTTTGGTGCCAGTATTGATGCTACTCTTTTATCCCACGCCGTACGGCCAATTACATGTTTGGTATGGCGGTATATATCCAGTTCGCGTTGGGCCATTTTATTGAAACGCCTGTAAACATTATTGAAGCTTCTAAACAAGATGAACTCTTTAACGCGCGAATATTTTCTTACATGAAAATGGTTAATGGTAGAAAAATATTTATGGTGGTAAACGGTAATTATGCTTTGAATGGACAATACCACCGGAATATCAGTGTATTTCTGAATCAGGCCGTAATTGGTTTCTGTACCGTGCACATGTATTACATCAGGCTTAACTTCGTCAATGATTTTTAAAAAAGTGGCTATGTGCCTATCGCTCTCAAGCGAATTAGTAATTCGCTCCAGCATCTCAGATACCTTGCCTTTTTTGTAACGCTTAACCGGAAAATATCTGGTATTGCCCAGCGTAAAGGGTTCATGGTCGTCGTGATGATAAAATGCAATTGATAGGTCAACCTTGTCTTGTATATTGCTTTCAAGCGCTTTAAGCCATCCAAGGCCCATGTAGTTATTGTTTACATGGGTTGCACTTAATCCGGGCGACAATGAAAACCATAAAATCTTCAACATTATGCCTTATAGTTTAATTATGATTGTAAAAATTATTGACACCTTTTGCAAGGTAAATTTCACGGCTCAAGTTAAATAAAAATTTACCCGGGTTATATTAAATACTCACTTAAACTATATTCGTTTTATATTTGAAAGGCAATACAGGCTAAGGTGTGGATTGAAACAAAAAGACGATTTTTATTGTGATACCGGCTTTTCTCCTGCCAGATAAAATGTTAAGCTATTTTTACCGTTAAAAAAATCTTAAATAGTATTGTTCTTCACAACTACCATCTAATAGTAATATATACTAATGTCAAATAAAATTATTACTGATCAAATATCATCTTCAATACTTGTTAAGCAAAGTATTTTAAGCGATCCGGGCTTAATTGAGGTGATTGACAAGGCTGCTAAACTGATAACCAATGCATACAAGGCCGGATTTAAAACAATGTTGGCCGGAAATGGCGGGAGCGCTGCCGATGCCCAACATATTGCGGCAGAATTGGTAGTTAGGTTTTACTTTGACAGGCCGGGGCTATCATCTATAGCTTTAAGTACTGATACTTCCATTTTAACAGCCATTGGAAACGACTATGGTTTTGATAAACTTTTTGCCCGGCAGGTGCAGGCCCATGGGGTTCCTGGTGATGTTTTTATAGGATTATCTACATCCGGAAATTCGCCTAATGTTTTAAATGTACTGGAACAGTGCAAGAAAATGGGAATAGCAACAATTGGGTTAACGGGAATGGGAGGCGGTGAAATGAAGCAACACTGTGATATTTGTATTGAGGTGCCTTCGGTAGATACACCGCGGATACAAGAAGCTCATATTTTAATAGGCCACATAATATGCTGTATTGTAGAGCAGGAAATTTTCGGATCCCCGCAGCATGATACACTGTTGTAATGCTTCTATTCAAAGTAATTTAATTAAATAAGCTGTTTAACGTTCCAATTAAGCTTTTGGAACGCTATTATCAATAGGGGTAAAAATAACCACTTATGAAATATTACTATATTTGAAAGTAGTTATAGCAGGGATGAGTACAAACAGAACAACAATTCTAAAAAATATTACCAGCCTTGTTTCAATTCAAATAGCTAACTATCTCTTACCCGTAATTAGTGTGCCCGTAATTTGGCGTGTTATTGGGGCCGATAAATTCGGTGTCATTAACTATGCAACCGCTATTGCAGGTTATTTTGTTCTGATTGTAAACTATGGGTTTGATCTTACCGCCACAAGAAAGGTGGCACAGAATAAAAACGATACCAAAGTAATTACCGAGCTTTTTAGTACGGTGTTATGGTGTAAGGTTTTATTATTTCTGGTAACACTTGTGCTATTTCTCTGTTGTTTTGCCGTAGTTCCGTTTTTTGTTGCCGAGTGGAAAGCGATGATATTTAGCTACATTTTTGTTATATCCTGGATAATTACACCTAACTGGTTGTATCAGGGCATGCAAGAGCTGCATCGGGTAGCTGTTTTTAACGTAGTAATGAAGCTGTTATTTACAGTAGCCGTATTGTTGGCGGTACGCCACGAAGACGACTATTTCTATCACCCGCTTATTTTTAGTGCAGCGCAAATAGCGGTTGGGTATTATTCGTTTAGGTATGCAATTGGCAGATATAAAATCAAAATTATCAAATTACCTTTTCAAAAAATACTAAGAACGTTAAAAGACGAATATCAGGTGTTTTTTTCGACAGTGGTAATTAATGTATATACTACTGCTAACATGGTTTTGTTAGGCGCTCTCACTAACAATGCCCAGGTGGGTTACTACGCTGCCGCGATAAAAATTGTGCAAATAGCTCAGGCTGTTATCACTGTGCCGTTATCTAACTCTTTTTTTCCGTACGTGGGTGCTGCATTTGCCTCTGGTAGAGACGAAGGTGTACAGGCAGCTCAGAAAGTGCTACCTATTGTAACTATAGTAGGATTTATTGCTTTTACCGGAATGGTTGTGTTAGGCCCCTGGGCATTGCGGTTGTTTTACGGAGAAAGCATTACCTTAAGTATACCTATATTTCTTATTTTGTCTGTAACTCCGTTGCTTATAGTTATTAGTAATGTCTACGCAATACAAGTAATGTTAAATTTAATAATGGATAAGGCGTTTTTGCGCATTACAACAGCAGGCGCGATTGTAAGCGTAGTATCAAATCTATTATTGATACCTTTAATTGGTGGCACCGGAGCGGCATATAGCTTAGTAATAACAGAGGTGTTTATTGTATTGGCCTGTGCTATTTATTTATATGCAAAAGGAATTAATTTGCTTACGTGGAAGTATTTCAGCGCGCGCACTATTATGAGTCAGATATTAACCATTTTTTCATCACTAAAAAAAACAGCTAACTAATGCGTTCTCAAAATTATCTGATTATAGGAGCAGGATTTTCGGGGGCTGTTATAGCTGAGCAATTAAGCAAAAATATTGATTGCAGCATTACCGTATTAGATGAACGTAACCACATAGGGGGCAATTGCCATACAGAGCGCGATGGTGCTACAGGCATAATGGTACATACTTACGGCCCGCATATTTTTAATACAGACAATAAGGAGGTGTGGGATTATATTAACAGGTTTGGCAATTTCAAAAATTACACCCATCGTGTAAAAGCTATTTATCAGGATAAAGTTTACACCCTGCCAATAAACCTGCATACTATAAATCAATTTTTCGGAAAAAATTTTACACCCGCCGAGGCTGAGGCATTTATTGCATCACGTGTAGTTAAGATCGCTGAACCTGCCAACTTTGAGGAGCAGGCAATGACAATGATAGGTGCAGATCTTTATAAAGCTTTTATGTACGGATACACTAAAAAGCAATGGGGATGCGAGCCTAAGGAGTTGCCGGCTTCTATAATTAAAAGACTACCGCTAAGGTTTAATTACAATGACAGTTATTACCATGGACAGTTTTTCGGAATACCTGAGGAAGGTTACTCAGCAATAATTGAAAAAATGTTAACGCATGATAATATAGAAATACGTTTAAACACAAGGTTTAATTCAGCATTTGATACCGGCGCTTATGACCATATATTTTACACCGGACCAATAGACGCTTATTTCGATTATTGCTACGGAAGATTAGGATATCGTACAGTAACCTTTGATCGTAACGAGGCCGAAGGCGATTTTCAAGGCGCATCGCAAATTAATTATTGTGATGAGGACGTAAGCCATACCCGTGTTGTTGAATATAAGCATTTCACTCCCTGGGAGGAGCATGATCAAACTGTGTATTTTAAGGAATACAGTAAGGAGACGGGTGACGATGACGTACCGTATTACCCAAAACGATTGACTGCCGACATGGACAAACTCAGCCTGTACCAGGCGCAGGTTGCACAACTGGATAAGGTGACTTTTTTGGGTCGGTTGGCTACTTATAGGTATATGGATATGCACCATGTAATAGCCGAAGCTCTGCAGCTTGCAGCTAAGTTTATAGAAAAACACAAGTAGTATGTTGAGTAATACTGCAGCTGTAATTGTTACTTATAATCGCCTTGAAATGTTGAAGCATTGTATTGGCAAACTGCGAGCGCAAACCTTACCGGTAAATGATATTATAGTTGTGAACAATGGCAGCACCGACGGAACAAAAGAGTGGCTGGCAACGCAGACACAGTTAATAGTTTTTAATCAGCCCAACAGCGGTAGCGCCGGGGGGTTTTATACCGGAATAAAAGCGGCGGCAGAAGCTTACAACTATAAATGGTTATGGCTGATGGACGACGATGGCTACCCGGCAGAAGATTGTTTAGAAAATTTAATTGCAGCAACTGTTAAGAAACCTGAGGTTGATGTTTGGGGCTGCATTGTGTTGGATAATGATAACCCTGACAGCCTCGCCTTTGATTGCGCGGCTATAACCACATCCAACAATAAAATACATCTGTCAATAGAATATGTTGACAATTGGGCCCCCTTTTTCAACGGCATACTTTTAGCAGTTAATACTGTTAAAAAAGTTGGTTATCCAGATCCACGCCTTTTTATATGGGGCGATGAAATGGAATATTTTCAACGCATTAATAATATCGGTGCTATTATTAAAAGCACTACTAAAGCGGTTTTCTATCACCCTAAAGACAGGCTATATGATAAAGTTTTTAAAGGTGAATATGTTTATGACGGCCCCACAAACTGGAAAGCTTATTGCTTTTTTCGCAACCGGGCTTACTTAGGGCGTAAATACCATAACAGCACGCGTACAAAAGTGTTGCTTAAACAATTTGACTATCTATATAGGAAATTGTCGCTTATAGATTTTATTAAAGCTGTTGGTTTAATAACCAGGGCGCATATAGATGGATTGCGCTATAATTTAAATAAGAAATTGCCTTATTAAAATCATATAATAATTAACCATCAATTAGCTATTGGATGCCAAATTAATTGGTTTGAAGTTTTCTGCTAATTTCATTAAATTTGTTCGTGCTTCTGCAAACTATAGGTATTGGTAAATGCATATACAATTGATATGCGCGTAATCTGATTTGGTATTGAATCTAAACAACATGAGGTTTATCCTTTTTTCGTTGAAAACATTAATTATATGCGCTGTCATTACAGTATTGACATCATTTCAAGGCAACAAAGAAGTTAACATTTTCGTCTCGCCTAATGGTAACGATAACAATGATGGTCAGATAAATACGCCTGTACGTACAATTGAAAGGGCCAAAGGCATTGTGAGAGTGTTACGTTCAAGATATACTTATTCTAAAATAACAGTTGCTCTAATGCCCGGTGAATATGAAATTTCGGAATCGTTAGTATTTACCTTCAATGATGGAGGGACATCGACTTGTTCTGTGAATTATAAAGCATATAAACCTGGTACGGTTACGATTTCAGGCGGAAAAAATTTAGCCCATAACTGGGTTAAAACTAAATCCGGGAACATTTGGAAGTTAAGTACAGGGTCATACAAAGAGATTAATCAACTTTTTGAAAACGGGAATCGCTTAAACAGGAGTCAGTCGCCGTTATTTTATACTTCAGGACCTTTGAGGGCGTACAAAGGCACTATTAAAGATATAACTAAGCACGAGCTTTCGGATATTTCTGAAAAATTTAGGTTAAGTGCAAAACTTAAAACTAAAGATCTCATACCATTTTCGGGATTCTCTTATATCGGAAATGATTTAAGTAAGTTAAGTGTAGAAGATGTAAATAACGCTGAAGTAAAGTTATACCATAGTTGGGATTGTTCTTTGCATTCTATTGCAAAAATAGATTATAATACAAAGGAGGTATATCTTAAGAGCCCCTCTATTTATCCTGTTGGCTTTTTTTCTGATAGAAATCGTTATGTGTTAGAAAATTGTAGAGAATATTTATTAAAACCCGGTGATTGGTGTTACAATAGAGAAACTAATGAAATTCTATTACGCACGAAAGTAAATGCGAATCCTAACTTTTCGCAATACACTATTCCCCGTCTTAAACAACTTATCTTAATAAGAGGCAAGGGGGATTCCACCAACCGATCAGTTCAAAACTTAACTTTCTCAGGAATTAAGTTCAAATATACTGTAGCCCAACGGGGAGTGCATACCGATAAAAAAGAGGTTCTGTCAAAGTACAATATAAGTAATATTCCCTGGCTTGATATGCAAACAGGATACTCTGGTGGTATGAATGGAGATGCAGCTATCTCTCTGCAAAATGCTTGCGGTAATAAGTTTGAAAACTGTGACTTTTCTCAATTAGGAGCATCTGCAATCAATATTAAAGATTATAGCAGCAAAAACAATATTATCAATTGTAGATTTTTTGATTTAGGTGGTGGAGGTATAAAGATAGGTGCAGAGGTATATGATTTAGGTAAAACATTTGATGCTTCTCTGCCCACTTTCAATGTTGTAAAAAAATGTAAGATCCATGATAGCGGACTTATTTATCCGTCGGCGATAGGTATTGCTGTTAATGCCGCAATTGGCTCTAATATAAATAGCAATGAAATATATAATATGCCGTATGACGGTATCCTTTGTGGTTCCGTAACGGGGCGAGGCCTAAGTTATACACGGGCAAACATCATCGAAAACAATAAAATTCATCATGTTATGCAACTATTGGCAGATGGGGGGGGGATATACACATTTGGTAATCAATTTGATGCGGTAATAAGGGGAAATATAGTTCATGATATAAGTCGATCCCCGGATGCGACTGGTTCTGGTAACTATGGTCTATATTTTGATGAAGGCTCGGCCCGTATTTTTTTAGATAACAACGAAGTCTATAATATCGAGAACGAGGCAGTTCGGTATAATAAATCCAATCTACAATCTGATATAGTCTGGGGAACGAATAAATTTGATGGCAAATCTATTACCGGAAGTGATGGTCAGTTATTTTCATCTGTGGATGTACTACAGCGATGGATTAAGACAGGGCGACTCCAGAGTCTTATTTCAGGTGAATTAAGTTCTAATTGGTTTATATATTGTTTAATTGCATTACTATCGATTATCATCATACTTTTCTTTAAAACAAAAAGACGGCAAAATAAGAAAGTGTATCATAAAAAAAGGAATTATAAGGTTAGATAATAAGGTATTTAAATTAAAAGGTAATTTCAACCTATATTCACTTGTAATAGCGAAGATCTTTAACCTAAACCAACGTTGTATATAAATAAATATGAAATTTTTCAAACAATTTGACGCTTATTACTTCATTACGCTGCTGTTTATCTTGTTATCGTCTGCTGCTAATTTTCTTGCTGCAAATGATATTATTTGGTTTGTTGTATTGCTATTCTTCTCTGTTTTTGCACTTGGCAAACAGCTTTTAAAAATTAAGGATCTGCGCATTATAGCAGTGCTTTCTATAGCATATCTTGCTTTTGTAGGTATTAGAGACGCTGTTATCAATAACCTGGCAATGGAATATCTGATCAGTGACGTAGTTTTCTTGTTTAAATATGTTTATCTGGCGTTTCTTTACTGCGTTATAATGAAAGATAAGGTTGCGCATTACTTTGTAAATGTAGTAGCTCATCTTACGGTCATCTCTCTCTTTTTTTATACGCTTCAGCTGATCGGGCTGCGAGATTATATATATGCGTTTTCTGAGTCATTACACTTGCAAAGTGCTTATTACATTGATGGTTATACCAACTTTATTTTATTCACCTACGTTAGGGGGCTTCACGACTATAGAAATTCAGGGTTTTCCTGGGAGCCGGGAGCGTTTGGCTGTTTCCTTATTATAGCTTTAATGTTCAATTTGTTTCTTAACAAATTCAAGTTTGATAGAAAATCGTATCTGTTTATTGTGGCTATTATTACAACCATATCAACAACAGATTATCTGGCGCTCATTGTACTTGTGTTTATGGTTTACAGATACAAAGTGCCTCGTATAAATTGGGGTACGGTAATGTTATTGCTAATGGCGGGCGGAATTTTTATTTACATTCCTATTTTGGGCGATAAGATAATGGGAACCTATTATGAAGATATGGATGATTTGCGCCGTCTTAAATACCTTGAAATATTTTACAAGAAGAATAATAGCCAGATACCTTTAAACCGGTTTTCAAGCATGGTTTACCTTTATCAAACATTTGGCTGGCAGTTAATATTAGGGGTGAGTAACAAGTATGATGTAATAGTTAACAGCAAATTTAATATCAATATATCAAACGGGTTATTTGATTTTATGGCCAAGTTTGGCTTGGTCAACTTTATCTTGCTGATGTATCAATATGCGAGATTTTGCCTGGCTAATGTAAAGAAATTTGAATTCATGATATACTGTGTACTTACGTTATTGATTATTGGTTTTGGCGAACCCATTATGTTTTTGCCATTTGTGCTGATGTTTATCTTTTTACCGTTTGAACAGATAAGAGTGATAAAAGGCAGAGTAAAAAATTTTAGTTTAGATCGCCTGGGCAAATACGGTGTAGCACGATAAATATGATTAAAGCCGGGCTGGTAACTGTTTTGTTTAACGCCGATGATGTGTTAGACGATTTTTTTAAAAGTCTGTCTATACAATCATTCAAAAACTATGTACTATATATTATTGATAACTCCCCATCAGCAGCTACTGATAAGCTAATAGCACATCTTAGTCGGCGCTACCAGATATCGAATTATATCCACATAAAAAATCCGGAGAACTATGGGGTTGCTAAAGGCAATAATCAGGGAATTGAACTAGCCCTGCGCGATGGAGCAGATTATGTTATATTGCTAAATAATGATATAGCGTTTGTACAACCTTTGTTGCTTGAGCAGTTAATTAGTACTGCTGTTAAAAAGGGTGAGGATATTATTATACCTAAGATATACTATTACGGTACGCGAAAGTTATGGATGGCAGGCGGAGCGTTTATCCATTATAAAGGGACTTCAGCGACCATTGGAGATAAGGAAGAGGATAATGGACAGTATAATGCGGATCGATATGTAGATTATGCCCCTACTTGCTTTATGTTATGCAGCAAAAAGGTATTTGACGTTGCCGGCCTAATGGATGAACGCTATTTTGTATATTATGACGATAACGATTTTGTGTTCAGAGCAAAAAAGCGGGGCTTTAGTATTTACTACCTGCACGCTCTGGAGGTTTTTCACAAAGTTTCAATAAGTACCGGCGGCGCGGAATCTTTATTCTCGATTTATTATTTAAATCGCAATCGCATTTTATTCATCCGGAAACATTACAAATTTCCGCTTAAGCAAATAGCATTAATGCACATGATGCTTACCAAAGGAATAAGACATTTCAGTTACGATAAAGCAAGAAAAAAACAATTAATAAAAGCTGTTAAGGACGGATTTTCTATTAGCGTAAATTAAAATTACTTTGCAAATAACATATTAATATAAGTGAAAGTAGCCATATTAAGCAACGATTTCAGGGTATATTGGAGAGGGCGATTGATTTACCTGCAAAGGTATCTTAAAGACAATGGTGTAGAAATGCGGGCTATTGAACTTTTTGGCAAAGGATCAGCATATAGTTTTGACGACTATAACGATAAATATCCCTGGTGGACATGTTTGTTCCCCGATAGTGATGCTACAGAATTATCAACAGATACAATTGCAAAAGAGCTTTTTAACTCGCTTAATGCTTTCAACCCGGATGTGGTAATAGCTTCTCCTATTACTTTCTTTGCTGGCGCGCTGGGCTTGCGCTGGGCTAAGAGGAATAACAAAAAGCACATCATGTTTGATGATGCCAAACCCTTGTTACAGTTTAAACGAAATTTTTTGGTTAGATGGGTAAGAGATACCATTACGGCGCAAACTGATGCGCTATGGTTACCTTCTGCCGATTATGACATGGAGTACCCATCGTTGGATAAATTAGATATGCACTTTTTTTACGGCTTTAATTGCATTGATAATGAGCATTTCAAACCCTCTGAACAAAGAAAACTTGATGGTAATACAGTTATATGCGTGGCAAGGCTGGTTCCTATAAAAAATCTGCACAATCTATTGCGGGCATGGCAAAGCATTGAGGAAAAAAATATCCAATGGAAATTAGTAATTATTGGCGACGGCCCCATGTACGAAAAGTTAACGCAATTCGCTCTGCAATTAAATTTAAAGAGTGTAAATTTTATGGGTGCTAGTAATTACGAGGACATGCCGGAACACTTGCACATGGCAGATGTATTTATTTTACCCAGTTTATCAGAAACATGGGGGCTGGTTGTAAACGAGGCCATGGCTGCCGGTTTACCTGTGATATTGAGTAACAAGGTTAACGCGGCAGTAAGCTTGCTCCAAGAAGGAGTAAATGGTTATAGCTTCGACCCTTATCAAATAAGCGACATTACCAGTTCGCTTTTAAAATTTATAACGCTGGATGACGATTCCAAACAAGTAATGGGAATACAATCTCAACAAATTATTAGCAGAATGGACTACAATAATATGGGACAGAGTTTGCTTGGCGGTTTAAATACTGTATTAAAAAGGAAGGTTAAAAAAACAAATTTTATATCGTCCTTATTATTAAATCTATGGTCGGGTAAGCATGATTTATCCGCTTGGTATGAGCTCTAAATCCCGAACTAAAAACTTTTAATGACAGCGCTAAAGGAATTCAAGCTGAATAATTTTGATCTGTTGCGTTTACTTGCTGCAACGCAGGTGGTTTTTGATCATTATTTTCAGCACTTACATATCCTTTTAAATGATTGGCAACAGGCGTTGCTTTACTTGTTTCCCGGCGTCCCTGTTTTTTTTGTTATAAGCGGCTATCTTATAAGCGCATCCTATGAGCGGACTAATGATTTAACTAAATATTTTAGGAACAGGATATTGCGCATATTCCCGGGGCTATGGCTGTGCATATTTGTTAGCATATTTATTATAACGCTCACCGGTGTTAGTTTTTTAAACAAGCAAACAATTTTTTGGTTGCCAAGTCAGCTTATAGGATTAATTTATACCCCAGCATTTTTGTCGAACTACGGTTTTGGATCTTATAACGGAAGCTTGTGGACTATACCTATAGAATTGCAATTTTACATATTACTTCCTGTATGTTACCTACTTTTACCGAAGAAGAAAAGCGTGTATTGGCTAGGCCTTTTAGTGGTAGTTTTTATTTTACTGAACATAATTTCCACTACATTTACATTTAGTCCTATCATCAGTAAGTTGCTTAACTATTCGTTCATTCCGCACTTCTATCTTTTCCTTACCGGGATGCTGTTGCAAAAGTTAAAATTATACTCATCTACAATGGTGTATAACCAAGCCTTTTATTGGTGTGCTGCCTATGGTATTTTTAGTTTAGTGTTGTACAATTATATTGATCAAACAATATTCTTAATATTAAAGAGCCTATTGTTAGCAATTACCTTATTATCAATGGCTTATACTTTACCTGGTCTGGCAAGCCGATTGTTGCGTACCAACGATATTTCTTATGGTATATATATTTACCACGGGTTGTTTCTTACTGTTATTGTAGCGTTACAATGGGCTGATTACGTAAATTTATTTACTATTACTTTAATATCATACTTGGCTGGCTTTTTATCGTGGGTTTTAATTGAAAAGCCGTTTATCAAACGAAAAGAAGGCGCTTTTAGGAAACTATTTAATTAAAACCTACAAAATAATAAGCGAAAAGAAATAATATTTATCTCGCAACAATTTTGCGGTACACCTTAACAGTATAATGGAGGGCTTTGTTAATAAACTATTAACAAAGTGGAAAATAGGTAAGATATTTAGCTATAAAAGAAACTATTCTTTAATGGAATAATGATATTTAATAACTATTTTTGAGAAAATTAAGATTCTATTAAAATACGGCCTCACTTTTGAAAGTATCCTTTTAAGTTAGGTTGAACACTAAACTATTTAACTTGTTTGTATTGCTAAGTACATGGGTAGGAGTCACACGGTAAATTTATTTGATTATTCTATTTATAGTTCTAATTTAGAATTTATTGATTTGAATTCTAAGTATGTAATTAACACCATTAATCAATACTCTTACGTTGTAGCTGAGCGGGATGCGGAATTCAAACAGTCATTATTACAGTCCGATATATTACTTCCGGACGGCATTGGTATTGTTGTAGCTACCAAAATTATCAAAGGCAAAAGAATTAAGAAGATTGCTGGAGCTGACTTACACAAGTATTTACTGGAAGAGTTAAATTTAGTTGGGGGCAAGTGTTTTTACTTAGGGTCTTCAAATGATACATTAATGCGGATTAAAGATCGCATAACCCATGACTATCCTTCAATTAACTTTGGCTGTTATTCGCCTCCTTACAAACCAGTTTTTAGTGAAGAAGACAATCAAATAATGATTGATAAGGTTAATAGTTTTATGCCTACTGTTCTATTTGTAGGCATGACAGCCCCTAAGCAGGAAAAGTGGGTATATGAACATAAAGACCAGTTGAACGTTAATATTATTTGCTCTATTGGTGCGGTGTTTGATTTTTATGCAGGTACCATTAAACGGCCCAACCGGTTTATGATAAAAATTGGCATGGAATGGATGGGGCGCCTGTCTAATCAGCCTAAACGCTTGTGGAAAAGATATGTGTACTACGGCCCCGTCTTCGTAGCAGATTTAGTGAAAGATATTTTCAGTAGTATTTCTAATAAAGGCGGGTAGTACTTAGGTGTTAAGTACGTCATTGTAAATTTCGTTTAACTTTTTTACATAATTATCCATTCTGAAGTTTTGAGATATGTATGACTTCGATTCTTTTGACATTTGACTTATCAGATCTGTTTTTTTGCATAATAATTTCATTTGGCCATAGATTGCCGTAGAATCATGTTTGGGTACCAAGAGGCCATTAGTTCCATTGGATACAACACTGCCCATCGATCCATCTGAAGTCGTAATCGGCACTAAACCGACAGCCATACACTCAAGCAAAGCCACGGGTAATCCTTCACCATGAATAGACGGGAGAACAAAGACATCATTTGATGTTAATTTATCAAGCTTATCTGCGCCTGATACGATGCCATGAAAAATTATTTTATGATTTCTGTTAGTAGCTTCAGTTACCCTTTCTTCTAGTGGGCCTGTTCCACAGATGTTTAGGACCGCATTTATTCCGGACGAGCAAAGCTCTTCAAAAGCTTTTATTAGATAATCCAAACCTTTTGATTCATGTAATCTTCCTAAAAATAAAAATCTTGTTACTATTTCACTTTTGTCTTTTATGTTAGCTTCGAGGTATGTATCCTCAACGGAATTAGATAATGATACAGTGTCTTGTCGAGAGCTGTACTGCTGTACGAGGTCTTTCTCCAAATCACTTAGCACAATTAATATATCGGAATTTTTTATTATTCGATTAATAATATATTTTAAGATTAGATTTTTTGGTTTCGTTGTAAGGTGCTTACCCCCATGTAAGTGGGTTATTGTTTTCTTTTTAAAAAAACTGGCTATTTCAAAAAATGAGTAGTCTCTTAATATTGATTTTGGATTAAGAGCAAGATTTAAGTGAAGTATATCATATTTGTTTTTTTTAGATAGGCTATAAAAAAGCAAATAGCTTTTGAACAGCGGTGTTAGCCTTTTTAAACCTCCAGCTTCGTCGTCTTCCTTTCCAGACAAAAAGTGGTAATAATTTGCTGCTTTGTTATATTTAATTATCGAATTAACTACAGACGAAATGCCACTTACATTCTTTTTTACGTCTAAACTTGGGCCAGTGATTAAAATATTCATATATACTTCATGATTAGTGACAAAATATTGTGCGATAGTTCTAGTTTTTCAATAAAACTTTCGCTGAATAAGCGGGAACTTTAATTTTTTTAGAGTATTTATTATGATGTAAATCATAATAAATACTGTTATATAGGTTATATATCTCAACCGCTTTAGTCGGGTTTGTTAATAGAACTAAACTTCCACTAGGCTTACGGCTTAATATTAAGTCCTTGTCACTGCTGTTTATAGTTATGGTAAATGAATTTACGTCAAGAAGTGCGTTTTTTTTCCAATCAGAAAAGTTGTAGGACTTTTTTAATCCGGAAAGTTTAAGACTAAAGGTTGAATCATTTTGTGACATTTGACGGATGTAATAATTACTGTCGATAATTCCATATGTACCAATTGTGCTTCTTGCATTTGTTAGTGCTAAGCTACTTTGTCCTTTTTTTGAAATACATATGTTATTTGTTACTATCATATTGCGAATTCTTGTCCCCATTAGGGCGCCATCATCATCCAGAATTATTTGGACGGAGCTGTCATAAAGAATATTTCGGTTAATTTTTATGTCAGAAGCGTTATGAACCTTAATTCCATGCCCTCTAATAGTACTAACGGTATTACTAATTATTTCGATTTCGGAAGTTCCGTCATCTGCATAAATTCCCACAGTCATTTCAAAATGCGGAAAAGCTGTACCTTTTGAATTTCCAATACCATTAGATATGAAATTTTCAATAACACTACGTTTTTTATACTGTGCGCCATCTAAGTAAATGCCTGCACCGTCTTGCAATATTAAATTAAAATTATTGATAAGGTTATGCCTTATAATACATTTATTACCTCCCACTCTTATACCGTTATAACCACAATTTCTTATATTATTTCCATAGAGTAACATATTGTCGCCATTAACATCCAAGGCTGAATAAACAACACCCATTCCGGGAAATAAACCTGTGTTAGAAATAGTATTATTTGTAATCGTTGCATTTGTACTTCTGTAAGATTTAATGGCGATGTCGTTACAGTGGTCAATATAATTATTACGCAGAGTTAAACTATCTATATCCAAAGTTGCTTCTATCCCTTTACCTCCAGAAAGGTAAATGATATTATCACTTATATTTATATTACTTGAACGAATAATTTTTATAGCGCTACTGTTAGCCCCTTCAATAGCTAGATCTGTTACGCGAATGAATCTTGCATCAGAAACGGTAACCAAATCATCAATCGTACTAACCATTATAGAGTGGTTATGTGGCTTTCTTAATCCAAAATATATCTGAATTCTTTCTTTTAACGGATCATAATACCACTCTCCAAAAGTATCAAGCGTATTGACACCCCTTTGAATAAAAAAACCAAATTTATCCATAGCCTCCCAAGGCGAATTTCCGTTATAGGTAATTGATCGGGGAAGACTTTCAGTAATAACACCTTTTTCTAAAGACCACCATGTCCGTCTCACAACCAGTTCAGCACCCAACCAATTTGAAAATTGCACATTCGGTTGTAGGGCTATTGTGTTTTTTTTTCCTGTAGTTCTATATGTTATATATCCTCCATTTTTCGAATTATAATTAGGGAAACGCCCTACAGGCATTGGTTTCTTATCAATCAATAATAAGTTTAGTTTTTCAACCGATCGCTCGCAAGCAGTTTCCCAAATACCACCACCCGAATACTGCCATTTTGTGATAGTTGTTAAAGCTTGAATTTTGGGTAAAGAACCTCTGCCATAGGCACCAAAAGTTATGTTATTTGCTTTTGTGCCAGATGATTTAATAAACAACGGCCCATAAAACACTTGCCCACGTTTAAAAAAAATTTTATCACCTGGCTTAAATTTATAGCCATTAACTGCTAATAACGTTTTCCAGGGATGCTCTACTGTTCCGGCGTTATTATCATCGCCCGCATTTGAATCAACATAATAGTTTTGTTTATTCTGTGTCCATGGATGTAAATGCATAAGCATGATGACCGTTTTTATAATGAAACACAGCATTGAAACTTTACTAATCATCAAGAATTTCTGTTATATGACGGCTTATGATATTTTGCTACATTGTTAAGTGTAGTTAGGATGTATAATCTTCGCAGGGTTGCCCGCAACAACGGAGTTAGGCATTACATCTTTTACAACGACGGAACCCGCGCCAATTGTCACATTATCTCCTATTGTTATATTTCCAATAATACAGGTATTAGCACCGATGTTAACGAAGTTCCCTATTGTTGGACAACCGCCCTCCGCGTGAGCATTACCTATAGTGGTGTTCTGACGAACAGTAACGTAATCTCCAATTACGGTGTCTTTACTTATAACTAAGCCTTGACCATGAAATACGTTGAAGGCATAACCAATTTCGGTTGTATCGGGTATATCTATTCCTAACAGATAGTTAAATAGAATTTTGTAATATATTCTATATAGTAAACCTAGTGTCTTATATACACCTTTTTTTTTCGAAATGGCGTTAGATTTTCTAAAACTTTTTATAAAAAAACGCCCTTTAGTATTAGAACCAATTGCTTCAAGCTCGTTATATAAATTTTTCATAGTTCCACGTCGGAGTTATTTGGTTTTAGCCATTAGCATTAGAAACTTATAACAGTTGTGAGTAATTAAGTAAGTTGCAATTCTGTACTTAAGGGGAGATATATTGCATGGATATCGAGTAATAACTTTATGCCAAAACTCATCAGATGAAACTTCTTTTAACACCGCTCGCCTTTCCTCGTTAGTCATATCATAATTTTTAAGGCTAAATATTAGAGACCGTACGTATCCTATGAAGAGTCTATCAACACTTTGTCGATAATTAGCTAAGCCCAATAAAGACAGTTTTCTATCTAGCTCAACGCTCAGTACCTTGTATCGTTCAAACCTGTCTTTTCTATATGATGCCGACAGCGAAACCCCGTTAATACAATAGAAGTAAAGAGGATCAGGCAGGAATGCAACCTTTGAGGCCATTTGAAGGTAATCGATATGAAAAATGATATCTTCAGAAATAAATTGCCTCTCTGAATGGAACTTTATTTTATATCGGTCAATAATTTCTTTGGAATAAATCGCCCGCCATACGGACATCTGATACTTTCTATCAGCAGTTGCACTTGGTTCATTGCCCACCATATCTACAAGGAAATTGTTTATTTCATCACGACTATTAAAAGTTGTTAATTCCTTAACTTCCTGTACAGGGCGTACAGTTAAGTTTTCATCTACACGATTAAATCCACAATAAACCGTATCTGAAGAGTTTATCTTTGCTACATTGTAAAGCATTTCAAACATTTTAGGACCCACGTAGTCGTCGGAGTCTATAAATGCGACAAATTCACCTGTGGCCAATTCTATTCCGCTATTGCGAGCAAATCCTAAGCCGGCATTTGCTTTATGTAGAACTTTAATTCTGTTATCTTGCATGGCGTATTCATTACACAAAGCCGCACAATTATCTGGAGATCCATCGTTAACTAAAATAAATTCGACGTCGACGAGGGTTTGATGTAATAAGCTATTCATGCATCTCGGAAGATACTTCTCTACATTGTAGATAGGGACGATGATGCTGACTTTTACCATTCCGAATTACTTATTATATGATTTAACCGATGAATTTACTTGATTTTTCTAGCGGGTATGCCGCCTATAACTATTCCTTCCTCTAAAAAGGAATGAATTACAACAGCTCCCGCTGCTATTTTAACCCTATTTGCTATAGTCACATTACCTATTACTTTAGCGCCAACACCTAACATCACATCATCACCAATAACGGGGCAGTCATTAGTGGCGCCATTATTTCCGATACAATTATTCCCATGTAAATGGCAATTTTTACCTATGATTGCTTCGCTATTAATTACATTATTGTAGTGATAAATTAGTAAACCTTTATCCGTGTTCGCAGTACTTATTTCGAGACCTAATTTTTCTCCCAATCGATTTTTAATAGAAACATAATACAAATAACATAAGTTATGTATAAAACTATTTTTGCTTTTCAATAAATGATAATCGGTTTTCCTTGACAAAATCATAAACGAATAAACCATTCGTGCCGGCTCTCTTTTCAGCCTAGATATATAATACCGAAACTTTGTTGGAAACATGTACTCGGAATATATTTTTTTTTCATAAAGTATACAATCCAGTAGCTCTGCTCTATTCGTGATCATGCTTATTGTTATAAGTTCCAAAAAAACAAATGGTCTGGGCTTAAAAAAATGAACCTACCCCAAAATAGTAATAAATAAATCATAATTGTAAAAATGCTCATGTTGAAAAAGTACATAGTACGATTCGTTTTAGCAACACTGCTTCCATTGAAAAGCGCCACTTGCTTTATAACGTTTCTATTGAAATACATCAACGTTACATATCCTAATACTACAAAATAGAACATCATCAAGGGTTCAGCAATACGTCTTAAGATTTCAAAATAAAATACAGCTCTATCAAAAATTAACCCAAACACAGTAACATTGTATATCCAAATTAACCTCTCGTTGAGCCTATATTTTAAAGTAATATATCCTGAGTAAATAATACTTACATGAAACAACGCAGAAAGAATAAGAGCATCGATCGATTGTTCATAAATATCGCTTGCTGCCTCTTTACCAAACCACGTGTCTGCATTTTCTATGTAAGATTGAAAATGACTCTCTACAGAGAGTGTACTAATGTATCGGGACAAAACTCCTATTTTACTTACATCAAATACAAACGTAAAAAATAAATAGAGTGGAATGGAAACTTTCCAATTTATAAGCCATTTACGGCTAAAATAAAACATCCCGATCATGGCTGTTGTTAAAAGAATAGTTGTATGTATTGATGCACCTATTAAAATAGATAACCCGAACAATATCCATTTGCGCTTATCAAAGTAATACCAAGCCAACAATACAAAACTTAGTGCAATTCCCTGCCTAATGGCCGAAGTAGTAAGTATTAAGGTTGCCGGCAGGAAAAATGCATACATATACTTAGCCTCGGCACCAAAACTCCGTATAAACATGAAAGCGCAAGTCACGAAAATCAAGCTATATATAATGTATGCACCAATATAGTTTAATCCAATAGAATTCATTCCTTGATTTAAAAACTTAAACCCTTGCTGATCTTCCTGGTAGCTAAACGCATGTTCAAATCGGTCTTTATAAGAAAGATAGTCGGGACCCCAACCGTATCTTGAACCTATAATTAATATATAAGCGAGTATAGGAATTAATGCTAACTTCCAATATTGGATATTAGAGTTAAAATTATAATTGCGCTTACCCCATGCTATAAACAAGATGAATAAAAATATATATAAAATGATATGCTCCGCGCTAGACATAATTGAAGAACTATAAATGTTTTAAGCAAGTATGAAAGTGACGCACTGAAAAAATATGACTGCGATCAAGCGATGCGCGTTTTAATCGATCCAATCTATCTCTGTCAGCATCTAACAACCTGATTGCATTAGAAAATGAACTCACATCATCGTTGTTGCAATAAATTGCACCGTCTTCTTTACAATAATCCCTAATTGAACCAACATCGCTGACAATCATTGCCAAACCCATGGCTATAGATGTTGTAATAACATTACTTCCAATGGTATCATCCATGACATTTAATGAGATGTCAGCTTCTTGCATTAATTCTTTCAGCTTATCTTCACATACGAAGCCTACAAGTTTAACGTTACTATAACCATTGAAAATATGATCAATGTCACTCACGCCTTTACATACTACAAAAGAAACATTGGGGTTTGCTTTTATAATTTCAGATAAAATGTTATAATTTCTTTTTTGATTCCCCATTGCAATAACAATAATCCTATCATTATGACTTGATCGGTACTTTAAGTTTTTATAATACTCAAGGTCCACGTAATGAAAAAGAGTAGAAATCTTACTTTGAGGTACCCCTCTTTTGACAAAATAACTTGATAATGAGGATCCCATAGTTATCACGTTATCTACGGCAAAAGTCCAGTTCTGAATTTCACTTTGCGTAAAGGCGTTCTCCAATACCGAAGGCGTTAAATGCACGAGTCCTAATACTTTTACCTCAGGTTTTAATTTTTTTATTACCTCGGCAATACGGTTTTGAGGCGTAACCTTTTCCATATATTCTAGTAGAAACACTCTATCTCCTTTTTTAATCTGGTTAACGAGATATATCGCAAACAGAAAATAGCTAGCGGGATTAATTACCTTAGTGCACGCCTGCCATTCTATTCTACCCCAAAAATTTCTTTTTTTGTTTCCAAGTCGGTCGGCAAAAATATATACTTTATAATTGTCAGGAGAATTGAATTTTAATAAGTTAGCCATGTGCTTCATCCCAGCATGGTTGTTCGTCGTATTTTCCCAGTCCTGACACACTAAATAATCCATATATGCTAATTTAATTATTAAATTACCTAGAGTTTCCTATTCAATCACCCTATTGCTAAACAAAATTGTGCCTTGGGAATGTTAACGTTGTGACGATTCGGCCAAACTTCATAAAAGTGAATACTAGTATTAACTGCCAGAGATTTCTTCTATTATTTTTAAATACAAACTCTTGCATATTTTTAAGCTGTTTATATTTAGTAGTGTTTATTTTGAAAAAGTGCTTTTTTCTACCCCATAAAAAATTCATGTAAAGGGTGGCGAGTTCTGTCTTAAATTCTTCATCTTTAGCGGTTTCTGTTAATGCCTCCTGAACATAATTCATGATCTTTAACTCATAATCTAAATTGAATTTTTTTAAAAACACTGATAAGGCGGAACCTGGTCTATCCCATCTGTAACTATATACGGATTTATTAATGATTAAAACTTCACCACTATTATTTAAGCCCAGCCTTAAGTTCATAATCAAGTCTTCTTTATTTTTAATCTCTCTCGGTAAGTCAAAAATAGAGCCATAAAAAAGATGTTTTCGGAAAAGCTTTCCCCATGGTGCCACTTCTACTTTCCCATTTAGAAAAATGGATAGATAACTATTATTACTAAACACGCCAGCGTAAGCATTTTCAAAGAACTCATATTTGCCATCGTCATATATTCTATGATATGCGCCTATTACGATATTAATATTTTCCTTTACAGCAGTAATTAAATCCTGTAGCGCACCGGGAGGAGTTAAATCATCGCCGTCAACAAATGTAATCCATTGACCTTGGGCGATTTCAACACCACTTTTTCTGGCAGCTGTAACCCCTCCATTAACTTTATGCAATACTCGTACCCGATCATCTTTTTTTGCATATTCATCACAAGTCTCTCCGGAACCGTCTATACTTCCGTCATTAATAAGTAGCAACTCAAAGTTTTTATATGTTTGCGATAAAATGCTGTCAACACAGTTATTTAAAAAGGAATTTAAATTATAAACAGGGACAATAACGCTTATTAAAGGTGGTTTCATTTTAAGGCATCATGTAAGAAATTATATGCTTCCTGCCGTACTTCATCCATTTTTTTATTTGGTTCAGAATAATCTATTTCTTGAAAATTAGGTGAAGTATTAACCGATATCAATCTTTCTGAAAGTGCAAATCTCCTTAATAAAGAGGCTGATCTGCTATCCCAACCATCATGAAGGTTCATGGTGTAAAAAGGTTTATTAAATATCATAGAAAATATAGTTCCATGAAAAGATGTTGTAACAACACAGTCTGAGTATTTTATCCAACCTAAAAATTCTTCAACAGATGCTGATTGATATTTGTTTATTGCATTTACTTTGTCAACATGCGCTACCAGTTCCACGACAACCCCACCAATTTGTTTGGCAATATCGCAGGCGATTTTTAACGTTGCTTCACTAACACGAACTTGATAAACCAACACATATTTTTGATTTAAATCCGGTTTTACAGCTATTTTTTCCCATTGAGTACTTTTTAGCAGCAGAGTAGGATCAATAACAGTTGTTATAGGCTTTGAAGTAAGAGGCTGTAATAATTGTTGTAACACTAACTCCCGTACGCCTACATAGTCAAAGTTTTTTATTGCATTTGTAAAAAAAGTCTTTTGTTCATTTGTTAATTGAATAGCCTCCATGCTTGCAGCATAGGCAATCTTTCTAGACCCTTGTTTAGCTGGGAACTCTCCAAAAAAAACCTTATCAAAACCGTTAGTGATTTTTGGATTCCATATTTGATCACTTCCAAAAATATAAGCATCCAAATCCGGAGGAATTTCATTCGAAACTTTTCCTGACAGGTATAATCTGTTATTTATAAAATCATTAAACCTTGTATACCTCAAATAATGCTTCCGAAACATAAGAGCTTCCCAAACAGCTTTTTTGGCTATCTTTACAAAATTTTTGGATTGAAAAATTCGTTTTAAATTTATTAATTTATAGTGGTCAACGATGTAATGGGGTCTGTAATCAATTATTTCAACTTCATGCCCTAGTGTTTTTAAATATTCTTGAGTACCGTAAGCTTGTAGTACGGCCCCGTAATTATGAGCAGAGTGAAATGTTAAAATGCCTATTTTCATATCTGTCTATATCTATCGTCCAAAAAGTTTTTTAATGCCCTTTAAATTATTGTCACCAACAAATTGTTTTAAAGCTTCTTTTGTTTTCCCTTTTACCCCTTGTTCTTCTAAATTCATCATAATCTTTAATGCCTCTGCTTCTTCTTCACTATTAGTGAAAACCTCCAATAATATGGGTCTAAGGGTAACGCCACTTACTAAAAACTTATCTACCACTGCTTCAAATTCCTCCTCGTTGCCGGCGCATAAATAGTCAAAGCCAAGATCTTCTGCATAATGTTTTACCAGTTGCCTCGACTTATTGCCAAAGTGGCCGGCAGCCGCTACAAATTCATCCGCTTCATCGCCAAGGTTAGCAGCATGATGTTTATATTGACGAAATTCTGTGCCTTTACCGTTATTAACCAACATTATACGGAGATTATTTCCTACGTGTCTGTTTCCTAAGGCATTCATATCATAAAAGAAAGCCAGGTCACCAAGTACGCAGAAGTAAAGTTTTTGTTTATTAGCTAAAGAAGCTCCTAGTAAACTTGAAAGACCGCCATCTATTCCAAAGCCTCCTACGTTAGATGCAGATTCAACCGATTTAGGTAACTCGAAAAAATTCCATGAGCGCAGACTGTTTAAAATGCCGAAATGTATAGTAGAATTATCCGGTATCCGATGAGCTGTTTTAGAGGCCAGCCATATGTTTGAATAAGGGAGTTCCGGTAGTTTTTGATATAGTTCATCCAGCTTGGTTTTACAGGTTTGTAAATACGTATCTTTTGATGTATTACCTTCTTTTGCATATTGCTCAAAAAATAACTTTTCGGGCATTTCAAAAACGTATTTTAATTTTCTATAAGTATCACGAAGTTCTCCATCTTCACTAACTCGCCAAATTTCCCCACCTCTTGCACACAAATTGTAGTAATCGCCTGTAATTTCACCAATACTGATAACTATATCCGGCGAAAGAGATCCATCAAAATATAATTGACAGCCTGGTAAAGTAAATAAAACTCTATACTTTCCTTTATAGCCGCTGGTATGATCACAAAAGACAACTGCGTTATTTGTAGCACAAAAGGCATCCAATGCGCTCTCATCTTCTTTTGTGAAATTGCTATGAGAACCTATAAAAACAGCAACCCTTCCATTCAATGCAGGAAATTTCTTTACGATAGTAACTCTCTCAATTTTTCTTACTGCCGGAAGTTCTGTTACACTAAAAGATTGATTATATGTTGTTGGCAAATTAATGTGAACGGGCCCGCCGCCATGGCGGGTTAATTCCAAAATAGCCCTATTTGCTTTTATTTCGCATTCCCATAAATCATCGTCATCTTTAATTAGGGGCAACGATAAACTTAATTTAACGACGTCTTTTTGCATGGAACTTCTATCTATTACCTGCGCTACGTGATGCCCAACTTTTGCAAGAATTTGTGTTGACGTAATTGCTAAAACAGGAAGTTTCCTATAAAATGCTTCAGTTAATCCAGGTAAATAATTTCTCGATGCTGTCGCTCCAGTACAGCTTATTATAACCGGTTCGCCAGACTCCGCTGATAAGCCGCATGCAATATATGCTGCCGACCGTTCATCAACCGCAGAGTACATCTCAAACCAGGAATCCCTCCTCATGCTTGTTACCAATGTAACATTCGTTGCACCGGGCGACGCAACCACTTTTTTCACTCCATGCGATTTTAATAAGGCAATTAAAATCTGAATATGTTTTTCGTCTGAATATTGGTTTGCCATAGTATATGTTTTAATTAATACGATCTAATTATTCAATGAAATTATTTTGCCGCCATTATCAACACTATCTTTATTTTATAGAATATCCACCATCACACACTATTGTTTGTCCAACAATAAAATTGGCGGAATCACTCATAAGAAAAATTGCGAGTTCTGCTATCTCTTCTGGTAACCCAATTCTTTGTAACGGATTTTCGGTAATAAATACATTCTCCTTTTGATGTAGAAATCCGGGTTGCATATCTGTAGCAATTATACCTGGCGCTATCCCATTTACTATAATACCATGTTGTGCTAATTTGATGCCGAGGCCTTGTGTCAATCCAGCGACATCCCATTTAGTCATCCTATATGGGTAAGTTGCTCCAACAAAACCACCTTGCGAAGAAATATTAATAATTTTTTTTAAGCTATTATTTCTGCAGATCATCCATTTTTCACACAGCGTCTGTGTTAAAAAAAATAAACCCTTTGAATTTGTCGCATATATTTTATCCCATATTTGCTCTGTAATATATGGGAATGGAGTAGTGTCTAACACCCCTGCGTTGTTAATTAAAATATCTATATCGCCACCCAATAAAAAAGTTGCCTTTTCAAGACCTTTGTGGATCTCAGACACTTCGGAAATATCCCAAACTAGAGGCTGTAGTAATCCGGAGTTCAATTGCTTGCATGCCTCTCTCAACTTGTTTTCGCTTCTACCAGTTATAACAACAGAAGCTCCCTCTTCCAAGCATCTTTTTGCAATATTAAATCCTATTCCTGCTCCGCCTCCTGTTACTACAATTTTTCGGCCTTTTAAAACTTGTCCATATTGTATACTAGAAATATTAACTATAGTATAACCGCCATGACGATAGATTTTTTTGAAAGCCTTTAGCATTAACGATACACTCGTGACTATACTTAAAATTTTACCCTTAATTATGCTTATAAAACTCATCGTTAAAGCTTTTAATTTAATGTTTTTAAAATTCTTTGCTTAAATAGTCCTGTGACCTTTATACGTGAGGTTTCATCTAGGCCTATAAAATACATGCTTGCGCAAGCAAATATTATACATAAGAAAATATTGATCGCAGAGAACAATAAACCTGTGGGCAACACCCATTTAATTATATATGAAAGAGTACCGGACACAATCGCAACTAACAAAACAGGTAATATTACTTTTCTAGAAAAGGAGCGTACAGGTAAACCAACTAAGCGGCGCACCAGGAATAAACGAGCTACAAACATTATCAAATTCACTAATATAGCTACCGTGAAAACAGAATAAGCACTCCCTCCTTTTTTAAAAACAATCCATGAAACAATAAATATCATCATTTGGAGTGCACCAAGAGTTAGTTCATACAACCTCATTTTACCCGGCGCCCTGGCCGCCGTGCTCAACGGCAAACTAACCGCCAGGATTAAAGACTCTATCAATGCCAAGCGAGTAAACAATACTGAATACTCCGGTAGATTTTTTAACCATAGCTTTAGTATAGTATCCATCTCAAGATAAAATGGCAGCGCAACAATCCACATTAAAAAAAAGGTTATTTTCGATCCATTAAATAACAGAAAAAACATTTCCTGTTTGTCGCCTGCTGCATAAGATTTAATAAGCGGAGGATAAAGCCCTGTATTAAAATTATTTGAAAATAAAATTATTTGCGAGTTTATATTGACTGCTATACCTCTGGCTGCTACTACTACCGGATTAAAAAACTGATTAACCAATATAGTGCTGGCCTCATTGCGTGCAACATTCGACATTTGACCAAAAAGTGTCCACCCAGTAAATCCTAATACTTCCCGAAAAATGCTTTTATCCCAGTAAAATTTTCTAAATTGACACTCTTGATATTTATGAAGGCATATGAAAATATAACCAAAAACATTTAATAAGGACAAAATACAAAGCAAGACACTATACAACTTTAGCTTTTCAAAGTTCAAATAAACCAGTAATCCTACTATAATTAATTTGATAATAGTTTCTAAGATTGACATATATGCGTATATGTGCATGTCTTCGTGGGCAATAATCATGGATGTGAAAGGTGACGAAATAATACCTATCACAAAAGTGAATATTGAAAAATGATAAACCCAAATCGCTGTGTCAAATCTATCAGGAGGTATCTTTAAATGATTAGTTACAAACCAGAGCCCTGCGGTCTCCATTAAAATCAATGCTAAGAGTGCAATTGATATATAAATGATAAAATTTACGGTAAATGTTTTTTTTATTTTCTCCAAGTCATTTTGGCCCATAGCAAACGAAAAAAAGCGTTGTGTTGCTGAGGCCATTGACCCACTAAGAAATGTAAATAGTGATACCAGCCCACCAATTACCGTATAAATGCCATAATCCTTAACTCCAAGTACGTTTAATACAATTCGTACAGTAAAAAGACTTACAATTAATACTAGTACTTGCCTGAAGTACAGCATTAAGGTATTTTTAACAATATGTTTCCTATTATTAATCGTTTCTTTCATCGATAACTATCTGTGGTTGTTGCTCGCCGTTTATTAGGATGTATGTAATGTTAAACGCACCTTAATCACAGATAATGTTGTATCTCAGTTAAACTAAGTATTCCTACTCATTGATATTATTAGGAATACAGTGTTACAAATTAAAATCTGCTTACAAGTCCTTTTATTATTTTACCAAAAGTTACTTTTTCTTTTGTAGCATAAGAGTTATAACCATTGTAACCGCCGTAGCCATAGCCGTATCCATAGCCATAACCTTGACCATAACCACCATAGCTAGATAGACCGCTTTTTACACCATTGAATACAATTGTGAATTTAGGGAAACGTTGTGCTTCGTTAATTTCATTAACAAATTCCAACTCATATTTATGTGTGTAACCTTGCCGTACAACATATAACGATGCATCTGCTACACGGGCAATAATTAGTGCATCGGTAACCAAGTGTATAGGCGGGGAGTCTATAATAATGTCATCATACATCGCCTTAAGCTTATTGATAAGTTCATCCAATTTTTCGTTCTCCAGCAATTCGGAAGGATTTGGTAATATTGAGCCACAACCTAATACATCAAGCCCCGGTATGCCCGATGGCTGTATAAGCGATTTGACATCTGAAGTTTCGTTGTTAAGGTAGTTGCTAATACCTGTATGTGCAGATGGTAGACCAAATGCGACCGAGATTTTCGGTTTGCGTAAGTCCATCTCCATTATAATGGTTTTTCTTGATGCGTAGGCTAGTGTTACTGCCAAGTTGGAGCTCACGAAACTTTTACCCTCTCCACTCACACTTGATGTAAATAGTGTAACACGACCACTACCATTGTTGCTATGCAAGTGGTACAGGTTGGTACGCAACACCCTAAACTGCTCGCCAATTGCAAATTTACTTCTACCTTCAGATACTACTATCTGCTGGTTGCTAACCTGATAAGCTAACTCGCCCAAAATAGGTACTTCTGTTTCATCTTCAATCTGCCTGCGACTAATTATCAGATCATTCATACTTTCACGCAAATAAAGTATGCCCGCAGCTATTGCAAGGCCAACTATTAAAGCTATAGCATACACTGCGATCGGAATGGGCCACTTCACTCGTCCGGCGTGCGCGTCATCAACAACTTCAGAGTCAGAAACTGATGACGAATAGCGTAAATTAACTTGTTCATATTTTTCCAATAAGAACTTGTAAATATTTTCTTTACTTTCCTGGTATCTTTTTAATGAACTGTATTCTTTATCCTGAGCAGGAACGGATTTTAAAGAAACTTTAAGGCCATTTTCTATTTGCTGTAATTTATTTCTTTCAGCTAAAAGAGATGCTTTAGTGCTTTGAATGGCACCTTTAAATTGTTTTTTAAGTGAAGATATTTGCTGATTAACCGTACTCAATATTGGGTTATCTTTTGTAACGGTAGTTACTAAGAATTCGCGACGCATTTGCAACTCAGTTAACTTACTATAAATATCATTTAAAGCTTGATCTTTTACAGTATTACTTATTGCCGGCAATTCTCCCTCGCTTTCTGATGAATTAGCATATCTTTCAAGATTATTAAGTACCCCTAACTCAATATCAACCTCATTCATGTTTTTAATATTGGTTTGACCCAGGTCTCGGAAATCTTGCGCCTGCTCTCTAATATCTGTTATATTGTGAGCACTTCGGTAAATTTGAATGTCAGTTTCAATCGCGTTAAGCTCTTTTCGTAAAGAGTCAAGCCTAAATCCTATAAATTTTAGTGTGCGTTGGGATAGCTTACTTTTACTTTCCATTGCATACTGAACGTAGAGGTTCATTAGAGAGTTTAAAACATCCTTACCTCGTTGCGGAACTTCGTCTGAAGTTGTCAAGTTAACAAAAGGAGCATCTTTATTTTCTAAAGCAACCTTTATTGTTGCTTGTAGACCGTCTGTTACCTGATCAGGATCCTGTATTCTGATGGTAATGGTAGAATCCAAAAAACTACTGACTTTACTTGTTGGGATTAGCTGCCATGTACCTATGCCAGTTTTTATTATTGAAGAAAAATTATAAATAGTTTGTTTACCGTGGGCATCTTCGTAAGCAAAATTTTTTGGAGACTTTATATGAATAATTAATTTTTCTCCCGTGGGCGATGTTATTCCTTCCTGCTGCACAAATTTAAAAGTAACCGGGCTTTGTTTGTAAAGATCAACATTTTTAAGGCCCTTCTTTTGGATGTAGCTTGTCCACAGTTGCAACTCATCTACTACTTGATAAATGATCTTTTTAGATTGCATCACCTCAATCTCATTCTCAACAATTATAGGTTTATCTATAGGATCTAGTTGTTGTTCCGTTGAATTTTGGTTTACAGTTAACGAAGCTGATGATGCGGTAGGTGATTTAAATTCAAGCGTAGCAAGTATTGGATAAACGGAAACAGTTGTTTTTAAATAAAAATATGCACCTACTAATGTTATTATCGTACACAGTACAAATAATGGCCAATGGTAGATGTATTTTTTTATAAGCAAGTTCATACCCGAAGTCTGACCTTCAGTGCCACTGCCAGGTAATGTAAACGCTGCTAAGGTTTGAGTTTTTTGTTTGCTCATATATTTATATTATCAATATTATTAACGTGACAGGAATACTGCAACAATAGTAAGCGCTGAGAACAATAAGGATAGCCTCTGTGCATAAGAGTCTGTAGCCAAAACTCGGTCGCGATTTGGCTTAACATAGATAACATCATTGTTCTTTAAATAGTAGTATTGCGACGAGAATATTTTTTTGGATGTTAAATCTATTGGAACATATTCGCGTTTTCCTTCAGTTTCTCTAATTAGGAAAATACTGTTCCTAACACCTGTGGTATTTAAATCGCCGGCTAATGCCAGTACCTCATTTACATTTATTTTTTCAGTCGCAATATTAAATAATCCTGGATTTTGCACATCTCCTAAAACCGAAACCTTGAAGTTCATCAATCTAACCTCTACATTAGGTGATAACAGTGCGGCAGACAATTTATTTTCCAGAGCTGATTTTGCCTGAGAAAGCGTTAGCCCCCCAATTTTAAGCGGCCCTAATGTAGGCAAAGAAATGTTTCCATCTTTATCTACTAAGTAACCGACAACAGCATTTTGCGCTGTAGAAGTTATTTCTCCGGTAGTTGCCGCATTAGCACCGGTTGAATTTGGACGAACCAAGTTGTAGTTGAAAACAGCATCAGCTTCACGGCTCAAACTAACAACGTTTAGCGCTATCATATCTCCGGCCTGAAGTACAATAGGTGAGTAATTAATTATCTGTTCCGTGACTATGCTGTCCTGCTTCAAATCTTGATAGTAGGGAACGTTTTTGTAAGGAGTGCACGAACCGATTAGAAGCGCAACACCAATTGTAAGTAGAAAAATTTTAAAGCGCATATATTTTTTTTGAAAACAGTTTGGGTTACTCAAGCATCTTTGTTATTTAGAAGAAGATATACAACCAAAGTAACGATATGTAAATAGTCCCTACAAATTTTCGTTATTTTGAGTTATTGGCAGTAAATATATTAATTTTGTTGATTATTTTAAAACAAAGGTACTTTTTTTAGCAAATATTTTAAAAAAAAATAAACATTGGACAATATTAAGAACTATACAATTATCGCTAATGCCGACGACTTTGGTTTGAAAGGTTCTGTCAACTCTGCCATTATCCAATGTTTCCAAAAAGGGTATATTACCAGCGCATCAATAATGACCAATAGCGCTATTTTTGATGAAACCGTTAAGTTGATAAACAGCAACGCGTGTGTAATTAATATTGGCGTACACATTGATTTAGTGGAGTTTAAACCCTTAACAGCGTTTAAGCCAATAAAGTTTCTTAATGAAGAAGGAAACTGGAATTCGGAAGCAATTAATAAAAAATTTCTGATACTTGATGCCCAAGCTAAAGATGCTTTTGAATTAGAAATTTATAAACAAATAGAAACGGCGCTTTCCGCGGGTTTAAACATAAGTCATCTTGATTCTCACTATCACATACACACTTTACCGTGTTTTTACAATTTGTTTATTAAGGCAGCAAAAAAATACCATTTAAAATTGCGGCTGGCCCAAACTTATAATGAAGGTAATTATCTAAAATTCCTTTATAGAAAATGGCTTAACAATTCTATTAAGAAAAACGGATGCAATTATTCTGATTTGTTCGAGGATGTAGATCACTTTCTCACCTCAGAAGGACAGAATGGTGCTTTGAGTGTTGAAATAATGCTTCACCCGGATTTGGATGTTTATGGAAATCTTACTGACCACTACGATCCTGATACAATGACTAAGTGGATGGCTTTTTTACACAATGCAAAAAAGACGTTGTGACACTGGTTAACCGGTAAAATGTAGGGTACGTCTGTTTAGCCGCGGTTTTGATAAATAGAATCGTAATGTTGAATTTTAGCAACAGTATCAAAAATATGCACTTTTGATGATGCGCCAAACAAAATTGATTCTATGTTTGGAAGGCTACAAACGTACTCTATGGCCTCGTCTGGCGAAATAGCGCCGGCAGCAAGTACCTGCATTGCAACAATTCTTAATTTTCTGCCTTTTAGCGTGTCTTCGTAAAGTTTTCTGCCACCGGGCATTCTAAAGCCAATTTTATTTATTGATGTGCATATTATAGCATCGTGTATGTTGCACGAATCCAGCATCTCAACCAATTTAGGCATATTCATGGTTATAAAACCAACTTCTGCATTGTATTTTTTTCTAATATGATCATGAAATGCAATAAACATTTCTTTCATACCAAGCCCCAGCAGTAAGTCTGTTACAATATTTTGCAGCCATATAACAGGAGTTTTGATGCCCTTAAACATTTTCATTTCAGCATCAATCAGTAGCTGAACTATTGAAACAAAATCTTTTGACAAATAAGCAATTCCTCCCTTGGCCACCACACTCAAAAAGTTTCCCGGAACGTATTGTTTAATAGTTTCCCAATACCCCAACTCAGTAACAGCATTAGCATATTTATGGGCATAAGGCATACAGGGATAGATTTCAAAATCTTTGTATTTTTCAGGATATTTCCTCACATGATCACAAATATTCCCAATTCTTTCATGGGTTGTGCACATAAAAGTATTTATCCCTGCTTCTCTGGCAGTATCCAATGTCTGTATAACTGCATCATCATCCTTAAACTTGATTGAAAGTGACCTTGATTTTTCTTCAGAGATGTGATTTATCGCAAAAAACTGGTTATCACCAAAAAGTATTCTATCCATTTCTAAAGATTATTTTGCATTTATTCTTATCAAATCAATTGCTCTATCAGTAAGCCAGGCACTTTCAAAAGTATTGATAATGTTAGGTTTATTTGCAATAACTGCGTTTATAAAGTAATCTATTTGAGCAGAATATTCTTCGCCGCGCAAATAAAAGTCTATTTTCTCGGTTAAATCTGTAACGTATTTAATATTCCATCCTGTTGTATATCCTTCGGGAGTTGTTTTGTCTTTTAAATAAACCTTCAATTCATTTATGTCTGAAACTATTTTTCCCTTAGTTCCCTCTATAGTTATAGAAGTTGACATTACCCGATAAGTCTCATCGCTCCAATTAACAGATATGGTGCCTGTAACGCTATTTTGAAGCTTTACTAATGCATAAACAGCGTCTTCAACTTTTCTTGAAAAGATTGACTTTAAAATACTGCTATTAACCTGCGTTATGGGGCCAACTATGTAATTAATCAGATCTATAACGTGAGATGCGTATTCCATAAGGCATCCGCCACCCTCACCCGGATCAGAGCGCCAGGTGTACGATTGTTTCTTTACAACTACCGGGCCGTAAGATTCACCTTTAAAATGCAATATATCACCAATAGCACCTTGTTCCAGTAAACGTTTTACCTCTTGCCATGTACCGCCAAACTTATTATGATAACCAACCTGGTTAACAAGATTGTTCTTTTCTGCTAATTCAACCAGTGGAGCACCTTCTTCGGGGGTAAGGCAAAATGGCTTTTCAACAAACACATGTATATTTTGCTGCAAAAGTTCTTTAACAATTTCAGCATGGTACTTAGTGGGCGCAGCTACAAAAACGGCATCGGGCTTGGTAGCAGACAGCATTGTCTTGTAGTTAGCAAAGCACGAAAAGGGAGAATATTTTTCCAAAACGTCAACAACAAGCTTCGAAGTGTCGCAAACGCCAACAACTTTAACTTTTGGGTGAGCCCCAAGAATAGATAAATGGGAAATTCCCATTTTTCCGGCTCCAATCAACGCGACTTTAAGCATTATTAAACTTCTTTAATTTAAAAAATAATAAAATTACGTCCGAAAAAAATTTCATCTGGTTACCTATATTTCTTTTAAAAATTTCCGGCCTCAAAAAAATTCTAATCAACCAAGCCAGTCTTAATTTGTACCATAACGAATGAATTGCCTTTTGTGTTCCGGCAAACCAATCAAATACGTTACCAATGCTAATTATTAACCCACTTTTTAAACGGTATTTATGCTTTACAGACCATTTTTCTTGTTTAGGGCAAGTCATCCCAATAAATAATATATCTGGTTCGTACTCATTTATAACATCCACCATTTTATTGTTATCTTCTTCACTAAAATCTGATTTAAATGGCGGCGCGTAACTTCTTATTTTAATGTTAGGATATAAGCGATGAGCTTTTTCTTCTATTTTTTCAAGAGTTTCAGGGCTTGATCCTAAAAAGAAAACTTTATAACCGTTAATATTAGCCCGTTCTATAAAATGCTCAAAAACCTCGGGGCCCTGGTTTTTTTTAATATTTTTTCCTTGTAATAAAATAGATGCCAGTGCGAAATATACACCATCTAAAACCAGATAATCACTTTTTTTTAAAGATTGATAAAACTCTGCATCGCAAGTCGATAAGCCATATGAATTAGGACTAATGGTATTGATTACCTGGGGGGAGGTATTTTTTACATTAATTAAATCTAAATCATCTGAAAAAACTTTAAATCCTAACGTATTAATATATTTTGCTTTACGCATTTTTAAACTTGACTATAAACCGGAGAGCAATAATTTCTTTTCAATACTCCATCTTTAATTTTATCAATAAGATATTTAAGAGTAACTTAAAAGTTTGCCACATTCAACTCGTACCACGGCAGAGGCATCATTTGTGAGCAATTATACTAAATAAAATGCAATTTTATCTAAAATATCAATACTTTACTGATGATTTTATAAATTCATAATATTAGTTTTGAATTCCAACTAATAGTTGCATCACATAATAGTTATGGATTTGCAAAAAATCCCGGCGCTATTTTAAAAAATAAAATTCCTACCGAAAAATAAATCAATGATAAAAGGGAAAAAGAAATTATTGGCGTTTGGCGCGCTGATCTTTGTAGCGTGTTATTTTATTACCAGACCATTAATAGCCGAGGATAAGGGCTTGGAATTTGAAAATTTACATGATACAACTATTTCAAATATATCTATACAAAATATAAAGCAGCCATGCTTAAAATTTAGTAATTGTAGTAACATCACTATAAAAAAATGCACTTTAAGTAATTCTACCGATGTAGCTATTTTTTTGTATAAGTGCCGCAATGTTACTATAGAAAATTGCTATATAACAAATGTGTCAACAGGTGTTTACGCGTTAGAATCACAGGGTATCAAAATAATCAATAATACTGTTCTTAATGTTAACGGACCGTTTCCTCGCGGACAGATGGTTCAATTTGACGAGGTAAGCGGGGCGGGAAACCGGGTTCTAAATAATAAATGCGAAAATATTATTGGCCGGAGCTTCGCTGAAGATGCTATAAGTATGTACAAATCCAGTGGTACACCCTCAGACCCAATATTGATAAGCGGTAATTTAATAAAAGGAGGGGGGCCTAGTATAACCGGCGGCGGAATAATGCTTGGCGATAACGGCGGGGAGTATATTATTGCTACAAATAATGTATTGGTAAATCCCGGTCAGTATGGTATGGCTATTTCCGGTGGTAAGCATATTCAAATTACAAATAATAAAATTTATAGCAAAAGGCAATCATTTACAAATGTTGGTTTGTATGTATGGAATCAAAACCCTTTGGCTTGCGGGGATAACACAGTTAGCGGCAACTACGTTAACTGGACAAATTCTAAAGGCGCTGCGCATGACGAGTGGAATAACGGCAACTGTGGCGTGGTTACAGGATGGGATACAAATGTGTGGCGGGCTTCTATAGACTCAACCTTAATTGAAAATAACTTTATGCTAAATAAGTTTTGAAGCTTAACGCGCATAGTTTATATTATCTGATACTCCTCTTTTAAAATTATTAAAAAAAAGGCCTTATTATTATATAATTTTTAATTGGCATGTTGTATCTTTATCGCATTGATAAAATGTTATTCAAAAAGTAACATTTTAAGTAAGAAGGTTCCATCATCTGAATCAATATTAAACCCAGGTGTCACATAAACGTTAATCTTACTTAGAACTATTTACAAAATATTTGAAAATGCCAAACCAAAAAAAAGTTGCTCTGCTGACCGGTGTTACCGGACAAGACGGTGCGTATTTAGTTGAATTATTGTTGTCTAAAGGCTATGAAGTTCATGGTATAAAACGTCGGAGTTCATTATTCAATACAGACCGGATTGATCATTTATATCAAGATCCACATGAAAAGGATGTTAATCTAACATTGCATTACGGCGATTTGACAGATTCAACAAACCTGATTCGTATTATACAACAAGTGCAGCCTGACGAGATTTACAATCTTGGCGCTATGTCGCATGTTAAGGTTAGCTTTGATACACCGGAATATACGGCTAATGCGGATGGAATTGGCACATTGCGTATTTTGGAAGCAGTACGTTTACTGGGTTTGACCCAAAAAACCAGGATATATCAAGCGTCAACGTCTGAATTGTATGGCTTGGTTCAGGCTGTTCCTCAATCAGAAGATACACCTTTTTATCCACGGTCGCCCTACGCTGTTGCTAAATTATACGCTTATTGGATAACGGTTAATTACAGGGAGGCTTACAATATGTATGCTTGCAATGGCATATTGTTTAACCACGAAAGCCCGCTTAGAGGAGAAACTTTTGTTACCAGGAAAATAACCAGAGCTACTGCAAAAATAGCTATGGGGTTACAAAACAAGTTATATTTAGGTAACTTGGATGCTAAACGGGACTGGGGACACGCTAAGGACTATGTGGAAGCTATGTATTTAATTTTGCAGCAAGATCAACCAGAAGATTATGTTATTGCAACGGGCATAACTACAACAGTGCGTGATTTTGTACGATTGGCTTTTAACGAAGTTGGAATAACTTTGGAGTTTAAAGGCGAGGGGGTTGCTGAAAAAGGTTATGTTGTAAGTTGCTCTAACCCTTCTTATAATGTTGAAGCCGGCACTGAAATAGTAGCTATTGATCCGAAATACTATCGCCCTACAGAAGTTGAATTATTAATTGGTGACCCAAGTAAGGCAGAAAAGAAATTAAATTGGAAGCCAAAATATCGTTTGAATGAATTGGTAAAAGAGATGGTTGCAGCTGATTTGCAGCTTTTCCAAAAAGAAAAGTTGCTGCGTGATTCAGGATACTCCATTAAAAACCAATATGAGTAAAATAGGTATTAACATGGACAAAAATGCTAAAATATATATTGCAGGCCATAGAGGGATGGTGGGGTCTGCTATTTATCGTAAACTGACCAAAGAGGGTTTCAATAATATTATTACCCGTACTTCATCAGAGCTAGACTTGCGTAACCAGGTAGCGGTTGCCGATTTTTTCGCCGATGAAAAACCCGACTATGTGTTTCTTGCAGCCGCCAAAGTAGGGGGTATTCTGGCTAATAACACCTACCGGGCTGATTTTTTGTACGATAATTTACAAATTCAAAGCAATATTATCCATTCTTCTTATCTGAATAAGGTAACTAAGCTAATGTTTTTGGGCTCTAGCTGTATCTATCCAAAAATGGCACCTCAACCTTTAAAGGAAGAGTATTTATTAACCGGGCCATTAGAATCAACAAATGAGCCATATGCTATAGCTAAAATAGCTGGTATAAAAATGTGCGATGCATATAGACAGCAATATGGGTGTAACTTCATTTCGGTTATGCCTACTAACTTATATGGTTACAATGATAACTACCATCCTGAAAATTCACACGTATTGCCGGCACTTATCAGGCGTTTTCACGAAGCTAAAGTAGCACAGGCAGACGCTGTAACCATTTGGGGTACCGGAACACCCAAAAGAGAGTTTTTATTTGCAGATGATTTGGCAGAAGCCTGTTATTTTTTAATGCAAACTTACAACGAGGAAGGTTTGATCAATATTGGAACAGGTACTGATGTGTCAATAAAAGAGTTGGCAGAATTAATTAAGCAGGTAACCGGCTATAGTGGAGCTATAAATTTTGACAGCTCAAAACCAGACGGAACTCCAAGAAAACTGATGGATGTTTCTAAACTGGAAAGTAAGGGTTGGAAACATCGGATTAATTTAGAAGAAGGCTTATCTTTAACATATCAGGATTATTTAGATAAACTAAATAAAACGGTTTTAGTATAAAAAGAATTTATTAGAATTACACATGAAAACTATTCATAACCAAAGGCTCAATTACATGGTATCAGATGTAGTAAGTTGCATTTTTAAATCATAAGGCTTGTTATGAATATTATACCATCGTCTAACCTGGAAGGGTGCATTGTAATTAAACCTAATGTTTATAACGATAACCGGGGATATTTTTTTGAATCATTTAACCAAAAAACCTTCACAGCTCTTACGGGCCATTCAGTGTCATTTGTTCAGGATAATGAATCTTTTTCTAAAAAAGGCACTTTACGAGGGTTGCATTTTCAAACTGGCGAATATGCCCAGGCTAAATTAGTTAGGGTTGTACGTGGCGAAGTGTTGGATTATGCGGTTGACTTGCGCAGATCCTCTCCTACCTATAAAAAATATCAGCCTGTACTGCTATCAGAGTCTAACCGTCACCAATTTTTTATTCCACGTGGTTTTGCACACGGATTTGTTGTGTTAAGTGATGAAGCAGTATTTCAATATAAATGTGATAATTATTATAATAAACAATCTGAAGCAGGTATTAATTTCGCAGACCCTACACTTAATATTGATTGGAAAATCGATGTTAATGAATTAATCGTATCTGATAAAGACAAAGAATTACCATTTTTTAATGAAAGTGATTTTTATTTTTAAATGATTTCTATAAAACTAAAGTAGAATTTGGCACTTCTTAAAATTGTTAGTGCAAAAGTGTAATAACTTTACACTTGAAATAAAACGATTTTATAAACGCTCTAATTTTGTAACATGAAGGGAATTATACTTGCTGGTGGCTCAGGTACACGCCTTTATCCCATTACCAAAGCAATAAGTAAACAACTAATGCCTATATATGATAAGCCGATGATTTATTATCCGCTATCAGTATTAATGCTTGCCGGTATTAAGGACATACTTATCATAACCACGCCCGAAGATCAGGCAGGGTTTATAAGACTTTTAGGCGACGGCGCAGAATTAGGGTGTAATTTTGAATTTGCTGTACAGGAAAAACCCAATGGCTTAGCTCAGGCTTTTGTAATTGGCGAAGAATTTATAAAGAATGATAAAGTCGCCTTGGTGTTAGGCGATAATATTTTTTATGGATCCGGTTTTAGTACTTTGCTACAAAGCTTTAATGACCTTACTGGAGCTGCCATATTTGCATATCCGGTAGCAGATCCTCAACGATATGGTGTTGTAGAATTTGATAGTAACTTTAATGCTCTTTCTATTGTAGAAAAGCCTGTTGCTCCAAAATCTAATTACGCTGTGCCTGGTTTATATTTTTATGACAACTCTGTTGTTGAAGTAGCTAAAAATATAAAACCGTCCGTACGCGATGAATATGAAATTACAGACGTTAATAAATGGTACCTTGACCAAAATAAATTAAAGGTTGGTTTAATGGATAGAGGTATGGCATGGCTTGATACCGGCACTTTTGATTCGTTAAGTGATGCTTCAGAATTTGTAAAGGTTATTGAAAAGCGTCAAGGCACAAAGATTGGTTGTATTGAAGAAGTTGCTTACAGAATGGGCTTTATTGATCGCGAAGCGTTACATAAACTTGCTGATAAGTACATTAAAAGCGGCTATGGCTCATACTTAATGGAACTTGTATAATTGTAAAGAAATTAAAAAACTTATTACACATTTAAATCTAAAAAAATGTCTGTAAAAAACATCTGTTGTATTGGCGCGGGCTATGTTGGTGGGCCAACTATGGCAATGATAGCAAAAAAGTGTCCCCACATCAATGTTACCGTGGTGGATCTTAATGAAGCCAGAATAGCTGCATGGAACGACGAGGACGTAAGCAATATTCCGGTTTATGAACCAGGTTTGAGCGATGTTGTTGCCGAAGCAAGAGGCAGGAACCTGTTTTTTTCAACTGACGTGAATTCAGCCATTGATATAGCTGAAGTTATTTTTATATCTGTAAACACACCCACCAAAATGTATGGAGCGGGAAAAGGGCAGGCTGCAGACTTAAAATGGATTGAACTTTGCGCACGGCAGATAGCTAGTGTAGCAAAAAATGATAAAATAATTGTAGAAAAATCAACCTTGCCCGTTCGCACAGCTAGCGCTATAAAAGATATTTTAACCCATACCGGCAGCGGTGTGTCTTTTCAAATATTGTCTAATCCGGAGTTTCTTGCTGAAGGTACAGCTGTGGAAGATCTGGACTCGCCGGACCGTGTGTTAATTGGTGGAGATGATACACCCGAGGGACAGGAAGCTTTAAGAAAGCTTGTTGATATTTATGCAAATTGGGTTCCGCGCGACAGGATTTTAACCACCAGCGTATGGTCTTCAGAACTATCAAAGTTAACAGCCAATGCATTTTTAGCGCAACGGGTGTCTTCAATCAACGCATTGTCTGAAATTTGTGAAAAAACCGAAGCTAATATAGCCGAAGTAGCACGGGCCATAGGTACAGATAGTCGCATAGGCTCCAAATTTTTAAAATCTTCTGTTGGTTTTGGGGGCTCATGCTTTCAAAAAGATATTTTAAATTTGGTTTACATAGCTAAGAGTTACGGGCTTAACGAAGTAGCAAACTATTGGGAACAGGTTATTATAATGAATGATCATCAAAAAACCAGGTTTGCCAGCAAGATTGTAAGTACGCTATATAACACAGTTAATGGTAAGAAGATAGCCCTGTTGGGCTGGGCCTTTAAAAAGGACACAAATGACACAAGAGAATCTCCGGCTATTCATGTAGCAGATCATTTGTTATTTGAGCAAGCCAATCTTGCTGTATATGATCCGAAAGTATCTGAAGAGCAAGTGTACAATGACCTGGATTACCTAAAGACCCGCGAGAGAGCAGAGAATAGAGCTAATCTGCAAGTATATCTTGATCCGTATGAAGCTTGCAAAGGGGCGCATGCTATAGCCGTTTTAACAGAGTGGGATGAATTTAAAACTTACGACTGGAAATCTATTTACAACAATATGCTTAAACCCGCTACTGTTTTTGATGGTAGAAATGTTTTAGATATTGCAGAATTAAAGGCGATTGGCTTTCAGGTTAGATCTATAGGGTCAACCCTTTAACTAGGGGTTTTATTGCATTGTTGTAGTGCTTTGGTAAAAGATATAAGGAACTAAAAAAAGATATAATTTAATGAGCCACCGATATTTAACATTTATAAAAGCGATCAATCTTACTTTTGATCATATTAGCTTAAATGTTGCCATGGTTTTGGCTTACTATTTTGAGGGTAAAGAAAACACCTTTTTTATTGAAAACATAAATTACTTGCCCATAGTATTAGTGTTTAACTTTACCTGGCTGCTTTCTGCAAATTTAACCGGATTATACGAGCAGGTTCTCAATAAGGATTCTATACGCACTTACCGCAATGTTTTTAAAACATACGTAATTTTTATCTGCATAATATGTTTTATTGTAATAATAGTAGGGCCTAAAACCTACTTTATTACAAGATCATACCTTTTATATTCATCGGTTTCCTTTAGTGTACTTTTGGCTACCTGGAAGTTGATTTTTCTTGCAATAAGAAAAAGTGACAGAGCCAGGCTTTATGATTCGCGAAATGTTGTGATCGTAGGTTCAGGCAGAATAGGAGTAGATCTTCAGCATTATTTTGAGAATAACTCTGGCCTTGGATACAACCTTGTTGGTTTTTTTGATGACAACCCTGATAATATAACTAACAAAAGAATGTACCTGGGTAGTACTAAAGAGTCAATAAGTTACGTGTTAAATAATAGGGTAGATGAGATATTTTGCGCACTACCGGTATCAGAAAAAAGTAAGATAGAGCAGTTGATGAGCGACGCCGACAAAAACCTGATACGCTTTCGCTTTGTTCCTGAGTATTACGACTACGGTATCAAACCTGTATTAATTCAAAGTTTTGGTAATATACCGGTAATATCTGTTAGGCCTGAACCGCTTGAGAACATGCTTAACAGATTTATTAAACGTGTTTTTGACATACTTTTCGCCCTGTTTGTAATAGTATTTTTCTTTAGCTGGCTGTTTCCAATACTCGCCATTTTAATACGCCTGGAATCAAAAGGGCCAATCTTTTTTACCCAGGAAAGATCTGGCAGAGACAATGATCCCTTTATGTGTTATAAGTTTAGAAGCATGAAGGTAAATGATGATTCAGACAAAAGGCAAGCCACACGAGATGATAAAAGGATAACTAAGATTGGTGCTTTTATAAGGCGTACAAGTATTGATGAACTTCCACAGTTTTTCAATGTAATAATAGGCAATATGTCGGTTGTCGGACCAAGGCCCCACATGATCAGTCATACCGAACAGTATTCAGAATTGATAGACAGTTTTATGATACGGCAGTTTTTAAAGCCGGGTATAACCGGTTGGGCTCAGGTAAAAGGTCTGCGTGGTGAAACAAAAACTACAGAAGCGATGTTAAAACGCGTTGAGGCAGATGTTTGGTATCTTGAAAATTGGTCTTTTTTGCTGGATATGAAAATAATTTTTCTTACGGTGTGGAATAGTGCTAAAGGCGATGAGAATGCTTTTTAACCTTAACTTTTTGAGTTACTATTTTTGAGGGGGATCTCCACAGTAACATAAAAAGGTAAATTGATTGAACTACTGATCAACCTGATCTATTACATAGCTAGCTAACTATTAAAATTATGATATTAGCGGCGGGCTAACCATACCTTAAATTGTATAGTATTAATTTTTAACTTTGGCCACCAAGTAGGTATTACGCGAGATAGCGGATCTCTGATTATAGTAAATATGAATAAATCAATACTTTTTCTAGTTATATTTTTTTTAGTTATTGTAAAGTTTACCCCGGTAAACGCTCAGGCAGTACCGCAAAATATGTCAACAGTTAACGTTGACGAACTTTCTGACGCGCAGATAAGGCAACTTATGCAAAACGCTCAATCATCAGGCTTGAGTGATGCGCAATTAATTCAGACAGCCCAAACCAGAGGAATGTCTTCCGCGCAGATACAACGTCTGCAAGCAAGAGTTGCCGACATTCGCAGTAAAGAAGGGAGTGCAGGATTTAACGGAAGCTCACCGGATACGGCCCAGGCCAGAGGTAGAAACTATGGGGCAGATACTATTAAAAACGCTCCGCAAGGAAATCGCGAAGACCTATTTGCAAGTATTCAGCCCAGGATATTTGGAGCTACGTTGTTTAGAAACACTAAAGTCAATTCTTTTGAGCCTAATTTAAAACTACCAACACCAGTTAATTATATACTTGGTCCTGGAGATATTTTGAATATAGAGGTTTACGGTAATTCTATAGCTAACTGGAAATTAGCGGTTAGCCCTGAAGGAAATATTAGTATACCAGGAGTAGGCCCTGTAAACGTAACGGGTAAAACAATTGAAGCGACAACGGCCTTGATAAGGCGCACTTTAATAGCTAATAGATACGCTATAGGAAGGGGTACGGAGCTAAAGGTAACTTTAGGTGATATACGCAGTATAAAGGTTCTGGTGCAGGGTCAGGTTATGCGTCCCGGCACATATACTTTGTCGTCATTATCAACAGTTTTTTTTGCGTTATACGCGGCAGGGGGCCCTAATGATATCGGTTCTTTTCGTGACATTGAAGTAATTAGAGACAATAGAATAATAAGGCATCTTGATTTATATGACTTTTTAGTAAAAGGCAGTCAGAAAGACAATATCGGGCTTAAGGATCAGGATCTGATACGCGTACCATCTTACCGTTTGCGAGCAGAATTAAAGGGTGAGGTAAAAATACCGGCAATTTTTGAAGTATTACCTGGCGAAACCTTGCAAACACTGCTTGACTTTAGCGGAGGATTTACCGACGAGGCTTATACAGCGCGTATCAAAATAAACCAGGTTTCAGACCAGCAACGTAGAATTACAGAAGTTTTAGAGGCAGATTTTAAGAGCTATATACCATTGCGGGGAGATAGATTTGTTGTTGAACGAATACTTGACCGTTTTGAGAACAGAGTAGTTATTAATGGGGCGGTGTTCAGACCCGGCCAATTTGAATTGCAAAAGGGATTAACGGTTTCGCAGTTAATTAAGAACGCAGGCGGTTTAAAAGAAGATGCCTTTACCGGTAGGGCCAGCATAATAAGACTTAACCCTGATAATACTACACAGCAAATATCATTTAATTTATTTGACGCAATAAATAAAGCTGGTGCTGATATAGCGTTGCAACGGGAGGACATTATAACCATTTCATCATTATTTGATCTGCGTGATAAATACAGGGTGGCCATACAAGGAGAAGTTAGAAATCCGGGCGACTTTGCGTATGCGGATAGTATGAAAGTGGCAGATCTTATTGTGCTGGCGGGTGGCTTTTCTGAAGGTGCGAGCGCCAAAAGGATAGAAGTATCCAGGCGAGTGTTTGACAGCGACCCCCGTGCAATTAATAGCAAAGTTGCTCAGATATTTACAGTAGATGTTAACAGCAGGTTGCAGGAGGATGGCATGGGTTTTACACTTAAACCATTTGACATTGTGTCAATTTACGCTTTGCCGGGCTACGAAACACAGAAAGTTGTATACGTAGAAGGCGAGGTACTGTATCCGGGGCCTTTTACAATTCAAAAAAAGAATGAAAAGATTTCTGACATTCTTAAAAGGGCCGGGGGGTTAACCTCGTCTGCTGACGTAGATGGAAGTAGTTTAAAACGTGATAATGAAGCTATTTTAGGCGTTAGCAAAAGCAAGGCCGATGCGAATGCAGAGCGAAATGCACGGTTGCGACAGTTTCAGAGAACATATTCTACCAAGGATATAGACTCGGTAAAAACAAACACCGATACTGCCCAACTTAGAAACAATTACATAGGAATTAACCTTAGAAAAATATTGAAGGACCCGGGAGTAGGTGACGACATTATATTAGAGAACGGCGATGTATTGCGTATACCCAAACAGCAACAAATAGTTAAGGTAAATGGCGAGGTGCTTTATCCAAGCGCAATTGTATACAGTAAGGGTAAAAGCTTCAGGGGCTATGTACTTAACTCGGGCGGATATTCTGCAAGAGCACTAAAGCGTGGAGGATATATTGTTTATGCCAACGGATCTGTTAAAGCAACAAGGAAGTTTTTATTCTTTAACGTCCACCCTTCAGTAAAGCCCGGAGCAGAAATATATGTTCCTAAAAAACTGCCTTCGCCAGCTACTACGGTGCAAACTATATTAGGTTTTACAACAGGTTTGGCCTCTTTAGGAGCAATAATACTGGGTATAGTAAGCTTAAATAAATAGCATTTGTTATTTAGCGTTAGCGCACACAGCAATTATTGTTTAAGCTTTACAAAGCATTCCAATCATGAAGCAACAGAATAAAAGATAGCTATGATAAAATGGTATCAAATTGTTTTGCTGTTCTTTACGCTCTTTGGCATTGAATTGATTTATTTCCGCTTAGCCGAAAATTATAACATCATTGATCGCCCCAATCATCGTAGCTCGCATACAAAGGTAACAATACGGGGTGGGGGAGTTATTTTCACCATTGCAATACTGTTGGCCACCATTTTACAGGGTTTTTCGCAAATTTATTTCGTTATCGGTTTGCTTTTTATAAGCTTTATAAGCTTTATTGATGACTTAAGCCCCTTAAATAATCGTATAAGAATACTGTTTCATGTAATTGCAGTAGCATTTCTATTTTATCAGCTTAATCTCTACAGTCTTCCTTTCTACTTAATTTTACTTGTATTTATTTTTGTAATAGGTACGCTCAACGCCGTTAACTTTATGGATGGCATTAACGGTATTACAGGTGGATATGGCCTGGTAGCTTTGTGCACTTTGTGGTTTTTAAACACACAAATTGCATTTACTACGGGCGTTTATTTATTAGCAGCTATAGTGGGTGTATTGGTTTTTTGCTTCTTTAATTTTCGTAAAAAAGCAAAATGTTTTGCCGGCGATGTAGGCAGCATGAGCCTTGCGTTTATAATACTATATTTTGTGTTACTGGCTATTATAAACACCCAAAATATTAAGTATATAATGATACTTTTTATTTATGGAGTTGATGCGGTAACAACAATTTTATTAAGATTTTGGCGAGGCGAGAATATATTTAAAGCACACCGAAGCCATTTTTATCAATTCCTTGCAAACGAAAAACAAATGCCTCATTTAATGGTTGCGTTAATATATATGATAATGCAAGCCTTAATTAATATTATCTTAATAACCGCAGATATTAGCAACTTATTATGGTTTATTCTTTATATTGTGATTGGGGTTACTATATTTGTTCTGTTAAGAATAAAAATGGAGGGGCGGGACAGGCTTTTTAAAAAAGTTGATGCTAATAATAATTAATTTAGCCTAGGCACTTATAATTGTGTTCCCCCTGATACTATTAGATTGGCTTGGTAAACAATATCTTTAAGAAATTGTTAATGAACGGACATCTATACCAACTACTATGAATTCGTATACGTATTTAGGGCAGCTTAACGTTGTTCCACGATGGATAATTTTTGCGCTTGATTTATCTATAAGTATCTTATCTCTAATTGGTGCATATTTAATCAAATACAATTTCAATCTTTCTACCCTTGACCAAGTTGAATTTAGCCGCAATATATTAATACTTACTTTCTTAAGCATCGGGGTTTTCGGCTGGATAAAAACCTATGCCGGTATTATAAGATATACAGGTATGCAGGACACATTACGCATACTGTTTGCCGTTCTGGTTAATTTTGGCACTTTCTTTTTAATAAATATTGCATCAAGCGCTTTTTTACAACATTCCATAATATCCAATGGTGTTTTAGTCATCATGTCTTTAAGCTGTTTCCTGCTTATGGTTGCTTACCGTATTGTAGTGAAATATGCTTTTATTTACTTCCGTAATTTAAAGCTGGATGAGAAGAACATTGTAATATACGGAGCTGGAGAAGCGGGTGTGGCAGCCAAGCGTTCATTTGATAACGCTTACAAAGTAAATCGCAAAATAATAGCATTTGTTGATGATGATCTTCGCAAAGTAGGCAAAACTATTGGTGGTGTAAGAATATTTAATGCCAGCGAACTGCCGCGATTAATAGCTGATCAAAAAATTGATGAACTTGTTATTGCTACCTACTCTTTGCCTATAAATCATAAAAACAAGTTAGTTGATATGTGCCTTGAGAACAGCGTTAAGGTACTTAATATACCTCCACATAATGAGTGGGCTGATGGTGAGTTACTTCCGGCTCAGATACAGAGCATCAATATTGAAGATTTGTTGAACCGGGAGCCAATTGAAATTGACACAACCGGCATAAAAAGAGAGTTGGGCGGTAAACGTATATTAATAACCGGTGCAGCAGGCTCTATAGGAAGCGAAATTGCACGTCAGTTAACGTCATTTAATACATCACTCATAATCTTATGCGATCAGGCCGAAACGGCATTGCATAGTTTGTATTTAGAGCTTTCAGAAAGTGCACCTCATGCAAATATCTGTCCGTTTGTTGGTGATGTAAGAGACAAAGCAAGAATGGAGTTTCTGTTTGATGCCTATAAGCCTCATTACGTATACCACGCCGCAGCGTACAAGCATGTTCCCATGATGGAAGATAACCCGGCAGAGGCTATTAAAACCAACGTGTTAGGTACCCGCACCATCGCCGATCTATCAGTAAAACACAGCGTGGCAAAGTTTGTAATGGTTTCTACCGATAAAGCGGTTAACCCAACTAATGTAATGGGGGCCTCTAAGCGCATTGCCGAGATGTATGTACAATCTTTGAATAGAGCTATAAGCAATCCCAACTTTAAAGTTTTAAATGGCTTTAGTAATTTGGCGGGTAAACATAATACACGTTTTATTACAACAAGATTTGGAAACGTACTTGGTTCTAACGGTTCCGTTATTCCGCGGTTTAAGCAGCAAATTGAAAAAGGCGGGCCGGTAACAGTTACACACCCTGATGTAACACGTTATTTTATGACGATCCCTGAAGCTTGCCGCCTTGTACTTGAGGCCGGTTGTATGGGCAAGGGCGGTGAGATATTTATATTTGACATGGGCAGATCAGTGAAAATTGTTGAGTTGGCTAAGCGAATGATAAAGCTGGCCGGCCTTATTCCTGATCAGGATATTAAAATAGAGTATACCGGGTTAAGACCAGGAGAAAAACTGTTTGAAGAGTTATTAAATGATAGCGAAAATACCCTGCCTACTCACCATGAAAAGATTATGATAGGCCAGGTTAACGAGTTTTTATTTGTTGAAGTGGAATCTCAAATTAGTGAATTAATAGAAAACGCACAGAAAAGCGACGATTTAGCTGTTGTAAAGTCCATGAAGAAAATTGTACATGAATTTAAGAGCGAAAACTCTATTTTTGAGGAGTTAGATCTGGTATCCAAGGCGGTATAATTAAATGAGGAAAAACGTTCTCCTTGCACTTTTCTTTTTTGTTTTTATCTCCTCTTGTAAAGATAAAGCAAGCGAGCAAACCCAGGTATATAATAACGATTTTGAGAGTAATAATTTGTCTCAAATTACAAACGGACAAATTGAGCAGTTTAATGGTACAGCTGTTTTAGGCCGTTACAACAACGGCAATTTTACTTTGAAACTTGATAATTTGCCAGCGCATGATCTTATTACCATAAGTTTAGATCTCTATATCCACGATAGCTGGGACGGCAATAAACAGGATGTGGACGGACCGGATATATGGCAACTGCTTGTAGATGGTGGCTTATACGTTAACACCACTTTTTCAAATACTACGTGCGGGGTAAATGAGTTTTGTTCACCGCAATCATATCCCTTAGATTATCCCAATAATTACAACAATCCTAAAACCGGGGCTTATAGAATAAATTTGCCGGCTGCTTGTAAACCCACAGAGCCCAGGGGCACATCTGTTTATAAGATTGTAAAAACTATAAGTCATTCAAATTCCACTTTGCTGCTGCAATGTCTTGATAAATTAGTACAACCTAATGCGCCGGATCCCAAATGCGATGAAAGCTGGTCAATAGACAACCTTAATATTAAAGCAATTAAGCTATGAAGATAGCAAAGCATATTTATTGGACTTTAGTTTTTTTGATCGCATTTCAGTTAGCATGTTATTCGCAATCTCTGCCGGTTGGAACTCCCGCTATTGAAGATTATTACAGGAGAGCCCAATTAACGGGGCAGGCTGATACTAATGTATCCTTTACCATTCGGCCATTGTTTCCGGGTAGTATTACTAAAGGGGCCGACCCTTTTTATCCGGATTCTACCGAAGCAAAGTTTAATTTATTAAATACTGAAAGATATTTTCAGAATGCCAGCGGGACAATAAAAGGTAGTTTATTACCAATAACCAGTCAATATCAGTTTAACACACATCATCCATACGGATGGAATGACGGAGCGATGATACCCGCTAAGGGGTTACAAAATGTTATAAGTGCAGGAATATTTGCTCAATATGGCCCCTTAACAATTCAATTTAAACCGGAAGTAGTATTAGCTCAAAATTCTGATTTTGAAAGTTTTAATGCCAACCATTACGATGTAATATTCGCCCGGTACTATGACATTTATAACAATATTGATTTGCCGGTTAGGTTTGGAGTTAATAACTATGTTAGATTAAACTGGGGGCAAAGCAGTATAAGATTAAATCACAAAGGGATTTCTTTTGGCCTATCTACCGAAAATTTATGGTGGGGGCCGGGCATGCGTAATTCATTGCTAATGAGCAATACCGCGCCGGGTTTTGCGCACCTTACACTTAATACACTACGACCGGTAAAAACGCCTATAGGAACTTTCGAGGCGCAGTTAATAGCCGGCAGATTAGAAAATTCAGGATTTGCACCTTTAACACCAGATCATTATTTCTTCGGCACAAATTTAAATGTACCAAAACCAAATGATTGGCGATATCTGTCAGGTCTCATTGTAACATGGCAGCCTAAGTGGATAAAAGGCTTGTTTTTAGGATTTGATAAGTCGGCTATAATGTACGGGAAGGATATAAATGGAATTAAGGATTACCTGCCGGTATTTACTCAGTTTAAAAAAGTAAACAGCCCAACCGCTCAAATTAACAAAAAAGACCAAATGGGCTCAATGTTTATGCGGTGGCTGTGGACCGAAGAGCATGCGGAAATTTACTTCCAGTATGGTCAATATAATTTTGAGGGAACATTAACACAAGCTTTGTTGTCGCCTAATGATTCTCGCGCTTATATTTTTGGACTCAGAAAATTGTTGCCTTTCAATAAATCGCGTAACGAAAGCATATTAATTGGTATAGAAGCGGCCCAGTTTCAAGTAAATTCGTTGGATCTGCTTGCCCAAGGTAAACAGTGGTATGTTGGTAAATGGGTTAGACAAGGTTATACCAACATGGGTGAGGCCCTGGGCGCCGGCATTGGCCCGGGTGCAAACTTGCAAACTGTAAACGTTAGCTGGGTTAAGGGTTTAAAAAGACTGGGTATAGAGCTAGAGCGCTACGTGCACAATAATGATTTTTATTACTATGCCTACATTGATAGCGGCGACCCACGCCGCCATTGGGTTGATTTAAGTTTGGCTGCGCATGGCGAGTGGAATTATAAAAATTTAATTTTTAACGCCAGATTACAGGCAATAAGATCCTTAAATTATCAATGGTATTTAAGGCAGAACCCGGGCGACGATTATTGGGTAAACGGTAAGGATGTAACTAATGTGCAAATTCAAGCAGGTGTAACGTACAGATTTTAACAATGAAAAAAGTATTGTGGATAGTAACAATAATCTCTGGTATTACTGTTATCTTATCCAACAAGTTAGTTGCTCAGTCTATCCCGGTTGGCGCGCCTTTGCTTGATGATTATTACAGGAGAATGCAACTACTTGGAAAAGTTGATTCGAATGTTTCCTTTACAGTTAGGCCAATTTTTGCCGAAGCACTGAAAGCTACTAACGTATTCGACCCCGAAGGCACACTAAAAAAATCAGAAACCCTAACATCAACAGATAATTTAACAAGCGGGCGTGCGGTGTTACGTTTGTTGCCCTTAACATGGCAGCAACAATTTAATACCCACCATCCATACGGATGGAACGATGGTGTTATGATCCCGGCCAAAGGTTATCAAACTTTAGTAAGCGGTGGCTTATTTTTCAAATACGGCGTTTTAACCATACAATTGCGTCCGGAGTTTGTGTATGCGGCCAATAATCAATTTGAGGGTTATGCTGTTGGTCACAACGATACAGAATTAACGCATTATTACACCTGGAATAATTACATAGATCAGCCGGAGAGATTTGGCACTACACCCTACAGAAAATTGTTTTGGGGCCAAAGCAGTATCCGATTAACTTTCGGGAAGATATCTATGGGGTTATCAAATGAAAACTTATGGTGGGGACCTGGAATCAATAATTCACTAATATTAAGTAATAACGCCGGCGGATTTAAACATCTTACCCTTAATACCGTAAAGCCCATCCAAACAAAGATAGGTGCCTTTGAAGGACAAATTATAGCAGGAAAACTGGATGGTTCAGGTTATTCGCCCTTACCTGTCACAACCACTTCGGCCGGCTTAAATTTACTTAACCCCAAAAGGCAGGAATGGCGATATTTTACCGGGCTGAACTTAAACTATCATCCTAAGTGGGTACCGGGTTTAACACTGGGTTTAACCAGAACATTCAACTCTTACCATTCAGATGTAAAAGGTATCAGCGGGTATTTCCCTTTCTTTTTCACTTACTTTAAGGCAAATACAGTTGACGCTAACGGCGATCCTTTTGAACGCGATCAATATACATCTTTGTATGCCCGGTGGTTGTTTACCAAAGCACAGGCCGAAGTGTATTTTGAGTTCGGTGTTAATGACAACTCTTACAACGTACGCGATTTTGTTCTATCTCCGGACCATGCACGGGCTTATATATTTGGTTTCAGAAAAATGATACCGGTAAATGGCAAGAAAAATCAAAATATTTTAATCGGGGCAGAGATAACCCAACTGGCTCAAAGCCCTGAAAGAATGGTTAGGGGTATTGAGTATTGGTACATCCACGCTGGTGTTAGGCATGGCCATACACAGCAAGGGCAAATATTGGGCGCAGGTATTGGCCCGGGGAGCAATCTGCAGTCTGCTGAATTAAGCTGGGTATCAGGCCTTAAAAAGATTGGGATAAAGATTGACAGATATGATCATAATCTTGAATTTTCAAAAACGGAGTTTAAAGACATTGATGGAAATAAAAGAAACTGGGTTGATATTGCATTTGGTTTGCAGGGCGATTGGGATTATAAAAATTTGCTGTTAAGCGCAAAGCTGCAAACTGTTAAATCGCTAAATTACAACTGGTTATTAAAAAATTATACGCCTAATAGTTATTATATACCCAATAATACTGTATATAATTTGCACGGAGAGTTGGGTTTAACCTATAGATTTTAGCAAATTTACACGGTTACGTTAAACTAACCCCTAATTTATTGGTTAACTTTATTTACAACCAATAAACCTTATCTACCTTTACAAGTTAATACCGAATGAGAAGAAAATATTTCCTTACTGGAATTTTAAGCGTATTGTGCGTTTTTTTAAGTTGCCGTTTAAATGCGCAAACTATAATTGTTGGCGACCCCAATTTAGACGACTATTACAGGCGGGAGCAATTGCTTGGACACGTTGACTCTAATATCTCATTTACCGTTAGACCACTGTTTGTGGGCTACTCTTCAAAAGCTAATGATATTTACGACCCTGATAGTAGTTTAGCTGCAAATCATTGGGTAAAAGCCGGCCCTATTCATTTCGCAAAAAAGCTTGGTGTATTTCAAATTTTGCCTGTGCATATACAGCAGCAGTTTAATTCTAACCAACCTTATGGCTGGAACGATGGCAGCATGATACCGGCGCGGGGGTACCAAACAAGAATTAGTGGCGGCATTTTTTTAAAATTTGGCCCGCTAACAATTCAACTGCAACCAGAATACGTTTATGCTCAAAATAATTCTTTTAATGGTTTTGCAACAGGTAAGTCAGCCCAGGATTTAGCTAATTACAACGCGTATTTTGGCGCTATTGACCAGCCCGAGCGTTTTGGAACAGTGCCATTTAAAAAAATGTTTTTGGGGCAAAGTAGCATCAGGTTAACATTTAGCCCAATATCAATTGGTTTATCTAACGAAAATGTATGGTGGGGGCCGGGGATACGCAACGCCCTTATTTTAAGTAATAATGCACCTGGTTTTAAGCATCTTACTTTAAATACCGTTAAACCTGTTAAAACACCAATAGGACATTTTGAAATGCAGGTGCTGGCAGCACGTTTAGATAACTCTAACTTTGCTTTGCTATCCGGAGAGCCAAAACTGGTTACGCCCCAAAATAACGACTGGAGGTATTTTACGGGGTTAAATATTAACTATCATCCTAAATGGATTCCGGGGCTAACAGTGGGGCTAATAAGAACATTTAATGCCTACCGAACGTCAATTAAGACATTTAGTGATTATGTGCCGTTCTTTTTCCCTTATCAAAAACAAAATACAAATGATGGAGATCCCGTACCCCGCGATCAGATAACTTCATTTTATGCCCGTTGGTTGTTTAAGAAAGCAAAGGCCGAAGTATATTTTGAATATGGCTTAAATGACAATTCTTATAACTACAGGGACTTTATTGGTTCTCCGGATCACTCCAGGGCATATGTGTTCGGATTAAGGAAAATAATACCCTTTAACGCGCAGTCAACCAGCCATTTATTATTGAGTGGCGAAATTACCCAATTATCACAAACCCCGGATAGGGTAGTTAGGACAGCCGGCACATGGTATACGCACTATCAAGTAAGAGAAGGGCACACCAATCAAGGGCAGGTTTTAGGTGCAGGCACAGGGCCGGGTGGTAATCTGCAATCATTTGATGTTAAGTGGATATCTGGTTTAAAAAGTTTAGGCATTGGCTTTGAACGTTACGAACATAATGTTGACTTTTCTGATACGTTCCTTTCTGATGTGTATGGAAATAAAAGAAAATGGGTTGACTTCGCTATTGCGCTTCAAGGACAATGGAACTATCGTAATTTGCTGTTCAATGCTAAATTACAACACATTAACTCTTTAAATTACCAATGGATTTTAAAAGACTTTCTTCCGGGCCAATATTATGTGCCTCATAATACGGTTAATAATTTCCATGCAGAACTAGGCGTAACTTTCAGATTCTGAAGGCTTGCGCACCATTAGTTTATACGTGGCAAATAGCAATAATAAAATTATTATACCTGCCGCAATAGCAACCGGATATTTAAGACGATTTTTCTTTAATGGAAGCTCCGGCTCATCTACTATTTGTACGGTAGGGGTTTCCTGAGCTAACATGCTTCTGCTGGCTTCCAGATTTTTAACAGTTTCAGAATAAATAGTGCTCAACACAATTTTATCACGTTGCTTAATGTCCAACCGTGCTTCTTCTTCTGCAAACGCCGGATTTAGATCAAGGCCTACACGAGCTGTGTTAGACATAGCGTAGGTTTTGGAGTTAAGCAGCCTTTCCAGGCTATCGGCACGTACCTGGAGCCTGTCTGCATTATTCTTTAGCCGCTTTGTCTTTGTCGTTATAAAAAAATCTGTCGACTGTTTTATTATTCGCCGGCAAAAAAGCATAGCCAGTTTCTCATCTTTAAAGGTTACGTTTATCTCGAAAAAGCCAAGTTTTTTGTCGGGCTTTGAGATGCCAAATTGCCCCTTGTCTAAAATAAGCTCGGTTATTTCATGCAATAAACTGTCCTGTAAACGAGTGTTATTTTTACCATTTAACGGAAATCGAATAATTTTGCCATCAGGGCTATGTTCAAGCCATTCCTTATCAAGCTTATACGCGGCAGCATACCTGTCAGCAAGCGTTTGGGTATCATCGTATGCTGACACTAATGTGTTTTGTATTAATTTTTGACTTTTTACCAATTCCTCAATATTGTCACCGGCAAGTACCCCGCTCGCGCCTCCAAGTCCGTCAAGATTGAACCCAAATTGGCCGGCCAGGCTGGAAAGTCCACCCATTGAACCCGAGGATTTCGCATCATCAATTACAAATGTTAACCGGGCTGTATAAGTTGGTTTTTTTAAATAGGCCGCCAGCGCGCCTAAAACGGCGCCCCCAATAATACATGCCACTATTAAAGCCCTAAACTGCAGCAGGTATTTAATGTCGCGATACTTGTCATTAAATAATTCCTTAATGGAAAACTCGCGTTCAAAAGCGCTTGGTTGATCAGTGCCGCTCATAGGTTTTACTTAGATAAAATTGCTACAATACTAACCAGTGCTGTTAAAGCTGCAGCTATCCCTCCTAAATCACTTATGCCTACTTTTATTCGCGCGTCAGGACTTTTCTCGGGCACTATTATTTTGCTGCCTGGTTTTACAGGCGGGTACGATTTAAAGAACAGTACGTTTTTAACAGGCCTGTTCATACCGTTAGGGTATTTTATATACGCACCTTTAAGTCGTGCTTTTTGAGTTGTGCCGCCAACTGCATCTATATAATATTTAAAATTGCGCCCTTTATAAAGTATGTATTGCGGGTTATTTACCGCACCGGCAACTTCAACGTTTGATATAACGCGCGGCACATAAATACTATCGCCGGGCAATAATATATTTTTTGATTTTGCAGAAAGTACGTCAACATTAACGCGAACGCCACTCCTGAATATTTGGACATTCTCTGCCGAACCAAACGGAGTTATACCGCCCGCCCGGGTTAAAAATTCCTGTGCTGTTTCATCCCTTTTTTGCACAGCGTAATCGTTCGGGAAAACCACCTCGCCCCTTATTTTAACATTGCCCAAAGGCCTGTTGTTAACCAGCCTTAACACATTAACCACATCCCTGGGTTGCAGCTCAACGTTATAATTAGGATCGGAAGGATCTTCCATATTAACTACAAACGTGCTAACCAGTTGGGTTGCCACGCTGTCTGACTTATTATTTATAATGCGGGAAACCTCAACATGATGAGCAGCTGCCTCGTCATCAAAACCACCGGCCAAAGCAATAACGTCTGCTAACTTTAACCCACTGCGATAAGTAATGGTTACAGGTTTTCTAACGTAACCGTTCACGGCTATTTTTTGGTTGGATATAAATACATCCTGACTTAATATCAATATGGAATCTTCGCGCATAAGCGGTATATCATTTTTACCTGCCAAAATCTGCCTTGGGTCAAAGGGAATAGAGGTGCGCTGAAGATCGGGCATTGTTCTTTTTATAAAGCCCCTTTCCATATAAGCTTCAGGCTTAAGCCCCTGAGCATTTTTTAATAGTTGCGATAAGGTAAGGCCGGGAACCAGTTCATACACGCCGGGCCTGTATGCCATGCCTTCAAGAATGATCCTGTTTGTATAACGATCTGTAATTGGATTAATTTCTACCATGTCGCCGTTGCGTAACACGTAATTGCCAAAACTATTTGCCGATACGTCCTTCACATCTTTTTGCAAATCATTAATCTGGATAAGTTTTGCAACACCTTTATACGCCTGGGCAGTAAATCCACCGGCATAGGCTATCAAATCAGCCATGGTTTCATTATCCTTCAACTCGTAATACGCCGGGCGTTTTATTTCGCCTTTAATACCTACAAGTTTTTTGTAAACAGGTATATTAATAACGTCCTGATCTTCAAGTCGTATATTGTTAGGCATAGTGCCTTGCTGTAAAAACTCGTAAAGGTCTACGGTTTTAAAAAGCTTATTATTTCTTATTAAGCGTATTTGCCTTAATGATCCGTTAGCATTTGGGCCACCGCTATTGTAAAGTACATTAAATAGAGGGGTTAACGCGGATACGGTGTATCCCCCGGGAGTATTTACCTCGCCTGTAACAGTAACCCGGATACGGCGAATATTACCAAGACTGATTGTTACGCTTGTTTTGCCGCTTTCTATGGCCGGATATACTTTGGCCAACCTTCGTTTTATTAAACTGGTTGCTTGTTCTATAGTAAAGCCGGCCACAGCAATAATGCCGGCGTTGGGTATTTGAAGGTTTCCCTCAGGCGTAACTACCGATTTTATATCTCTTTCATTTAAACCGGTTACCAATACTATCACCTCATCGCCGGGCCCTAAAATATAATTTTTAGGTGTAGGTGCCGAAAAATTAGGCTCGAAAGAGAGGCCGCTTTGCCTAAACATATCATAGCCATATATTGTAAGATTATCTGCTTTTTTTGGCTCTTCTTGTTTTTTTGCTGTTGGTTTTGATACAGTATCGGTGTTTGTGCGACTATGATCAATTTTATTTACCGGCGGCGCTGATGAGGTTTTCGTTGCCGAGCCCGTACCGGATAATCCCAGCAAGGTAACCCTGTTTTTTAACTCTTCTATCTCTGAGGCCGGCATGCCTTTTTGCTTTAAAACAGCATATACCTCGGTTTCTGTTAAACCTTGTGCTTTAGCCTGGTTCCATAAATCTATTATCTTTTCGTCAGGTAGTGAGCTAACCTTTGTTGTAGCAATAGACTCGGGCGATTGCGCTACGGCACTGCTAAAAAGAAAAACTATAATAAGGGGCAGTATATATAACAGGTATTTATGTTGCATGTAATTTTTTATGACTGTTACAAATATAAAGTATTATATCGGTGTAGGGTAATACAGAAAGGATAACGCCTAAACTAACCCCAATAACGCAATTTGACACAATTTGTTGAGGGTAATTATAAACCGGGAATAAGTTGCTGCAAACCCGCGTAGTGTTTATTATTGTCTATAAGGGTTGTAATATGCTGTCGCGCGTTTTTTCCCAGTTTTGTTATCAGGTCGTCATCGGCACACAAGGTTGTTATCAACTCACTAAGTTGGGCATCGTTGCCCGGCTCAAATAACAATCCGGTATGGTTATCTATCACCATTTCTGGTATGGCGCCAATGGCCGATCCGATTACCGGTTTGCCTAAGGCCATTGCTTCTACAACAGTAAAGCCAAGCACCTCATACCATTCAGACGCGCATATCAAAAAATCTGCATTTTTTATTATTTGCAATGTTTCGTTACGGTTTTTCTTTCCTTCAAAGCATACATTTTGCAAGCCGTTTTCCAATACAAATTGTTTTAACTCTTGCTCTTGCGTGCCGGTGCCAACAACTTTTAATGATATGTTTGGGCAGCGTTTAATAGCTTTTAAAACAGTGTGTGTCCCCTTTATTTTTTCAAGCCGGCCTACAAAAACAATATACCTTTCTTTAGCTAAAACATGCGTTTGTAAGGCAAAGTCTATTTCTGAATAATTGTAGCCGTGATACAATTGCACCAGTTTATCGCTAAAAAAATTAAACTGCTTAAACTTATTATATAAAAAAACTGATGGGCAAACATAAAAATCTACATAACTATAATAGTTAAGATACTTATGTACATAGTTTTCCAAAGCGGCTACAGTGCTTGCTAATACTGATCCTTTTTTACAGGTATGCGTTATACAGTTATAAAAGGCGCCTCCGTAGCAACGCTCACAAATTTTGCCGTGGCTTATAAACGTACTTTCAGGGCAAATAGGGGTGTATTCGTGCAGCGTCCATATTACAGGGATGTTTCTGCTTTTTATGATTTTTAAAATAGTAGGCGTAATGTAGTGGTGTATAACGTTGATGTGTACAAAATCTATTTTTACATTGTTAAGTAAACGTTCCAGATTTTGTTGTGCTTCAAACGAGTAAATACTTTTTGCTACAACTTTTATTCCTGCAGATAAACTGCGTTTATTTATTTTTTTATAATCAATATTCTCAATAAAATATTCGCTGTATGGCGATGGAAAATTGCGCTCGTCCTTCATTGAAAAAGGAATAACTGTATGCCCGTTCCTTGTATAAAGGTCCACTACATTCTCAACATAGGTCCAATCACCGCCACTGGGATACCATGTCCAGTTAACAACAAGAATATTCATATTTAATATTTGTTGACGAAATTATAAACACTTATTACTCTATTTTCAGCCGCAAAACAAACAAAATATAAAGTGGCTTGTATTATACATAGAATTTAGACTTTGTAATATTAACAATAAAAACCCCGGCCTTTATTGTATAAATAGGATAAAAGTTATTACAACATAGAAAATTTGCAATTTTCAGATGGGTAAGTAGCTGATAACTATTAATCATTTTTATATGAGTTTGGCTTATTTGTGGTGTTTTTTTTAACATCAAACACGTTTTTTTAAAATTATAATATGTTTTTAAGTGCTATCTGGTCGTGTTCCAAAAAAAAGACTAAATTTGGAATGTAAAGTTTTCGCACCTTTTCGCACTTTAAAGCATCTGCCGGATGTTGCCTCTATGGTTAAACGTTTAATATGAAGAAAAAAATTTACATTGCCGGTGCGGGCGGAATGCTTGGAGAAGCATTTTACCGCATTTTTAAGGAAGATTATTTCATTAAGTGCACTGATAAGGACGTAAATGAACAATGGCTTAGCTTTTTAGATTTCCGTAATTTCGAAGCTTACAAAAAGGACGTTGAAGCGTTTAATCCCGATTTCTTATTCCATTTGGGTGCTCACACAGATCTGGAGTATTGTGAGCTAAATCAGGATGATGCTTATTTAACCAATACAACATGTGTTGAAAACGCCGTGTTTATTGCCAACCAATTAAGCATACCCCTTTTTTATGTTAGCACTGCCGGCATATTTGACGGTACAAAAGATTTTTACGACGATTGGGACGAACCCAATCCACTTGGCCATTATGCACGCTCTAAATATATGGGCGAGCGCTACGTTCGCGAAAACGCCAAGAGATACGTTATCTGCCGTGCAGGCTGGATGATGGGAGGCGGCCCTGAAAAGGATAAAAAATTCATCAATAAAGTAATTAAGCAATTGGTAGATGGCAAGCGCGATCTGCACATTGTTAATGATAAAGACGGAACACCAACCTTTACCGTTGATTTTGCCAAGAACGTTAAGCTGTTGCTTGAACGGGAATATTGGGGCTTATACAATATGGTTTGCGGCGGCGAGACAAGCAGGCTTGAAGTTGCACGTGAACTGGTAAAAATTCTGCGTTTAGAAGACGAGGTGACGTTTAACAACGTATCGTCAAGCTATTTCAAAGATATTTATTTTGCGCCCAGGCCACCATCTGAAAGACTGGTGAATAAAAAATTGGAACTACGCAATATCAATATCATGCGGGATTGGAAAATCGCTTTAAACGAATATATAGGCGATTACTATTTAGACTATTTGAACGAGAATAATATTTATCCGGCAAAAAGTATTCCGGTTACTTTATAAATATTAAATTCATTAATGAGAATAGCAGCCTTTGGCTTCCGCTCTTTGCCGCCCGGAAAAGGTGCAGCAGGAGCTGATAAATTCGCGCTTGAATTATTTCCAAGATTGGTAGCCCGTGGCCACAGCGTTGTGGCATACAATCGTCGTTATCCTGATGCATTTGTTGATGTTGCTGAATACCGTGGCGTTACTATAAAAACATTTAAAACCATTAAAAAAGGTGGTTTCGATACCCTTTTACATTCCTGTAAATGCACGCTTGATATTATTTTGCACAATACCGCTGATATTGTGCATATACAAAACGGTGGTAACAGTATATGGGCCCTGCCGCTGCGGCTTTTTGGTAAAAAGGTTTTTATAAGCCAGGATGGCGTTGATTGGAAACGCGACAAGTGGCCCTGGTACGGAAAAGCTTTTCTTAAACTATCATCTTTTATTACTGCGCACTTCCCCAATCAGGTAATATTTGATAACGTAATAGCCAAAAAGCTTTTTGAGGATAAGTTTAAAAAGCAATATAAATTTATTCCCTTTGGTAGCGAAGTTAATTATCCAACTGATACGGAGAAAGTGTTGCAGAAATTCGCCTTGCAAAACGGCGAATATTATTTGTTTGTAGGCCGTTTCATCCCTGATAAGGGTCTGCACTATTTGATCCCCGCGTTTAAAAATTCCATATCCAGCAAAAAGCTGATTTTAATAGGTGGTTCGCCTAACCCGTCGCAGTATGAAAGTGATATTCTGGCAATGGCTGATGATCAAATAATTTTTCCGGGGTTTGTTTACGGCGAAGATGTGAACGCTTTGATGGTGAATGCCTATTGTTACATTCAACCATCTGATGTAGAAGGCCTTTCGCCGGTTGTATTAACCGTTATGGGCCTGAATGTACCTTTGATAGTAAGTGATATTGAGGAAAACCAATATGCTGTTAAAGATACCGCCCGGATGTTTGGGAAAGGTGATATATTATCTTTAACCGAAGAAATAAACTATTGCGAACGCCATTACCCCGAAATGCAGCAATTAGCAGAAAGAGCACAAAAACGTGCCTTAAGTGAATTTAACTGGGAAAAGGTTGCAGATGAACACGTGGAAGTGTTTATGAATAATTAACCACCCGTTTAAAAATTTCAACCAATTGCTCGGCTGTTTTCTTCCACGAAAACTCTTTTAGCCGTTCCCGTCCCTCAAATATCATTGTGTCGCGTAGCGCTTCATCATCCAGCACGCTTTTTATCGTTTTAAAAATATCATCTGTATCAAATGGATCAAAACTTAAAACAGCCTGGCCACCTACTTCTGGCAAACAGGTATTATTGGACACGACTACGGGTAGGTCATTACTAAAAGCTTCAAGTACGGGAAGGCCAAAGCCCTCGTTTACCGATGGGAAAGCATAAAGCAGCGCGTTTTTATAGAGCAGATCCAGATCATTATCGCTCAGATAGCCCGTTAAAACAACGTCATTTTCAACATTGTTTTTTGTTATCGCTTCAATAACCTCGCGGTAGTCATTTTCGGTTTTACTTGCCGGTAAAGGCCCTGCCAATACTAATTTAAGCTCCGTATATCCGGCAGCTTTTAGTTTTGCAAACGCGGTTATTAAGGCGGGTAAGTTTTTCCGTTTAAAAAACGACCCTACATGTAAAATGTACTGTTTTAATTTGATGGGTAAACGCAAGGTATCCAAACCTACCTGGCCCGCGGATTTTTCTGAATTGCGTGCGCCTTCAAACACTACCGCAAATTTTTCTGCATTAATTCCCGTAAAACTTTGCAGCCGCCTTTTTGAATGCTCAGTAGGAGTGATGATCACCGGCGACCGGCGTGCCGCAGGCAAAGCCGTTTTTTTATATAGCCACAACCATAACCGGCCATAATCTCGCGGTGTTTCAAAAAAAAAGGCATCGTGAAACACCGGTATGGTTTGGTATCCTAAACGTATCAGCGGAACAAAGTTATCGGTGCAAAAAACTATATCACAACCTTTACTACGGGCTTTTAAGGGCAGTATTACTTGTTTCCATATTTGGTAACGCAAGTGTTCAGCCCATTTAAGCAGTTTATTGTTACCTGTATAAACCGCAGCATTAGTATCTAAAAACTCAAAACGTAGGTTATCCCTTTGCATTTCTTTAAACTCACGGCAAAGCTCAAGCAGATATGTGCGTGTGCCGGTTTTGGCCACCTTCAGATCGCGCACATCAACACCTATAATAAGTGGCTTGTGCATCAGCTAAACTTCTCCGCGGGTTTTAATAACTTTTGCCGGAACACCCGCCACTACCGAGTTAGGCGGCACAGATTTGGTTACCACACTGCCGGCAGCTATAACGCAACCATCGCCAATAGTAACACCTGCCAGTATGGTAATACCTGCACCCAGCCAGCAATTATTGCCAATTACGGTAGGTTGTTTAGCAACTCCCTGCTCTTTTATAGTGAGCGATGTATCGTCAAAATTATGATTCTCTGAAAATATCTGAATGTTAGGGCCGGTTATCACGTCAGTACCAATAGTTACTCCGCCCTGCCCGGCTATAAACGCCCGCGCACCTATCCCGGTCCTATCGCCTATAATAATCCCGGTGCCCTTTTGCGCTATTATGCCAGTACAAAACAAAATCGAATCGCGCGCTATAGATACGTGGTTGCCCAATTGTATGCCGTTAACAGAAAGAGCGTTTATACTCACATTATCGTCCAGTATTAAATTTTTGCCGGCAGAAAGTTGGTAAGCATGCGTTACTTTTACACGGCAGCCTAAAAAAACAAAGCCTGATGAATGCTTTAAAAAAGGTTTAAGAAACAATCCCCGCAAAGCCTGCCAGCCCCGCATCCAGCTTACAATAAACAGATCGCGGCCACTATAGGCGCTTTCCCATTTATAGTTAGGATCATTCTTTAACTTTTTTATTATCGTTTCAATCATTGCTTAACGCTACTGTTTTTTGGGGCCTTGGCCGCATTATAATACTGATTAGTAAACCCGATAAAAACCAGTTCATGTAGGAAATATAAGAAGATGATTCAACTTCTGAAGTAAATAATGGAATTAAGAAACCAACTTTCATCAATAACACCGCTAAACAAACCTGCCGTTCCTTACCCTCAAGGTAACGCAAGCCTTTTATCCCCGTCCGTATAAACATTACGTATATGCATAAATACAGTAACAATGCAGCCACACCCGCCTGAACGCCTATAATAATAAATTGATTCTCGCCCCCTACGTTCTCGCCTAATGTACCCGCCACACGGCCCGAGGCACCCAGGCCCAGGCCCAACGGCCTTTGTATCATCGCGTTTATGCCTGTTACCCACTCAACCACGTGCCCTACGCTTGATGGGTCAGAAAAATCAATGGTGTTCATTAAAACCTGAACCAGTGGATTTTTTCGCCGGGTTGCGTCGCTAAATAAATAGGCCAGATAAACTACCAAAGCCACGCCACCGGCATGGCAAAAGCGGGTAATAAGCTTATGGTTGGTAACCAGTGCGTATACGTATATAATTAGAAAATAGGAGGCGAGAGGAGCGCGTGAGAGCGCGAAAATTATAGAGAGCAAGCTGGCACCAAGGGCAGCCATACCCATACTTGTTGGTCTGAATTTGTTTTTCGCATCGGTATATAAAGCTAATATAACCGACAATGCAAGCAAGGTTGCAGCAGCGTGTTCAAGCGGGTTGGCAAAAAAGGAAGCAAAGCGCCTGTGCCCGCTGTCCGACTCAAAGGTGGTGCTTAGCCCAAACATGCCACTGGGCTCAAAGTTGAAAAAGTAGTAAACGTATTCAGCGTATCCTGTCATGGTTTGCAGGTGCCTGTTCATTAATACCTCGCCTAATAAAACAAGTCCCGCGGCTATGGTGAGCAGCAGTATGTAATTAAAATACTTGCTGATAAATACATTTTGCGGATCCATCAATCGTCCCGTAAAATATACTACTATGTAAAACGATGTGCTTTTAAATGCCAGCAGCCTTTGGGTGAAGTTTTGTTCGCCAATGGGCAGCAGGGCGTAGATAAGTGTTAGCGCCAGAAAGCTAAAAATGGCATAATCAATTAAATGAAACCGTGGCCTGTATTTAAGCTTTACTATATTAAGTGTAAGGGTACACAATATCAGCACCTCTTTAAAATACTGAAATACAGGTACCAATAGTTTAAGCCCAAGCGTATAGGTTACAGACATGGCCGTGGTGTACATGGATAGGCCCAGAATAATGAAAATTAATACGCCGTCGCGCCGTCCGTTCAGCACTTCTCTAAGAGCTACAATAAACGAGGCAACAAAAATGAGTGTAAAAACAAACATGCTTTAGCGGTTATTGATATTATCAATATCTGTAGGCCAAATTAGGTTTTTTGGCGTTAAAAGCCCATCCTTTAATCCCCTTATTAGGTTGGATGCCTTTTGGTTTCGGCCACGAAGCTTAAAATAGACATATAAGGCCCCGTAATACAACGCGTTGCGTAGGGCGTTTACCGGCAAAAAGGCAGCGCTACCATATTTGCGTAAAAACCATATATGGTTGCGGCTAACGTAATAGTGTATCACGGGGTTTAAATGTCCCTCTTTTTTTGGGGCCGATACTTTGGCTGATACGCCTGCCTCGTGATAAATTTTAACCGAAGGCAGGTAGTGTAATTCATATCCGTTAGCTGCCAGGCGGTAGGAGAGCTCTACATCCTCAAAATATAAAAAGAACTGTTTGTTGAGCAGGCCGCTTTTTTTCAGCGCGCTGTTACGCAATAAAACACAGCAGCCGGTAACCCATTTTGCTTTTTTAAATGATGTTATAGCATTAGCTCCGGGTGTGTTGGTATCAGACCGTACCACACCCGTTACGGCGTTAAAATTACCCTCTCCGTTCCATATTTTGCTTCTATCGTGCATCCAATAAATTGCCGGCTGTACAGCTGCCGCGTTTGGATGCGAATTTAAATGCAGGCTGAGTGCTGTTACAATATCTTCATCAACAATGGTGTCTGTGTTAATCAACAGAGAGTAAGTATACCCGTTGTCTATACTATAAGTTAAAGCTCTGTTGTTCCCTTCGGCAAAGCCCAAATTTCCCCCATTATCAATAAATTTAACACCGGGGAACCTGGTTTGTAAAGTGGCTAATGAATCGTCGGTAGAGCCGTTATCGGCAACAATAATATCAAACAGCTGCTCATCACAATATTGTTTTAATGACTGTATGCACGCCGCGGTATAATCGGGTGTATTCCAGTTCAGTAAAATTAGAGCTACCTGTTTAGGCATTTTGCGTTTTTGTTGTTTTTATAACATACTCATACATTAACCAGGCCGTTCCCTCCATAAACAGGGTAAAAGCGGCTATAAGGTATATGTTTTTGGTATAGGCAGATACACAGGCTAAAATTATTGCAACCACGGTAAGTACTACAGCTATATTAAATATGTTTCGGCGTTTTTGTTTCAGTAACAGATCAAGCATACTAAAAACGTTAAATGCTGATATAATTGGCACAAAAGCCATTATTCGTAATATCAATATCGTATCCGGATCATGTTTTTCTGATAGTATAAAAACTATCCAATCGGCCATAACGCAAATAAACAATGCTCCGGCAAGCGCCACCAGGCTAAAAATATTCTTCATCTTCTTCCTGAAAACTACCCACTGCTCTTTGCTTAGTTTGTAAACAGCCACTGCTTTTGGATATACCGCGTTTGATACAATGTTAAAGGCGTTACGGCATTGGCCTATTACCCTGTTGCTAACACTGTAAGCGCCAAGTAAAGGCGAATGGAAAAAGTTAAGCGCAAAAAATATTACAGATTGCTGCAGGTTAGCTGATACATTATTTAAGGCAAGCGAGAAGTTAGCCTTGCCAATCGCGGCCAAATCAGTAGCGGATGGTAAATGAAGATTCAGCCTGAAACGTTTATGCAGATACAGAAATAAACCTGTATAGACAAAGATATTTGCCGCGCCTAAAATAAAATTTACCCAAACCGCATTATTAGCGCCGTTTACAAAAATAAAAATAGTTGCTACTGCAAAAAAGTTACCTATTAGGTTAAAGATGTTAAATATCTTAACTTTTTCAATCCCGATAAAAAAGCATAGCGGATTAACAACCTCGGCCATTGCAAGCGGAACGGCAAACAACAGATAGCTGTAATGATCAGGATTAAACCAGTAATAGGCACACAATAAAACGCAAAAAATTAAAAATATAACTGCACGTATACCCAGGGTGTTATAAATAACAAGGCTTAGTTTTTCTGTTTCGTTAACGTGAAATGCAGTGTCCCGAACGCCCGATTGGGTTGTACCATAGCTTATAACGGTACCCGCAAGCATCATAAACGTGTAAGCTACTGATACAAGCCCGTATCCATCAAAACCATAACGTACGGTTATTATTCTGATGGTAATAACTAACAGCAATACGTTAGAAGCCTGTATACTGCTCAAATTGATAAAATTTGAGAGGATATTGGTTGATCGCAGCTTGATGTAGTAGTTATTTATTGTTGATCTCAAACAATCTGATTTTTAACAAAAAACAAATTTAGCTTATTTAGTTGTAAAGAACTTTAAGATTATCGTATAATAACAGCACTCTAAGTATTGAACATCAGCCCGATAATTTATACCTTGCAAACAAAAAAATAGAAACCGCTATGAATTATCTTAATCCTGAAATTAAAGACCTTAAACAACTTGGTATTGATAAGAGAGAAGAATATTTAAATGCCGAGCCGTTTCCAAGTATTGTAATAGATAATTTTTTTAATGAGGAGATTCTGAGCCAGGTATTGGCTGATTTTCCCGACCTATCTAAAAAGGCAGATATTAATAGCTACAACAACCATAACGAAAAAAAGCTTGAAGCTAAAGGCGAGCAGTATTTTAGCGATACCACCAAAGGTTTTGTTCATTTTTTAAACTCGCAGCCGGTGCTTGAGTTTTTACAAGAACTTACCGGAATTAAAGAAACACTGTTACCCGACCCGTATTTGAAAGGTGGAGGCTACCATGAAATTAAACCCGGAGGTTTGCTAAAGGTACATGCCGATTTTAATAAGCACGAAATGACCTGGCTTGATCGCCGTATAAACTTGTTAGTATACCTTAACAAAGATTGGGAAGAAAGCTATGGCGGCCATTTTGAGCTGTTTAATGTTGAAATGACCAAATCATACAGAAAGGTATTGCCAATATTCAACAGGATAGCCATTTTCTCTACTACAGACTTTACCTACCATGGTCACCCTGATCCGCTTACTTGCCCGCCTGATAGAAGCCGCAAATCAATAGCGCTATATTATTACAGCAACGGCAGGCCAAAGAGCGAGATAAGCGATACGCCACACTCAACATTATTTGTTGGCAGAGCCGGACAAGAAGGTGACGTAGTGCAGGAAAAGAGCTTTGTTAAAGATCTTGTAAAAGATATTACGCCGCCTATAATATTTAAAACCGCTAAAAAACTGATGGGTAAAAAGTGAGTAAAGTAGTAATATTTGGCGCTTCGGGGCAATTGGGTAGTTGTATAAAAAGTATTACGGGCGACGAATCAGAATCCTTCTACTTTCCGCAGACAAGCGAAGCTAATATATTGGACGTTGAAGGGCTTGAAAAGCTTTTTGCGGCGCATAAGCCTGCTTATGCTATCAACTGCGCTGCTTATACTGCCGTTGATAAGGCAGAAGAGGATAGCGACCTGGCCGAAAAAGTAAATGTAACAGGGGTAAAAAACCTGGCCGACCAATGTACTAAGCACGGCACGGTGCTCATCCATGTATCAACTGATTTTGTTTTTAAAGGTGCTGTTGCGCGCCCGCTAACTGAAGTTGATGCTACTGAGCCCATCAGCGTTTACGGCCAAACCAAATTGGATGGCGAAAAAGCGGCAGTCCAAACAAGCAAGCATTTTATCATCCGTACCGGCTGGTTGTATTCTGAACATGGCAACAACTTTGTTAAAACCATGCTTAAACTGGGTGCTGAGCGTGATAAACTGACTATTATTGCCGATCAGGTGGGTACACCTACCTATGCTATTGATCTGGCAGGATTTATTCTTACCATTATTAAGCAGCAAAGCAATGCCTACGGTATTTACCATTACAGCAACGAAGGCGTAACATCATGGTTTGATTTTGCCCGGGCTGTGTTTGACCTGTCAGGAACGCAGGTAAAGGTCATACCTATCCGTACAGATCAATATCCTACACGCGCAACGCGGCCCGGCTATTCTGTAATGGATAAAAGTAAGGCAAAGGAAACATTTAGTATAGAAATTCCGTATTGGAGGGATAGTTTGATAAAATGTATCCAACAACTCGGGTAAAATAGTCGGATTAACAAAATTTTAAGTAAGCGTGCCATTTAGAGGGGTTGTATCAGCTCCTCTATTTTTTTTCCCTCAATTTCTTCAGGTGCCATCCAGTGTATGTCCTTATCTTTTCTGAACCAGGTTAGCTGGCGTTTAGCAAAGCGGCGGGTGTTCTGTTTTATTAATTCAATGGCAGTATTAAAGGTTGTTTTTCCATCAAAATGGTCAAAAAGTTCGCTGTAGCCAACGGTATTTAAGGCATTCAGGTGGCGGTGGGGAAGTAATGATCGTACTTCATCAACCAAACCTTGTGCTACCATTGCGTCAACCCGGGTATTAACACGATCGTACAATACTTCGCGCGGCAGATCCAATGCTATTTTAATGCAGTTAAACGGCCGCTTATTAGTTGTTGCTTTACGATAGGATGAGAATGGCCGCCCCGTGCTGCGATAAACCTCCAGCGCACGGATAATGCGTTGTGGGTTATTTACATCAACCTGATTATAATAATCAGGGTCAACCGCTTTAAGCTCTTCCTGCAGCGGCGATATCCCTTTTTCGGCAAGTACATTATTTAGCTGCTCGCGTATGCCTTCATCCGCTTGCGGAATATCATCAAAACCTTCACACAGCGCCTTAATGTACAAGCCGGAGCCGCCAACCAGTATAACAACATTGTGCTGTTTAAACAATTCATCCAACAAGGCTAAACCCTGCTTTTCAAAATCGCCAACAGAAAAAAGCTCATTAATACTATGCGAATTGATGAAGTAATGCGTGGCAGCAGCCAGTTCGTCCGCATCAGGTTTGGCGGTGCCGATAGACATTTCGCGATAGAACTGCCTTGAATCTGCCGAAAGTATAACCGTATTAAAATGCTGCGCCAACCTTATAGCCGCTGCCGTTTTGCCGGAAGCAGTAGGGCCGGCAATGACGATTAAGGTTTTTGTTGGTCCATTGTCCATGGTCGATGGTCCATAGGTTTGTTTGTCGATAGTTAATGGACCATAGTTTATTTTACTATGGTCCATGGACTATGGTCTATCGACTAAAATTAATAATCGTCATTTTTACCACCGCGACTATCGTCCTCAAAGCCTTCGTCATCGGCAAACTCGTTGCCAAACTCGTCTTCTTCTTCCTCCGCGTCTTCGGCAGGTACTTCCTCGCCGCTTTCGTCAACTTCGGTAAAGTCTTCAGCGTCTTCGGGGTTCATGCCCACTTCGTTAAAAAAGTCAAAATCGTCGGCATCAGTAGCGGCAGCGGCTGCCATGGCAGCATCAGGACCGGTAACAAATTGCCGTGGCGCTTCGCCTGTTGATTTTATAACCGCCGGATAGGTGATCTTTGGATCTTCATCCAGAATTATCTTCATCAGTTCGATATGAAAATCAAACGGACGGTCGAAATTAAAAGTGTAGTAAAATTTTTGATGCGGATCGTCAATCCGGCTGCTCAGCTTTACCTTTTCCATCAACGCCACGCCGCGGTCAATGCGGCGCTGGTTAGGCAGATAGGTTATTTCCTCGCCTTTCATCCATTGATCGTTACTGATGTAAAACGACGATGAAAACTCAGCATTGTATTTAGTTGATTGGTGAATAGCGCGGTGCAGATCTTCAAATGTTTGGTTTGATCTGATATCTATCACGCGCGATACATCATCATAATCCTCAAAAGTTACGCTAAACCTGTATAGTGCCATTGTATAAGATAGTAGAGTTTTTTTGCAAAAATAATATTTTTACTTTGTGTTTGAGCCTTCCACAACTTTTAAGCCAATCTGTTGGCCGCAAGCTATAGTAAATGCAATTGCTTCATCGCGGCTGTTAGGTATATCGCCTTCCAATATCGCTTCGCGGATCTTGTTTTTTATAATTCCCACCTCGCGGCCCTCCTTAATACCAAACAATTCCATTATATCAGTGCCCGTAACAGGGGGCTGCCAGTTGCGTATATTATCGCGCTCCTCAACATCCTTTAATTTTTGCTGAACCAGCTCAAAATTGTTGCGGTACTTTTTAACCTTGTATTCATTTTTGGTAGTTACGTCTGCTTTACACAACAACATTAGTCCTTCAATGTCTTCGCCTGCCTCAAAAAGTAAACGCCTCACGGCCGAATCGGTAACGATAGACTGCGATAGCACAATGGGCCGCAAGTGCAGCTGCACCAGCTTTTGTACCAGTTTCATTTTCTCGTTAAGCGGTAATTTTAGCTGCGCGAAGATTTTAGGTACCATGCGTGCTCCTTTGTCTTCGTGCCCGTGAAAGGTCCAGCCGTGGCCGGCCTCAAAACGTTTGGTGGCAGGCTTGGCAATATCATGCAAAATGGCCGCCCAGCGCAGCCAAAGGTCGTTAGTGGTTTCGCAAATGTTATCCAGCACTTGCAGGGTATGGTAAAAGTTATCCTTATGGCCTTTGCCGTTAATATAATCAACGCCGTAAAGCGCCACCATTTGTGGAAAAATTTTATGCAGCAGGCCGGTATCAAACAAATAGTTAAAACCGATTGACGGTTTTGGCGAAAGGATGATCTTGTTCAACTCATCGGTTATCCGCTCCTGCGATACTATGCTGATACGGTCTACATTGTTTTTTATCGCCTCAACCGCCAGCGTATCAATTTTAAAATTAAGCTGCGTAGCAAAACGGATGGCACGCATCATGCGCAAAGGGTCATCGCTAAATGTTTCAACGGGGTTAAGCGGTGTGCGGATGAGTTGGCTATCCAGATCAGCCAATCCATTAAAAGGATCAACCAATTCTCCATAACTGTCCGGATGCAGGGATATGGCCAGGGCATTAATGGTAAAATCGCGCCTAAGCTGGTCATCTTCTAAAGTGCCATCCTCAACTATCGGCTTGCGCGAATTGCTGCGGTAGCTCTCTTTACGTGCCCCAACAAACTCCAGTTCAAGGTCCTGATAGCGTAATGATGCCGTACCGAAGTTTTTGTACACCGCCAGTTTTACTTTAAGCAGTTTGGCAACTTTTTCCGCATAGTCAATGCCGTTGCCAATAACAACGATATCAATATCTTTTGACGGGCGCTTTAAAAAAATATCGCGCACAAAACCACCTATGGCAAATACCTGCAAATTATGCTCACCGGCAATTTTGCTCAGTATTTTAAAAACAGGATGTTGGAGGTGTTGCTTCATGTACGCGCGGTTCCCAAACAAAAGGGGACTGCGAAATTAAGGAAAATTATTACAGTTGGAGGTAGGGAGTTTACAGTTGGCAGTTTACAGTTGGCAGTAGGCGAAGCCACAGGCTATCAAAGCCGCACTTATCATTTTATAACGTAAATGATAACATTAATTTACTACTGTTGCAGAAGCTGATGATTATCTTTGGAAAATACCCATACCAGGCCCATGCGTTTACTATTTGCCTTTGTTTTGTTACTTAGCTTCACCCAACAAGGTTACGGGCAACAGCGGAGGCAATTGTTAAACAAAAATGCTTCAAGGCAAGCAAAGGCGGTTTATAGCTATTTGCAGGACATGTATGGCAAAAAAATGCTGGCCGGGCAAATGACCTCCAACTGGGGCGATGACGAGCTTAAATATGTAAAAGACAGTACCGGAAAACTTCCCGCCATACGCGGACTGGATTTTATAGACAGCGCAAAAAATAACGACGAGATAAAATATGCCAGGCAATGGTGGCGCAAGGGGGGCATACCCACTATAATGTGGCATTGGGGTGCACCGTCAATAGGCAGCGGTTACGAAAACTCAAAAAAGCAGATAGATATTGATAAGATATTTATGGATGGCACGCCCGAGCACATTGCCTTTTGGAAAGAGATGGACGAAAAGGCCGCCCTGCTTAAAAAACTGCAGCGCGCCAACATCCCCGTATTGTGGCGACCGTTCCATGAGCTAAATGGCGACTGGTTTTGGTGGGGTAAGCAAGGGCCTGAACGCTTTAAACGCCTGTGGGTAACTATGTACAATTATTACGTTAATGAAAAAGGCCTTAATAACCTGATATGGGTGCTATGTTACATGGATGTGCCGGATGCAGCCTGGTACCCCGGCGACGCGTATGTGGATATTGCCGGGCCGGATACTTATAAAAAGGAACAATCGCAGATAGAAATGTACCAACGCACACGCGCCATTGTGGGCGATGTGATGCCCATAGCTTTTCATGAAACCGGCGTGCCACCCGACCCTACAGCATCTTTTAAATTAGGTGCAAAATGGGTGTGGTTTATGGAGTGGCATACCAATTTTTTAAGAGAGGTACCGGTAAATCATCTTAGATATGTTTATGATAATGATTTGGTAGTAACCCTTGATGAAGTGCCTAATATTGTAAAGCAGTATGGTGGTAAAAGAACTTTTTGGGAATGGTTGCGGGATTTGTTTTAGGGGGCTGAACCCTCAAAATAGTTTGTCATTCTGAGCGGCAGCGAAGAATCTTGTAAAAGCGACCAACCGAGCGCTCAGCTACAAAAGCGTATAAGATTCTTCGCTATTGCTCAGAATGACAGGTAATTATTTACATCACCGTTGTCTCAATACTAATACTATGCGTTAGTATTTTGTGCAGCGGGCAGGCATTGGCAACCGCTAACAGCCGGGTGCGTTGCTCATCCGTAAGGTTGCCGGTAAATTGTATTTTGCGGATGAAGGTGGTTTGTCCTTCCGCCTCTAATAATTCAACATCAGTATCCACACTTTCCAATGGCCATTCTTTACGGTCGGCATACATACGCACAGTAGCGCAGGTACATGCACCCAGTGACGATGCCAGTAATTCTTTAGGCGAAAAACCTTTATCCTGCCCGCCTTTATCAACAGGCTCATCGCCGATAATCACATTGCCTGTGGGCGATTTAAGTTCTATGCGGTAAAGTTCGGTGCCTATGCTGGCTTTAATTGCTATCATGTTATTTTTTGTTAAAGGTTGGGTAAGGTACAAATTCGTTTTCTTCGCCGGGTATCTTGTCAAATGTCTGGTCTATCCATTTCTGTTTGACAACACTTATCAGCTCCTTGTCGGTTGCAACAAAGTTCCAGTCTATAAAGCGCTGCTCGGCAAAGGGCTCGCCGCCAAAAATATAGATAGTGCTGCCGGGTGCCATAACAAAATTGCATAACGAGCTTTCTTTAGCCACCAGCAATTGTTTGGGCTGATAAATATTGCCGTCGTTTTCAATGCTTCCCTCCAGAATATAAATGCCCACCTCGCCATAAAGCTCATGGCTTATATCAACCGTTTGACGGGTTTGGCTTTTTATTTCTATCATAAAAAGTTTGCTGTAAACGGGCACCGGCGATACGCGGCCAAAAGCCTCGCCGGCTATCAGCTTAAATTGCAGGTCTTCATCCGTCCATGCCGGTATATGGTCCGCATCAATATGAAAGAACTCCGGCTCCATCTGCTCCAGCTCTTTTGGAAGTGCTACCCAAATTTGCAGGCCATGCAGCACCTGGTCGTCATGGCGCATATGCTCAGGCATGCGTTCAGAATGGACAATACCTTTACCTGCGGTCATCCAGTTTACGGCACCGGGTTTTATTTCGGCAACGGTGCCCAATGTATCCCTGTGCATAATGCTGCCTTCAAACAAAAAGGTGAGGGTAGACAGGCCAATGTGCGGGTGCGGAAGCACATCAAAGCTTTGGCGCTCGTTTAGTTTTACAGGCCCCATGTGGTCTATAAAAATAAATGGGCCCACCATTCTTTTTTCGCGAAACGGCAGCAGGCGGCCAACCATAAAGTTGCCAATGCTTGCCGCGCGCTCTTCAATTATCAGGCTGATGTTTGACATTTAATTTGATGAAAAGGTTGTAATTGGTAATAAGCTAAATTACACAAAATGTTATGGAATGTGTGGCGCCTGAAAAGCCATAAATTTAGCTACTTAAAGATAGGTCTGCCGTTTGCTTATGCTTCCTTATCAGCAAACACGCAAACCCAACCCCCATAATAGCCATGCACATACCTACCAATGATGGCCAGTTAAAGCCCAGCCCCATGGCAATAGGCAAACCGCCCAAAAAAGCACCGATGGCATTACCAATGTTAAAAGCGGCTTGGGTAATGGCTGCGCCCAGCATTTCGGCACTTTTAGCGGTATTGATCATTAATATCTGTATAGGCGCGGCAAGGGCAATAGACAAGGCACCGGCAATAAACGTTAGCAGCAGCGATATGATCTGATTGCCCGAAAAAAGGAAGATACATAACAGCGTTAACGCCATTGCTGTAAGTAGCCATACCGTTGCCGTAATAGGCTTAACCCTGTCTGCCAGCCAGCCGCCTGCAACGTTACCTACCACCATGCCAAAGCCTGCTAATACCAAGATATAGGATACATTGGCGCTTTTAAAACCTGATACTTCCGTCATTAGCGGGGCTATGTAGCTTATCCAGCAAAACAAACCGCTTGTACCAATCCCTGTAATAAGTATGATCAACCATGTTTCGGTACTTTTAAATATCTGTAGTTCTGAACGCGCGTTGCCGCTGCGGTTAACCGGCAGGGCAGGCATCCACAGATATAAAAATAACAGGGTAACCAAACCAATAAAAGCTACAATTGCAAAAGTATATCGCCATAAATAAACATGCCCAACCCATGTACCGAGTGGCACCAGCAATAAATTGGCAATAGTTAAGCCTGCAAACATAACTGATATGGCTTGCGCCTGTTTGCCCGGCGAAGCCAACCGGCTGGCCACTACCGCGCCTACGCCAAAAAAAGCGCCATGCGGTAGTCCCGCAAAAAAGCGGGCAATGAGCAGTGTAAAATTATTGGGGGCAAAGGCTGATGCAGTGTTAAAAACGGTGAACATTACCATTAACGCGATCAATATTTTTTTAGGCGGATAACTGCCACTTATCAGCACCAACAGGGGGGCGCCAACTACAACACCCAGCGCGTACGACGATATGAGGTGCCCGGCCACCGGGATGCTGATGTTAAGGTTAGCGGCAATATCAGGCAGCAGGCCCATCATCACAAATTCGGTTGTGCCAATAGCCAAACCACCCAGCAATAGCGGGAATAAACTTTTCTTCACGCTACGCTATTAATAGTTTTCTATTCCGGCCGAATCTACATTCCAGAACTTACCTATTGCTGTATTTTCTGTAATGGCCTTGTAAATTCCGTTAACAGATTGTTCAATGGTAGTAGGAGCTGTTTGGCCACCCATGCGGGTTTGCACCCAGCCGGGATGCAATGCCGTAACGCGGATATTTCTTTTGGTCAGTCGTTCACTTAACATCACCACATACATATTTAACGCCGCTTTTGACATGCGATACCCCGGCGCATCAGGCGCCGCCGCCCGCAGCAGCGACATGATGGTTGACAGGAAGATAATTTGCCCGCCGTCGGTCACATTATTTAATAAGGCTTCAGTAAATAAGGCTGTGCCTACAGTATTGGTGGCAAAACTTGCGTTAAGCCCGGCAGCAGTAGGTACTTCGGTATTAGCATCAACCAAAACACCCGCGTTATTGATCAGGCAGTCTATGCTAATGCCCAATTCAGCCACCTGCTTGGCAACTTTTGCAATACTTTCCTCATTGCTGATATCGCCCTGCATAACGGTAAGGTTAGGATGCGAAAAACCGGCAACCTCGCCGCTTCTTGTTACGGCAATTACTTTGATGCCTTCTGCTATTAATTTTTTAGTAAGGTCAAGCCCTATACCATTGCTCGCGCCGGTTATGAGGGAGGTTTTTATTGAATTATTCATAGGGAGATGTTGCAGTTTTTATACCTGGGCAAAGCTAACAAAAAACTCCTTCCCCGGGGGAAGTGTGCCAGGGGCTGTAAGTAGGGATTTATATCGTTCTTTTATCGGTTTGGCTTTTTAGAATGCCCCCTAAAGTGTATACACCTAAAAGTTGTAAAGCCCGTTTTAGGTGATTTTTAGCCATTATTGGGAGATGCTTATTTTAGTTAAATAATTGATAGTTAGTGTATTGAGTAAATAAGCGTATACGCTTTAATTTGAGTGGATGGCTGTATACGGCTACACCCTTTTTGCTTACCGCCTTAAAAATTCAAACTTACCGCTGGGATCTAAGCGCATTATGGTTGATGGTTTTTTGATCTCGGTACTGTGCTGCTCCAGGTCAACCACGTAATCAACGCCGTTTATAATGTCATCGCTTATCTGCCCGAAATACTGGGGTGATGGCTCACCACTTATATTGGCCGATGTTGAAACCAGGGGCCTGCGCAGCCGCTGTATAACCTGCTGGCAAAACTGGTGCGAAGTTACCCTTATACCAACACTGCCATCCGTAGCAATAAGCGCGGGCGAGATATTTTTGGCACCCGGCATTACCAGGGTAAGCGGATTTTCGGCGTATTCTATCAGGTTATAAGCCAGTTCAGGCACCTCCTGTACATAGCTTTGCAGTTTATTATCTGTATCCAGCAAAATGATCATGCTCTTGGCCTCATCGCGCTGTTTTAAAGCGAATATCCGTTTAACGGCATCGGTATTGGCCGCGTCGCAGCCTATACCCCAAATGGTATCTGTAGGATATAGTATTATCCCGCCCTCCTGCAATACTTTAAAAGCTTTGGCAACTTCGTCTCTAAGCATGGTTCAAATATACGCTGAGCGCGTTAATAATCCGCGAATCGTCAAGCAATTGCATACACTTGGGTATGCCGTAAAGTTTGCAAACATTGCGCACGCAGGGTTCGCAAGGTAATTGTCCGGCACGTATTACGGTAAGGTTGTGTGTGTTATTGGGGGCAGTGTTATGTTCATTACCCGCACCAAACAGCGCCACAACCGGCAAGCCCACACTATTGGCCAAATGTGCCGGCCCCGAGTCGGTACTTAGCAACACTGTTGCTCCTTCCATTAAGTTAGCCAGCGTTGCCAGCGTTGTTTTGCCGCAAAAGTTGCTTATACGGTCAAGATTGTCGGCTCCTTGCAGTAACTGTTCTATATAAATGGAGTCTTTAGGGCCGCCTATCAAACCAAACTGCCTGTCGGTAAAAGTTTGGGTAAGCAGTTTTAACAGCTCTTTGCCCTTATCCAGTGGCATGCGTCGAGAATCAGCTTCCGAGTTAAAATTCAACAACACCAGGCCTGATTTTTTTTGCGGCTCCGGCTGTAGTTTTACCTGTTTTTGGCCAATAGTTTTTCCGGTAAATTGTTCAAGCAGGGCTAAATATTCATTTACCCGGTGTACGTTCTTAGGTCGGCGGCAAACTTTGGTCAACAAAAAAAAGCCGCCCTCTTTGCTAAACCCCACGCGCTTTTTTGCGCCCGTTGCTTTACCCATTATCGCTGCCGAAAGGGAATCGGGCAGGGTGAAGAAGATGTCGTATTGTTCTGATCGCAGAGATTTGCCGAAACGGTATACACCACCCAGGCCGGGGTTATCCTGTTTTGAAAAAGAATGAATGGTATCTACACCGGGGATAAGCGAAGCCACAGAACTCAGCTCCTTTTTGATGATCACATCAATGCGGGCATCATGATAAAGCTGCTTCACTGATGTAATAAACGCGGTGCTCATCACCACATCACCCAGCCAGTTAGGCAGCCTTATGAGTATTTTCATGGTAAAAGATTAGTGATTGAAGATTGAAGATTGGTGACTGGCGACGAACCAATCTTCAATCTTTAATCTCCAATCTTCAGTAACTAAACCGCCACATTATTCTCCCTCAAAGCATCATTCAATGAGGTTTTCTTATCGGTTGATTCTTTCCGCGTACCGATTATCAGGGCGCAAGGTACCTGGAAATCACCCGCAGGGAAGGTTTTGGTATAGCTGCCCGGAATAACTACCGAGCGGGCAGGCACACGGCCTTTATACTCAACAGGTGTGCTGCCTGTAACATCAATAATTTTGGTTGATGCGGTAAGCACTACGTTAGCGCCTAACACAGCCTCGCGCTCAACATGCACACCCTCAACCACAATAGCGCGAGATCCTAAAAAGCAATTATCCTCAATTATTACAGGGGCAGCTTGCACAGGCTCTAATACGCCACCAATACCCACACCACCGCTTAAGTGAACATGCTTGCCAATTTGCGCGCACGATCCTACCGTTGCCCAGGTATCAACCATGGTGCCTTCGTCAACAAAAGCGCCAATGTTTACATAGCTTGGCATCATAATAACGCCTTTAGCCAAATGCGCGCCGTAGCGGGCAATAGCATGTGGCACTACGCGCACGCCGGTTGCCTTATAGTCGGTTTTTAGTTTCATTTTATCGTGAAACACAAACGGGCCAACTTCAATCTCCTCCATGGTGCGGATAGGGAAGTATAATATAACGGCTTTCTTTACCCAGTCGTTTACATGCCAGCGGGTGCCAATCAGTTCGGCAACGCGTATCTCGCCCTTATCAAGGCGTTCAATAACGGTTTCAATGGCATTAATGTATTCGTTATAAGTAAGCAGGGTACGGTCTTCCCAGGCTTGCTCAATTAGTTTTTGTAGCTCTTGCATCTTATATGTTAAAAGTTTGCCGCAAATTAAAGGATTTTTGAGCAGATTTGTTTGATTCAGTTTGCAGTAGTCGGTTACTTGGTCTGAACCATGATTCGTATGATTGATGAGTTTAAGGATTTTAAATGATTCTTATAATCCTCAAATCTTAAAAATCTTAGTTCAAACAATATCGGCGTTATCTGAGGCCCGCGCTATCCGCTCATACTGCACAGGCCTTAGCCACGGGCCGGTATCCGCTGCTATCGCTAACGCATTTCTACAATAAATTAAATTTGTAACTTTCTCCCCAAAACCATCACACATAATGAGTTTGCGTAAATGGACATCCACAGATAAAACCCCCACAACTTTACTGATCAGGCTCGTAGTAGGTGTAGTTTTCCTTTCAGAAGGGATTCAAAAGTTTTTATTTGCCGCGGCACAGGGCAGTGGCCGTTTTGAAAAAATAGGCATGCCATCGCCGGAATTTTTAGGTCCGTTTGTTGGCATTACCGAGATCATCTGCGGTTTTTTAATATTAATAGGTTTGCTTACGCGTTTCGCAGCTATACCGCTTATTAGTATTATGTTGGTAGCCATTTATACCACAAAATTACCTATGTTGAATGATGGTGGCATCTGGAAAATGCTGCACGAAAGCCGTACGGATTGGGCCATGCTGCTTTGCAGCATATTTTTGCTGATAAGGGGCGGCGGAGCATTTTCAATAGATAAGAAATTATGAGAAAATACTTAATACTGCTATTACTGGCAATAGCTACAATAGCAAAAGCGCAAGATGATGACGAATATTGGAAAAGCTGGAATAAGAATTATCCGCCGGGCGACATTCCGCTGGTTTTACAACATGAACGGCTTTACGCTGATAGTGTAGAGAAACACCGCAATATAGCGCCTTATTACTTTGCAAAAGCCAGCTACCGCTTTAACGCTACTTTTTTAGCGCAGGTAAAGAAAATAGATAACGAGACGCTGGCATCTATTAAACGCGTTTTAAAGCTTACCGTACAGAAGGATACGCCTGTGGATGAAATATTTAAGCAAATGGTTTTGATGAAAATAGGTGATGTACAGATTTGGATGCCAATACAGGAAAAGATTTTAATGGCGTTAAAGGAAGAGGCATCTAAAAATGACGAAGTATTACTTTACTGTTTGTTTTTAAATGAGCACACAAGTAAAAACGTTTTGTACAATCATTTCTTAATTTCGGAGTTTATAAAAGATTGATGTAAGTTAGGCATGCCCGAAAAAGAGAAACTAAGAATAGATAAATACCTGTGGGCCATACGCCAGTTTAAAACACGTACGCTGGCATCTGATGCCTGTAAGGCGGGCCGTGTTAAGCTGGATGGGAACAATATAAAACCATCGCATGAGGTGCGCCTGGGCGAAGTTTATCAGGTATCTAAAGGACCTGACCGTAAAGTTATTCGTGTTGTTGGCTTGTTAGAGAACAGGGTTGATGCTAAAACCGCCGTAGGTTTTTACGAAGACATTACCCCGGTTGAAGAAACCCATGCTTTTAAAACTATGTTCCATGCACCTATGCTGAAACGGGACAGGGGCACCGGCCGCCCAACAAAACGCGACCGCCGCGAAATAGACGACCTTAAGGACGATCTGCTGGAAAACAAAAACGAAAGCCCCCTCTAAATCTCCCCCGGAAGGGGAGACCTTTAAAAATGAATTATAAAAACAAAACCCGGACTGTTGGTCCGGGCTTGGTATAATATCTTCTTTATCATCCGCAAATCTGCACATTTGCATATCTGCACATCAAATTATTTCTTGTCTTTAGCGTAAGCTTCGTTCAATCTTTTAGTAACATCAGCAGTTACATCAAGTGTAGCGTCACCGTATAACACGGTAGGGTTAGCCTTTGAGTAGGTAAGTACCATTTTGTAGCCTTTTTCTTTCGCGTATATTTTGGTAAAATCAGCTATCTTATCATATAGTTTGTTGGCTTCAGTGCCTTGCAAGTTTTGAAATTCAGCACCGGCAGCCTGCTCGTATTGCTGTTGTTCTTGTCCTTTGCGTGTTAAACGTTGCTCCGTAGCAGCGCGTTGGTCAGCGCTTAAAGTATTGGCATTTCTTTTATACTCGGCTATTTCACGCTCAAAAGCCTGCCTTCTTGAGCCAATATCGTTTTCGGTTGTTTTGCCTTTGCTTTCAAGTGTGCTACGCATGTCTTTAGCATAATCATATTTAGCTAACAGCGTATCCTGGTTTACAAAAACAATAGTTTCAGACGCTGAACTTCCCGTTGAAGCGGCAGCAGCCGGGGCATCGGCTTTTTTATCGTTATTGCAGGCTGCAACGGCAATGGCAACCATTACACCTAAAGAGATCTTTGTGAAAATAGAACCTGTGGTTTTCATTTAATTTTTATTGTATTGATAATGTGTGTGGTTATAAGATCCTTTAAAGCTTATACCTGTTTTTTTGTAAAAAATTTTCACAAATATAATCTTTCAATACAAGTATCCTAATAAATTAAAAAGAGGTTAATGTGAGGTCATAATTTATTAACAATGGCAAATATTAGGGCATTTTTTGTAGCTTTGAAGGTTATTGTTTTAACCAAATTATGAGCGAAGAAAATCAGGACAAATCGAATTACTCAGCAGATAATATACAGGTTTTAGAGGGTTTAGAGGCGGTGCGCAAGCGGCCGTCTATGTACATTGGCGATACAGGTGTTAAAGGCCTGCACCACCTGGTGTATGAAGTAGTAGATAACTCGATAGACGAGGCGCTGGCCGGGTATTGCGATACTATAAATGTTGCCATCCACAAAGGCAACTCTATAACAGTAGTTGATAACGGGCGCGGTATACCAACCGGCATCAACACAAAAGAAAATAAATCGGCACTTGAAATTGTAATGACCGTACTGCACGCGGGCGGTAAGTTTGATAAGGACACTTACAAGGTTTCGGGTGGTTTGCACGGTGTGGGTGTTAGTTGCGTTAACGCGCTGTCAACCCACGTAAAAACAGTTGTACACCGCGAGGGTAAAATATTTACGCAGGAGTACGAGCGTGGTAAGCCGTTATTTGATGTTAAAGAGATAGGCGTTTCTGATAAAACAGGAACGATACAAACTTTTCAACCCGATCCGGAAATTTTTCAGTTAACTACAGAATATAAGTTTGATACACTGGCAGCGCGCTTACGCGAACTGGCCTATTTAAATAAGGGTATCCGCTTAACGTTGACCGACGAGCGCGAGCCTAACGAGGACGGTACTTTTTTAATGGAAGAGTATTACTCTGAAGGTGGTTTGAGCGAGTTTGTTAAATTTTTAGATGGCACGCGTACCTCTATTATACCTGAGCCTATTTATGTTGACGGTATAAAACAAGGCATACCTGTTGAGCTGGCTTTGCAGTATAATGATACTTACTCAGAGAACGTATTCTCTTACGTAAACAACATTAATACTATTGAAGGTGGCACGCACGTAGCAGGTTTCCGTCGCGGATTGACCCGTACTTTAAAAAATTACGCGGAAAAAGAGGGCTTGTTAAAGAACCTTAAAGTAGAAATATCAGGCGACGACTTCCGCGAAGGCTTAACTGCTGTTGTTTCTGTAAAAGTACAGGAGCCGCAGTTTGAAGGCCAAACCAAAGGCAAACTGGGTAACAACGAGGTAATGGGCGCGGTTGACCAGGCCGTTGGCGAAATTTTAGGCAACTACCTGGAAGAACATCCGCGCGAGGCCAAAATGATAGTTCAAAAAGTGGTATTAGCTGCTACTGCCCGTGCCGCTGCACGTAAGGCACGCGAGCTGGTGCAACGTAAGAATGTAATGAGCGGATCGGGCTTGCCGGGTAAACTATCTGATTGTGCCAACAGTGATCCTGCATTATGTGAGATCTATCTTGTCGAAGGTGACTCGGCGGGTGGTACCGCCAAGCAGGGCCGTAACCGCGAGTATCAGGCTATTTTGCCTTTAAGGGGTAAGATACTGAACGTGGAGAAAGCCATGGAGTACAAGATCTACGAGAACGAGGAGATAAAGAACATGTTTACCGGTTTGGGTGTAACCCGCGGTACGCCAGAGGATGATAAAGCGTTAAACCTTACTAAGCTTCGTTATCATAAAATTGTGATCATGACGGATGCTGACGTTGACGGATCGCACATAACAACGTTGATATTGACCTTCTTCTTCCGTTACATGAAGGAGTTGATAGAGGCCGGATATGTTTACATCGCATCGCCACCGCTTTACCAGGTTAAAAAAGGTAAAGAGTCTGTTTATGCCTGGAACGACGAGCAGCGCGATGCTGCCATACAGCGCTTAAAAGGTGCCGGTAAAGAAGATAGTGTACATGTGCAACGTTACAAAGGTTTGGGTGAGATGAACGCTGAGCAGTTGTGGGAAACTACAATGGACCCTGCACGCCGCACACTTAAGAAAGCGACCATTGAAAATGCTGCCGAGTGCGACCATACCTTCTCTATGTTAATGGGCGACGAGGTAGCACCACGCCGCGCATTTATTGAGAAGAACGCCAAGTATGCGCGTATAGATACGTAGGTAGTTGATTAGTTGATTAGAGATTAGTTGACTGGTGCTTAGAGACTATTTGAATATTTAAGCAAACCCCCTCGTCGCAAGATGGAGGGGTTTTGTTATTAATCCAATACTTCGTTGTCATTTCGATGGAGCGGAGCAAGGGCAAAGTGCATAGGGGCGAAAGAGAAATCTTTTCGAAGCAGTCAGTCTTGAATAGTTCGAAAAGATTTCTCCTCCCAACCCCGCTCTATCCTGCGTTGGTCGTCGAAATGACAGCGGAGGTTAAAGCCCGCCCGTGTAGGCGTAAAATACATTAACGCTATTGCTATTTAGCTATAATTGGCGACAATTGAGTGTCCAGCCAAATTTCCCAAATATCAGGCGGCATGAATAATTAGCGTATTCTTTATTTTATTAGAAGCATATAACAAGGCTGCTTGAATGTCCTCTTTCTCCAAAATTGGATGCTGTTCTAATATATCAGACTCAGAAATTCCTGTCGAAAGTAGTTCCAGGATATCGCTTACTAAAAAACGCAGGCCCCTTATTGCCGGTTTACCCCCAAGAGTTCCGGGAGTAATTGTTATACGCTCCAACAGTTTTTGCTGATTATGATCCATATATAAAGTTAATATTTTTTTGTGAATAATATTAATGTCTATAAATGCCCCCAAAATCTACCACCCCCATTAAACCCTGCCCTGCCTTTTTCAGTCAAAAAACAGAGTTTAATGATTTTTAGTTTTAATGAGAGGTGGTTTAGTGAGGATGGCCCTGGCCATCGCCTTAATGATAGTAGTGATGAACGAGGCGATGGCGCAGGGGTACCATCAATTAACACCATCTGATTTTCAGGGGATACCCAAACCCCGCGTTACCGGCCACGTGGCCTACACCAATTGCACTATTGATTTTAAATACCGGGCTTACCGCGATAAAGGCGGCGCATACCGTTTGTATGCTACGGTTGAATTGCTGCTAAACCGCGACCGCTGTTGGCTTGACTCGCGGAATATAAGTTCTAAACCAATGATGGATGAAGTGCTTAATCATGAGCAGGGTCATTATATTATTGCCTATATGGAGCAGCAGGAATTACTGCGCGAGATAAACCGCACCTTTTTTACCGGCAATTACAAGGCAGAGGCTATGCAATTATTTAACACTGTGGATGCCAAATACAAAGAACTTAACCAGAATTACGAAACCGGCACGCTGCACATGCAGAACAAGGCACAGCAGCGCAGTTGGGACGAGTATTTTGCAAAGCGATTAGATAATGCGCCGCCGCTTGCAAGGACAGGGTACTGACAGGTGGCTCACATAGGCTCACGGTGGCTCACATAGGCTCACGGTGGCTCACCCGGCTCAGAGCCACCCCTTGTTAAAGACCTTTTTTTCTTGTTATTCCAGGCTTCCTTGCTCTTTTGGTTTCTACTGATCCAAAACCTTCGGCGCCATATTGCCGTGCCATTTTTGCTATGCGGTCTTCTAAACTTTCGGTGGTTAAACGCTCGCGGCCCAAGCTGTCAACCATTATAGGGAAGGCGAAAGGGGTAGGGCGCTCAATGGTTTTTAATACTATACTTTGTGTGGCTATGCGTTGCAAAGCTGCCCGTAGCCTAAACTCTTCCAGTTGAAAAGCCAATGCCTCGTTATAAGCCTGGCGCACTAATAGGTTATCGGGCTCGTACTCGCTAAAAACCTCGAATAACAAAGATGATGAAGCTTGTAAATGCCTGTTTTTAACCTGCTGCCCGGGATAGCCGGTAAACAGCAAGCCGCCAATATGGGCAATGTCCCTGAAACGGCGGCGGGCCATCTCGTTGGCGTTAAGACTATGCATAATATCGTCCAACAGGTTGTCTATTGAAAAGAAGGAGGCATCCTCTAATACTTCTTCAATGGGTACATCTTCGTCTGTTAGCAACTCAAAGCCATAATCGTTCATGGCGATAGAAAAACTTGCCGGGCGTATGCGCGAGATTCGGTAGGCCAGCAATGATGCTATACCTTCATGCACCAGCCGCCCCTCAAAAGGGTAAAACAGCAAATGATGCCCCTCGCGGGATTTGAAAGATTCTATTAAAAATTCGTGGCTTTGCGGTAAATGCGATAACTCCTTCTGCAAAGCAAATAAAGGCTTGAGGGCCTTAACTTCCTCATCCTGCTCAATACCATGCGCAACCTCATCCAGCTTATCCCTAAATACTGCCGACAGTTGCGATGATAACGGCATCCTGCCACCGTTCCAACTGGGTATCATACCCTTTTGCGCGTTTGATTTTTTTACGTAGGCGCTCATATCTTTTAACCTAACAAATTCCAGGCTGCGCCCCGCAAACCAGAACGTATTGCCCGGCTTTAGTTTGGATATAAAAGATTCTTCTACCGTGCCCAGGCTGCCGCCGCTCAACCATTTTACCCGCACGCTCATGTCGCTGGTTATGGTGCCAATGCTCAGGCGGTGGCGCATGGCCACCCTGCGGCTGTTTACTTTATATAAACCATCTTCAACTTCTACTTTCAAAAACTCGTCATACTGGGCCAGCGTTTTACCACCATTAACAATAAAATCAAGCAGTTGGTTAAATTCCCCTCGATTTAGATCGGCAAAAGCATAAGTGGTTTTTACTTCGTTAAATAGTTCATCTGCCCTAAATCCATCAGATACGGCCAGCGTAACCATATACTGTATCAGCACATCCATAGTAAGCAGCATAGGGTCGCGACTCTCAAAGATTCCGCGTTTGAGTGCTTCCTTCAAAGCAGCCCCTTCCAGTAGTTCCAGGGAATGCGTGGGCACAAAATAAGCTTTTGATATTGCACCGGGATGGTGTCCGCTGCGTCCTGCCCGCTGCATAAATCGCGCAACTCCCTTTGGGCTGCCTACTTGTATTACTGTATCAACGGGCCTAAAATCTACCCCAAGATCTAAACTTGATGTGCATACAACAACTTTGAGTGCCTCTGCGTGGAGCGCCTGCTCTACCCAGTTGCGCAGCTCGTTGTCTAATGAGCCGTGGTGCATGGCCATAATTCCGGCATATTCAGGGTATTGATCCAAAATAGCGTGATACCAGATCTCTGATTGCGACCGGGTATTAGTAAATATCAGCGTGGTTTTGCTTTTGGCCACCAGTTCCATCACCTGTGCAATAAGCTTAACGCCAATGTGTCCCGCCCACGAGTAATTCTCAATATTTGGCGGGATGACCGACTTTATAACCAGCTTTTTATCAATATTGGCACGTATCAATTTTACCTTATCCCGTTCAAAATTGTTGCCGAGCAGTACATCACCAGCCTGCTCCAGGTTACCTATAGTAGCGCTGATGCCCCATATTTTTAGTTGGCGGTTGGCAGTTGGCAGTTTGCAGTTTGTAGTTTGCAATTGGTTTGCTGCTGGGCTACCTACTGCCAACTGCCCACTGCCAACTGAACCAATTGCCTTTAGCCGCGATAGCCCCAGCTCTACCTGTACACCGCGTTTAGTACCCAGTAATTCGTGCCACTCGTCAACCACCAAAATCTGTAAGCTCTTAAATATGACCGGGTACTCCTTTTGGGCCAGCATCAAATGCAGACTTTCAGGAGTAGTAAGCAATACTTCGGGAAGCTTTTTCTTAAGCGCGGCTTTCTCTGCTGCTGAGGTATCGCCTGTACGGGTGGCAATTTTCCATGGAAGCTCCAGGTCATCACAAACCTCCTGCATGGCCTTGCGGATATCGTTGGTTAGCGCTCGCAGCGGTGTTATCCACAGCATTTGCAGGCCGTTGTTTTTACGTGTTTTATAGTCGGGATTTTTGTTAATGAAATCAGCCAAAAAAGGAAGAAACAAAGCGAACGTTTTACCGCTGCCGGTGGGCGCGTTCAACAACCCCGAATAACCCTCCAGGTAGGCCGCCTCCATTTCTTTTTGAAACGGAAATTGCCGCCATTTTTTTTGGCGATACCATTGCTGAATAACTTTTTGCCCCGGCGTGCTCATTGTTAGGTAACAAAATAACTAAAGTATTTGTTATTAATAAATCACAAAGGGTTAAGCACTTCGCCTGAGTTGCTCATAAAAAAAGCCACCAAAGGTGGCTTTTTTACCATAAGCAAAAATGTTATTTCTTTTCAGGCAACAAGGTCAGCTTTATCAGGTTGGCATCATTAAGATATTTGATAGCAGCCTCTTTAGTGCGTGGTATGGTTAATTGCTGAAGCGATTGAACATGTAGCAGAATTTTATCCGGATCATCGCCTGTTTGCGCAGCAACGTTCAGTGCACCGCTCCAGTAAGCATTCTGCCTTAATTGCGATTGCGTGGTACGTGCGTCATCTAAAACAAATGTGTTAAGCTCTTTTTGCTCGGCACCATTTTGCCTGAATTTGTTTATTTCATCAACAACCAGGCCGGTAACCCTTTCAAGATCAGCCACCGGACTTTGAATATCGATATTTACGCGATACCTGCTTTCCGGATGCTTAGTATAGTTAACCCTAACCCCTGTCTGAATATTTCCGGTGGTGTCTTTTATACGTTGCGCCAATTTTAAATATAATATTGTTTCCACAGCATCAAGGTCAATGTTGTTAACGGCGCTGTAGTCATATTTTCCGCTATATATCATTTGAGTTAGGGCGATGTCACCTTTGCCTTTAACAATTGTCCTTGTAATATTACCTGCCGGTGGATGCATGCCCAGGTTTTTGAAGGTTTCGGTGCCTGCTTTTGTAGGCAATGAGCCTAAGTAAGTTTCAATGAAAGGCAAGATAGCCTCAACAGTAAAAGATCCCGTAAAGGTAAAAGTAAAGTTGGCCGCGTTGGAATAGCGATCTTTATAAAATTGATAAGCTTTATCTAAACTGGCTGCATTTAACTGGGCTATGGTAGTCGTCATGCCGCGTTTGTTATAACCACTCAATATAGCATTTGCTGTATCCTGTAACACTGAACCTTCCTCAACAGCGCGTAGTACCAGGGCGCCTTTTGTATCGGCAATGGTTTTTTGCCATGCGGCGATATCTTTGCGTGGTTGTGTAAAATAGAGGTGGAGCAGCTGGATAGCTGTTTCAAAATCATTGGCCGAAGTAAAGCCGGTAAATCCATGAAGAATGTCGCTTGTATACGGCGAGATATTTACACTTTTGTTGCGCAGCATTCTTTCCAGTTGCGTTTGGCTAAACCCGGCAACACCACTTATACCAATCACCCTTGCGGCAAGGTCGGCAGATGTAAAATCCGCGTCAGACGCAAGCGACGTGCCACCAAGGGCGAATCCGTTCATGATGATCTGACCTGGTTGAAACTGTGTTGGCTTTAAAATAACCTTTACACCATTGGATAAGGTTACATTAGTTACAAGTATGGTACTATCCGTTTTAATGCTCACTACTTTGCCGGCCACAGGTAGCTTTTCCATAAGCGGTATGCTGGCGTTATCTTCGTATGCACTAACTGCAGCGCTTCCCGTTGTGAACCAGGTACGCACTGCTTGTTCTGTAGGGAACAGGGCTTTTTCAGTTTCAGGTGCCTGTAATAGAATAGCCCGGTTTTGGTTTAGTAATTTTGCTGCAAGCGCATTCATAGTAGCAAGGTCTATTTTGCCAATATTATCCAGATAGTAGTTGTATTTATAACTGGTTCCTGTGGCAATGCCACCCGTAATAAAATTTCGCTGATACTCCGCAGCTATGCTGGCAGGTAATATATTATCGCGCTGCTGATATTCAAACCCAACCTGAGAAAGCGCGTTTTGCTTAGCGCGCTCCAGTTCGGTTGATACGAACCCGAATTTGCGTGTACGCTCAATTTCTGTTGCCAGTGTCTTTACTGCAGTGTCAATACCGCGTGCATTAGCCAGTACCATTGCTATAAATGCGTCCTGCTTACCAATAAAGCTGTTATAACCAGCTTGCGCAAATAAGAAAGGCGAGTTGGATTGCTGCCGCAATTCATCAATGCGATTGGCCAGCATTTCGTTAAACAAATTTAACTGTACGCTTTGCATAAAACCTGCAGGGGTTTTTGCAACTGCCCGGGGCTGTGGTATAACAACTTGGGTAACTACATACGGAAGTTCCTTATCAGTAATAAATTTTATTTGAGTGCCAACTACCGGCGCAATAGCGTAGAGGGTAACCGGCTTGGGAACGGCCGGACCTTTTAAAGCTGAAAAGATAGTTTTTATTGTCGCTTCTACCTGTTTTGCATCTACATCGCCAACAACAATAATAGCTTGCAGGTCAGGTCGATACCAGTCTGTATAAAAGCTTTTTAAAGTAGCTGCATCAGCCGCCGCAATTGCAGCTTCTTCTCCTTTAGGGTTGCGTAGTGCATACCTCGAATTGTTCAGCATAAAAGGCAGGGCATTTTTATCAAGCCTGTCTTTCATTACATTTAAGCTGTTTTTCAGTTCTTCTGTTACACCTGTTTTTGCAGCATTTACGTTCGCGGCATCAAAGGTTATACCACCAGCCCATCCGGCTAATAATTTAAGCCCCTTGTTAAGTGCGTCTGCGGTATCTGTACGTACGGTTAGGCGGTATACACTTTCATCATAACTACTTATGGCATTACTATCAGCCTTTAATTTACCTTTATTTAATTGCATAAAAGCTGCCAATTGCTCTTCTGTAAAGCCCGGGGTGCCTTTAAGCGCCAAATGACTTATTAAATGTGCATAGCCGCGTTGCGCATCTGTTTCTAACACCGAGCCGGCTTTGTTTACCAAAACCACCTCTGCATTTTTAGCCAGCGCTGTGGTACTCCTTATATAATAAGTTAGGCCATTAGGTAAAGTTCCTTTCAGTAAAAAAGGGTCAGAAGGTAAAATTTGGGCGTTAGCCGGCGGGGCAATTTGCTTTGCAGCCGGTACAGGTTTGCTTTTAGGGGATGGTGCAGGTTTTTTCTTTACCTGGGCAAACGCTCCACCTGCGGTAACCAACAACACAGTTGCCGATAAAAAAAAGGTATGCTTAAAATTCATATAAAAGTTTAAATAATTGGGTGCTAAGATGCAAAAACGAGAGGGTTAGTTAAAAATTATTTTTTTTGGCATCTTTTTTCAAATGCGCTATACCTTAATAACTATATTTCGTTTGTACAATATCCGCATCAACGCCCAAATTATAAAAACCAGCAACAGCCCGCTTAGCGCCGAAGCCACATAAGGTTGAATGTAAGGTTCAAAGATCAGCTGATAAAGGTTGCCGCCACCAAAGTATTTTTTATTGGTGATGTAATGCGGAATATAGTTAGACAGCACATAAGCCGTTATGGCATTAACACCCAGCGGTACAAAAAACATAGCCGGCTTTTTATGCCCCTGCACATCAATCAGCCAAAAGCATAAGGCCAGCGCCACCATTGCCCAGCCACCCGAGTATAACACATATGAGCTTGTCCATAAAGCTTTGTTTATGGGGAAAAACAGATCCCAGATTAAACCTGTAACTATAGCGATAATGCCATAGGCAAACAACCAGCTTACTTTAACCGCGTCATGGTTGTTTTTTTGTTTAAGCCAGCTGCCTACCCTTACACCGAGCAAACAGGTAGCAATGGCGGGCAGTGTGCCCAATAAGCCTTCCGGGTCCCAGGTTTTTGACTCCGACCACAAATGATTGGTTGAAAACACCATGCGGTCAACCCAGGCGCCCATGTTGGTTTCAGGGTCCAGGCTTGCTTTGCCGGTATCGGGCACGGGCACATATGCCATGATGAGATAATACCCTACAAGCAATGCACCAAGCAGCACATCGCGGGTTTTTTGCGTAGTTTTCAGGTAGATCAGGGTGCTTATAAAATACACTAAACCAATACGCTGCAGCACGCCCGGAAAACGCAGATGCGCGAAACCGGGATGAAAGAGCAATTGCGTTACCAGGCTGATGACGATCAAAATAAGCATGCGCCTGAACGCGCCCCACAACATTTTTGAGTGGTTAGCCTTTACTTCGGCCTTGCTCTCCATAGCATATACAATGGATACACCTACAATAAACAGAAAGAACGGAAATATCAGGTCGGTAGGGGTGCAGCCGTTCCAGGCGGAGTGCTCCAATGGGGCGTAAATATGGCCCCAGTCGCCGGGGTTGTTAACCAGTATCATGGCAGCAACCGTGGCACCGCGAAATACATCAAGCGACAAAAGACGAGGTTTGCTGGTGGCGGTCATAAATTATGGTTTAGGTAAAACTACAATTTTATTTGTAAGTGTTAGTTGCCTAACGGGCGTTTACAACTAACGGCGTGTTGCAGAATAATATGCAACAGTTTGCAACACTTGCAACAGTGTTTTTTGCAAGTGTTTGACTGTTAAATAATTATAACTATTGTAAGTTTAAACATGCAACACTTTGCAACAGACATATTCGTCAGGATGTTTAGCTTTAAATTGTAGTTAAATAGCTGTTTTTCAGTATTTTGAAAACAGCTATTTTTACACTGCACGTGCAACACCTAAAAAGGGCAATAGGGTACACTACAATTACTCCAACACTACTTTTTGATGCTGCGCCGGAATCTCTACGCTGGCAAATCCATGCTCCTTAAGTGTTTCGGCAAAATGCTGCTGCACGTCGTATTCGCCGTGCACTAAAAATACTTTGCGCACTTTGGCAGGGTCCTGGCATTGTATAAAATGAAGCAGGTCCTGGTAATCGCCGTGGGCGCTCATTGACCTAATTTCGGCTACTTCCGCTTTTACATCATATTCATCTCCAAAAATGTGTACCTGTTTTTCGCCCCTCAGTAAGCGGCCGCCCAGGGAGTTAGGCTCGCAATATCCCACCATTAATATGGTATTTTTAGCATTATTGATAGCATATTTTATATGGTGCTTCACCCGGCCGGCCTCGGCCATACCCGATGAGGATATAACTACACAAGGCTGGGGGTTATTATTTAACGCGATGGATGCCTCTGTTGATGGTACAAAGCTTAGGCCTTTAAAAGCAAAAGGATCTGAATCAATTTTCATCACTTCCTTTACGCCATTGTTATAAACTTCGGGATGACTTTTTATTACCTGGGTTGCCTTTTCTGATAGCGGGCTGTCAACATAATAAGGCACATCAGGCAGTACGCCACGCAGCTCTAAGGCATTTAAAGCGTATAAAAGTTCCTGTGTGCGGCCAACGCTAAACGCCGGAATAATAACCTTTCCTTTTTTAATTAAACAGGTTTGCTTAATAATTTCTAACAGGGCGTCTTCAATAGGGCCTATGTCTTTATGCAATGAATCGCCATAGGTAGACTCTAATAAAATATAGTCGGCCTGCGGAAATCTTTGCGGGTTTTTTAAAAGCAGATCGCCATAACGGCCTACATCGCCGCTAAAGGATATGTTGGTTTCTTTCCCTTCTTCGGTAATAGTTAAATGCACCGCGGCACTGCCTAAAATATGGCCAGCATCGGTAAACTGAAATTTTACATCGGGTGTAATAGCATAATGCTCATGATACTCAACAATTTTAAACAGGCGCAGCGCCTTCATGGCATCCTCATCATTATATAGTGGCGTAAGCAAGGGCAGGCCCTTGCGCTGGCGGCGTTTGTTGCTATATTCTACATCCTGCATTTGTATTTTAGCAGAGTCCATAAGCAGTATGCGGGCCAGGTCCATAGTAGCGGGTGTGCAAAATATGGTGCCCTCAAAACCTTCGGCAACCAGGCGGGGTATTAAACCGCAGTGGTCAATATGGGCGTGCGAGAGTATCAGGTAGTCAACCTTGCCCGGGTTAAAACCAAAGTGTTCGTTCAGGCCCTCTGTGTCCTCGCCCAATCCCTGGAACATGCCGCAATCAAGCAATATAGTGGTGCCATTATTTAATTTTATAAGATGCTTGCTGCCGGTAACATTGCGGGCAGCGCCGTGAAAGATAATTTCCATTAAATAGATTTTGATATAAAGCGAAACTTAGGATTAAATGTTTGATATAAAAAATAACTAATAAATTAGTTGCATATTAAATTATAAACTAATAAATTCGTTTAAAGATATTTAACCAAATACTAAATAAACATGAGAACGTTAAAAAACACGCTTAAAATAGCGGCATTATTGGTTACTTCAATTTCTTTAGTTGCAAGTGCACAAAAACCAAACCCTCCGGTTGTAAAAGAAGACGGCAATAGAGTGTTTCTTTCGGTTGAAAAACAACCGAGCTTTCCGGGCGGGCAAAAGGCGCTTGGAACCTACTTATCACAAAATATAAAATACCCGGCAATAGATAGAGAAAACAATATTCAGGGTAAAGTATATGTCAATTTTGTGGTTGAGCCCAATGGTAAATTAACAAATGTTGAGGCTGTACGTGGCCCGTCAGAAACGTTGAAGGCAGAAGCGGTTAGGGTGGTATCAAAATCGCCGGCATGGAAACCAGGCGCGCAGGGCGGTAAAAGGGTAAGGGTTAAGTATACGCTACCTGTTAACTTTACTTTACAGGGCGAAAAGGTTTCTTCTGTTCAACCGCAAAAGCCAATGGCTCCGGTTGCAAAAACCGACGAAGATGGAAAAGTTTACCTGTCGGTGCAAAAAAGCCCCGAATTTCCGGGAGGGGTAAATGCCCTTACTAGTTATTTAATGAAAAATATAAAATACCCTATTGACGACTGGAGGGCCAACACGCAGGGGCAAGTGTATGTTAGCTTTGTTGTAGAACCTGACGGTAAACTGGCGGATATTGTTGCTGTACGCGGCCCGTCAGAAACAATGAAAGCAGAAGCTGTAAGAGTATTAGCAAGCTCGCCTTCGTGGAAACCGGGCGTACAGGATGGTAAAACTGTACGGGTGCAGTATACCGTTCCAATCAACTTTTCTTTGAGTAATAATTAAATCACCTTGATGTTAGCGGGTGGGATATGTTGTAATTGTAAATGCAATCTGATAACTTAGAACACATTATGAACCTTAAGGCATGAACACATTAAAAAACACACTTAAAGTAGTATTGTTGTTGGTTGCGGCTGTTTCATTCTCGGCCAATGCAATGCACGCAGATTTTTACGCTAAAAAACAAGCAGGAAATCACCTATCAGCAGGAATTGATACGGCAATTCATGCTTCTGTGGATGTAGCACCCACTTTTCCGGGAGGGATACCCGCCTTCACAAATTTTCTTGCCAAAAATCTCAAATATCCTGCGGTTGATAGAGAGAATAAGATCACAGGAAAGGTTTTTGTGATTTTTGTAGTTGAACCGGATGGTAGTCTATCGCACTTTAATGCAGTTCGCGGTCCATCAGAAACGTTGAAAGCGGAGGCCATAAGGGCATTGGCAAGCTCGCCTAAATGGCAACCAGGCAAGCAGAATGGTGAAGCGGTTAGGGTACAGTTTACCGTGCCTATAAATTTCGAGTTACCCAAATAGTATTTACGTAGCCTAACTTACTCAATTATAAAGCAACTCTAATTTTAAAATTAGGGTTGCTTTTGTTAATTTAAACTAATAAATTCGTTAACAATTAAATATTTGATACCCCCCGAAATACTAAAAACTAACAAAAATTACCATGGAAATTAAAGAGCTAACGCGTGCTGAGGAACAATTGATGCAGATATTATGGCAACTTAAAAAAGGTTTTGTTAAGGATGTAATTGAGTTACTGCCCGAGCCCAAACCTGCTTATAATACCGTATCAACCATCATCAGGATATTAGAAACCAAGGGCTTTGTAAGCCATAATGCTTATGGCAAAAGCCACGAGTATTATCCGCTTATAAGCAAGGATCAATATCAAAACTTCGCTACTGATAAGCTGATGAACGGTTATTTTGATAACTCGGTACAACACATGTTCTCGTACTTCGTAAAGAAAGAGAAGATTGATTTGAAGGAGGCAGACGAGATACTTAAACTTATAGAGAAACTTAAAAGCAAATAAGTTATGAGCTGGTGGCATTATTTATTGCTGGTAAACTTTTACCTGCTGTTGTTTTTTGCCTTCTATGCGCTGCTTCTGCGCCGCGAAACCTTTTTTCAGCTTAACCGTATTTACCTGGTAGGGGGCGCCATACTGTCGTTCGCCATACCGGTAATACAGGCCGATTGGGTAAAGGATCTGTTTATTACCAAGCAGGTACAATATACCCTTTATGGCGGGGGTGCAGAATTAATGGTTTACAACATTCAGCAGGCAGAACACTCGGTTACAATAGGCCACCTTTTAACTTTAATTTACATAACTGTTACCTTTATTTTAACCCTACGGTTGCTATGGCAGCTAATTGTGTTAAAAAAACAAATAGAAAAACCATCCCCATCGGCAGCTTATTCCTTCTTTAAAAAAATAAGTTTAGGTAAAGATGTTGCAGAACATAAGGCCATTGCCCGGCATGAGCAGGTACACGCCACGCAATGGCATTCGGTTGATGTTATGATCATTGAAACGGTAATGATCATCAACTGGTTTAACCCCGTGGTTTACCTGTACCGTTTTGCCATTAAATATATACACGAGTATATTGCAGATATGCAAGTTATAAGCTCAGGAACCGACAAGGCGGATTATGCTCTGCTGTTGCTTAGCCAAACGTTTCATGTTCCGGCACATAAGCTAACTAATCCGTTTTATAGCCACAGCATGCTCAAAAAGCGGATATTGATGTTGCAAAAAAGCAAATCGCAGCGCATTATGCTGTTTAAATATTGCCTGTCGGCACCTTTATTTGTGTTAATGATGATACTGTCGTCGGCAACGGTAAATAACAGCGCAGCGGTTACCAACATACACGATGGCGTTAAAGAGGTAATGCAGGCGCAGGTTAATGATATAGCCAATGTTATAACAGAACATGCAGAGATTCCACAGGATGAGGTTCAGGTTGAATTTCCTCCGATGGTTGTAGCGCCTGATAATCCTGTACAGCAATACACTACACCTTATAGCAACCACCCAACCTATGGCGCAGAAACAGATGAGCTTTTAGCCGATAAGAAAGTATTTGTATCAGTAGAACAGGCACCGAGTTTTCCGGGTGGTGTAAGTGCTTTCAGTAAGTTTTTAGAACATAATGTAAGATATCCTGCACAAAGCAGAGAAAATAACATTCAGGGTAAAGTGTATGTATCTTTTATTGTTGAGGCTGATGGTTCGCTTAGTGACGTGCAAGCCGTTCGCGGTCCTGCAGAGGATATGAAGGCAGAAGCGGTACGTGTGCTTAACAGTTCGCCCAAATGGGATCCCGGTGTTCAAAACGGTCAGACCGTAAGGGTGCAATATACCGTACCTATCAACTTTACGCTGGGCGACGATGATGACATTCCTCCTCCCGGATTAAATGAAATGAACAAGGTGCTTTCTTCGGTTGAAAAATATCCTTCGTTTCCGGGCGGCTTAAAAGCTTTTAATAAGTTTTTACAAAAAAACCTGAAGTATCCGAATGAAATGCGCTTAAGAGGTTTGCAGGGAAAAGTTTTTGTAACTTTTGTTGTTGGTACAAACGGGCAATTATCAGACATAAAGGCTGTTAGAGGGCCAAGTGAAGATTTTAAGGATGAAGCCGTAAGAGTATTATCAAGTTCGCCTAGATGGGTACCGGGTATACAAAACGGCCGGCCGGTTTCGGTGCAGTATACTGTGCCCATTAACTTTACATTGTCTTTTGATGAAACGCAGGCGGCACAGCAAAACAATGGGTTAATTGATGAAGCGCCCCCGGTTATTACGCAGAAAACGGTAGCAGGTAGGCCAAGCACTGCCAGACTTAATAACAAGCCCGTTTTATTGGTAGACGGCGTTGTTTATGATGGATCATTAAACAATTTGCGCGCGGATAAAATATCATCCATTGCCGTTTATAAATCGCCGGAGGCAGTGCCTGCAACCGGCGAAAAGGGTAAAGACGCGGTAGTGATTATCAATTTGAAGAAAGACTGACCATCATTTTGAATCATAATACAAGGGTGTTCAAAATATTTTTCATCGGTTAGCTTCGCGGGCGTTTCTGCGGGGCTTTTTTGTTAGATGTTATTTTAGTTGTAAAAGTAACCATGCTTAATGGGACGCAGAATAAATTTTTGGTGCCGGCATAGCTACTTTTTTAGGTTTAATTATTACTTTTGGTGCATTAAGCATATATAAAACAATGAGCGCATTTATCCCAAGAGGCTTTTACGGAGTTATAAATTATGTTACTGCCTTAGTATCAATGGCATCACCCTGGTTGTTTGGATTTGAGGATTATCGCGGTGCCGCGTTCTTCCTGCCAATACTTATAGGCTGGGTACAATTAATAATGGCCATTTTTAGCAATAACAGCCACGGCTTTATTAAGATATTTCCAATGCCAACGCATAACGTGCTTGATGCATTTTCGGGCTTTATATTATTGGTATCACCATTTTTATACGGCTTCGCATTTGTTGAAAACGGAATTTTCTGGCCGCATGTTTTAATAGGTGGCACCTTCTTTATAGCCGGTGTTTTCACACACGGATCGCCATTTACTACTGATGACGTACACCACGAAGTAGTTAATAACTAATAATTAATACAGACATAAAAAAAGAGGTCCCCGCAATGTTGCGGGGACCTCTTTTTTTTAACAGTATTTTCTGTTGATTAAAAAACTTCGTTCAAGCCTATAAATATCCCTTTGGCCCCATAGGTACCTACACCATAATCAATACAAAGGTTAGAGCGGGTATATTTATTAAATAATATGCGTAAACCCACACCACCACCGGGTTCAACATACTCGCCAAGGTTAACGTCATTCAAATTACGCTGCGCACTTGAGGTTTGCGCATTGGCAAACACTACACCACTAAACAATTTGTTTTTTGATAACGGGAAACGGTATTCTGCTTCGGTGTAAGCAAAGTTTTGTCCCTTAAAGCGGCCTATAGTGTACCCGCGGCCAAGGCGGTTGGTTTGGTCGCTGCCCGTGCCGGGTAATTCCAGGTAAGGCAGATCGCCGTTTAACAGAAAGCTACCCCAGAACCAAAAAGCCAATACGTGTTCTTTGTTAACTTTTGAAAGCCCCCAGTATTTGCGCACCTCTGTTCTTAATTGGGTAGCCCGCCTGTTGCTTCCCATCCAGGTTTCATTAGTGCGCAGTACCACATCGGCAAACATACCCTCGTAGGGGCGGTTAATATGATCGCGCGAGTTATATTCTAAATTAAGTAACAGGCCGTTATTGGTATACCCACCGGTAGGGAAACCGTGGTTTACACTGTACCGGTAATTATGCGCCCGGGTGTTTACGCCTAATTTCCCTTCGTTATCAATATCATTATAAATGTTAAAAATTACCCCTGCGCCAAAAAGCAGGTTTTTTGCTATGCGGCGATATACCCGCTCAGAAAATTTAATGTACGAGTAAGAAAGTGTCATTACCTCGTTATTGTTTGACAGCGGTAAGCCATCAAAGGAGAAACCTTGCTCGCCACGTGCGCGGCTTCCGGTTCCAACACCATAATCCAGGGCCACAGTTTTACCTACCTGCACATTACCCTGAATGTTGTACAGATCATCATTGGTAAAAATATTGTTCTTGGCCTCAAACTGTAAAAGCCCTTTGGTTGATAAGTAGGCATTGGTATTTAATACCGACATGGTGGTTATCCTGGGGTCGCCAAACACCAAACCCGCCGTTGAGGTAATACCAACCGACAAACCCACGCTCGGGTTAAAACCGGCGGATGGGAGGGTAGAAATGGTTGAAGGTTTTTTTGTTATCGAGTCTGCACCCGTTTTTTTCTTTCCGAACCAACTGCTAAGTACTTGCTTGGCGTCAGTTTGTTTCTTGAGTATTTCGGGCGGGTCCTGCCGCTCCTGAGCAAAAATTATTCCTGTGCTTAACAGCACCACGCTTGCTGCATAAGCAAGCTTCCACACAACTTTAATCAATTTAGATTTATTTAACTGGATTGCAATATAGTCATTGCAATGTAAAATTAGAATAAACTAATATTTTTATTAGAATACAAATGGAAAACAATTCGCCGGAAATTAACTTTAATTACAATTAATACCGTTATTCGATAATTGTTATGTGTTTTAAACCATAAGGTTATAACAACGTCAAAAACATTAAATAGGAAGGAAAGACACTATGGGAATGATAAAAGTTTGTTGGAGCTATTGTTTTGCCAATAAGCAAAAAATGCTCAAGGAAGTGTGCTCTGCCCAGATATTTTGATTGTGCAGAACAGGTTTTAAATAAAAGAGGCTCGCTAATCAGCGAGCCTCTTTTAGTATTTGTTAAAATACGATATTATTCAATAACAGATACTTTTACCGTATTAGTACGACCCTGACGGGCTATAGGTGCCGATACTGTGTTAATAATAACATCGCCTGCTTGTATGCAATTTTCTGCTATCAGCATGTTATTACAATCTGTTATGGTTTGGTCTGTGCTTTCTACTTTATCATAATAAAAGGTGCGTACACCCCATACAAGGCTAAGCGCGGTTAGCAGGTGTTTGTCGGCTGTAAAAGTAAAGGTTGGCGCATCTGGCCTGTAGCTCGAAATTTCAAAGGCTGTATAACCAGATGAAGTCATGGCTATAATTCCTTTAGCATTGGTTTGCTCGGCAAGATATACTGCCGATCCGCAAATAGCATCAGCCAGGTAAGTTGCTTTGGTATCATCAATGTCTTCTTTTCCTTTATTAAAAGGATATCCAACTTCCTCTACATTTCTGATAATTTTTGACATCGTTTCGATAACGATCAGCGGAAACTCGCCTACTGATGTTTCGCCGCTCAGCATCACCGCGTCGGCGCCATCTAATACAGAGTTAGCTACGTCATTAACCTCTGCACGGGTTGGGCGCGGGGTAGTTATCATTGACTCCAGCATCTGGGTAGCAACAATAACCGGTTTTGATGCGGCGCGACATTTACGCGCTATCATTTTTTGTAACAATGGCACTTCTTCCAGTGGCATTTCAACGCCAAGGTCGCCACGTGCTACCATTATACCGTCAGTAACTTCAATAATGGCATCAATATTATCAATAGCTTCGGGTTTCTCTATTTTAGCAATAACCCGGGCAGCTTTACCACTACGGCTTATAATTTCTTTAAGCTGAACTATATCTTCAGCATTTCTAACAAACGAAAGGCCTACCCAATCCACATCGCACTCCAAAACAAAATTCAGGTGCTCTAAATCTTCGGGGGTTAAGCTGGGGATAGATACTTTGGTAGCAGGCAGGTTAACACCTTTACGAGAGGTTAAAATGCCGCCGTGCACAACCTCGCAAACAACGGTATCAATTTTATTGGTCTCTAAAACGCGCATTTGTATCTTGCCGTCATCCAATAAAATTATCTCATTAGCCTGTACATCATTCGGAAACTCAGGGTAAGTAATATAGATCTGGTTATCGTCGCCTATACACTCGTGGGTGGTAATATTTATATGTGTGCCGTTAATAAGGTTTATACCGCCATCCTTAACCAGGCCTATACGTATTTTTGGCCCCTGCAAATCGGCCAATATGGCCACGTTGGTTTTGTATTGATCGTTAATCTCCCGTATTGTTTCAATAACCTTTTTATGGTCAGAAATTTTTCCATGCGAAAAATTAAGGCGGCATACATTTACGCCTGCTTTTATCATAGACAGCAATACGTCTTTATTTGACGATGCCGGCCCCATGGTGGCAACAATTTTGGTGCGGTTATAAGCTAATTTCATGTTTTGTCAGTGTCCAAGTGTGTGTAATTATAACACGATGTAAATTTGCGCTAAAATAACAGATTTTCGCGTGATTTTATTTTTTTTGGGTCGATCTTTACTGCTGTTACAATTTCGGGGATGCGATTGAGTGATGTGATAAGGTTTTCAAGATCGGTTTCGTCAATATAATTTTTAATCAGCAAAAAAAAGTCGGCTTTACGCATTTCGGGCACCAGGTATCCTTCGGTACCTTTGTTGGCAATAAAATAAAAGTCGGTTTCGCTGGCCTCCCAGTAGCAGCTAAATAACGAGAAATAACCGCGGTTATTGCTTCCGTTTAAATTATCAACAGCCAGATCTTCTGTCCGAACAAAATTGAAATTTAAGTGTTTGTTTATAAGATAGCAGGCGCGATAGTCTTTTAATGAGGCAGTTACGGCTATCAAAATAAAATCGAGGTCGATCTCTAACTTTAAAATTTTCCTGTTCAATTATAACTATATTTAACCCGCTAAAGATACAAAAACCGCATCGGGGAATTAAATTTTGTTGGACACCAAACTAAAAAGGTTTTAGATTTGATATTTGATAGATTTTATTTTTCTTTGCACAGAATTTTATTTAATCATTAAACTATAAAACTATGTCTGATATCGCTTCAAGAGTAAAGGCTATTATCGTTGAAAAATTGGGTGTTGACGAAAGTGAAGTAACACCTGAGGCTAGCTTCACCAATGATCTTGGTGCTGACTCTTTAGACACCGTGGAACTTATCATGGAGTTTGAAAAAGAATTTAATGTGGCTATACCTGATGATCAGGCAGAAACAATTGGCACTGTAGGCCAAGCCATAGCTTACCTTGAAAAAAACGTTAAATAAGCTCTCCTTATTTTATTTAAATGGGGTTTAAAAGAGTAGTTGTAACCGGGCTTGGGGCACTTACTCCAATTGGTAACAGCGTTTCAGACTACTGGAACGCTCTTATCAATGGAGTGAGTGGCGCTGCTTTGATCAAGAGTTTTGATACCGAAAAGTTCAAAACAAAATTTGCATGCGAAGTTAAAAACTTTGATGCCGACGGCTTTTTAGGCCGCAAAGATGCCCGCAAGCTCGATCCGTTTGTGCAATACGCGCTTTATTCAACAGAAGAAGCCGTAAAGGATGCCGGGTTAGATTTTTCCAAATTGGATACCAATCGCATTGGTGTTATATGGGGATCAGGCATCGGAGGTCTAAAAACCTTTTTAGACGAAGTTGTTGCCTTTGCCAAAGGCGACGGAACACCAAGGTTTAATCCTTTCTTTATTCCTAAAATGATTGCAGATATAGCCCCTGGCCATATCTCTATTAAATACGGACTACGCGGGCCAAACTTCACTACTGTTTCGGCTTGTGCATCGTCAAACAATTCGCTTATTGACTCTTTCAATTATATTCGTCTGGGCCGCGCTGATATGTTTATTACCGGCGGATCTGAGGCTATTATAAATGAAGCGGGCATTGGTGGGTTTAACGCTATGCATGCCTTATCTGTACGTAATGATGACCCCGCTACCGCTTCGCGCCCGTTTGATCTGGACCGCGATGGTTTTGTTGCAGGCGAAGGCGCAGGTACTATAATTTTAGAAGAACTGGAACACGCTAAAGCGCGTGGTGCAAAAATTTATGCCGAAATGATAGGTGGAGGTATGAGTGCCGACGCGTATCATATGACAGCTCCGCATCCTGATGGTATGGGAGCTGCATTGGTTATGAAAGCTGCATTAAGCGATGCCGGGCTTCAGGCATCAGACATTGATTATGTTAATGTACACGGAACGTCAACTCCAATAGGCGATCCGCAGGAAGTAAAAGCTATACAGGATGTTTTTGGCGATGATATTTACCGTATAAATATCAGCTCAACCAAATCAATGACGGGGCACCTTTTGGGCGCAGCCGGCGCGGTTGAAGCTATTGCATCTATACTGGCACTTAATACCGGCATTATACCGCCAACTATCAACCATTTTACAGACGATCCATCATTTGATCCCAAAATTAACTTTACTTTTAATACTGCGCAAAAGCGCGATATTAATGTAGTGCAAAGCAATGGCTTTGGTTTTGGCGGCCACAATGCTTCTGTGATTTTTAAAAAGTATGAAGGTTAATAGTAACGTTAATGCCCGTTAGCCGTTTATATAAGCTTTATTTATCTCCACACAGAAAATACGTAAAGGTTTTAAAAAATTTGCTCGGTTTTGTACCGGGCAATTTGTTGCTATACCGTTTGGCTTTCAGGCACAAATCGGTAGCGCAAAACGTAAAAAAGGGTGTAAAGAACAGTAACGAGCGCCTTGAATTTTTAGGTGATGCTGTTTTAGGCAGCGTAGTAGCCGAGGTGCTTTTTAAACTTTACCCTTATGAGGATGAAGGCTTTTTGACAGAGCTGCGGTCAAAAATAGTTAACCGCCAAAACCTTAATCAACTGGCCCGTAAGCTGGGCTTTGAACAGCTTATTGAGTATGATGCCCGCATGCTTGGGCCATCACGCCAGGGCTCTTTACTTGGCGATGCCTTCGAAGCGCTTGTAGGTGCTGTTTACCTGGATAAAGGATACAATTTTACGCGCGATTTTTTGATCAACCAGATCATTAAACCGCATATTGACATCCACATGTTGGAGCAAACCGAAACCAACTTTAAAAGTAAGTTGATAGAGTGGTGCCAAAGGCATGGTAAGGATATCTCTTTTGATGTGGTAGAAAACGAGGTGGGCGAAAGCTTAAAGCTGTTTACCGTACAAGCCAGTATTGAGGGGCAAACCCTGGGCCTGGGCAAAGAATTCAGTAAGAAAAATGCAGAAAAACTAGCGGCAGAGAAAGCCTGCGAAGCCCTGGGAATATAATCCTTTGTTAGGTTGTGCGTTATACGTGGTACGTTTTACGTTTTTCTTACGCCATTTTTAGACGCTGCTGTTTAAGAAACTTATTACGTATAACGTACTACGTAAAACCTTAATACAATTTCTGCGGCTTCAAACTTTCCTTATTCTTTTGAAAGTATGCGTACGAGGTCTGTACGTATTTTATAATATCATAATCTGCCCAAACCCTTATCTGATCATATGACGGTGTAAAGGCCATCATAAAAGCGGTCATATCCTCGTCGGGTATATCAACAATCTTTTTTATCACGGCTTTATTATAACGCTTTTCTATTTCTACCTGTTCCAGCTCGCGTTTTGAATAGGCTTCAAAGCGCCTTGCCCGGTTTGCAGTTTTACCAAAAAGATTGGATATGCCGGAAATAGGCGAGAAAATAGAAGCGGCAACACCGGGGTGTAAAGAACTAAACGGCGTTTTTTTTCGGTATTCGCTTAATGCTGAAGCCAGCTCCTGCCTTGTGCTTTTGTCTGTTATGTTTACTTCGTCTAAAGTAACAATAGGTTGTAAATAAACAGATAGTAGGTTGTCATTGAGTACTACAAGCGCTTGTGTGGTGTATTGATTTTTGGTAAAAAACAGTGTGTCGCCAACGGCAGCTTGTATCCGGAAAACGCCCAGATCGTCGCTTTTAGAAAGTGTTTTGCGCGTGGAGTTATTAATAACTACCTGTGACACCCGTGATTGTGAAGCTTTTTGAAATGTAACGCCGGTTATATTAAGCAGCTTTTGCGCCACGGCATTTGAAGAGAAAAGTGCAGTTGACAACAGTATAATGCAGACGCTTCGGTATAATATGGGCTTAATCAACACCATGCAAAATTAATTAATCTGTTTAATTATTAACGTTAAAAATTGTTAAAGCTTATAACTGCCAATTGCATGCACCACCTGGGCTTGCGGAATATTATCAGGCTGTATTTGTAATTTAGCAAAAACACTATCTTTGCGCATGATAAAATCCATGACAGGGTACGGAATTGCCAGTTTTGATACCGGTAATACAAAATACACCGTCGAAATAAAATCCCTTAACAGCAAGTTCCTTGAACTTAGCCTGCGCCTGCCCAAAATGTTTTCTGAAAAAGAATTCCAGTTGCGCAATGATTGCAGCAGGCAAATAGAGCGCGGAAAGGTTAATCTTTCAATAAATACCGAACAGGCAAATTCTAAGGTAAAAGCAGCCGGCATTGACGCTACTTTGCTTAAACACTACTTAACCCAGTTGCAACAGGTGAGTACAGAACTGGGCCAGCCGGCAGATAATCTTTTGCAATTGGCATTGGGCCTGCCCGAAGTGGTTAAATACGACGAGGAAACCGTATCAGACGAAGAGTGGAAAATAGTTGAAGATACCTTTAAGCAGGCTATGGCCGCTTTTCAGCAATTCAGAAAAGATGAAGGAGATACTTTAGAGAAAGATGTTAAGTATCGCATTGGCATTATACTGGAGAATTTAAGGCTGGTTGAAATTGAAGAGCCTAAACGCGTACCCGTAATCCGGGAGCGCCTCAACCAGTTTTTAGGCGAGGCGGTTGGTCGTGAAGCGATAGATCAGAACCGTTTTGAACAGGAGCTTATTTATTATATAGATAAATTGGATATCACTGAAGAGAAGATCCGGCTGAAAACCCATTGTGATTATTTTATAGAAACCTTGCAAAACGCCGATGCCAACGGGAAAAAGCTTGGCTTTATATCGCAGGAGATAGGCAGGGAGATAAACACCCTGGGCTCAAAAGCTAACGATGCCAACATACAAAAGTTAGTGGTTGGGATGAAAGAGGAGCTTGAAAAAATAAAGGAACAATTACTTAATGTACTATAGTCATTAGTCATTGGTCATTAGTCGTTAGTGTATTTCACTGGCTACTAGGAGCCAATGCCAATGACAAATGACCAATGACTCAATGACCAAAGAAGGTAAACTCATTATATTTTCTGCCCCATCAGGTGCCGGTAAAACAACCATAGTACACCATTTATTAAAGAAAATACCTAACCTGGAGTTTTCTATATCGGCCACTACCCGTGAGCGCCGCGGCGATGAGGTTGACAAAAAGGATTATTACTTTATTAGCAAAGAGGAGTTTCTGCACCGTATTGCAAAAAAGCAGTTTGTTGAGTTTGAAGAGGTTTACAGCGGGACGTTTTACGGCACACTTCGCGAAGAGATTGAGCGGATATGGGAATCGGGCAAAACGGTGATCTTTGATATTGATGTTGAGGGAGGCCTGCACCTTAAACGAAAGTATGAAGATCAGGCTTTAGCTATTTTTGTGCAACCCCCTTCATTAGAGGTTTTGAAGCAACGTTTAACCGGCCGCGGTACAGATAGCGCCGAAAAGCTGCGGGAGCGTTTTATAAAAGCCGAAAAAGAGTTGAACTACGCCCCAAAATTTGATATTATACTTAAAAATTACGATCTTAACACAGCATGTGAGGAAGCCGAGAAGCTGGTGAGTGATTTTATAACCCCCTAACCCCCTGAAGGGGGAACTCTTTTAACTGCTCCCCTTTAGGGGTTGGGGGCTAAACTATAGATATGAAAATAGGCTTGCTATTTGGTTCATTTAATCCTATTCACATTGGCCACTTAATTATAGCCAACTACCTGGCCAACCATACCACTTTAGATAAAGTTTGGCTGGTGGTATCCCCACAAAATCCCTTAAAAAAATACGGCGACCTTATTAATACTTATGACAGGTTAGAAATGGCGCGCCTGGCTACCGATAATGCACAAAACATTGAGGTGAGCGATGTGGAACTGAAACTGCCCCAGCCATCGTACACAATCGATACCCTTACCCACCTCAAAGAGAAGTATCCGCAGCATGAGTTTGCCCTGATAATGGGCTCAGATAACCTGATCTCGCTACCCAGATGGAAGAATTACAAATTGATTTTGCGCGATCATGCCATCTATGTTTACCCACGCCCCGGTTATGAAAATGCCGAACTGGCTTCGCATCCTTCGGTTACCATTACTATGACGCCACAGATGGAGCTATCCGCAACTTTTATCCGCAAATCAATTGCCGAAAAAAAGAACGTGCAGTTTTTTGTACCAGACCCGGTATTGAAATTTATTGAGAGTAAAAGCTTGTACAGGATATAGTTGCTAGCCTATAAAGTTTATGAAATATTTAAAATTTATGCTGGCCGCGCTGTTGGTTGTACCTATTATAGTGTATATAGGTATAACCAAACACCCTTACTCTTTCCTGTTTGCCTGGGTTTTAAATTTCGGCCTGATGATGGCTGTCTTCATTTTTACCAATACATTTACACCGAAATTAACTTCTGATTATTATAATTCAAAAAAATGGGAAGCAAATGGCGCCATCTATAAGTGGCTTGGAGTAGACATTTTTAGAAAATTTTTGGTATTGATAGGATGGGAGAAAGTTATCAGAGCGGGCAGCCCCATTAAAAAGAATCCCGATGCGATAAAGCATCTGGAAAATGGAACCCGCCAGTCGGAATTTGGGCATCTGGTAATTTTCTTTATCGTATTAATTGTAAATGTTTTTGTGGCGCTCAGTTTCGGAATCACTAAATCATTATCGCTGTTTTTTACGAATATAATATTCAACTTTTACCCGGTTATACTTCAGCGTAGTAATCGGCCAAGGTTACAAAGAATGTTACGGATAAATGCGCGTAAACAACTATAATATCAGGCTAATTCTCAGCTCACCACCTACTAATAAGCCCTGTACCGCGCTATATCCTCGTACAAGTGGCGGAACGAACTACGCAGTGCAAAAAACACCATAGTTGTTTTATCATTAAACTGGGTGTTACTTTCCCGGCGATAGGTTAAACCGGCTTCAATACGCAGGTTATATTTAGGATTGAGCAGGTAAGCTACCCTGCCATTCAGAAATACCATATCAGTAGCCAAGCCCTGGCCAATGTAATTGCCGTTTGTTTTAGCCGGATACAGGTAGCTTTTAAAAATATCCTTGCCATAATTGGTAGCGTCAACATCAAGGCCGTAGCGGGCATAGTTTAACTGGCCGCTAAAATCAAAACGTTTGTAGCTGTAGTTAAGCATACCCACAGTCTCTCTGTAATTGGCACCAAAAGGGTGCGCTAATGGTTCCGCTTGCTGGCTGTAGTTAGTAATGGAGTTTGTTTCCGAATAAGTATACGGTCGTGCGGCGTTATGCTCTAATAAAAAATTAAGGTTCTTTACTTTGAAAAGATCAGCGCCGCGAACACCTATCTGATACGCAAACTTGTTGCGCGAGCTGCCATTGCTGGAGAATAGATCTTTAGCCACAAACTCATCCAGTACAAACTGGCCATAGGCTGCTATACCATCTGTTAATTTATATTTACCATTAAAGCCGATCATAGCGTTATCCGGCGAACCTATTGATGCCTCAGTAGGCCTTAAAAAAACAACCGGGTTAAGATAATTAAATTCAAATCCTCTGAAATTTCCGTCACCATCGCGTTCAGCCCAAATTATTGATTCAAAAAGACCTAACGACAGTCTGTTAGTTACGCTCCAATCCAGGTAATGAAAAGCCCCCCATTTTTTACGATATCCGTTTACATAGGCCACCTGCGGCGAAGCGGGATCTGTCATATACGACCACATGGTCATATATTTTACGTTACCAAGGTTCGCGGTAAGCTTAAGGAAGGGGTACGGCGATGAATTGTCTGACAGCAATTGCGACCGATAGCCGTCGCCTATAAAGTTTCTGTCATGCCCCAGCGTAATGTTTAAAAACTTTACCGGTGTGTAGGATACCAGCGCCAGTACGTTAGACCAATCCTTCTCATCGTGTTCAGCAAAGGTACGGTCATAAGCCTGGCCGGGTACTACGCCAACCTGGTCAATATATTTTTTATAATAATCCGGAAATACAGCCTGGTTTTCAAACCCTGCCGAATAGAAGTAAAATTTTTTGCCAATGGTGCCGCCCAACTGGAAGCCGCGGGTATTGCGCCAGGTATTTTTTTTGCCGGCTATGTCCCTTCCAATGGTAACATCGGTAAGGTAGTCGGCAAAAAATGTATATTCTTTATCGTTTACCTCAATTAAATGCTCATTAAAAATTTTGCGATGTACCCATGTATGCTTTACGGTGGTATCTTTTCCGTAATCCATAAGTAACTGATAGCGCTTCTGTAATACTGTATCATCCATAAAAAACGGCTTCAACGAAGTATGGAAGCGTGTTTTTGTTGAATAGGCGTCAGCATTAAACTTTTGATAGAACTGGTACGAATAAGGCTGATATTGCGCCTGCCCTTTGGATATGCTGACTGCGGTTAACAGTACAAATATGATTAAGTAAATTTTTTTCATGTAGGCAGATAATTATGTAGAGATATTACTCAAAGTAATTAAGAATTGTAAAGCCACCCTTTTGCAGGTAATCGTCCTTTTTCACCAGGTGAAGGTCTGATATGGCCATTTCTTTAACTAGTGCGGGCAGATCATATTTCGGTGTCCAACCCAGTTTTTGCTGCGCTTTTGAAGCGTCACCTATTAATAGATCAACCTCTGTAGGCCTGAAGTATTTTGGATCAACCTTAACAATTGTTTGTCCGTATGGCAAAGCAGCCAGGTCCAAACCCAGCTCTTCTGCGCGTTGCTTGTCAACATCAATAATAACGCCGCGCTCGTATTCGTCCTTACCGCTAAACTCAACTTCAATACCCAGCTCCGCGAAAGTCATTTTTATAAAATCCCTAACTGTGGTAGTAACGCCGGTAGCTATAACAAAATCTTCCGCCTTTTCCTGCTGAAGCATCAGCCACATAGCTTCTACATAGTCTTTAGCATGGCCCCAATCGCGTTGTGCAGATAGGTTGCCCACATAAAGGCAATTTTGAAGCCCCAGCGCTATTTTGGCTGCAGCGCGAGTAATTTTACGTGTAACAAAAGTTTCGCCGCGTATGGGGCTCTCATGGTTAAACAGAATGCCATTGCAGGCATACATATCATATGCTTCGCGATAATTTACAATTATCCAATACCCATACATTTTAGCTACAGCATAAGGTGACCGCGGATAAAAAGGGGTGGTTTCGCTTTGCGGAACGGCCTGCACCAAACCATACAGCTCAGATGTTGATGCCTGGTAGATGCGCGTTTTTTTGGTCATTCCAAGTATACGTACAGCTTCCAATACTCTTAAGGTACCTATTCCGTCGGCATTAGCGGTATATTCGGGGGTATCAAAGCTTACTTTTACGTGGCTTTGGGCGGCCAGATTATAAATTTCGTCGGGTTGTGTTTCCTGTATAATGCGTATCAGGTTGGTAGAGTCTGTAAGATCGCCATAATGCAACTGAAACTTCAAACCGCTTTCGTGCGGATCTTGATAGAGATGATCAATACGGTCTGTATTGAACAATGAAGCTCTTCTTTTAACTCCGTGAACAAAGTATCCTTTTTTTAAAAGAAATTCAGCCAGATACGCACCATCCTGACCGGTGATACCTGTTATTAGCGCTATTTTCATTGCTGTGTAGTAATAATTGCAATAATATTCAAATTTATTGTAAAAGCTGTTAGTATTTGGCTTAATAAACTTATAATATCACAATTAACGTAGTAACAAATAAACGCTATTTGAGTTTCAAAGTGCCAATTAAATATCCGAATTTTTAATGTACTCCACCGCTTCCTCCAGTTCAGCATACCATTCGGCACCGTACTTTCTGGTGAGCGGACCTTTTAAAAACTGATGCACGCTAACTTTAAGCTGATCGCCAAAGCTACACGCCGGGCTGCAAATGCTCCAGCGGTCATAATGCAGTACATCAAACTCGGGATATTTAGTTATGCGTATGGGGTATAAGTGGCAGGATATAGGCTTTTTCCAGTTAATAGCGCCTTCTTCATAAGCCTTTTCAATAGCACATTTGGTTATGCCGTTTTCCCATGTAACATAAGCGCATTCTTTGTTGGTATCAACACATGGCGTGGTGTAGTCTCCCTCAAAATCGGTAACGTGGGTGCCTTCGCGCTCAATGGTGGTTATGCCTTTAGCGGTCATATAAGGTTTTACCTTTGGGTATATTTCTTTAAGTATATCCAGTTCGGCAGCTTCAAGCGGGGCGCCCGAGTCGCCTTCCAGGCAGCAAGCGCCCTTGCACTTATTTAAGTTACAAACAAAGTTTTGTTTAATTACGTCTTCGTGTACAAGTACGCTGCCTACTTCAATCATCTATTGTTTTACTTTTTAACAGGATTTAACGCGTATTTAAGTCCGCTTGCTCCGGTAAGGTCCATGGTAACGCTGCCTACAATTAAGCCAACGTGAGCCTTTACAGGTATGCGGTTACCATCATCGGTTATCCACAAATATAGCTTGCTGTCTTTTTTAAATATACGCCCGGGTATAATAGTTGGGTTAAACTTAAGGCAATTAAAGGTTCCTATTGAACATTTAACCTGCTCTTTGCCAATGTAGGTAATGCTTAAAGAGTGTATACCATCTTCTAAAAAGTAAGGCATATCCAATTTATCGCCCGGTTTAAGTTGCGAAATGTCCAGATTACGGGCAAAGTAATAAGCCGATACAAAATCAAATATTTTTCCTTTGAACGGAAACGTGCCTTTATCAGCAGTTACTTTTCCTTCCTGATGGTTAAAGGTTACATTGTCTGTATGCTTATAGCCGCCTTCGCGCCTGTTCTCTGTATAATAGTAAGGCAGCAATGTGTTTTTATCTATATACGTGTCGTACTGGTTACGTACCTTATAAAAAACATCAAAAGTGCCGGCGGTTTTTCCTGTTGCTGATATATGATAGCTGGGGTGTCCGTTTATTTTTTGTCCTCCGTCTTCAACCTTTAGCGTTGCTTCTGCGCCGGTAAAAAAGCCATACTTTAATTTATAGGTCAGTTCTTCTCCGGGTTTAAAAACAGGGTCGCCGGTGGTTTTAAGTTCCTGCGCGTTTACGGTAAAACAGGTTGCAAAAAGTATAATGGTAATAATATATTTCTTCATTATCAGCTTGTTAAAAAGCAAACCAATTAATTTTGGTGTATCATTAAGACCATAAATACCTATGAAAGTTTAAATATTTTGATGTCTGCCGCTGTTTAATCTTTTCGTTTATATATCGGCACGGTAGAACATGGCTCGCCAAACATAAGGCTTTTAACAACAGGCGTAAGTTTTTTGCCTAACTCAACATAAGCGCTAACAGGTATATCAATGTCGCCGCAGCCTTTTATTACCAGGCGCTGATCGCGGTATTGCTCAGGGTCAAGTTTAGCTATCGCTTTAACAAATAATACAGTTTCTAAAACTTCAGCATCCCCAAAAACAACCTCATTAGCATAAGGCGCCATGCGATTGGCCAACAGCAAATAGGCCCAGGCCGGTACTATAGCATCAGCGCTGCAGGTTACCGCGACATTTTTGCCTTGATATTGGGTCCAGTCGTGCTCTTTAACAAACTCCCTGAAATCTTTCTCACGCAAAATAAGGCCCTGAAACAGATTATCCTTAATGTCATACACAACGCGCTCGCCTGGTGCGTAAAAGTCGGCAGGATCCAATGTAATCAGTCCGCTTTGTGCCACTTTATTCACTATGCTTTCCTGTATATCCATGTCTGTATAAATAAAAAAATCCGGGAGTACGATGCTATCGCGCTCCCGGATACAAAATTACTTTAATTTATAACTATAACAGCTTAGCTCTGTAATCTTTTACATTGCCCTTATTTTTCAGGGCCTCTAATGCCTGTCCTTGTGCACGCTGCGCAAGGGACTGGGCTAACTGTTGTTTTTGTGTAACGGTATTGGCCAAAGCTGCCGGATTTACAAAACTGTTAACGGTAAAAATATAAACGCCCTGCTGACCAGAAACCGGTTTAGATAATTTATTGATCTGTGAGCCAAATATGGTACCTATTAATTTATACTCTGCGCCTGAGCCCGGAACAACCGGATTGGCAAGTACAATGTTTTGAACAGGGGTAACGGTTGCGCCTGCTTTTTGTGCTGCCTGCTCAATTGTGGCTGCACCGCTTAAAGCCGAGTTAAATTTATCAGTAAGCGTTTTAGCTTTAACCTCAGTTCTAACCATTGGCTCAATTTGTTTTTTTACCAGATCAAGCGCTAAAGTTCCCTGTGGTTTAACAGCTGTTAATTTGGCTACGATGTATTGATCGCCTGAGGTATAAACCTGGTCATAAACATCGCCTTTTTCTGCATTAAATGCCCATCTTACCAACTCGCGTGCACTTTCCAGGCCAGGTAACGATGCGGCAACGCCGGTAACGTCATCTGCGGTTTTTACTTCAAAGCCGGCTTTTTTAGCTTCGGCGGCAAAATCACCATCGTTGGTAGAGATTAAAAAGTTCTGGGCCTTAGTGTATGCTGCAGATTGGGTTTCGCTGCTGGCCGTTAATGGCTTATCAACAACCGCCACCTTAACTACACGCGAAGAGCCTTTTTGAGCAACAATATAGATCAATTGTACACCATATGCCGAATTGACTATTTTATAATCACCCGGTTTGCCGCTAAATACCGCGTTGTCAAAATCAGGGTCGTTAACGCCACGGGCAAAGGTACCCATATCACCACCTTTGGCACCCGTTTGCTGATCAAGCGAATAAGTTTTTGCCATATCAGCAAATGATTTTCCGCCCTGTATCAATGTTTTCAATGAGTCTGCTTTTTTCATACCATCAGCAGGGTTTAACACAATGCGTTTAGCTGTAACCGAATCAGGGCTAACCCTTGACTCCATTAATTTAGCCAAAGCATAATATCCGTTTTGCAGGTATGGGCCATATACAAAGCCAGGCGCTGCTGTAAACATTACAGAGTCTAAGCCATTACCCAGCTCGCCTTTTTTCTTGTAGGTAAAAAGTTGTTTATTCTCTGAGTTGATCTGTACAAATAACGAGTCGTTTGTTGATGCGGCAAATTCGGTTTTTAGTTTTTCAACCTGGGTTTTTACAGCCGCTGAATCTGTTTTTGACGGCGCACCGTTAAAACTTACATACTCAATGCTGCGTGTTTCCTGTTGATTTTTAAACTCGTTTTTATGCTCATCATAGTAGCTTTGGTAATCAGCATCGGTTATTGTTACCTTATTATCCGGAATGGTTTGGTAGTTTAAAACGGCATACTTAAAGTTAGCCAGCTTGTTCTTAGCTTCGTAATCATCCTTGGCCTCAAGCGAGTTTACATACAGCCCGTTGCTTAGGGCGGTCATGTATTTTTCAGCCAGCTTATTTTGAATTAACTCCTTTACAAAGTTATCCCATTGTTTTTTCTGCGGATCTGTACTTGGTATTACTTTTAAACGGTTTATGGTTGAAACAACAGAGGCTCTGTCAAACTGACCGGTTTGCGGGTTAGTAAAGGCCCTAACAATTTCAGGACTTGGATTACTTCCGGTTATCATATCCTGCGACTCCTCGCCGGTAACCTGCAAGCCAACTCTTTCAGACTCGTGCTCTATCATGGCCTTACTCAACATCTGGTTCCAGGTGTTTTCTTGTACGTAAGCCGTTATTTGCGGCGAAAGACTGTTTTGGCCGGATTGCTGTTTAAACTGGTTTCCGTTTTGCTCAACAGTTTCTGTAAATTCAACATAAGGGATCTTCTCGCCATATATTTCGCCTATAGTGTTGTTATCGCCCTTAAAAAACGAACTTCCTGATTGCACAACTTCAGTTACAATAAAAGCCACAAGCGATAAGCCTATTACAACTGCGACAATTTTACCCATCCGCTCGCGCAGATAACCCATTATACCCATATTGATCTATAATATTTTAATGAAACTTTTCTTTTTAAAAGAGGGCGCAAGATACAACTTTTGATAAAATTATATAATACAATTTTTTAACTCAAAATAAGGCTATTGCATTTGGTTTTCGGGCACGGAGTAATCACCGGTTGCGCCCTTAATTGATGGATTAGTCAACTTGTCATCGCTGATAAAACTTGTTCCAAAAGTTACGTCGCCGTTGGCCCGGTGCATTTCAACCCTTAGGTTGGAGTAAACAATTTTTTTAGGCTGATCCCATATCATTTCTTCAGACCTGAATGTAGTGCCATCAGCCGTGGTAACTATTACATTTTTGTAAAACTTGGTAATGTTTTCATTCTCCAGCTGAATGCCTGAGTCTGCTACAATAGTTCCTTCCTCTTTGCCCAGCTTATTAAAAGAGATAACCTTTACGCCATCAGGCATAACATCATAAGGTTTGGCAGTTGAGTACTTTATAAGCAGGGGAGTTATCATCCGGCCCTTAACCATAGCCGAGTCGCTGTAAATAACATCAACACCCCGGGTAGTGTCAATAGCCTCGCCGGATGTCATGCTTGAAATTTTTTTGATATTTTCCAGGTCATTCTCGCATGCGGTAAACCATAACATGCCTGTTGCTAATACGGTAATTAGCAGGCGTGTTATGCGTTTTTGGCTATGCGGTAACATGGTTAATCAAATTTATACCGCTGGAACCACCTGTCGTTGAGGGTAAAGCCCAGGCGTATCTTAAAATAATTTTCGCGTACCAGGCCGTTTGCTATTGTGCCTCTGCGGCCCACCTCTGCAGCTATGTTTATCTTATAAAAGCTTGTTCCGTTAACAGGGCGCAATGGTAAGCCAAAGCCAAACGTAGCGGCATAAGATTTTATATTAGTTTGCCCCGTGCCGCTTACATTATTAACGTTAAAATAGGTTTGATCTAAAATAAAACCGGCGCGATAGTCAACCGTTGCCCAATAGCTATTTATGGAGTTTAAATTGGGTGTAATTTGTCCGCCTATATTCAGCGTTTTGCTGTTAGACATGCCCGCGTTAGCACCATCAATGGTTAGTGCCGACCAATTGCCCATGGTATAATCTAAACCAACTAAAAATTTCTGATCGCGTTGGTAGGAGATACCGAAATGATGAATATTAGGCAGTTGTATTTTAGACTTAGCGTTTTGAATGTTTATTACCGAATCTGTAGGTAGGCCTTCATTGCCCAGTTCGTCGCTTTTGTAATGACTAACAATATGGCTTTTTTGCGAATTTAAGTTGGATTGCGCTGCCGCTGAATAAGCAAAAACAATATGCCTTGTTAACGAAAGATCAAGCTGATACTGCGCGCCATAATCATAGCTTACGCCGCCAACAGAATAACTTTGCTCGTCGCGGGTATTTAATACCCCGTAAAGATTGGGAAACTGAGTGGAGTTGAACTGTTTAAGGTTGCCAAAAATGTAAGATATGTTAGCTCCTAATCTCAGGCTTCTGATGGGTGCGAATCCGTAGCCTAAAAATGCTTTTGAAAGGCCACCTTCGCCCTTGTAGCTTAGTAAGGTAACATTGGTATCAGCAGGCGCGGTAGAACCAAAGCCTTTAATTGATCGTGTATAATTATAACCTATTTCGCTATAGGGCATCAAACCAAAGGCCAATGCCGAATTACGCGTTACAGGGATACCAAATGTAAGATGGCTAAGCCTGAAATTGGCGTCGCGCTGCGAAGTTTGGCCGGTTTGGCTTAAGCTAAAAACACTGCCTTGCAAACCCGCATCAATAGTGGTTAAACCAATAGTTGAGTAAGATGCCGGATTAATGGGATTTACACTACTATAGCCGTTTATAAGGCCAATGGCAGTACCTATACCACCCATTGCCATGTTTTGTGGCAGCAACTGCGGATTTAAGTCGCCAATGCCGTAGCGCGAGTAGGGCGAACTGGTAGTACCCGTGCTTTGCGATCTTGCATCAAGCACTGTACCGGCAAGTAAAAACAACAGTAAAAACTTTATATATTTAATCATTATGCTCAATGGCTGCGTTTAATCCTTTTAAAACCAGGTGCGGTTCTTTTTTAATATAGGGGGCAAAGATGCTATTTTTAAGCAGCGTATCAAAAAAAACATTATCGCCCCCGGTTAGTATAATATTTATGTCTTGCGTGTTAGAACTGTAGTTTTCTATAAATCCTATCAATTCATATTTTATTCCGTTTTGTACGCCTGATGTAATGGCAGTATCCGTATCATCACCATAGCTGCCATTAAAATTTGCATTTGCTTCAAGCAGTGGCAGCGCCGCGGTGTAATGGCTAAGCGCATTATAACGCATATTTAAGCCCGGCGATATACTGCCGCCAAAATAATTTCCGCCGGCATCAACAAAATCATATGTTATACAAGTTCCGCCATCAATAACCAGATTGTTTTTGCCGCGAAACAAGTGGTGTGCCCCAACAACAGCGGCCAGCCTGTCGGCACCTAAAGTTTGTGGGGTTTTATAACGGTTATTTATGCTTTTAACTATGCCGTGGTTAAAGTGAAGCAAAGTAGTTTTAGCTATTAAACCTGCTTCCCAGGCTTCATTGTTTTTTTTTACTGATGAAATTATGGATTTGCTGATGCTGTGTTTTTGTACTATGGTGCTGATAGTGGCCTCATCAATATCATCGTAACGTGCCATATCAACCATTTCATCCTGGTTAAATACGGCTAATTTTATATGCGTATTACCTATATCGATAACCAGATTGGCCATCAGGCTCGCGCTATTGACAAAATAGATTCAAATATTGCCAAACCATCTTCGTTAGCTAACAGGCTGTCTGCAGCGCGTTCAGGGTGAGGCATAAAGCCAAATACGTTCCTTTCGGCATTGCAAACACCGGCAATGTTTTCAACCGAGCCGTTAGGGTTAGCATCTGTGGTTATATTACCCCCCTCGTCACAATATCTAAACAATATCTGGTCATTATCATTCAATTGTTTAAGCAATTCAGCATCGGCAAAATAATTGCCTTCGCCGTGGGCAACAGGTATTTTAAGTGCTCTTTGCTCGTCAATCTGCGCGGTTACTAAAGAATTAGCTGTTTGCGGTTTCATGTAAATATTACGGCAAATAAACTTACGGTGCTCATTATGCAGCAATGCGCCAGGTAATAAGCCAGCCTCTGTTAGGATCTGAAAACCATTGCAGATACCCAACACTTTGCCGCCTTTTGCTGCAAACTGTATAACCTCCTGCATAATTGGCGAGAAACGCGCAATAGCGCCAGAGCGCAGATAATCGCCAAAAGAGAAACCTCCGGGTAAAATTATAAAATCTGCCCCTTGCAGGTCGTGATCTTTGTGCCACAGGCGAACAACCTGCTGACCCATAATTTTTTCTAATACATGGATGATATCTTCATCGCAATTGGAACCGGGGAATATAACTACGCCAAACTTCATGCTACAAAACTAATATAACCGCTCAAATTTGAGCGCATATAAAAGTTAAAAAGTGTTAAACTGGAAATAAATTATACCCGCGGTAAGTAAAACAAACAGTCCTTCGTAAAACCATTTGCTTGTGGCATATAAAAAATAGTACGAGAAAAACACCGCCAGCGGCACCGCGCACAGGAGAAAATGCTCCAGATGAAACTCTTTTTTGGTGTAAAATGATAGTCCCGCAATAACAGTAAGTACTAATAAAAGCTGGAACGATTTGCGCGTTTGTACATAACTTCTAAAAAATAGCTGGCTTACCTTTAAAAAGCAAAGCAGCAATATTACCGCTACCGGAATTAATACCAGGTAGTTATACGAGTTTATTTGAATATGAGCGGGGAACTTTGAGGCTAACGGCAGCCATATTTTTTCAAAGTCGGGCAGGCGGTCTGTTAAATAATATATCACCGCTAAAAAAAAGAATATAGTAGCAAAACCTATAATGGCGGCTACCCATTCGCGCCAGCTAAATGGCCTGAAAACTATTAGTGCCGCCCATACCACCAGAAACATAAAAATAAAGGGCAGATAGATAAGCGTGCCCAGCGCAACCACCATCCCCATATCATAAGCAACAGATTTGGCATCGGGCATTTTATAAGTGGCCAAAAGCCTGTAAAGCATGCCTATTACCAAAAAGTTGCAAATAAGCGGCGCGCTTAATATTAAAAATGGTGCAAAAAGAGCGGTAAGCACCACATACATTAGCGCAGGTAAAAAGCTTGGCCGCCCCATTAAATTAAAACTATTAACCAACCTGTTAAACCACAAAGCCTGCAGGAAAACGAGAAGGCCGGCTAAAAATATGTTCAAAAAAGGCGAAAGCGCGAACTCATAATCAACGGGGATAAGCAGGCGCGCAAAGGGTTCAACAAATAAGAATTGAATTTCTGAGGGGGCATTAAATAGGTAACCAATGCGCAGAACTATCAACAAAACTGCCAGCCATACTGCATTTAGCGGGTTGTATGTTTTGAAGAGATTGATCACAGGGCAATATTAGTTGATTTTTTAAAGATTAGTTGTTGAAGATTGAAGATTAGTTATGGTTTGGAGCGTTTCACCTCCTTGCATACCTCTTCACCATGTCCTCAACTATCTGCGCTGTCTCATCGGGGAAGTTGACAAACACGCGTTCATCCTCATGCACCCATTTGGCCACATGCTCTGCAAACTTATGCCCTATGGCCGGAACAAACGGAACGCCCATTCGCGATGCGGCCAGGGCGTTACATTGCTGCTCGTACTGGCCCTGCATAGGTATCATCATCACCTTTTTTTGCAGAAACAGCGCTTCGGCAGGGCCTTCAAAACCGCCGCCTGTTAGCAGGCCCTCACAACTTGCCAGGCTGCTATTAAATGCTTCGTTGCTTACAGGGAATATGTTGACGTTATCCAGTTTATACGGTGTTTTTTGCCGTTTTGAGAAGATGTGCCACTCTGTATTTTTTACTTTGCGCAAGTGTTCTGCCAGTTTTTTATCATCATAAGCGGGCAGGTAAACGGTATAATGCCCCAAATTGCTGGTAACCATACTGCGAATACCGCTGCGGATAACCGGTGTATGAATAAAATCAGCATACCGCTCAAAGTGAAACCCAATGTGATGCGTGGTAGGGGAGTAGTGTTTAAATAGCCACTCGCCATAGTGCCATTTGTGCGGGCGCGGTGTATTTTTTGAAACAAACGCGCATTGATGACTTAATGATACCGATGCCCTTCCCTGCATTTTGCAGGCCCAGGCGCTTACGGGCTCAAAATCATTAACTATCAGGTCGTACTGGTCAAGCGGCAGGCTGCGCATGTCTTTCCACAACTGCGGCAGATCCATAATTTTAAATGTGGCCCATTTATCAACGCCGCCGTTGGTGCCAAAAACAAAACTGAACCCATGAAAACGATATTTGAGTGGTTGAGACAGCGTAACCTCTGCCTCGGTGCCGCTTACCAGCAAGTCAAGCTCGCCGTATTGCTGCAGCAACGGAACAATCTCGCGGGCGCGACTTATGTGTCCGTTACCTGTTCCCTGTATAGCAAATAATATCTTCATCAGGTCGTTATCCTCACAAAGATATTATTTGCATTAATTATACCGGGATGTTTTATAATTAAAATGAGTAACCTAATGATAGCGCGAAGCCGCTGTTTTTAGCTTTGCTTTGGGCAGCGTTATCATTAGCAGCTTTATCAAAATCAAATACATAATTGCCGCTAAGACTAACATTGTTGTTAATATTGTAACCCACACCAACGTTACCACCTATAGCGTTTTTTCTTAAACCATCTGTACTGGTTGTGTTGGCTGTAGCTGCCCCGTTAACATAAGTGTCTGACGCTTGCGACAACAAAAACGCTACCTGCGGACCTGCAAACAATGTTACCTCTGGCGATGGTTTAAAACCAATTAATAGCGGTACATCCAAATAGTTAATACGGGTCCTTATTTCGCCGGTAGTGTTACCCACTGTTGCTTTTACATTACCACCCTTTTGTGTATATAAAACCTGCGGCATAAATGATAACTGAGTTGCCAGCGGCAGATCTGCCATTAAACCACCTTGAAAACCGAAGCGGTAGTCGTAATTGTAACTGGCACCGCCTGTTTCTAATTTTCCAAGCGTCATGTAATTAGCGCCTGCCTTAATACCAATACGCGGCATGGTTGACTGCGCCCTGGCGGTGTTTACACCCGCCGTCAATGTTAATCCTAATGCTGATAGTATGATTAGCTTTTTCATTTTTTCTATGATTTATGTAATAAAATATTGGATATAAAATGCCAATATCTATGCCAAAACCCGAAAAATTAAAGCTTAAGCGAAGCCTTTAAACAGATTAAGATGTTGATAATAAATGTATTAAATAGTTATGTTGATAAGGGATTAGTGTAACAAAAACCGGGTTGGTTGCGTCTGTTTTTGTGTCCAAACGTGACCAACCCGCTAAGGTTTTACCAGTGGTAAGTATTAAAATTTAAAGCCTAAGCCAAGAATGAAACCGCTGTTGCGCTCGCCTGTATCGTATCCACTTTCGGCAGCATGACCAAAATCAAAAATATAATTAAGGTGTATGCCAATATCATTAGTTATGCTGTAGCCTGCACCGATATTTCCGCCAAAAATGGAAGTTTTTGTGCCGGTTTTATCCGTGCTTGTTTGGCTGCCCATGCTGCTGGTGCTTACCACTGTTTTTTGTGAAAGCAGGAATGAAGCCTGTGGCCCTACATAAAATGCTAATTTAGGATTAGCTTTAAAACCAACCAACAAAGGCACATCAAGATAATTCAGCTGTGTGTAGCCGTCAATTTTTGTGTTTAAGATAGTTGTGTTTATACTACCACCTTTTTGAGTGTATAACGCCTGTGCTGTAAACGAAATAGATTGCGACAAAGGTGTTTCAACAAAAACGCCGCCTTGAAAGCCCGGGCGATAATCGTAATTAATAGAAATGCCGTTGCTTGTTGCAGCGCCTAAAGTAGTGTAAGTAAGGCCTGCTTTAATGCCCACACGGGCTTTTGATTGCGCATTACTTTTGCCTGCGAAGCATAAAACGGCCAGTAACGCAATTGCGAAAGAAAGGGAAAGGTTTTTCATGTATTAATAAATTAAGTGTAAAAATTGGACGAAGATAGCGGATTTTTTACCTAAACGAATAGTTTTGAGTAACAATGATATTAAACGGTGGCTTGCAGCCGATAAATATCTTTGAATGCTAATCAAGTTCCTGCTTAAATCTCTCCAATAAACCCCTTACATCCATTTTTGCGTCAAGATCCTCGGCGTCTGAAAGATCAGCAGCATCAGTATCTTCTTCAAAATCCTGCGGAGTGTATTTAAAGATTTCCCACGCGCCGTTATTATACTCTAGCGCTGTAAGGTTTTCAACCCAATCGCCCGAGTTAAGGTACAGTACCTTGCCCGGATTGTCTGTAGCGATGATCTCGCGCATCTCGGCCTGGTGAATATGGCCGCATATTACATACTGGTATTCTTTGCTCACGGCAAGGTCGGCCGCGGTTTGTTCAAACTGGTTAATGAATTTTACAGCATCTTTAAACCTGGCCTTTATTTTTTTTGAGAAGCTCATTTTTTCGCGCCCCATAGCGGTAAGCAGCCAATTGGTAAAACTGTTAAGCAGTATCAATGTATCATAACCAATAGCACCCAGTTTGGCCAGCCATTTGGAGTGTTGCATAGTTACATCAAACACATCGCCATGAAATATCCACGCTTTTTTACCGTCTATGTTTAGCACCAGCTTATTTAGTAACTGGAACGAGCCCAGGTTCATATCAGCAAACTTGCGCAGCATTTCATCATGATTACCGGTTAAGTAATAAACCGGGATTCCATCGGTAACAAACTTTAATATGCGGCGCACCACCTTCATGTGGGCTTCGGGCCAGTATGATTTGCTAAACTGCCATATGTCAATAATATCGCCGTTAAGAATAAGCATTTTAGGTTTAATGCTTTTTAGGTATTTAAGCAGTTCTTTGGCGTGGCAGCCATAGGTGCCTAAATGCACATCAGATATAATCACGATATCAACTTCGCGCTTTGCCATTAATTATAGGGGGATAAAGGGCACTGCCGGTAAAAATACCGGTGCAATAAATTGAGAAAGGTAGAAAAACAACGCTTATTCGTCGTCTTCGTCTTCATTTACTTTAAGCTCATACGGACTTAAATAGAACACGCCAACTAAAACAAGCAGCCCCACTACAACCATATACGATGTGTACTCAAACATGTTAAAAGGTTTTTACAAAGGTCTGTAAATCAATTTAATTTAAGGTTAAGACGCTGTTAAATGTAAAAGGTTTCACACTTTGAAAAATAAATTTTTTATGAACATGTTAACAGTGGGAGAAGGATTCAGTGTGGCAACTTTGCAGCATGCTGTAGTATTACACCTGCTTTGCTACAACAACATCATTAAATCCCTCAGATGGTTAATCTGCACCGGCACATCATCCGGCTTTTCAGCATTAAAAGGGTTAAAGTAGATAGCATCCATACCAAAGTTTAACGCGCCGTAAACATCGGCTTCCAGGCTATCGCCAATCATAATGCTTTCATGTTTTTCTGCACCAGCCACATCCAACGCGTACTGGAAAATGGCTTTATCAGGTTTGTTTACGCCTACCAACTCTGATACCACAACGTGCTCAAAATACTTTCCTATGCCCGTGTTGCCTATCTTAACATCCTGCGACTCCTTAAATCCGTTTGATATTAAATGGAGGGTATACTTGCCCTGCAAATAACTCAATGTTTCGTGCGCGTAGGGGAACAGATTAGTTTTAGTGGGGCAAAGCTGCACATAGGCATCCTCAAAGCCGGCAGGTATAACATCCGGATGAACACCCAGGTCCAGAAAAGTTTGGTTAAACCTTGCCTGCCGTAATTGCTCCTTGGTAATTGTACCTAAATGGTAATCGCGCCACAAGCGGTGGTTGTTTGCCGTGTAAGTTGCTATAAATAAATCAGCAGAGTTTAGCCCCAGATCAGCCAGTTTATGGTGGACATAAAGTTCATGTAAAGTCTCTTCGGCATTCTTATCAAAATCCCATATGGTATGGTCCAGATCAAAGTAGATGTGTTTGTACTGTTTATCCGTGAATGGTTTCGTGCTTGCCATAATTCTGTATCACTCTAGCTTCGTAAGCTAAAAATTCCTTCCAGCGTTTATCAACATCAATGCTGCCCGCGTATTTTTTGGCCAGGTTAATAAACATGGTGTAGTGGGTAGCTTCGCTTACCATCAGCTCATAATAAAAGTCTGATAGCTCTTTATCATTTATATTTTCTGACAGTACCTTAAAACGCTCACAACTGCGTGCCTCTATCATGGCAGAAAACAGTAATCTATCAACCAATTGCGCTTCGCGGCCGCCCCCTATTATAATGAATTTACGTAGCTCATTAACATAATCGTCCTTACGTTCGCGACCTAAAATAAACCCGCGTTGCAAAATTATCTCATGCACGCGTTTAAAATGGTCCATTTCCTCGCGCACCAGGTCGGCCATTTGCTGCACCAGGTCGCTCAGGTTGGGGTTTTGCACAATTAGTGTGATGGCATTGCTGGCCGCTTTTTGCTCGCAAAAGGCATGGTCTGTAAGTAGTTCTTCAATATTACTTTCAACTACGTTCTTTACCCAAACCGGATCGGTAGGTAACTGCAATTTCAGAATGGTTTGCTGGCTCACGGGGCAAAGATAAAAGATAGTGCTAAAAATCAATTGTCATTCTGAGCGATAGCCAAGAATCTTATACGTTTTGTAAGTGAAGGTTGTCATTGCTGTAAGGGTTTAGTAATTCGATGACAGAATAGCGGTTTATTTTTGGTTGTTTAGGGTTACCATATCGATAGGT